>JODI01000023.1 GCA_000720805.1 Streptomyces violaceoruber
CGGCGACCACCGAGATCTACACCTCTCTATTCGTCGGCAGCGTCAGATGTGTATAAGAGACAGGGTGTGGGTCGTGAGCGTGAGGTTCGTCGGGGTCGCGGTGGGCGGGCAGGGCGGGGCGGGTGTGAGTGTGGAGCGTGAGGTTCGTCCGGGTGGCGGTGGCGTGAGGGTGGGGCGGGTGTGAGTGTCGAGCGTGATGTCGATGTCCTGGTCGTCGGCGCCGGGCCCGCCGGGCTCGCCGCCGCCGCGCGGCTGGCCGTCGCAAGGGCGGGACGCGTCGAGGTCCTGGACCGGGAGCGGCAGGCCGGGGGAGTGCCCCGGCACTGTGCCCACGGCGGCTACGGCACTCTGCTGCATCCGCTGACCGGCCCCGCCTACGCCCGTCTCCTCGTCACCGCCGCCGGCCGCGCCGGAGCCGTCGTCCGCACCGGGGTGACGGCCCTCGACTGGGCCGGCCCACTGGCCCTGCACACGGTCGGCCCGCAGGGGCCGGAGATCCTCCGTGCCCGCGCGGTCGTCCTGGCCACCGGCGCCCGCGAACGCCCCCGCGCCGCCCGGCTCGTGCCCGGCACCCGCCCGGCCGGTGTGTACACGACCGGGGAACTCCAGCAGGCCGTGCACCTGTACGGGCAGCACATCGGAACCCGCGCGGTGGTCGTCGGCGCGGAGGACGTGTCGTACGCCGCCGCCGGCACCGTACGGAGCGCCGGAGCCGGCGTCGTCGCGATGGTCACCGACCTGCCCCGCCCCCGGACCGGTCCCGCCCGCGCCCTCGACTCCCGCCTCAGGCACGGCGTTCCGCTGCTCGCCGACACCGCCGTCACCGAACTCCTCGGTCACGGCCGGCTGTCGGGCGTGCGCGTACGCCACCGCGACGGCAGGACGGCCGTACTGCCCTGCGACACCGTCGTGTTCACCGGCGACTTCGTGCCCGACCACGAACTGGCCCGGCGCGGCGGACTCACCCTCGACCCCGGCACCAAGGGCCCCGCCGTCGACGGCACCCTGCACACCTCGCGCCCCGGTGTCTTCGCCGTCGGCAGCCTGCTGCACGCCGTGGAGAGCGCGGCCACCGCCACCCGCGAGGGCGTTCACGCCGCCGACGCGGTCCTGCGGACCCTGGCCGGAGCGGAACGGCCCGACGGCGTCCCGCTGCTCGTGGACGCGCCCCTGCGCTGGATCGCGCCGAACCGTGTCACCGCGGGCGACCGGCTGCCGTACGTCCTGCGCACGACGGTCCCGCTGAGCCGCCGGGTCGTGCGGATCACCCAGGACGGCCGTCTCCTGCACCGCGCCCGCCTCTGGACCGCCGTACCGAACCGGACGGTGACCCTGACGGCCCGCTGGACCGGCCGCGTAAATCCGGAGGGCGGCCCGGTGCGGATCACGGTCTGAGACATTCGGACCAGACGGCCGGACCACACCCGACCAGGGCGGCAAGATCACCTTCAGCCGGACCAGGGCGGTCAGATCACCTTCAGCCGGACCAGTGCGCCCAGGGTCAGTGCCCCGGGCACCAGGGGCACCCAGACGGTGATGATCCGGTAGGCCAGGACCACGGCCGTGGCGACCGCGGCCGGACCTCCCGCCGCCACCAGGGCCACGACCAGCGCCGCCTCCACGGAACCGATCCCGCCCGGGGTGGGCACCAGCGCGACGGCGACGGTCGCCGCCAGGTACGCCACCGCCATGTGCGCGGGCGGCACCGGCAGTCCCATCGCCTGACCCACCGCCGCCAGTCCGGCCGCCTGCAGCGCCGGGAAGGCCAACGAGCCGCCCCACAGGGCGAACGCCCGGGCCGGCCGGGTGTGCACCGAGCGGGCCTCGCCCAGCGCGGTCCGCAGGAAGGAGCACACGGCCGCCCGCAGGCGCGGCGCACACGCCAGCACTCCGGCGGCGACCAGGGGGACCGCCGCGACGGCCAGCAGGAGCGGGCCGACCGCCCCGTCGGGCAGGAGCGAGCCCAGCCGCAGCGCGTCCGGGAAGACGACCAGCAGCGCGGCCAGCAGACTCAGCCGGCCGACCGTCTCGGCCAGCAGATACAGGGCGAGCGCGGCGGACGAGCGCGCGAGCGGAAGCCCGCACACCGTCAGGAACCGCAGATTGACCGCGCTCGCGCCCAGACCGGACGGCAGGAGATGGTTGGCCGCCCCGGCCGCGAACTGCGTGGCCAGCAGCCGGCGCTTGGGCAGGGCCTCCACGACGGCGCCCTGCCGGGTCAGCGCGGCGGCCACCCAGGTCAGACAGGTGGCACCGGCGGCGACCACCAGCCAGGGCCACTGGGCGTCGCGCAGCTGGCCGAAGCCCTCGGCGAGCACCGAGCGGTGCTGGACCGCGACGACGGTGACGAGCAGGAGCGGGAGCAGACACAGGATCTGGCGCATCCGACGGACCGGGACGCGACGGGGGAGTCGTCCCTGGGAGCAGTCGGGGAGGTCGGGAATCTGAGGGATCTCGGGGCGCTCGGGGATGTGTACCGCTGTCACAGTGGGAGAGGTTGTCCAACCCGCGCCAACTGCGGGTTGCGGAAGCGGGGACAGGGGCTTACGTACGGTCATCGGATCCTTCGCAGGAGCGGGCTGCGTCAATTTTTTGTTGACCTCAATCTTGCTTGAGGTTCTAGTGTTCCTCTCATGAGCATGGAGACCACGGCCTGGACACAGCTGCACAGTGTCATGAACGCCGAGCAGGAGCGCCGACCCCTGGCCCGCGCGACGCTGCGCCGCATCGGCGCGTTCGCCCGACCGCACCGCCGCCGCATCGCCCGGTTCGTGGCCCTCGGGGTGGTGACCGCGCTGCTCGCCGTGGCCACCCCGGTCCTCGCCGGCCGTGTCGTGAACGCGATCGTGGCGGGCGACGACGAGGGCACGGTCGTCAGGCTGGCCCTGCTCATCGCGCTGATCGCGGTCGTCGAGGCGGTGCTGGGCATCCTCGGCAGACGGCTGTCGGCGTCGCTCGGGGAGGGGCTCATCCTCGATCTGCGGACAGCGGTGTTCGATCATGTGCAGCGCATGCCGGTGGCGTTCTTCACACGCACTCGTACGGGAGCGCTCGTCTCCCGTCTCAACAACGACGTCATCGGCGCCCAGCGCGCCTTCAGCAACACCCTCTCCGGAGTGGTGAGCAACCTGGTCACGCTGGTGCTCACGCTCGCCGTGATGCTCACCATCTCCTGGCAGATCACCCTGCTCGCGCTGGCGCTGCTGCCGGTGTTCGTGATCCCGGCCCGGCGCATGGGCCGCCGGATGGCCCGTATGCAGCGGGAGGCGGCCGCCCTGAACGCGGCGATGGGCACCCGCATGACCGAGCGCTTCTCCGCACCCGGTGCCACCCTGGTCAAGCTCTTCGGCCGCCCGGAGCAGGAGTCCGAGGAGTTCGCCGTCCGCGCAGGCCAGGTCCGGGACATCGGCGTCCGCACGGCCACGGCCCAGTCCGTCTTCATCACCGCCCTGACCCTGGTCTCGGCCCTGGCACTGGCCCTCGTCTACGGCCTCGGCGGCTGGTTCGCCCTGCGCGGCACCCTCGACCCGGGCGCCGTCGTCTCCCTCGCCCTCCTCCTGACCCGCCTGTACGCCCCGCTCACCGCCCTCGCCGGAGCCCGCGTCGAGGTGATGAGCGCCCTCGTCAGCTTCGAGCGCGTCTTCGAGGTGCTCGACCTCAAGCCCCTCATCGAGGAGAAGCCGGACGCCCGCGAGGTCCCCGACGGCCCGGTCTCCGTCGAGTTCGACGACGTCCGCTTCGCCTACCCCTCCGCCGACAAGGTCTCCCTCGCCTCCCTCGAAGAGGTGGCGTCCCTCGACACCCGGGGCGGCGCCGAGGTCCTGCACGGCCTCTCCTTCCGCGCCGAACCCGGCCAGACCGTCGCCCTCGTCGGCTCGTCCGGCGCCGGGAAGTCGACGATCGCGCAGCTGCTGCCACGCCTCTACGACGTCGACGAGGGCGCCGTCCGCATCGGCGGCGTCGACGTCCGCGACCTGACCGCCGCCTCGCTGCGCTCCACCCTCGGCATGGTCACCCAGGACGGCCACCTCTTCCACGACACCGTCCGCGCCAACCTCCTCCTGGCCCGCCCCACGGCGACGGAAGAGGACCTGTGGGACGCCCTGGGCCGGGCCCGCCTCGACGATCTCGTACGGTCCCTGCCGGACGGTCTCGACACCGTGGTCGGCGAACGCGGCTACCGGCTCTCCGGCGGCGAACGCCAGCGCATGACCATCGCCCGGCTCCTGCTGGCCCGCCAGCGCGTCGTCATCCTCGACGAGGCCACCGCCCACCTGGACAACACCTCCGAGGCCGCCGTCCAGGAGGCGCTCGCCGAGGCACTGGAGGGCAGGACGGCGGTCGTCATCGCCCACCGCCTGTCCACCGTCCGAGGCGCCGACCAGATCCTGGTCGTCGAGGCGGGCCGGATCGTGGAACGCGGCACCCACGACGAACTGCTGGCTGTGGACGGGCGGTACGCCGAACTCCACCGCACCCAGTTCACCCAGCGCGCGGGCGTGCCGGAGATCGCCCCGGCGGGGGAGGCGGCGTAGACAGGGGACGCGCCGGCGCACCCTGACGGGCGTCGGCGCGAAGCCGTCGGGTGAGCCGCGCCGCCGTTTTGCCGACGACCACCCCCGAACGTATCCCCCGGAAGGGCCACACGTGACCGGCCCCGGCCGCATCCGCCGGCGGCCATGAACGCCGTGGGCATCGCCCTGCAGGCGGGAGGCGGCGCTGGATCCGCTTCTTGAAGGACCTCGGACGATCCGCCGGCGCTGAGGGCGCCCCCTTGCGAAGCCCGAGCGCCGCGGTACCGGAAGCGGTGTGCCGCCCGCCCGCACCCGAAGGGATGAACGCCGAGCGAACTCCGTCTGCGGCCGCGATCGATCCCACACACTGCCACATGCGTAGTCACATCCGTGCTGTCGGGCAGGCCTGCGCGGCGCAGCACCTACGCGGCGCCGCACGGGCCTCACGAGAGTGCGGAGCGGCGGGAGGGGGGAAGGGTGGCGCAGCGGCGCACTCCGTTCGGTGACAGAGCCCGTTACTGGTTCGACAGCACGCTGGCCCGGGGTGCCTCCGCTCTCGTCGGCTGGATGGCGCTGTTGTGTCTGGCCGTCGTCGTCCCGGCCAGCGCGGTGCTGGTGTGGACCGACCCCGGCGCCCCGGCGGCCCTGACGGACCGGCTGGCGCAGGTATGGCATCTCACCGGGGAGACACTGCGGCTGGGCGGTGCGACGGACACCCCGCTGCGCGTGACGATGTCGGTGCTGCTGGCACTGGTCGCTCTGCTGTACGTCTCGACGCTCGTCGGCCTGATCACGACGGCGCTCACAGAGCGGCTCACCGAGTTGCGACGGGGCCGTTCCACCGTGCTCGAACAAGGGCACGCCGTGGTCCTGGGGTGGTCGGAGCAGGTCTTCACGGTGGTGAGCGAACTGGTGGCCGCCAACGCCAATCAGCGGCGGGCGGCGGTGGCCGTGCTGGCCGACCGGGACAAGACCGCCATGGAGGAGGCGCTGAGTACGAAGGTGGGTCCCGTCGGCCGCACGCGGCTGATCTGCCGCAGCGGCCCCACCACCGACCCGGCCGTGCTCACCCTGACCAGCCCGGCCACGGCCGGTGTCGTGCTGGTCCTGCCGCACGACGAGCCCGACGCCGACGCCGAGGTGGTCAAGACGCTGCTGGCGCTCAGGGCGGCCCTGGCCGGGGAGGGATCCCGTCCGCCCGTCGTCGCAGCCGTCCGGGACGACCGCTACCGGCTGGCCGCGAGTCTCGCGGCCGGACCGGGCGGCGTCATCCTGGAGAGCGACACCGTCGCCGCCCGGCTGATCGTCCAGGCCGCGCGCCGCCCCGGGCTCTCCCTCGTCCACCAGGAACTCCTCGACTTCGCCGGTGACGAGTTCTACCTGATCGACGAACCGGCCCTGGCCGGCCGCCCGTTCGGCGACGCGCTGCTGTCCTACCCCACGTCGAGCGTCGTCGGGATGATGCGAGGGGACACTCTTCTGCTCAACCCGCCGTCGCAGACGCCCATGGCCGCGGACGACCTGCTCCTCGTCATCTCCCGTGACGACGACACGGCATGGCTGGACGACTGCGCCGAGTTGGTGGATAAGGCGGCGATGGCGTCCGGCTCCTCGACGCCCGCGCGACCGGAGCGGGTTCTCCTGCTGGGGTGGAATCGCCGGGCGCCGCTCATAGTCGACCAGTTGCGCCGCCGCGCTCGGCCCGGATCAGCCGTCGATGTGGTGGCGGAGGGTGGGGAAGTGACAGCCCGGCAGGTGAGCGAGGCCGACGCCCACGGTGGCACCGACCTGACCGTGACCCTGCACCACGGGGACATCACCCGCCCCGAGACCCTGCGACGTCTGGACGTGCACTCCTACGACAGCGTGATCGTGCTCGGCCAGGACCCCGCCCCCGATCAGCCGCCGGACACCCCCGACAACCGCACGCTCGTCACCCTTCTGCTGCTGCGTCAGCTGGAGGAAGCCACCGGGCGCGAACTGCCGGTCGTCACCGAACTGATCGACGACCGCAACCGGGCGCTGGCCCCCATCAGCCCCGGAGCCGACGTGATCATCAGTGGCAAGCTCATCGGCCTGCTCATGGCACAGATCTCCCAGAACCGGCACCTGGCAGCGGTGTTCGAGGAACTGTTCTCCGCCGACGGCACCGGGGTTCGCCTGCGGCCGGCCACCGACTACGTGCTGCCAGGGCATGAGACGCCCTTCGCGACCGTCGTGGCCGCGGCACGTGAACGCGGCGAATGCGCCATCGGTTACCGAAGCCACGACGACTCGTCGACGAGTCCCCGCTACGGCGTGCGGATCAACCCACCCAAAGCCGAGCGGCGCCGATGGATGGTCGAGGACGAGGTGGTCGTCGTCGGCAAGGACTGACGGCGGTGCAGCCGGGGTCGGCGGCGTTGACGCGCATGCCCTTGAGCCCTTTGGCGTACTGCGTGGTCAACATCGTCAGCGCCGCCTTCGAGGAGGCGTACAGCGGCGCGACGAGGGCGACTCGGACCGGCCGGGGTCGTGGGTGAAGGCGAGGGAGCCCATGCCGCTGCTGACGTTGATGATCACGGGGTCGTCCGAGCGGCGCAGCAGCGGCAGGAACGCGGTGGTGGTACGGACGACGCCGATGACGTTGACGTCGAGGACGGCGCGGGCGTTCGGCGGCGGTGAGGTGCGGCGCCCGTTCTCAAGCTCACCGCGAAGGGCGCGCAGGAAGCCGTCCGCCCGTCCTCTTTGTGACGCGCGCCATACAGGAGGTTCGGAACCCGGGCGGTGCCCGGTCCGACTACAGGAGCGGTACGGCGCGATCCGAGTGACGCCGTACGACGTGACCTGGAGACGCGGTTGATGGACGAGACCCGGCAATCCTCCTCAAGCGGCGCAGGCGCCCAGTCGCGGAAGGCCGCACCCCCGCCCGCACTCTGCGGCTTCCTGCTGCTGCTGGCTCTGATCTTCACGGTGTCCTACGCCGTGGGCACCGGCGCCGGCCCTGTCGCACCCGGTATGCACGGCAGCGGCACGAGCCGCGAGGACGGGGACGGCGGCGGTGGCGGAGGGACGGACGACATGAATGACATGGGCGACATGCAGGGGGGACACGGCTGATGGGCGCTGAACCGGCGACCGTCCTGGTGACCACCGACCTGGCCGTCGGTGGCATGACCTGCGCGGCCTGTGTGACCCGCGTCGAGAAGAAGCTCGGCAAGCTGGACGGGGTCACGGCCACCGTCAATCTCGCCACCGGAACGGCCCGCGTGAGTCATCCGGCGGGCATCGGCCCCGACCAACTCGTCGCGACCGTCGAGAAGGCCGGCTACACGGCCGCCCTTCCCGAACCGCCCAGGAAACAGGAGTCCGCGGACGACAGCGGCGGTGAGTCCGAGAAGACCCGGCAGGAGCGGCACCGGTTGGTCGTCACCGCCCTGCTCGCACTCCCGGTGCTGGTGCTGTCGATGGCCCCCGGCCTGCAGTTCCGCAACTGGCAGTGGCTGTGCTTCGTGCTCGCCGCGCCCGTCGCGGTGTGGGGGGCGTGGCCCTTCCACGAACGTGCGGTACGCGGGCTGCGGCACTCCGCCGCCACCATGGACACCCTGGTCTCGCTGGGCGTGGTGGCCTCCTTCGCCTGGTCGGCGTACGCGCTCTTCCTCGGTGGCGCGGGCGATCCGTGGATGCGGATGCCGTTCACGCTCGTGCCGACCGCCTCGGACGGCGTCGCGCACGTCTATCTCGAAGCGGCCGTCGGCGTGCCGCTGTTCGTGCTTGCCGGGCGGTTCCTGGAAGCCCGCGCCCGGCACGGTACGGGGGAGGCACTGCGGTCGCTGGCCCGGCTGGCGGCCAAGGAGGTGTCCGTCCGGGACGGCGGCGGCACCGAACGGCTCATCCCCATCGAGGAGTTGAGGTCCGGGCAGGTCTTCGTCGTACGGCCGGGGGAACGGGTCGCCACCGACGGGCAGGTGACGGAGGGCAGTTCGGCCGTGGACCTGTCCCTGGTCACCGGGGAGAGCGAACCAGTCGAGGTCGGGCCGGGCTCCCCGGTGGTAGGCGGCGCCGTCAACGCCGGCGGGCTGCTGCTCGTACGGGCCACCGCTGTCGGTGCGGACACGCAACTCGCCCGCATCACCCGGCTGGTGACCGACGCGCAGGCCGGAAAAGCGCGGGCGCAGCGGCTGGCCGACACGGTGGCCGGGGTCTTCGTGCCGGTGGTGATGGCGCTGGCCGTCACCGCGCTCGGGTTCTGGCTGGGAGCCGGGGCCGATCCGCAGGCGGCGATCACCGCGTGCGTGGCCGTACTGGTCGTGGCCTGCCCGTGCGCGCTCGGCCTCGCGACCCCGACCGCGCTCATGGCCGCCACCGGCCGGGGCGCCCAACTCGGCGTCCTCGTCACCGGCCCCCAGGCACTGGAGGGGCTTCAGCACATCGACGCCGTCGTCCTGGACAAGACCGGCACGCTCACCTCCGGCCACATGACCGTCGCCGAGGTCACCGCCGTACCGGACGGGCTCGGCGGCGATGAGGTGCTGCGGCTGGCGGGGGCCGTGGAGCAGGGTTCGGAACATCCGCTCGGCCGGGCGATCACGGCGTACGCCCGGCGGGAAGCGGGCGGGGAACGGCTGCCGGACGTGGGCGACTTCGCCGCCTTGCCGGGGCGGGGAGTGCGCGGCCGGGTCGAGGGACGGCTCGTCGAAGTCCTCGCGCCGGACGACGAGTTGCCCTCGGCGCTCGCGGAGGCCCTGCAGCTCGCCGAAGCCGCGGCGCACACGCCGGTCCTGGTCCGCGTGGACGGGGCGGACGAGGCGCTGATCGAGGTCGGGGACGTCGTACGGCCCGGCGGCTACCGGGCCGTCGAGCGGCTGCGGCGCCTCGGGGTACGGCCTGTGCTCGCCACCGGCGACCGTGAGACGCCCGCCCGCACCGTGGCGCAGGCGCTGGGCATCGAGGAAGTGCACGCCCGCTGCACTCCTGAAGGCAAGGCCGACCTCGTGCGGGAACTGAAGGAACAGGGCTATCGGGTCGCGGTGGTCGGCGACGGCGTGAACGACGCCGCCGCACTGGCCGGCGCCGACCTGGGCATCGCCATGGGCAGCGGTACGGACGTGGCGATCGGGGCCGCCGATGTGACGTTGGTGCGTGGCGACATCGAGGCCCTCGCGGACGCCGTCCTGCTCGCTCGGCGCACGCTGGGCACGATCCGCGTCAACCTCGTGTGGGCCTTCGGCTACAACGCTGTCACCGTCCCGCTGGCCATGGTGGGCCTGCTGGACCCGATGCTCGCGGCGCTGGCGATGTCGGTCAGCTCGGTGCTGGTGGTGGCCAACAGCCTGCGGCTGCGCGCCTGGCAGCCGTCACGCCCGCCCGTTCGGAGCAACGCCCGGTGACACAACAGCGCCTCTGGCGGCCGTCCGGCCGTCGGCTCACCGACACCCTGCTCGCGGCGCTCGCGCCCGTCGCCGCGTGCGGCCTCGCCCTCGGCGGGCTGAGCACATGGACCGCCTACGGCAACGCAGGCAGCCCGCCCCGAATCGAGGTCACCGCCGGCAAGGTGTTCCTGCCCTCGGGCGACACCCCTGACACAGCGGCCTTCTTCCGGATCACCAACAGCGGAGGATCAGCCGACCGGCTGCTGAAGGTGACCTCCGCCGAGGCCGGCGAAGGAACGCCCACCCTCAGCCGTCACGTCATGACCAGCAGCAACGCGGCCTCCGACCAGACGGTGGCCTCCGTCGCCGTACCGGCGGGTGACAGCCTCGCCATGGCCCCGGACGGGCTCGACGTCATAGTCCCGGCGAAGGCGGGCCGGCGGTCGGGCGATCTCGTCTCGTTCACGCTGTACTTCGAGCACAGCGGAGCGGTGAAGACCCTCGCAGTGGTGGTCCGGCCGGGGCAGAACGATGTTTGATCCTCACTCATGAGGTCGGCCGGTTCGGCTGCCCAGTTCCGGCGGGGCGCTGTGTCCTGTATCACTCTCTTCGGGATGAGTTGCAGGCCCGGGTGCTGTGCGTACCCACCGGTGACGAGCGGAGCTCGGATGCGAGGATGAGGCCGTCATGACTGCTGGGTGGGGTGCGCGCACGGTACGGACCGCGGTGTTCGCGGCCGTCTGTGTGCTGCTCGCCGCCCTCGGACACGTCATGATGTCGGGTTCCACGGTGCCGTGGTGGACGATGGCCACCGGGTTGGCCGCGACGGGCTGTGTCGGCTGGACTCTGGCGGGCCGTGAACGCGGCGTCCCGCTGGTGGTGTCCGTCGTGGTTGTCGCCCAGGGAGCGCTCCACTCGGCTTTCTCGTTGGTCCAGCCGGCGTCGTCGGGATCCGGCACGGGCTCCGTGGCGCGGGACCTGAGCGGCATGTCCATGGACGCGATGGACATGGGCTCCATGGGCTCCATGAGCGGCATGTCCATGGGGCACGCGGCGCACGCCGAGCACCTCGGTCACCTGGCGCACGCCGAGCACCTGGGTCACATGGCACACGACACGAGCGGCACGTGGCCGCTGGGCATGCTCGCCGCCCACGCGCTGGCCGCGCTGCTGAGCGGTCTGTGGCTGGCCTACGGCGAGCAGGCCGCGTTCCGTCTGCTACGGGCCGTCGCCGGGTGGCTGGCCGCCCCGCTGCGGCTGCCCCTCGCCGCCCTGCCCGTCCCGCCGAGCCGGCCCAGTCTGCGGCCGACGCGCGAGCGTTCGGAGCGGGTGCCGCGGCTGGCCCTGACGCACACGATCATCTCTCGGGGGCCTCCGGCCGGGATCGCTGTCATCTGAGACAGCCGGTTTCCCGAGGCCGTTCCACAGGCGCCGTGTCTGTCGGTGCCGGGGCTTCGGGCACGGGGGCGTGCACGCCGTACGCCCCCCTCCCACTCCCGTCCCGGGACCTTCCGCGGTGGCGCGCTGCACGCCCGGCGTGCCGAGGCGCTTCGCGCGTGCCGCCCTGCCGGACCGGTCCCGGCTCCACCCGAGAAGGACATCAGGTGATCACTCCTGTCCTCCCTGCGTCGCGCGGGAAAAGCGTCGCGG
This sequence comes from Streptomyces violaceoruber, assembly GCA_000720805.1. Taxonomy (GTDB): domain Bacteria; phylum Actinomycetota; class Actinomycetes; order Streptomycetales; family Streptomycetaceae; genus Streptomyces; species Streptomyces cellulosae_A. The sequence goes on from JODI01000023.1 coordinate 11,516, forward strand.
ACCATGCCGTCACGGATCGATCCCACGTGGCCTCGGCACCTGAAGACCCGGCCACCGCCTGGGCCCTCGCCGCCCGGGCCGGCGACCCCGACGCCGTCGACCGTTTCGTGCGCGCCCTGCATTCCGACGTCGTCCGCTACGTCACGTACCTCTCCGCGGACCGGCAGATGGCCGACGACCTCGCACAGGACACGTTCTTGCGGGCGCTCGGCAGCCTGCACCGTTTCGAGGGGCGCTCGTCGGCGCGCACCTGGCTGCTGTCCATCGCGCGCCGCACGGTCGTCGACAGCCTGCGGTACGCCGCCACCCGGCCGCGCTCGGCCGGCGTGGACGACTGGACGGTCTGGGCCGAGCGGGCCCAGCCGGAGGGTCTGCCCGGCTTCGACGAAGGCGTGGCCCTGCTCGACCTGCTGGACGCGCTGCCCGCCGAGCGCCGCGAGGCGTTCGTCCTCACCCAACTGACGGGTCTGCCCTACGAGGAGGCCGCCGAGGCCGGCGGCTGCCCCGTCGGGACGATCCGCTCCCGGGTGTCACGGGCCCGGGCGACCCTCGTCGAGCTTCTCGGCGAAGCCGAGGAGTCCGGGGGCCCGGCTGTCGTAGCCGCCTGACGCAAGGGGTGCCGGTGTCCGCCGGCACCCCTTCCCGGAGCCGGTGTGGCCCTGGCCGCCACCGAGGCTCACCTCGCGGCCCCGGCCACCGTCGCCCGGACGACGACCTTCCCGCTCCGCCGGAACCACAGGAGGTAGGGCACCTTCTGTCCGGCTTTCAGTACAGGAGGATCCAGGATCGCGACCTCGAGCGTGCCGGGTGTCATGCGCACCGTGCCGCCCGCCGGAACGTCCACGGCCCTCACCCGATCCGTGCGTTCGGTGCCCTTTCGGGTCACCGTACGGCGGAGCATGCTGATGCCCAGGGCCGGTGAGTCCGCGTACAGCAGGGTGTCCTTCGACGGGCCGGTGTTGCGGATCTCGAAGTACGCGCTGGCGGATCCGGAGCCCGAGGGCGCTGCGACGATGCGCGCGTCGACGACCCTGATCGCGGGCGGCGGATCTCCCGCCGCGCCGGTCGCGGTGTAGGCCACCAGCAGGGCCAGCGCACCGAGGGACGCACCCAGTGGCGGCGCGACGGCCCACAGGACGTTGGTGAGGGGTGCGTTCCGCGTCCGACGCGGCACACGTCTCGCACGCGGCAGGCTTCTCGGCTCCATACGTCAGTGGTCGGGGCGCTGCCCCGGCTGGTTCCCGGCTCATGTCGAGCCGGCCGGTTCCGTCCTGTGGTGGCGCCGAAGGACTCCTTCCTGGCCGCCGGGGTTCGCCACTTCGGCCGAGCTGACGGGCGGTCACGCATGGCTGGGCTCTGTTGCGGACGGTCTCCCGGGAGCGCTGGTGGGCTGTGCGGCGGGATTGGTGCTCAGCGCGTTGCCCCTGGGGGGAGCCGGCGGTTTCGCGACCGCGGCCGGCGCACCGCAGGCGCCGAGGGCGCCCTGTTCGGTGAGGCAGCTCCGGGCCAGTTGGTGCGTGGCGCAGGGGTGGGCGTCCAGCTTCCTCGCTGCGCGCCTCGTGCTCGAAGGAGTAGTCGAACGGGTGCGCTGACCGCCCCGGTCCGACGACAGCCCGATCCGGCAACGCCTGGAAAATAACCGGGACTTGTCAGGAACTCACGGCCACCGAACCCCGACTACTGCAACAGAACCCTTCAGCCCATGAGCACACCCCGCACACCCCGCACACGAGGAGCCCGCATGTCGATGAACCGGCCGGTCGCCACCGGCCTGGCCGTAGCCCTCTGCCTGCTCACAGCGGCATGCGGCGACTCCTCGGACGACGACGAGGCGAGCGACGAGACGACCCAGGCCGCCGCCTCGAAGACCGGCCACCCGGTGACAGTGGAGAACTGCGGCCGGAGCGAGACCTTCAAGAAGGCCCCCGGCCGGGTGGTCGTCATGAACGGCGCCTCCGTCGCCGAGGTCTCCACCCTCCTCGCCCTCGGTCTCCAGGACAAGATCGTCGCCAACCAGCAGAGCTACGGCATGTCCGAGGTGGCCGGTCGGGCCAAGGCCATCAAGGCCCTGCCCACCGGGGACGTCAAGCTCAACGACGCGTACGACATCCCCCGCGAGGCGATGATCGGCCTGCGCCCCGATCTCGTCCTGTCCACGACGTCGTACGGCTTCGACGAGAAGAACGGCTTCGCCACCCGTGAGCAGCTCAAGGAGGCCGGCGCCCACAGCTACGTCTCCCCCCAGGGCTGCGACCAGGACACCTCGAAGATGACCATCGCCGACAGCTACACGCTGCTGCGCGACATGGGCAGGCTCTTCAACAGGAGGGACGAGGCCGAGAAGCTGATCGCCGCCTCCGAGAAGCACATCGCGGCGGTCTCGGACAAGGTCAAGGGCCAGAAGCAACCCAAGGTCATGGTGCTGTTCTCCAACATGACCATGGGCGGCAACGACTTCAGCTCGGTCGTCGCCAAGGGCATCTACAACGACATCCTCGCCAGGTCCGGCGGCTCCAACGCCTTCGAGAACGCCTCGAAGACGTCGTTCGCCGACCTGAGCAAGGAGAAGGTGGCCGCCACCGACGTCGACGCGCTCGTCGTCATCGGCTACAACGACCCGAACCCGGCGGCCTACGCCGAGAAACTGCTGAAGGAGTTCCCCCAGTGGCCGGCCGCCAAGAACAACAAGTACGTGGCCCTGTCCGACTCGATGTACCTCGGCCCCAGCAACGACCTGGCCGTGGAGAAGATCGCCAAGATGCTGCACCCGGGCGCCGTCTGAGCGGACCCGGCCGGCTGCGGGTCGCCCTCGCCTTCACTCTGCTGCCCGTCGCGCTGGTCACCACCATGATCGTGGCGGTCAGCATCGGCGCGGTCAACGTCCCGCTCGGTGACGTGTGGACGATCGTCCTGCACCACGTCACCGGCGCGGGAGCGGCGCCGAGCGATCCCGCGCTCGACCAGATCGTCTGGAACTTCCGCACCCCCCGGGTGGTCCTGGCCGCCCTGGTCGGCGCTGCCCTGGCCGTGTCGGGCGGGGTACTGCAGACAGTGGTGTCCAACCCCCTCGCCGACCCCATCGTGCTCGGCTTCTCCTACGGCGCCACGCTCGGCGCGGTCCTGGTCATCACCCTGGGCGGTGGCGCCGCGCTCGCCGGTCTCGGGGTGTCGGCGGCGGCCTTCCTCGGCGCGGTGGTGGCGGGCGCGCTGGTCTTCGCCCTCGGACAGCGGCGGGGCCGGCTGGCGCCCACCCGGCTGGTACTGGCGGGGGTCGCGGTCGGCTACGTCTTCCTGTCGGCGACCAGCTTCGTCCAGTTGCAGGCGACGCCGACCGAGCTGCGGACGGTGATGTTCTGGATGCTGGGCAGCGTGGCAGGGGCCCAGTGGGACCAGCTCCCCACCGTCACGGTGGTGGTGCTCGCCGGCACCGCGCTCCTGACCCTCTTCGGCCGGCGGCTCAACGTCCTGCTCGCCGGCGACGAGTCCGCCACCGCGCTCGGCGTCGACGTCAACCGGCTGCGCGCCGTGCTCCTGGTGCTCAGCGCGCTGCTGACCGGCACCGTCATCGCCGTCGCCGGCAGCATCGGCTTCGTCGGCCTGATGATCCCGCACCTGGTCCGCCTCACCACCGGTGCCGACCACCGCCGGCTGCTGCCCCTGACCGCTCTGCTGGGCTCCGTCTACCTGGTCCTCGTGGACCTGCTCTCCCGCATCCTCACCCGCCCCAACGAACTGCCGCTGGGCATCCTCACCGCCCTGATCGGCGCCCCCTTCTTCCTGTGGCTGCTGCGCCGCAACAAGGGCCTGGACTGAATCATGAAACTCACCGTCGACCAGCTCCACATCACCCTGGACCGCCGGCCGATCCTCCACGGCGTGAGCCTCAAGGCCCGCAAGGGGGACATCGTCGGCCTCGTCGGCCCCAACGGCAGCGGCAAGTCGACCCTGCTGCGCGCCGTCTACCGCTCGCTGCGCCCGGCCGACGGCGTCGTCAGGGTCGGGGACGACGACGTGTGGGCGCTGTCCGCCCGCGCCGCCGCCCGCCGTACCGCCGCGGTCCTCCAGGACGCCACCGGCAACACCACCGGCCTGACCGTCACCGAGATCGTCGCCCTGGGCCGCGCCCCCCACCACGGCCTGCTGGGACGCGACGGCACCGAGGACCACCGTGCCGTGGAAGAGGCCATCGACCGCTGCGGCGTACGACCGTACGCACACCGCGACTACGCCTCCCTCTCCGGCGGGGAACGCCAACGTGTCCTGCTGGCCAGGGCGTTGACCCAGAGCCCGCAGCTCCTCGTGCTGGACGAGCTCACCAACCACCTCGACATCCGCGCCCGGTTCGAACTCCTCGACCTGATCCGCGCCACCGGCATCACCACGCTGGCGGTCCTGCACGACCTCGACCTGGCCGCCCGGCTCTGCGACCACCTGGTCGTCCTGCACGAGGGGACCGTGGTGGCCGCAGGGCCGGTGCTGGAAGTGCTGAACCCACAGATCCTCAGGGACGTCTTCGGCGTACGGGCGAGCACCGAGCGGCACGCCGACGGCGTCACCCGTATCACCTACCGGGCCCAGCCGCTCGCCCACGACCGGACAGCCGAGGCCGGAGACGAAACCACCGCGGAGACGGTCGCCCGCTGACCTCCTGGTCGGGCCCGGGAGCCCGCCACGGGCTCCCGGGCCTCTTCACACCCCCCTCGCGCTGTGGCCGGTCACCGGCCAGACGGTGGCCTCCGTCGCCGTACCGGCAGGTGACAGCATGCGCGACCCGGCGCGAACGACCGCGACGCCCTGCCGTGCCCCGGACGGGCTCGACGTCAGAGTTGGATCCCGGTCCGGGTCAGCTCACTCGCCTCACTGCCGCCGCAGCGGGTCACCAGGCGCAGTGCCATGTCGATGCCGGCCGGCACCCCGGCGCTGGTGGCGATGCCGCCGTCGTCCACATACCGTTCCCGAGCCCGGACGTCGGCCGGGGGCAGGCCTCGGCGAGCCTGTCGAGAGGGTCCCGGTGGGTGGTCGCGGGACGGGCCGCCGGCAGCCCCGCGGCGGCGAGCACGAGCGAGCCGAGCGCACACGCTCGCCAGGACGGTGCCCTGTTCGTGGAGTTGTCGCAGCCACTCCAGGTGTCGGACGTCCCGTCCTTGGCGAGGGCACGCGTGCCGCTGCCGCCGGGGTGCACAAGGAGGTCGAGCGACGGCGCGCGGTCACGGCGTGATCGGCGACGAGCCCCGGCCCCTTGGACCCGCGCACCACTGCGGCCTCCGGCGCAAGGCACAGGACGCGTACGGAGGACGACGCGATGTGGGAAGCCAGGAATCCCAGCACCTTCCGCGGTCCCGCCACGTCGAGTTCCTCGACATCGTCGAGGAACAGCACACCGAGAGGTGATGCTCCTCCCCGTGCCGTGACGGTGTTGGCGAGAACGACCAGGACCTCATCGACGCCGGACACCTCGGAGACCTCCTCGGTGATGCTCGCGGCGCAGTGCTCGGGGTGGGGCCGCGGGTGCCCGACGCGACGATGTGACGATGTACGGGCTGAGGGACGCGTGTGCGCAGTCGTACCCCGCACGCGGCCTGCGCCTCGTCCCAGGATCGAATGACGCCCCCTCAGGCAGTCGTCGAAGGGACCTCTCTGGTTCCGCAGGGCACGTTGAAGCCGAAGCACCGGGGGTGCACCGGCGCGTGGGATCTCAGGACCGTGCTCCGGCCGCTCCGCACGTTGGCGCGTCGTGCCGTGCGCCCGGGGGTATGCCCAGTGCAGTGCCAGGCCCCAGGTGGTCGACATGCCTCCGGCCGCGAGACTCCCCGAAAGGCGGTGCACCATGAGTGACAGCAACGGTCTGGAACCGCTGGCGACGTTCTGCGGGAACTGCAATTGCGGTTGCCCGCAGCTCTTCGTCGATCCGAGCGCTCCCGCGGAGCGTCGCGTTCTGCTCACCGACGACTTCGGCCAGCGCGTCCAGATGAGCGCCGACCAGTTCGGCTCCCTGCTGGAGGAGGCGAAGGCGGGCAAGCTGGACGGCATAGCCACCGCCTGACCGATGCACGCACCCGGCGTAGAGCAGGGCGCACGGTGTGGTCCTGGGACGAGCACCCAGGCGCCGGCCGGGTACGGCAGGAAAGGGAGCGGCCCTGCGCGGCTGCTGCCGGCACCGCCACGGTGGCGGTGCCGGCCGGAGGCTGAGGCCGGCTTCGGCGAGGTGGTCGCGGGCCCGATCGGCGCCGTCGTCGGCTGCCTGGCCTGTCTCTGGTCAGTGGGTTGCTGTACCTGTTGGTGGACCGGGTGTCCGGTCGCCCGCCACCCCTGATGTCACCGCCCTCGCCGGACCGGCTCCGTGCGCTTCAGGAGCGTAGGGCGTTGGCTACGAAGCCAGTTGTACCAGCTGCGCGGTCGGCGTCAGTGGAAGGACCAGCGGGTTCAGAACGCGTCGGGGTGCAGCACCCTGGCGATCTTGTCCACGGCCAGGTCGTTGCTGGGGCCGAGGTAGACCGAGTCGGACAGGACCGTGTAGGCGTTGTTCTTGGCGGCCGGCCACTGGGGGAACTCCTTGAGCAATTGCTTGGCGTAGGCCGTCGGGTCGGGGGAGTTGGCGCTGATGACGACGAGGGCGTCGATGTCGGTGGCGGCGGCCTTCTCCTTGCTCAGGTCGGCGAACATGGTCTTGGATGCCGATTCGAAGGCGTTGGTGCCGCCGGCCTTGGTGAGGATGTCGTTGAAGATGCCCTTGGCCGCGACCCAGCTGAAGGCGTTGCTGTCCGTCGAGGTGCCGGCGAAGAGCACCATCACCTTCGGCTTCTTCGCGCCCTTCACCTTCGCGGACACCGAGGCGATCGACTTCTCGGAGGCGGCGATCAGCTTCTCCGCCCGGGTGCTGACATTGAAGACCTTGCCCATGTCGCGCAGCAGCGTGTAGCTGTCGGAGATGGTCATCTTGGAGGGGTCGTCGTCGCAGCCCTGCGGGGAGACGTAACTGTTCGCGCTCACCGTCTTGAGCTGCTGGCGGGTGGCGAAGCCGTTTTTCGCATCGAAGCCGTAGGTCGTGACAGACAGCACGAAGTCCGGCCGCAGGCTCAGCATCGCTTCGCGGGGGATGTCGCCGGCGTCATTGAGGCTGATGTCCCCGGTGGGCAGCGCCTTGATGGCCTTGGCCCGACCTGGTACCTCGGACATCCCGTAGGCCTGCTCGTTTGCGACGATGCGGTCGCCCAGCCCGAGTGCGAGCAGTGTGGAGACCTCTGCGACGGAGCCACCGTTCATGACGACCACTCTGCTGGGGGCCTTGGTGAACGTCTCGGTCTGCCCGCAGTTGGTGATGGTCACCGGGTAACCGGAACCCGATGCGGACGTGGACGACTTGTCACCAGCCGTCTCGGTCGATGAACTGGCGCACCCCGCCGTGACCAGACACAGAGCTCCGGCCAGGACAGCGGTGACGGACCGTTTCTTCGACATGGGGACTCCTGGGTGCACGGTGAGCGGGCTTCATTCCACTGGTCGGGACGAAGGCTGCCGGAGTTCCCGGGACGCCGAACTATCCCGGGACAACGGATAAATGACCTCGACGCACGGCCGGGGTCGGCAGGGATCCCGTGGATACGCGGTGTGGACGACGGCCTTGGCAACGTGGTCCACGAGTGTCCGGACACCACGGTCTCCGACCCGCGCTCCGGGTTGACCTCCGGCCTTTCTGGGGTGGACGGGAACTATTCGACAAGCGCAGCGGACTCACATAGAGCAAGCCGGCGCTACTCCCGAAGAGCCATGAGGGTCGGACGTGACCAACGCAAGCAACCTGGTGCCGCCTACAGGCTCCTCGAGGTGACACGCAAGCGGCCCGCGGGGGCGTCCCAGCGCGCCGTCCCTCGCTGTCCACCGGCGCTCACCGGACTGCCGTCTCGGTTCGGTCGGGCCCTTCGCAATGCCCGCGGCGTCCGCGACGTCCGCGGAAACTTCATCAGCCAAGGAGACAAAATCGATGACTCTACGTGTTCAGATCCTCATGTACGACGGCGTGGAGGAGCAGGACTGCATCGGGCCGCGTGACGTTCTCGGGCACGCTGAGCAGGCGGGTGGCCAGGTACGGACGACGCTGGTGAGACCGTCGGCTCCTGGCGAGGTGACATGCTTCTTCGGCACCAAAGTCACGGTGCCGACCGCATGGGAGCCCACCGACACCGATCTCCTGATCGTGCCGGGCGGCGGCGACCAGCTGATCAAAGATGCAGATGTCCTACGGAACCTCGTACGGGCACAGGAGGCCGGGGTCGTCATCGCCGGTGTCTGCACAGGAGTCATGGTGCTGTCCGCGGCAGGCTTGACCAAGGGCCGTCCCTGCACGACACACCACCTCGCCAAGGCTGATCTTGCCGCCCAGGGAGGCAAGGTGATCGACGCACGAGTCGTCGACGACGGAAATTTGGTGACCGCGGGGGGTGTCACCAGTGGAATCGATCTGGCGCTCTGGATGATCACCCGCGAGTGTGGAGCGTCCATCGCCCTCGGCGTCGAGTCCATCATGGAGTACGAGCAGCGCGGCGTCGTCTGGCGAAGCACCTGATCGCCGTCGCACTGGAACATCCTCGCCGAACTGGGCGCGGCTCCGCGGCAACCCGCGGGGAATTCGCCGGCGGGCCGCGCCCACCAGTGTTCCGGCGGTGGCCGGCGCCGGCCGAGGGGTTCGTGCTGGAGGACCCACGGAGCGGCACGAACCGCCTCGCGACGTATCCGGCAGCGCCGCCCGGTGGTGCCGTGAGGGCCCGCAACGGGTGGGACCGGGCCACGGGTTGGGGGCAGAGGAGCTGCGGGTGGCGAGAGGTCCACGGTGATGCGCATGCGCTGAGCGCCTGTTGACGACCTGAGTTAACGGCGATAAGTTATCGCCGTTAACTCAGAGGGGGGTGACCTGTGCCCACACTTGAAGCCGAAGACGTCTACGCGCTGGCGCCGTATGCCAAGACGCTCGGAGTCGTGTTCGACGAGATCTCAGAAATCGGCGTGCAAGCCAGGTTGGTGCACGACATCTCCCTCTCCACCGTGGGTGGTGGCCTCCATGGAGGGGCCTTGATGGGGCTCGCCGATGTGTGTGCTGCCGTGTGCGCCGCCCTCAACGGTCCAGCCGGCGCCGCACCGGCCACTGTGGAGTCGAGCACGCATTTTCTTCGGCCCGCACGCACGAGCGTGGTTGCGACAGCTCGTCCCTTGCGGGTGGGGCGCAACAGTGTGGTCGAGGTCAACATTCATGATGGCGAAGGCGAACTGTGCGCCCGGGTCACCCAGGTGGTCACCACCGTCAAACCGAAGGCGTCTTGATGGTTGGTGACGCACCGCCAGAACGTCGTAACTCCCGAGTTCGCGCCGCCAAGGGGCACGGCGGCCTGCTCCGAGACCAGCTCCTCGACATCGCCGATCAACTACTCGAGGACGGTGGCGCCGACGCGCTGACGATTCGGGCAGTGGCGACACGTGCGGGAGTCAGCCCGCCGGCCGTCTACCTCCACTTCGCCTCGAAGAGGGAACTCGTCCATGCGACGTGCCTGCGGGTGTGGAGTTCCTTGTTCATCGAGTTGGAAGCGGTGTCCCGGGACATCGCGGACCCTGTGACGGCGCTTCATGAAACCTGCGTCGCCTACATCGCGTTCGGACTGCGTCATCCTTCCCAGTACCGATTGGTGATGGCCGGTGAGGCCACCGAAGCCAGCCGTCAGAACGAGGACGCGTGCTTCCGCTATTTCCGGGACAAGGTCGCAGCCTGTCGTGATGCCGGGGTGCCTGTGGAGAGCAAGACCGAAACCGCCAGAGTGCTGTGTGCCGGCGTGCACGGGGCGGTTTCCCTTCTGATCCACCAAGAGCGCGACGCGTGGCCTTCGGACAGCGATCGCTACGTCAGGCGGGCGGCGTCCTCAGCCGTCCATGGCGCTCTACTCACTGCGTACCAGGCGTCCACACCCTCGATCGCTGATGTGATGCGCTTGGGCTGAACTGGGGGTGCCCAAAGCCGCGACGATGGGTCCATTGCGGGGTTCTCGTCCGGTGAGGCAGGAAGAGTCAGCGGCATGACCATGGTGAAGGACACCGATGTCCGCGGCATGCAGCACTGTGGGACGACGGCGCTGCGCGTACTGCCAGAAACCTGGCCGCCACACTCGGGCTTGAGCCGGTGGTCGAGGAGACCACCCTTCGCGCAGGGCATGGCAGAACGTGGCGGCCCCCGTCGACGCCGGTCGGCGCAAGTCGTCGTCGGCCGCATCACGCTGATCGTCCTGGCCGTACTCCCTCACGACCAGCGGCTCGCCGACATGGCGGGCCCCTCCCAGGTGTCCGCCTCGACCGTGCGGCGCTGGCTGCTGGAGGTGATGCACCTACTGGCAGCCCGCGCCGAGCGCCTGGCCCGCGCTCTGAACGAGATCGTCAAGCGGGGCGGTGCCGTCGTGCTCATCGACGGCACCTGATACCCGCCCATCACCTCACCGGCACCGACAACCGCCCGAACCACTCCGGCAAAGGCAAGATGCACGGCTTGCACGTCCTCGCCTTCACCGACGAGAACGGCAATCTGACCTGGGTCTCGGCCGCCCGGCGGCCGCACCCATGACGTCACCGCCGCCCGGCACGACCACATCACCGCCCACCTGCGCGAAGCCGGCATCGGCGCGATCGCCGACCTTGGCTTCCTCGGCCTCGACGACGCCCCCGACAACCCGGTGATCATCACCGGCTGCGAGGGGCCCAAGAAGGCGGACGCTTCGCGCGTCAGCCAGTCACTTGTAGATCTTGCCGGGCTCGGCCTTGGCCGGAGCGAGCAGCTGGGAGACGGTCACGAAGGCGTAGCCCTGCTTGCTGAGCGCCTTCAGGATGGAAGGCATGGCCGGCACGGTGCCCTTGTGCAGCGGGTGGAGCAGGATGATCCCGTCGCGGCCGGCGCCCGCGAGCACGCGCTTGGTGATCAGCGCGGTGTCGTCCGTCTCGTAGTCCTTCGCGGTCACCGTCCACAGCACCTGCGCCATTCCCACTTCTTTCGCGACCTTGGAGACGCGGTCGTCGGTGCGGCCCTGGGGCGGGCGCATCAGCGTCGGCTCGCTGCCGGTGATGCTGGAGACAGCCCGTGCCGTGCGGCGCAGTTCGTCGCGGATCTGCGCATCAGAGACCTCGGTCAGCACCGCGTGCGTCCAGGTGTGGTTCCCGATCTCGTGGCCGTCCTTGGCGATCCGCCGCACCACGTCCGGGAACTTGTGGATGCGCCGGCCCTCAAGGAAGAACGTCGACGGCGCCTTGTACTCCTTCAGGAGGTCCATCAGCCGGTCGGTGGGCTCGCCCGGGTTGCCGTCGAAGGTGAGCGCGATGCACTTGGCCTTCCGGCAGTCCACCTGTTCCGGCGGTAACTCTGCTCTGGACGAGGCCCGGTCACGTTCCTCGCGCGGGGAGAGCGTCTCCATCTTGTTCGCCTGGATGACCATGACGACGGTCACCGTCACGACCGCCACCACGGCCAGGGTCAGGAGTACGAGTAGGCGAGGCCGCCTCTTCAGGATCTTCATCCCAAGGAGAAGATTTCAGCGCCGGAAGGGTTGCCCAGCGGCCTCGATAGTGAGGCAGGCCACGTGTGCAGCGGGTTTCAAGTGCGCTGCGGCGCCACCTCGGCTGCGATAGACGGCACGGACGCCCCGCGGCCCCGGTTTCGGCGAATCACTCCATGACCAGACGATCACCTGCTACCGGTCACGCCACCGACCAGCACGAGCACGCCCATGACCGGCCACACCAGCGCCGTGACTGCAACTTCAGGATGAAACGATCTCACTGGTGGACCGACGGCCCCTGGAAGCTTGGAATACCCGTGCTGACCAGAGCAGTTGATCGTTCCGGCGTCGCTCTGACGACGGAGCCGAAGAGCCGCATCGAGAGAACGGAGCATCCAAGGTGGACGTCTTCATCATCGGCATCACCGGCGGTATCGGTGGTCTGCTTGCGCAGAAGCTGCGCTCGCGAGGAGACGCCGTCCACGGGCTCGTACGCCGGGACGACCAGCAGGCGGAACTGGCGACGCGAGGAGTGGACGCACGAGTCGGCGATCTCTCCAGCATGACGGTGGAGCAACTGGCGGCGGCATTCGGTGACGTCGACGTGATCGTCTTCAGTGCCGGGTCGAACGGCGGCAGCAAGGAGGTCACGACGGCCGTCGACGGCGATGGGGTCGGCAAAGCGATCAAGGCGGCGGGCCTCGCCGGTGTGGAGCGCCTCGCGCTCGTGTCGGTGCTTCCGGAGGCATGGCGGGAACGTGACCTCGGAGACGAGGTCGAGTACTACTTCGCCGTGAAGAAGGGCGCCGACATCGCACTCAGCCGCAGTGACCTGAACTGGCTGATCCTGCGCCCATCGCTCCTCCTCGACGGTCCGGGAACCGGCACCGTGTCCCTCGGGCCGGCGGAGTTCCACGGTGAGATCACTCGCGACGACGTCGCCGCCACCCTGGCCGAACTGCTCCACGAGCCCCGGATCGGCCGGCAGATCCTCGAACTCGACAGAGGGTCGACACCCATCGAAGAGGCGGTCCGCGCGAACGTCCGCTCCTGACGCACATGCCGTGCAGGCGGAGAAGGCGTACGAGCGGCCTGTCATGTCGGCCTTCCACGCCACGTTCCCCGTGGGCGGCGTCCTCGCCGCGGTCGCCGGTGCCGCTGCCATCGACATCGGCTGGGCCGGGCCACGACGCCGGCCACCGCCGTGGGTGTCAGCGTCATCGTCTCTCCGGTGTCGGCTCGCGGTCTCCTGCCCACCGTGTCGGCCGCCCCCCCCGTGACCGGCGCAGAGGGCGAGCCCAAGGCGAGGAAGCGTCCTGTTCCCGCCCGGATCTGGCTCCTGGCCGTCCTGGCTCTGCTGGTCATGCTGTGCGAGGGAGCCGCCAACGACTGGAGCGTCCTGCACCTCAAGACCGTCCTGGACACGCCGGAGAGCACCGCCGCTTTCGCCTACGGGGCTTACGCGGCCACCGTGACCGTCGGCAGGCTCCTGGCGGACCGGATCTCCGCGCGGTTCGGGCCGGCCGCCGTCCTGAAGTGCGGCACGGTCCCGGCCACCCTCGGCATAACCGTCGTAGCCCTCTCACCCTGGATCCGGGCGGCGCCGACCGGCTCGGCGCTGTTCGGCCCGGGCCTGTCCGGCTGCGTCCCCCAACTGTTCAGCGCCGCCGGCCACACCGACGCCGCAGCCGCGGGCGCCAACGTCTCCCGAGCCGCGGGACTCGGCTGCACCGGCATGCTCGCAGGCCCCGACGTCCGCGGCTGGTTGACCCACCTCATGGCCCTCAACCACACCTTCCTGCTGCTCACCCTGTTCCGCGAGACCACCACTGTTGCGGCCGGCATCCTGCGCCCCCCTCCGGACCGGCCACGCACCGTCGGGCTGACCTCCTGACCTCCTGACCTCCTGCGCGGCGCGGCCCGACCACGCGCCGCGCGGGCTGTGGCGAGCGTCACGAGTGTCTTCGGGGGGCCGTTGCGTACGCTGATTGCCGCCGTTCGTGAGGGACACCTCCGGGGACGTGAGGTCGACACCGGAGGTCCTCCCGAAACCTGCTCCACCGTCAGAGAAGTCAGCCTTCGGTCAGCGTGAGCCCTGAGAACCTGGGGGCGCTTGTTGAACCTCGCCCGCTAGGCAGACGTGGTGCTGGGTTCCCGACGCCCGCACGGAAGAATTCGATGCTCGGCCCGACAGCTCGCCCACGACATGGGGTCCTTCTTCGAGTGCTCCGAGTGCTCCGAGTGCTCCGAGGTGCTCCGGGCCGTCGAGGAACACGCGAAGGAGTGGCGTCCCCGCCGGGGTGGGATGACGGAGTTACTCACGGGGCGGGGCCGGGAGGTTTCGCCCCAGGGCACCGATGAGCGCTGCCGCACGAAAAAGACCTGTCCGCGCACCCGAGTTCGCCGGCAACGCTGTCGCGGGGCGGCACGGTCTTCCCCGAATGGCCATTGGTCGGCAGCCAACTTGGGATCGCCTGAGCCGGAACCGGTTTCTCGCCGCGACGGTGAACCCGTGCCCGGCCCCGTGCGCGGCCGATACCAGGCGGGGCCCGCGGATCACCGACCGAGGCGTCAATTCAATTTGACGGCATCACTGGTTCGGGCGCACAGGGGCGAGCCCGTGCTTAGCCGGTGCATCTCCAGAGAAGGATTATTTCGACAACACGCTCCCGAAAGGACCAATTCATGCGCTGCGCCCGTGACTTCATGCTCGCTGCCGCCGGTGCGCTGCTCGCGGCAAGCGCCGCCACCGGCACCGCTGTCGCGGCGGAAGAGGGCGACGTTGTGGTGTTCAGTACGGAAGTTGCCCCCCTGGCTGAGTATCACGATCCCCACGGGTGTCAAAAGCTTCCGCCCGCCGCGCATGTACTGACGAACCACACCGATCGCCCGGTCACCATCTACGCCGACCCGTTCTGTCTGACTCCTGGGCTCACCGTGCAGCCCGGATACGGCTCGCACGTGGCGCCCGGCAGCGGCAGTTTCTCCGCCTGAGCCACAGCTGTTCCCGTTCAGCCCCCACACTCAGGAGAACATACGCACATGGCCGCCGATCTCGTCGTCATCGGGCTGGGGCATGTCGGGCTGCCGCTCTCCAGAGCCGCGGTCTCGGCCGGCTTGGCGACCGTGGGGTACGACGTGTCCGGCACGGTGGTGTCCGGACTCGCCGCAGGCAGTTCCCATGTCGGCGGGGTCCTCGACGCCGAGGTCGCGGTCATGCTGGACGCGGGATTTCATGCCACGACCGACCCAGCGGTCCTGGACGGCGCGCAGACCGTGGTGATCTGTGTGCCGACCGGACTCACACCGGAGGGCTTACCCGACCTGTCCGCGGTCGAGGACGCAGCCCGGGCCGTCGCCGCCCGGCTGCGCCCCGGCATGCTGATCGTCCTGGAGTCCACCAGCTGTCCCGGCACCACGGAGGACGTCGTGCGGCCGCTGCTGGAGCACGGCAGCGGGCTGCAGGCCGGTGAGGACTTCCACCTGGCGTATTCGCCACAGCGCATTGATCCCGGCAACGAGACGTGGACCATCCGCAACGCTCCGAAGGTCGTGAGCGGTTGCAGCGCTCTGTGCGCCAAGTACGCCGTCGCGTTCTACTCCCGGTTCGTCGACCACCTCGTCGTCGCCCGCGGCACGCGGGAGGCGGAGATGGCCAAACTCCTCGAAAACACCTACCGGTACGTCAACATGGCCCTGGTCGACGAAGTGGCGCTGTTCTGCCACGAGACCGGCATCGACATCTGGGACGTGCTGCACTGCGCCGCGTCGAAGCCGTGCGGCTTCGCACCCTTCAGGCCCGGGACCCGGCGTCGGCGGGCACTGCGTTCGCGTCGACCCCCGCTGTCTCGCCGCGCGGGCCGAATCCCAGGGCTTCAGCCTTCCATACGCCGACAGCCGCACACGAGGTCCTCGGCCGTATGCCGAACCATGTCGTGGACCGAGTGCTTGCCCTGCTCACCGAGGTCCGGGGCCGCCCTGAGGGCGCACGCGCCCTGCTGCTCGGAATCACCTACGAAGCGGATGTGGCCGATGTCCGGGAGACGCCAGCGCACCCGGTGGCGGCAGGACTGCTCGCCGCCGGTGCCGAGGTGTCCTACCACGACCCCTACATAGCCGAGTTCACCGTCGGCGGCCGGTCGTTGCCGCGCGCCGAAAGCCTCCAGGAAGCCATGGCCCAGGCCGATGTGGCGATCCTGTTGCAGGACCACGCCTGTTACGCCAGGGAAGCACTGGGCCAGGCTCGCTGCGCCCTGCTCGACACCCGCGGCAAGGCCATGGGCAGCCGGGTCACCCTTCTCTGATCCCCGCGCACCGGCCTGAGCTGGTGCCTCCCCGCGCCGGCCTGAGCCGGCGTCTCCCCCTGCCGGCCGTCGCCGGCCCCAGAGCCCGCGCAGCGGTACCGCCCTGCGCGGTCGCGGCCCTGCCCAGGTGCCGCGGTCCGTCATCCACCCGACACCACTCGACACCACTCGACACCATCGGACACCGTCCGAGACTAGGAGAGACACATGAGCACCGCTGTCGCCAACGACCGCCTGGTGAAGCGCTTCGAGAAGTGGGACACCGACGGCAACGGCGTCCTGGAGGCGAGCGACTTCCAGGGCGAAGCCGCCCGGATCGCCCAGAACCTCGGCAAGAGCGCCGACTCCCCGGAGGTGCAGGAGCTCCACAGCGCCTTCCAGGGGCTGTACGAGCACCTCGCCCAGAAGGCCGGCGTCCCCGGTGGCGCCATCAGCCGGGAGCAGTTCCTCGACGCCACGGGTGAGTTGCTGTTCAAGGAGGGTGAGGCGAGCTTCAACCGCGCGCTCTCTCCCATCGTGAAGGCGCTGATCAGCCTGTGCGACGACAACCACGACGGCGAGATCGACGCCCGTGAGTTCCAGGCCTGGCTGTCAGCCGTCGGCGTGCCGGCCTCCCAGGCCGGGAAGATGTTCCAGAAGGTGGACACGAACGGCGACGGAAGGCTGTCCGAGGACGAACTGCTGCAGGTCGTCCGTGACTTCCACTTCGGTCGCCTGGAGGTCGACCTGCTCGGCTGATCTGCCGGAGCGGCAGCTGTGACCCGGGTGGGCGACCACCCGGGTTCCACGGCCACCGGATGGCGCCGCCCGTTCAGCGGGCGGCGCCATCCGGTGCGCGACCGCTTGTCCGCGGAATTGCCCGTCGGTCTGAGCGGAAGCGCTGTCCGGAACCGCCTCTGCGGAGGTCCCCTGCAGGACCCGCCTCTGCGGAGGTCCCCTGCAGCACCCGCCTCTGCGGATGCCCGCATCCGAAACCGCTCTTCGGACCCTTCAGGAAACCGCTTCGCGGATTGCCCTTCAGGTACCGGGCGGCTCGGGAGCCGTGCCGTGGTTCCCGGCCCGGCCTTGGACGAAGGTGACGACAGACTCCGGCCGCAGGCCCAGGTCCCGGCCGCTGACCGGACGCGCCGCGTGGATCAGGATGTTGTAGTGGTTCGGAAGATGACAGGCGTCGAAGCCGAGCACCGTGCCGACCGTCGTGTCCCCGATCCGCACCAGGTCACCCCGGTCGATCACACCGCCGCACAACAGCTCGGCGAAGCCCAGGAAACCCACCCGGTCGATCCGGGCGCCGGAGCGCGGGTCCCACTGGTCGGTGGTGACCAATTCGTGCACCTCGCCCCGGCGTACGCAGCGTGCCGCGTGCTCCTCCAGCCGCATGCCGCGGTCCGTGCGGCGGTGCACGAGCACCTTGACCAGTGATCCGCGCACCACGCGCTTCGGGCCGTCCTCCGCCGGATTCACCGGTCCGCCTCTGCTGCCGTCGCATGTGGCGCGGGCCGGGCACAGCGATAGGCCGCCTCGACCAGTTCCAGCGCCGGCAGGCCGCCGTGCGCCCCCGGGCCGACCGGGGCACCGGTGCGGACCAGCGCGGCGAACTCGGTCAGGATCGCCTCGTACTCGTGCCACAGCGACGCCTTGAAGCCGGTGTGTCCGGCCAGCATGTCGGCGTGCAGCACCTCTCCGCCGGCCAACTCCACCTCGAGGTCCTTGCGTTCCCCAGGGTACGACCAGTCCAGCTCGACCGAGGCCGTGGTTCCCGTGCGGCCACGCAGGCGGATCACCGCCTGACGGTCGACGCCGTAGCCGTCGCGCTGGATCTCGCAGCCGGTGACGGCGAGTTCACCGAGCAGCAACCGCACCAGGTCGAGGGCGTTGGGACCGTTGTCGGACACACAGCCGCCGCCGCAGCGGGCCGGGTCCAGGTACCAGTCCTCACCGCCGAGATGCTCCTCGATGCGCTCCAGATAGCGCACCCGCACGGAGCGGATCTCCCGGCCCGTCGTCCGGTGCACCAGTGCGCGGACGGCGTCGTTGTAGCGGCGGTGGAACGCCGTCATCAGCGGGACCCCGCCGCGCTGCGCCAGCTCCACCAGCAGGGACCCCTCGGCCGGTGTCAGGGCGAGGGGCTTCTCGACGCAGACCGGGACGCCCACGGCCAGGGCGTCCCGGCACAGGGGCAGGTGCACGTCGTTGGGCACGGCCACGACGAGGGCGTCCGGTCGCGCCCGGTCCAGCAGTGTGCGGAGGTCGCTGAAGCGTGCCGCCCGGCCGGGGAACTGCTCCAGGGCCTCGGCACGGGCGTCGCACACGGCTGTCAGCTGCCACTCGGACAGCCGTTCCGCGGCGGCCAGGTAGTAGGGGGAGATGGCGCCGAGACCGACGACGCCGAGCCGCAAGGGTCGGGTCATCGCGGGCTCCCGGGGCCGTCGAGGAGACCGAGGGCGGTCAGTTCCGCGTGGAGGTGCGGGGGCAGGGGGATGCCGTGGCGGCGGCGCTCGGCGGCGAGTTCCGCCTCCCGCCAGCCCGGATAGCGCACTGGCTCGCCGCCGGGCACCGGCGGGCAGTCGACGAGCGTGCCGAACAGGGACCGGGTCGCTGCGGCCACGTCCGCGTCGGGTCGCAGCACCTCCGGGGCGATCGTGAGGAGGAAGAAGCCGATGTCGTCGTCGGTACCGCCTGCCCGGCCGTCGCCTTCCAGCGCGGCGGGCGCGGGCCCCACGGCCGCGCCGGACACCACGGCGGCCAGCAGTTCCACGGCGATACCGAGCCCGTAGCCCTTGTGGACGCCGGTCTCGGCCGTGCCGCCCAGCCAACGCAAAAAGGCCTCGCCGCGGTCGAAGGCGGACGGGTCGGTCACCGGGTCGCCCGCCGCGTCCTCCAGCCAGCCGACGGGCACCGGGGCGCCGCGGCGGGCGGCGACGCGGACCCGTCCGGTGGGCGCGACGGTGGTGCTCATGTCCAGCAGGAACGGGTGTCCGTCGAGGGCCGGCGCGGCGACGCTCAGCGGGTTGGTGCCGAGCATCGCCACCGCACCGCCCGGGGGGCGTGCGATGCGCTGGCCGCCGCAGTTGCTCGCGACCACGCCGATCATCCCGGCGTGCGCGGCGCGTACGGCGTGGAAGCCTGCGCACCCGAAGTGGGTGGCCCCGCGCACCGACACCAGTCCGACCCCGTGCCGGCCGGCCCGTGCCACGGCGTCGTCCATGGCCTCGGCCGCGGCCCACAGGCCCAGGGCGCGGCGGGCGTCGACGACCGCGCAGGCGCCCAGGTCGGTAAGGGTCCGCGGTTCGGCGCGGGGGTCGCAGCGGCCGGACTCCAGCAACGGCAGGTAGAGCCGGGTGAGGTTGAACACGCCGTGCGAGTCGAGCCCGGTCAGGTCGCCGTGGCACAGCGCGTCCGCGGCGAGCCGGGCCCGCGCGTCAGGGATGCCGTGGCCGGTGAACAGGCCGGTGAGCGCGGCATGCAGCTCCGCGTGGTCGACGAGGACGGGTGCGCGCTCGACCGCCGCTCGCGGGGCGGTGGGTGCCGTCATACGGGATTCCTTACGGGGCGGGCCAGTTGTCTTCGTAGGTCGTTCGGTTGGGGGTGTGGTGCTCTACGGAGGTCGCCGCACTGACGCGGCCGGCACCGCTTCGGCGAAGAACATGACGAGCCGGCGGACCACGCCGGCGAACTCCTCCAGGTCGGCGAGGTCGACGAACTCGCCGGGAGCGTGGGCGCGGTTGGCGGCCAGACAGCCGGGGCCGAGCACGGTGGTGAAGGCGTCGTCCAGGCCGGCCGCCCAGATGGCGTCGCACGTGAAGCCGGGGTCCTCGGCCGCCGGCCGGGCCCCCGCGCGGGCCAGGAGTTCCTCGGCCCACGGATCGGAGTCGTCCAGCGCCGGCAGGCCCTGTTTGTCCCAGCCGAGCCGGGTGATCCGTTCCGCGTCCCGCGCCGTGCGGGCGAACTCCCGGGTGTGGGCGAACCGTTCGGTGAAGTGGCGCAGGGCTTCGGCGACGTGCCGGGTGACCTCGGCCTTCAGGCGGTCGCCGTCGGAGGTGCGGCGGTACGACAGGTTCATCAGCAGGGTGCCGGTGCCGTGGACGCGGTTGTGCGTGCGGCCCGTGTGCAGGCCGGCGACGCACACCCGCGTACCGGGTACGGCACCGTCCAGGCGGGCGGCGAGGTGCTGTGCCAGGAATCCCAGCAGCACGGTGGCGTTGTGTCCGGCGTCCGGACGGTCGTCCACCGAGTCCGCGCCCTCGACGGTGATCCGGGCGGTCATCGCGGCGGTGGCCCGGGGCAGTGCGCGCAGTCCGGTCGGTTCGCAGAACACGTTGAGTCGGCCGTGGTGCCCGGCCTCCAGCAGCGGGCGGGTGCCGTAGGTGCCCAGGGCGCCGCCCTCCTCCCCGGCGACGGCCTGGAGCAGGACGGTGACGTCCCGTCCGACGGCGGGGTGGGAAGCGGCGGCCCGCAGCCCGGCGAGAAGGGCCACGGCGGGCCCCTTGGCGTCGACCGCGCCCCGGCCGGTGAACCGCACGCCGTCGAAGGCGGGCGGCGCGTGTCCGGCGACGGTGTCCAGATGGACGTTGAACATCACGGTGTGCGCACGGGAACGCTCGGGTCCCAGCCGCAGCAGCAGACTGGGCTGGTCCGCGAGAAAGCGCGGATCGCGGGCGGCGGCGCGGACCGTGGACGGCACGCCCGGACGGTCCAGGCAGGCGGCGGGCGGACTGGCGAGGCGGACGGTGCGAAACCCCGCTTCGGCGGCGGCCGTCGCGTACCGCTGGAGGATCTCGGGCAGCCGGGACGGCGGATCGCCCGGGCCGGCCTCCAGGGGGTTGACGCTCGGCAGGCGCAGCAGGTCCAGCAGCAACTCCCGGTGCCGGTCGGTGAACAGGCCGCTCACACCGAGCCGTCCAGCGGGCCGGTGACCGGCTGTCCGGCGCCCAGCAGCCCGGCGAGCGCCTGTCCGGCCCGTACGAACAGGTCGGCGGCGTCCTCACCCGCCCGGGCCAGCCCCTCGTGGGGGCGAACCGCGAGATGGGGTTCGAGGGACAGCGCTCCGGTGTAGCCGTGGGCGGCCAGCAGCTCCAGGCATTCCATCACCCCGGCTTCGCCCTCGCCGGGCAGCGTGTATGCGGTGCCGCCGTCCGGGGTGCGGACGGCGTCCTTGATGTGGACGTGGGCGACGTACGGGGCGAGGTCACGCAGCATGTCCGGAGCGCGGTAGCCGTACGGGACGCCGTTGCCGGTGTCGAACAGCAGCCGCAGGGCCGGGCTCTCCACGGCGCGCAGCAGTCGTAGCGCGCGGTCGGCCCGGTCCCCGGCCCAGCCCGCGCAGTTCTCGTGCACCAGCACCAGGCCCGCGCGCTCGGCGCGGTCCGCCAGGACGGCGGTGCGGGCCAGCACGCGGTCGGCCCACTCGGTCTCCGCCAGACCGTCGTTGGGGTACGACATGATCCGCACCAGACGGCAGCCGAGGCCGGCGCAGCGCTCGGCCAGGACGTCGAGTTCCGCCAGGTCCTGGCCGAGGTCGCAGGTGATGGGGCGGGACCAGTTGCCGATCCGGGACGCGACGGCGGTCACGGTGACGCCGGCCTCCGCAAGCCGTCGGGTCAGCGTGCCGAAGGCGGCCGCGGAGAGATCGGCGAGGGCCGTGCCGTCGACCGTGCGCAGTTCGATGGCGTTCCAGCCCAGCCGTCGCAGCGCCGCCAGTTGCCCGTCGGTGCCGGGCGCCGCCTCGTCGCCGATGCCGGCGAGTGGCCCGAACCCCCGGACGCGAGGTCCGGCGGCGCAGTGCCGGGACATGTCAGCGGCTCCCGGCGCGGGCGCGCGGTGTGACGGCGCAGTGCTCCCGGGCCGCGCACAGCAGCCGGGCGGTCGCGCAGGCGAGCGGGAAGTTTCCGACGCCTGCCGTGCCGGAGGCGAAGCCGCGGTAGACGCCGTCCAGGAAGTCGGTCAGGGCGTCGTCCCGGAAGACGTGGTGTCCGGTCCCGGGCACCCCGTCCGCGTCGAGGACACCGGCCGGCGGGGCCGCCGTACCGGGGTCGAAGGGGGCGACGACCAACTGCGCGTGGTCGTCGTCCTCGCTGAGCGGGAAGTGGGCCGTGGCCGTCCCGCCCTCGAACTCGCAGACGACGCTGCGTTGCCGGACGGGTGCGCCGAGGTCCGAGCGCAGCAGCGTCACCACACCCGAACGGTGCTCCAGTTCGAGGTGCGCGCCGCCCAGGCGGGGCAGTCCGCGGTCCTCGCAGCGCAGGTCCCAGCAGCGCGCGGCGCGGAGTTCGGCCGGACCGGCCAGATCGAGCGCGAGTGCCAGGGAGTGGGGGATCTCCACGTCCAGGGCGGACGGATGCCCGTCGGTCGCCAGGGACCGCAGGAAGCGGGGCTTGTGCTGGTCGACGGTGATACGGCGCAGGGAGCCGAGCCGTCCGCCGCCCACCAGCCGACGCAACCGGCCGGCCAGCCGGGAGGTGGTCCAGTGGGCGACGGCCGCGAGATCGAGGCCGGCCTCTTGACGCAGCCGGATCAGGGCGTCGAGTTCGTCCACGGACGCGGCGAGGGGTTTCTCCACGATCATCCGGCGGAAGCCGTGTCCGGCCAGTTCCGTGAGGACGTCGTAGCGCAGCCGGGGTGGTGTGCACACGTGGACCACCGCGGTGGCGGGGTCCACGTACCGCAGGGCCTGTTCCAGCGTGGTGACGGCCGTGACCTCGCCGGGCATGCCCAGGGGCCGCAGACCGTCGACGCGCGGGTCGCAGCCGACCGCGGGCAGGGTGACGAGCGGATCTCCCGTGGCCGCGGTCCGCCGGGCCAGACGGACGAGCGTGTTCAGATGCAGTCCTGATCCGGACCGGCCGAGCCCGACCACGAGGGGCTGCAGCACAGGGCCTCCTGAGAGGGAACGGGAAGGAAAAGGGGCGCGCTCAATTCGCTGCGCCGAGCACAACTCCGGTGCGCCGCACCACTGTTGCGGCCCCGTGCGGAAATGGTCAAGACGTCCGGAACGCCATTACCCAGAACGTGTGAAGATGATCCTTTCCTTTCTCCGTCGACCGGAAGCCCGCTTAGCGTGGGCATTCCGCAGACATGACGGGGACAGGTGAGAGATTGCGTTCCAGTGGACAGATTCCTGCGCGCGCCGAGGGCGCATTACCGACTGCGCGGGGAACGGCCGATCGAATTCCCTTCTTCTCTCAGGCCGCGACTTTCGAACGACTGTGGCCTTCCATCGAAAAGGCGTTGGGCGAGGTTTTCCACAGCGGCAAGTTCTCCCACGGAAAACAGGTCGGGCAGCTCGAGGCGGCGCTCGTGGACTACACCGGCGCCCGGCATGTGATCGGCGTCAACAGCGGCACCGATGCGCTGGTGTTGCTGCTGCGCGCCTGCGGAGTGCGTCCCGGCGACGGTGTTCTGGTGCCCGCGTACTCGTTCTTCGCCACCGCCTCGGCCGTCGTACTGGCAGGCGGGACACCGCAGTTCGTCGACATCGACCCGGAGACGTACGCGATGGACCCCGTGGCGCTGGAGGCGGCCGTCACTCCGCGGAGCCGGTTCGTGATGCCGGTGCATCTGTTCCACACGATGGCCGACATGGCGGCCGTCACCGCCGTCGCCCGGCAGCACGGCCTGACAGTCGTCGAGGACAGCGCCGAGGCGATCGGCATGCGCCGGCGCGGGGTGCACGCGGGCCTGCACGGGGTCGGTGGCGTCCTGTCCTTCTTCCCCTCCAAGACGCTCGGCGCGCTCGGCGACGCGGGAGCCGTGCTCACCGACGACCCGGAGGTGGCGGCCACCGTCGCGGCGCTGCGCCACCACGGCAGGACGGGCCGCACGCTCAACAACTTCCCGGCCATCTCCACCGAAAGCGCCCTGCCCGGCGCGAACAGCAAGATGGACGACATCCAGGCGGCCGTCCTGCTCGCCAAGCTGTCCCTCCTGGAGGACCACATCGTGCGCCGGGCCGAACTGGCGGACGCGTACACCGCCCGTCTGCGGGACGCGCCGGGGATCGTCCGCCTGCCGCGGACCACCGCGGGGACAGCGGACGACCGCGACGTGTACTACGTCTACCTGATCGAGACCGAGCACCGGGACTCCCTCGTCGACCACCTCGACCGGCACGGCATCGGCACCGAGGTCTACTACCCGGTGCCGCTGCCCCACCAGCCCGCCCTCGCGCACCTGGGCCACCGACAGGGCGAGTTCCCCCACGCCGAGGCGGCGGCCCGGCACGCCGTCGCCCTGCCCTTCCATCCCGATCTCCGGTCCGACGACCTGGACCGCGTCTGCGACACCATCCGCTCCTTCCTCGCCGGAACGAGGACGACCGCATGACCGCATCGCTCCCTCCCGCCGTCCCGTTCTTTCCTCCCGCCCTCTTCGAAGCCGACCGCTCCGCACTGATCGGGCTGGTCCGCGAGGTGGGCCTCGACCCGGAGCAGCGGTTCATCCTGGGCAGGCGCACCACCGCCTTCGAGGATCTGCTGCGCGAGGACCTGGGGGCCGCCGACGTGGTCGCCTGCTCCAGCGGCACCTCGGCGCTCTCGCTGGTGCTGCGGGCCATGGACGTCGGTTCCGGCGACGAGGTGATCGTGCCCGCGTTCGGCTGCGCGCCCCTGGCCGCCTCGGTGGTCGACGTCGGGGCCACACCGGTCTTCGCCGACATCCGGCCGGACACCATGACCATGGACCCGGACGAGGCGGAGCGGCTCGTCACCGAGCGGACCAAGGTGGTGATGCCGGCCCACATGTTCTCCGTCATGGCCGACATGCCACGCTTCGCCGAACTGGCCCGGCGGCACGGACTGCGCCTGCTGGAGGACTCGGCGGTCGCCCAGGGCGGCGTACTGCGGGGTGTCCCGGCCGGACTGTGGGGCGAGGCGGGGCTCTACTCCTTCGTGCAGGTCAAGACCTGCGGCATGCCCGGCGAGGGCGGCGTGGTCGTCACCCGGGACCCGGCACTGGGCGAGAAGGTGCGGATGCTGCGCAACCACGGCCAGTACGCCGGACGGCGGTTCGTCCACCACGCCGTCGGACTCAACAGCCGCTTCGACGAGATCCAGGCCGCCTTCCAGACGCATCGCTACTCCGGTTTCCCGGCGCGGCTGGCGCGGCGGGCGGAGATCGCCGCGTACTACACCGAACGCTTCACACCGCTGGCCGAGCGTGGTGTAGCACCGCCGCCGCCCGGCCCGGACGGCCGGTGCTTCTACGTGTACACGGTCCTCGCCGAGCACCGGGAGGCTCTCGGCGCCCACCTGGCCGAGTGGGGGGTGGCCACGCACGTCTACTATCCGCACCCCCTGCCCGCCCACCGTGCCTTCGCTCCCTACGCGCCGCCCGGTGCCCGCTGGCCGCGCGCCGAACAGGCCGCCCGCCGCCATCTCGCCCTGCCGGTGCATCACCTGCTTTCCGACGCACAGGTCCAGCACGTCGCCGACCTCGTGTGCGCCTTCGCCACCGAGCACCGCTGACGCGTGGCCGCCCGCCTCGGACACCGTTGACCCGCGACCGCCCGCCTCGCCCATCCCGCTGCCCGGGCGAGCGGCACCCCCCTTCGGACGCAGACACCCCCAAGAGGTCACCCATGACGGACAGCATCGCGGCCGGCCGTCCCGCCGCGACCGCCCACGGCCACAGTCGGCTGCGCACGTACGCGCGGCTCGGCAAGCTGGACGTGTACGACTACTACCTCGGCATCTTCCTCGCCCTGACCGCCGCGCTGTTCCCGGTCGGCGCCTTCACCGCCCGGCAGGCACTGGTGCTGGCGGTGTTCCTGGCCGGCGAAGTCGCGGTTCTCATGGCGATGGTCGCCCTGGACGACGTCACCGGGTTCCGGGACGGCAGCGACCTCGCCAACTACGCCCCTGACAACCCGCTGCGCAACAAGGCACGCAAACCCCTGGTCGCCGGGGCGCTGACGGTGCCCCAGGCGCTGCGCTTCGCCTGGGCCTGCGCGGCGGCCGGGGCGGTTCTGTGGGCGGGCGCCGCCGCGCTCGCGCCGCACCACCCGCTGTGGGCTCTGGTGACGGCGGGCGCGCTGTTCGTGGTGTCGCTGCAGTACTCGTACGGCCTGAAGATCAGTTACCACGGTTTTCAGGAGGTGTTCCTGGTCGCCCTCGGCGCCGTGCTGGTGATCGTTCCGTACGGCCTGGTGACGGGGGGCTTCTCCGGATTCCTGATGGTGCAGGCGGTGCTGTTCGGGTTCGGGCCGCTGATGTTCGGCGTCTACTCCAACACCAACGACGTGGCCGGCGACCGGGCCGTGGGCCGTCCGACCGTGGCCGCCCTGGTCTCCGAGCGGGGCAACGCCGTCTTCATCGGAGTTTTGTCGGCCGCCGAGTTCCTCATCGGCGCGGTCGCCTCGGCCACCGGGGCGGCCCCCTGGTGGTTCGTGCCGCTGATGCTGCCGGCGACCGCGCTGCGGGCCCGTCAGTACCTGACCGGGTTCGTCCGCGGCGACATCATGACCGCCCGCCGGACGGGCTTCGCGGTGCACCGGCTCAGCGTGGTGCTGATGACCGTGGCCAACGTCGTCGTCGGAACGGGAGCCGCCCGATGAAGCCCGAACTCGACGTCGCGGTCGTCGGCGCGGGCATCGCCGGTCTGACCGCCGCCCACGAACTGCGCCGCGCCGGACTGGCCGTCCGGGTGTACGAGCAACTGCCGGACGTCGGCGGCCGGATGCGCAGCATCCGCCAGGAGGGCTGGACGGTGGACACGGGCGCCGAGCAGGTCCCCTCCCGCGGCTACCGCGCGACCTGGGAACTGCTGCGCCGGCTGCGGGTCACTCCCGCGGACGTGCCCAGGGTCGGCGGCGGGGTCGCCGTCTGGCGCGGCGGACGCGCCCACCTGGGCGTCGGCGAGAGCACGGCCGTGGTCACCGGAGCAGGCCTGCCCCCCCGGGCGCGGCTCGACCTGGCCGCCTTCTCCGCCTGGACCGGCCGCCGCCGCGCCGGATTCGACGGCGACCGTCCCGAGCACAGTCCGCTGGGCGCCGCCACCGTGCGGGAGGTGGCCGCCCGCTACCACCGCGACCTGCACGACTACCTCTTCCAGCCGGTCGCCGGCTGTTTCTTCGGCTGGGACACCGCCCGGTCGACGGCCGCCCCCATGGTCAGCCTGCTGCTGGAGGCCGGTTCCACCGCCGGCTGGCGCACCTACCGCGACGGCATGGACTTCCTGGCCCGCCGGCTGGCCACCGGCACCGAGGTCGTCACCGACCGCGCCGTACGCGAGGTCATCGACGCGGGCGGGCACGCCGTACTGCGGTTCGACGACGGGCAGGTCAGCGCGCGGGCCGCCGTGCTCGCCGTACCGGCACCTGTCGCGCTGGCGCTCCGCCCGGACGCCCCCGCCGACGAGCAGCCGTTCCTCACCTCGTGCACCTTCACGCCCATGATGAAGGTCAGCTGCCTGCTGGACCACCCCCTCACCCCAGCCGCCCGGCGGCCGGTGCACATCCTGCTCACCCCGGCCGCCGAGGAGGACGTGCTCTCCGGCGTCGTCGTCGACCACGCCAAGCATCCCGGCCGGGCCCCCGCAGGCCGGGGCCTGGTCACCCTCGTGGCCGGTCCGCACCGGGTCCCCGAGCTGCTGGACGGCCCTCCCGACGAGGCCTCCGACCTCCTCGTCCGCGCGGCGGAACGCTATGTCCCGGGCATCGGCGACGCCTGCCGCCACCGTCTCGTGCACGCCTTCCGCCACGGCCTGCCGGAAGCCACTCCCCGGGCCCTGCGGGAACGCGCCGGCTTCCTCTCCCGGCCGGTGCGCGCCGTGGAGTACGCCGGCGACTGGCTCATGCTGCGGCCCGCCTCCGAGGGCGCCGTCCGGGCGGGCGCGCTGTCCGCGTCCCGCGTCCTGAGCAGGCTCGGACGGAACACTCCGGCCGGCCACGACCGAGCGGAGGAGACCCGTGCGACCGCATGACATGGGCACCTTGTTCGACGAGGCGGCGGCAGGCGGCGCCCGGACCGTGGTCCACCTGGACCGGCCCTTCGACATCGCCCCGCGGTCCGGCACCCGGTGGACCGTCACCGAACTCGCCGGCCTGGTCCGCGCCACCGCGGCCCGCCTCGCCGACGCCGGAGTCAGGCCCGGGGACCGCGTGGCGATCGTGAAGGACAACCACTGGGACTACGATCTGCTCGCCTGCGCCGTGGTCCGCCTCGGCGCCGTACCCGCGCAACTGTCCGCCCGGCTCGACACCGCGGACCTCGTCACCCTGCTGGAGCGGCTGCGGCCTGCCGCGCTGGTCACCACCTCAGCGGTGCTGGCCCGCTGCCGGGACACCGCCGTCGGCGAACCGGCCCGGATCCTCGTCACCGTCGACTCCGCCGCGCCCGGCGCGGTCCACCTGGCCGCGCTGGACGCGTCCCGCCCCCGCGTACCTGTGCGGCGCCACGACGACGAACCCCTGGTCATCCATCACACCTCCGGGACGACCGGCGTGCCCAAGCTGGTGGTCCACTCCACGCGGACACTCGTGCACAAGCTGGCCCGCTTCGAAGCGGTGCGCTACCCGGGCATCGGCATCCGGCCGGACGACGTCCTGGCCAACGCCAGCGCGTACGGACACGGACGCACCTTCTGCTGGACGGCCGTCGTCGTGTCGCTCGCGCCCACCGGGATCGTGATCCTCACCGGCGACGACCCGGAAACCGCCGACCCGCTCCTGCGGGCCCACCCGCCCACCGTCGTCGAGGCCCTGCCCGCCTCCTACATCCGGCTGCGGGCACTCACCACCCGGCTGGACAACCCCTTCCGGGACGTCCGCCTGTACATCAGCACCTACGACGCCGTGCACCCGCCCGCCCTGCGCGCGTACCTGACCGCCAGTCGCCGCGCCCGCCCGCTGTGGATGCAGGGCTGGGGCCAGACCGAGACCGGACCGCTGACCTTCCGCTTCCACACGCGGCGTTCCGCGCTCGCACCGGACGCGGAGACCACGGCGCGCCGGCTCGGCCGTCCCGTGCCGGGCCGGACCAGGCTGCGCGCGGTGGACCCGGACACGCTGCGCCCGGTGCCGCGCGGCCGCCTTGGCCTGCTCCTCGTCCGCACCCCCGCCCTCGCCCTGGGCTACGTCGGCGAAGAGGACCGCTGGGACGCCAAACGCGTCGGCGACTGGTGGTCCACGGGCGACATGGGCGTTCACCACCGCGACGGCAGCGTCAGCATCCTGGACCGCGCCACCGACGCCCTGCCCGGTATGAGCTGCCTGCGGACCGAGGACCTCCTGGAGCAGCGACTGCCGCAAGCCCTGGAATGCGTGATCCTCGGCGCCCCGGACGGCGATCCGCTGCCCGTCGTGGTCACCGCCGACGGCCGACTGGACCCGGACGCCTGGAAACAGGCCACACACGGACTGCCGGCGCTGCACGACCCGGCCGTCCTCACCTGGGACGAGGTGCCCCGCACCGGCACCGGCAAGGTCCGCCGCGCGGCCCTGGCACGGCAGCTCACCGGCACGGCACCCGTCGGCACCGGCCGGTGGACGTGACCCGGTCGCCATTCGATGAGGCCGGCCTGTGCGGGCCGCCGTTGGACGGTGCCGGGCTGCCCGGGCCGGTCCCCGGCGAGAGGAGCCTCACCGTGGCGCGGTCGGCCTTCCGCCCGGGTGCGCGCCCGCCCCGCAAAGTGCATGGCGGTGGCATCGAGCCCGTCGTTGTCGGCGTCGGCCGCCGGGCCTGTCCTGGCCGCACATGACGCCGCCGAGCCTGTCCGGGCCGCGTTCTGACGAGAGGATCAACACCGTGTCCCAGCCCGCTCCCGCCCGGGAGGGCACCCAGGCGGTCTTCGGCAACGGCACCGCGCACAGCCGCGACCAGCACCGCTGCCTGGCCGCCGCCTACGACCCGGTGACCCTGCCCCGCCTGGCCGCCGCCGGTGTCGGCCCGGGCTGGCACTGCCTGGAGGTCGGCGCCGGCGGCGGCAGCATCGCGCGCTGGCTGGCGGGCCGGGTGGCACCGGACGGCTCGGTGCTCGCCACCGACCTCGACCCGCGCGACCTGGCACCCGGCCCGGGCCTGGAGGTCGCCGCCCTCGACGTGGCCCGCGACCCGCTTCCGGAGGCGGCCTACGACCTCGTGGTGGCCCGCCTGGTTCTGCAGCACCTGCCCACCCGCGACGCCGTCCTGCACAAGCTGGTGCGCGCTCTCAGACCCGGCGGCCTGCTGCAGATCGACGAGATCGACGCCTCCTACGAGCCACCGTTGCTGACCCCGGACGCGGAGGCCGAGGCGCTGTACATCCGGTTCCTGCGGGCCAAGACGGCCGCGCTGCGCGCCGCGGGCGGCGATCCGCACTGGGGACGGAAGGTGCCGGCGGCACTGCGGGCGGCGGGGCTGACCGCCATCGACGTCCACCTCCACATCGGCGTACGGCACGCCCAGGACCCCGGCCTCGGACTCCAGTCGAACCACACCCGCAACCTCCGGGACCGGCTGACGGAACAGGGCATGACCCAGGAGGACCTGGACCGGGTGGGACGGCTGATGGAGGACCCGTCCTTCCGCGCCGCCTCCAGCGTCCTGTACTCGGTGCAGGGCCGCCGACCCGGCCGGGAGCGACCGTGACACCGCGCCCGCGCGCCACGGCCCGGCCGGCCGTCGCCGCCACGATCGCCGGCCGGCTGCTGCGGCACACCGCGCCGGGCCCGCAGGACACGACCGGCCCAGGCCGGGACACGGAGCGGTACGTCGTCGACTGGGCGGGTCCGGTCGACGCCGACCTGCCGGACGAGCGCGCCGTACAGGCCGCCTGCGGGCTCATGCAGGTCCACGGCCGGGCGACGGGCGGGCCGCTCCCGCTGGCCGTCGACTACGCCTCGGTGGTGGCGGGGGTGCTCGCCGCCCAGGGTGCCACCGCTCTTCGCATCGCGCGGGCCCGCGGCCTGGACCTGCGTGAGGTGCGGACCTCGGTGGCGCAGGGAGCGCTGCTGACGGTCGGCCAGTACCTCGCCGCCGAGACGGCCCGCGCCCAGTCAGGTGCGCCCGAGCCGGACCTGCCGCACGTGCCGGTGGCCCCGTCCGACGTACCCCGGGCAGGTGGCCTGGCGACCCTGGAGACGTCCGACAACGCCCGGGTAGAGGTCGAGACCCTCGACCCCCTGGCGTGGCGGGAGTTCTGGGCCCGGCTCGGTGTGGCCCCCGCGCTCGCCGGCCGCGGCTGGCTGCCCTTCCAGCAGCGGTTCGCCACCGCCGTCTGCCCGCTGCCCGACGAACTGCGCCAGGCCGCCCGCCGCCGCACGCCGGCGGAGCTGCGGGCCGCCGCCCACCACACCGGCGTCAGCCTCCTCACCGTCGGCTTCGACCCGGCCCCCGCCGTCCGCCCGGCACCCTGGCTCCTCACTCCGGGACCGGCATCGGTCCCCAGGGCCCGGGCCTGCCCGGACACCGGCGTGCCGGGCCCACGCCCGGCCGTCCCGGTCTCCGGTGCCGTCCTGCCTCTGACGGGTCTGCGAGTGGTGGAGTCCACCCGCCGGGTGCAGGGTCCGCTCGCCGGGCACGTCCTGCGGATGCTGGGTGCCGAGGTGGTCCGGATCGAACCGCCCGGCGGCGACCCGATGCGCTGGCTCCCTCCGCTGGCGGGGGACTGCTCGGCCCGGTTCTCGGCTCTCAACGCGGGCAAGCCGGTGGTCGAGGCCGACCTCACCGCCGGGCAGGGCCGGGACACGGTCCGCGCGCTGGCCGCCGAGGCCGACGTCTTCCTGCACAACTGGGCCCCCGGGAAAGCCGCGGGGCTCGGCCTGGACGCGTCCGACCTGCTGCCCGGCCGCCCCGCCCTGGTGTACGCCTGGGCGTCCGGCTTCGGGGACGCCTTCGGCGACCGGCCGCCCCTGGGCACCGACTACCTCGCCCAGGTGCACAGCGGACTCGCCGCGGCGGTACGGCCGGCCGACCAGCCCCCGGCCCCCTCCCTGATGACCCTCACCGACGTGCTCGGCGGACTGGTGTGCGCCCAGGGGGTGCTGGCCGCGCTGGCTGCTCGGGAGGTGACCGGCCGGGGCGGCCGGGTCGACTCCTCCCTGGTCTCCGCGGCCGCTCTCGTCCCCCGTCCCGCGCACCGGGTCCGCTGGACGGCACTGGACCGGCCGCTGCGCACCGCGGACGGTCATCTGTGCCTCGGTCCCGAGGCCCGGGCGTGCCCCGAGGCGGTGCTCCGCCTGCTGGACGGCTCCGGCCCCACGGCCGAAGAGGACCTCGTGGCCCGCTTCGTCCGCCGCACCACCGAGCAGTGGACGGCACGGCTGGCCGAGGCCGGTCTGACCGCGACCCCCGTACTCACCGACCTGACGGCACTGGCCCGCGACCCAACCTTCCGGGCGGCCGTCGCACCACCTGATCCGTCCACCGGGCACGCACGCCCGTACGCTCCCTGGGAGTTCGCATGACAGCTGCCCCCGCGACCCGGCACGGTACCGCCCCGCCCGCGAGCCGGGGCGGGCAACCGTTGTGGACCTCACGCGCCGGAGTGCGCTTCCCGGATCTGGTGCCCCGCGCCCGACGACGTGCCTGGGTGACGGCGGGCCTGTGCCCGGACACCGACCTCTACGCACTGTTCACCGGCCGGGTCCGCGAACACCCGGACCGCCAGGCGCTGGTGGACGACGCCGGAGTGCTGTCCTACGCGGCGCTGGGCGCCGAAGTGCGCCGGATCGCCGCCCTGTTCGCCCAGGAGGACCTGGGAGACGGGGACGTGGTGGCGCTTCTGCTGCCCAACGGACGCGACGCCGTGGCCGCGGAACTCGCCGTCTACGCGATCGGCTCGGTGGCCCTCCCGATCCCCCCGGGCGGCGACGACCGCGACGTCCGGGCGCTGCTCGCCCGCTCGCGGGCACGCGGCGCCGTCCTCGCATCGGCCCGCCGGGCACAGGCCGTCGCGGATCTTCCGCATCTGCGCACCGTGTTCACCCCCGGCCCGGGCGACGGACGGACGCACGGGCTGCACTCCCCACCGACCCAGGCCCGGCCTCCCTGGCGGCCACGGCCGGCCGATCCCTACGGACCCGCCCGCATCCTGGTGTCGTCCGGTTCCGAAGCCGAGCCGAAGATGGTCGCCTACAGCCATCACGCCCTGGCCGGCGGCCGTACCCGGTACGTCGGGAGCCTGCACCCCGACACCACGGTGCCGCCCCGCCACCTGGTCCTCGTACCGCTGGCCTCCTCTTTCGGTTCCCTGGGCACACCGGTCACCCTCGCCGCCCTCGGTGGCACCCTCATCGTGCAGTCGTCCTTCGACCCGGCCGGAGCGCTGCGGATGGTCGCCGAGCAGCGTCCCACCCACCTCTTCGCGGTGCCCACCATGCTCCGGCGCATCGCCGACCTCCCGGCGCGGCCGGACGAGGACACATCGTCGTTGCGTGCCGTCGTCTCCAGCGGCGCCCCGCTGCCGGCGGCCACCGCCCAGGCATGCCGTGAACGGTTCGGCCGACCGGTGGTGACCGTGTACGGCTCGTCGGACGGCGTGAACTGCCACACGGCCGGGGAACGCCACCCGCCGGGCGACAGCGTCGGCACCCCGGACCCCGCGGTGGCCCGCATCCGGATCACTGGACCCGACGGCACGGCGCTACCCGCCGGGCGGACCGGTCAGATCGAGGCCCTGGGCCCCATGACGCCGCTGTGCTACGTCAACGCGCCTGAACTGGACGCCCGTTACCGCACCTCCGACGGCTGGGTGCGCTCGGGCGACCTGGGCCGGCTGGACGAGCGCGGAAGGCTGCACGTCCTGGGCCGACTCAAACGCATCGCCGTGCGCGGCGGTCTCAACATCAGTCTCGCCGAGGTCGAACGCGAACTGGGCACCCATCCAGCGGTGGCCGAGGCGGTCTGCGTCCCGTTGCCCGACCCGGACCTCGGGGAACGACTGTGCGCCTGCATCCGCCCGGTCCCGGGCACACCCGTTCCCACGCTGTCCGACCTCACGAGCCACTTGGGGAGTCGTGGCCTGGCCCGCCGGAAACACCCCGAACATCTCCTGGTCCTGGACGAGATGCCCCTCGGCCCCAGCGGAAAGGTCTGCTACCGCACCCTGGTGTCCCGAGCGACCAGGGGCCCCGCTCGGGAATGACCACAGGGCGCTCGCGAGGCCGAGGAGAGCCGTTCGACCACATCCCGTAGCTCGGCGACGACCTGCTCGTAACGGACCTGGCTGACGCTCCCGGCCTTCTCTGCCACTTCGGTCCCCTGGGCCAGCCACAAGTCGCCGCCCGCCGCGATGCGGTTGCGTGACCGGGAGGCGAACAGTTCGTTTTTTCTCCCGGGGCATGTAGAGCTGCGGCGAAGGTGGTGGCTGTGACGGGTCGCGTGTGGGTGGGCCGGCCCTTGGCGGCGGGCGGGGTGACGGACGAGTACGACGCGGTGGTGGTCGGGTCCGGGGCCGGCGGGCTGACCACCGCGGTATGCCTGGCGCGCCAGGGCCGACGGGTGGCGGTGTTCGAGCAGCACTACACCGCGGGCGGCTACACCCACGCTTACCGGCGGCACGGCTGGGAGTGGGACGTCGGCATCCACTACGTGGGACAGCTGACGGAGCGAGAGCCGGTCCGCGTGCTCTCGGACTATCTGACCGGCGGCACGCTGCAATGGGCCCCGCTGGGGGACCCGTACGACGAGTACCGCCTGGCGGGGCAGGTGTACCGGGCGCCGGTCGGCTTCTCGGCCTACCAGGCCGGTCTGGTCGCGCGCTTCCCGGCCGAACAAGCGGGCATCGGGGCGCTGTTCGGGCTGATCGGGCGGTGCCGGGCGGTCCTGCCCACGCTCGCCCTGGGACGGCTGACAGGCCCGGTGGTGCGGCGGCTGGCGCGGGTCCTGCGGGCGACGGCCGTGCCGCCCCAGGCGATGCGGCCGGCCCGGGAGGTGGTGGAAGGGCTGGTTCGCGATGAGGGGCTGCGGCAGGCTGTGCTCACCCCGAGCGCGCTGCTGCTGGCCGACTCCACGGCAAGGCTGCCGTTCTTCCTCCTCGCGGTGCTGTTCGAGCACTTCCGGACCGGCGCCTGGTACCCCGTGGGCGGCAGTGCCGCGATCGCACGCGCGATGCTCGAACCGATCCGCGCCGCCGGCGGCGAGGTCTTCGTGCGGGCGCCGGTGGCCCGGATCGAGCTGGACGGGTCGCGCGCGACAGGCGTGGTGCTGGCGAACGGCACCCGCGTGCGGGCTCCGGTGGTGGTGAGCGCGGCAGGCGCCCAGAACACGTACCGCACCCTGCTGCCACGCCAACCCGACCGCAGCGCGGGCCGGCTGGACGGCATGCGGCGCGGATTCCCGTTCGTGGTGCTCTTCCTCGGACTGGACGGCGACCCAGCGGAACTCGGGCTGCCCCGGCACAACCTGATGGTGACCGACGAGGACTGCGACGCCCTCTTCGACGGCACGGGCGGGCGGACCAGCGGCTACTTCTTCTCGTTCTCCTGCGCCAAGGACCCGACCTGGACCGCACGTCACCCCGGGCGGTCGACCGGAGAGATCCTGACGTACGTACGGCCAGAGCTGTTCGAGCCGTTCCACGGCTCACGATGGCGGCACCGGGACCCCGCCTACGTGGCCCTGAAAGCCGAACTCACCGCACAGCTCCTTGACCAGCTCCACCGCCAACTGCCCCGCACCACAGGCCGGGTGGCCTACCACGAGCTCGGCACCCCGCTGACGGCCGAGCACTTCGCCGGCTGGCCAGGCGGCAGCTTGTACGGGCTGGCCAAGGACGTGGCCGGCTTCGGCGACGGCCACCGCCCCGGCCTGGCGGACTGGCTGCGCCCACGAACCGAGGTCAAGGGCCTGTACCTCTCAGGCCAGGACTGCCTGGCCGGAGGCTTCCTCGGCGCGGTCACCAGCGGCCTGCTGGCCGCCCACGAGGCCCTGGACCGGGCCGGCCGGGCCCGCCTGTGGGCAGGGCTGTTGCGCCATGGCCTGCGACCCCGATCGACCGGTTCCGGGCGTACCCCGGACGTCCAGGAACGGTGATGTGCTTGCGTCACTGGGCTTGGTGGCCGGCCTGGTCGTCCTGCTGATCAGGGTCCGCTCGCCGCGGTCCGGCATCTGACCACGTGCGTGGGAGCGGAGCCTGGGAACGTGGAACAGGTGCTACGCCCATCGCACCCACCCCTCATGGCCCCTCGGTTGCGCCGCCATGCCGTACCACCACCCAGTTCCATGTACCGAGGACGAACCGGCGACAGCACGCCCGGGTCACGGCCGTACGCCCGCACACCGCTCCGTCCGCGCCGGGACAGCCACCCTGCGTACCGACCGAAGTGCTCCACACGGTAGGACGACTCGGTCACGCTCCAAGATGTGAGTCAGGAAACCGTCACCGCACCCGGTGAACCGGCCGTCGTCGCAGGTACCTTCCGCATCCTGTTCCCCACCACGGCGCGGGCGCGCACACCGCCCGCCATGCCGCCGAGCGGTGGCTCGCCGCGCAGCGGGAACGGTCGGAGCTCGCCGGCAATGACAGCAGGGCCAGGCGTCCCTCCTCATCGCGGAGTTGACCGCCGATGCGGCCGTGCACGGGCGGACGCAGGGCAGGGACGCACGCCTCGCCCTCACCCCGACCCCCACCACACTGCGGATCGAGGTCACCGACGCGCCAGGTGAACGTCTGCCCACGCCGACCCCGGCCGCCGATGCCGTCGGCGAGTCCGGGCAGGGCCTGTTCGTCGTCGCATCGCTCGCCGAGACCTGGGGATGCGAGCCCCGTCACCCGGGCGGCAAGACGGTGTGGGCGGAGTGCGCCCGACGGACCGCCCGGGCCGGGTGGTAGCCAGGGTCAGGCAGTCTGCCGTCCGGTGCCCGTCCCACCGCGGCCCGGTCGTCGGTCGACGTGGCGTCAGGACGCGCTCCGGTCCTCCCAGCGGTCCCGGAACCACGTCAGCGTCTGGGCGAGCAACTCGCGGTTGCGGTCCTTCTCCAACAGGGACAACCGGATGTTGGGACGCAGCTCCAGCTTGCCCTCCGGGATGTCGACGCCGTCCAACGCGTTGAGACGAGTGAGGAGTTCCGCGCGCAGTGAGCGTTCGGTGAACGGCTCCCGCGCGGCGAGGTACTGGAACACCACCTCTGCCGTGCCTCCGCGCCCGGTACCGGGGTAGAGCGTCATCGGCCAGATGCCGCGTCCGGGGCCGCCCGCCTCGCCGAGCATGAGGAACGCGCTGGTGGTGACGCGCCCCGCGCCGTGACCGATCCAGCCGCCGAGTTCCTCCCAGTGGGCGAAGAGAGCACGGACCGCGTCGACCGTTTCGGGGGAGTCGTCCGCGGTGAGCTGGCGGAAGAACCGCTCGGCGCGCGTTTCCTCGCCCGGCGCCTCCACGGTGCCGTCCTGAGCGTTCTCCTCGCCCTCCGTCTCGTCGTCGTCCGTGCCGGCGAGCAGCGCGGCGAGGTCGTAGGCGGTGAGCCGCTGGGCCGGGTCGGCGGCCCCGGAGGACGTGAAGCGGACGCCGTCGGCGGCCAGCCGGGCTCGGACGTCGTCACTTCCCGCAGCCTGGGGCGCCGCCCACCGGAAGCCGTCGGAGACCCTGCCCTCGGAGGTGAGAACCCGGTACGCGTACGCCACGCCGGGGGTGTTGGCCAGGTGGTTGCCCACAGCCTGGGCGCCTGAGCCGAGGAACGCGGCGACATCGCCGTACGAGGTCCAGGTGCCGTGGGGGAGCGCGGCGAGGACCTGGTGGGCGAGCTGCCAGTCGCGGCTGCGTTCCGCGCGGCCGACTCCGCGCAGTGGCGCCGGCCACAGGTCGATCGCGCGGTCGGCGAGTTCGTCGGCGCGCGCCAGGATCTCGCGGACCCCCCAGCGTTCGGTGGCGGCGATGCGCCGGTTCATCTCCAGGTGGCTGCCCCGCAGCAGATCCTGTTTGCGCTCGAAGGGATGGTTGGACAACTCCGAGTTGTCCGCGGTGAGCGTCAGGTTGCCGAGGGTGTGCTGGAACAGGGCGTGCAGTTCCTCAACGGTCTCGTCGTCGGCCGCCTCTTCGCTCAGCGCGCGCAGCCACTCGTCGCCGGGCGACTGCGGCATGACGTGCTCGACGGTGAGCTGCGCGGCGGTGAAGTCGACCGGTTCGGGATGCCCGTAGCTCTCCTCCAGCCGTTGCAGCACCAGTTTGCGCTGCTGCGGCCGGCCGTACTGGTAGAACGGCGCTTTCCGGATCTTGTCGCGCAGTTCCGCGTCGTCGGGCCAGAAGCGGTTCTCGGAGGAGAGGAGCCGGTGCAGCCCCTCGGTGACGGGCACGTCGAGCGGGAGCTGTCCGGGCACGGCCTGGAAGATCCGGTTGAGGTTGTTCGTCGGGACCCGGCAGATCATCCGGCGGACGAGGAAGCTCTCGATGTACGCGACGGCACGGGCGACTTCGGAGGAGTCCAGCTCCCCGCGCTCGCGCCGGTCGAGCAGCAGCATCAAGGCGGGGTAGGTGACGGCCGCCTGCCACGCGTCCAGGCGGCGCAGCGCGGCCCTGACGGTGGGGTCGGGTTCCTCCTCGGGGTGCAGCAGTCGGCGGAAGTGGACGCTGCGGCGGTGGAGTTCCCTGATGTACCCCTCGATCTCCGCCTCGCTCGTCCTCCTTTCCTCGAAATGCCTCTGCTGGGCCGCGTACAGGTCCTGGCGGCGGACCCGGTCGTCCCCGTCGAGTACGAGCTGCAGCCACATGAGCTGTTCCAGCTCGTCGTTGCTGAGACTGCCCTGCAGGGGCAGCCAGTAGGTTTCATAGACGTACTCGCCGCGCGTCGTCAGCCGCATGAAGAGGTAGTTGCGCAGCAGATCGGCCTGGCTCAGCTTGAGACCGGTGTTGTTGAGCGATTCGAAGATGCGGTGCACGTTGTCGCCGCGCTCGGCGGTCACCGCCACCAGCGTGAGCCGGGAGGTGATGGCCTGCTCGATGCGGAACACGTCCTGCGGATCCGCCGGATCGTCCGCCTCGACGAGCTTCTTGCGGAAGAAGGCATAGGCGGTGGCGACACCGCTGCCGGCGGTCTGATCGGTGAGGGGGCCGCGGATGTGGACGGTGAACCGCGGCCGGTCCGCCTGTGTCGGCAGCAGGCGGAGGTGGTCGTTGCCGCTCTTCCGTTTGTTGATCAGGTATTCCTCGTTGATCCGCTCGGCCTCGTCCGGCGCCGTGTCCGCGACATGATCGCGGATGGCGGCCAGGGCCAGGGACAGCGTGGTCAGCCGCTGTTGACCGTCGACGACGAGCCAGCGGGGGAAGGTCGCCTCGTTTTGTGGTGACGGCGCGAGCACGACCGAACCGAGGAAGTGTGTGCTGGCCTTCTCCTCCTCCGACTCGAGCAGTTGGGCTTGCTCCAGGATGTCGCTCCACAGCTGCTTGAGGTGTTTCTCGGTCCAGGAGTACGTCCTCTGGTAGAGCGGCACCTGGAACTGCTGGGCCCGGCCCTGCACGAGATCGGCGAACAACGTCTCCTTGGCCTGCATGATGGCCCCCCTCGATCCCCGGTCGTCCGCCACCGATTACACCAGGGCTGACCGACGCTCCGTACTGGAAAGCCCTCATGATGTGCGGAGCCGCCGCAGAACGGTCACACCGCGTGCCGACAGCGGGGGGCCGAACTCGCTTGCAGAGCGGCGAGCGCATGACAGGTGTCCTTCCCCGGGAGTCGCCGTCATTTCTCGCGGGAGATAGCCTGCCCAAGGAGCAGTTGAGGGGAGCATGTGGCGCACTCGCAGGAATCCGCTGGTTACCACGCCGAGGATGGGGACGGCTGGGACGACGAGGAATGGGAGGCGGAAGAACCTCTCAGCGATCAGCGTCAACGTGTGGAGTCCGCCGTGGAACTCGCTGAGAAGGACGCTTCCCGCGGAGTGCCTGTACTTGTCGGCATGCTCACGGACTGGGACCTCGATGAGGACGGTACGCATGAGCTGCGTGCCGAGGTGCTCGGCCACCTGATGAACATGGGGCGCAGTGCCGCCGGGGCGGCCACCTGGGTGGTCGGTGAAGCGGGAACGGCGTACGAGCTGCACATCGTTCTCCAGTACGCGAGTTGCCCGCCGTACAGGGAACCACCCGTGATGACTCCTCAGGAGCGTCGCCGCTGGAACGGCGAGGTGATGGAGCACGTCGTCGCGGCGAAGGGCCTGGCCGAGCAGGTGCGCTGGGCGGCGATCAGCGAGTATCTGGATCTCACCCGCTACGCCGGGTACCGGGCTCTTGCCACCCTGGCTCCCGACATCGACGTCCAGGCCGCCGTGTCCGGCGGTGCCGATGCGCCGGAACACCTCCTGCACACGCTCGCCACGTACGTGGCGCAGGACAGCGGCCATCCCCTGGGGCTCCGGATCAGCATCGTGGAACAGCTCTGGGAGGACAGCCCTCTGGGCGCGGGGGACGCCCTCGCTGGTGTCCTGCGGGACTGTTCCGTCAGCAGTACCGCACTGGGCACGCTGCTGCACACGCTCGCGCGGTGTGAGGAGGAGACGCTCGAAGAGCTGGTGGAACATATGAGGCAGGACGAGCACGAGCGCACATCGCGACGTTTCCTGGCCGCGACCCTCGACTCCCTGGACGCCGCACACCGCCTCCACCGCATGGGCCGGATCGGCGAGCACCTGCACATGTGGGTGCGCGAGACGGTGCAGGCGGAGTGGGGCGGGGCCAATTCTCACGATGTGTGTCTGGGCAACGAGGACATGGCTACCCTCACCGACCTCGCTGCCAGGTACCACGAGCTCAGAGACGACATGGCCGATCCCTCCTCCTCACACCTCGTGGTGAAGGATCAGCCGGCATGGGACATGGGCACCGAATTGTTCCCGCCGCGATGGCACACCTTGACCATGGGACGGGTACCCGGCATCGCCCTTTGGGTGGAAAGTGACGTTCGGGCGGTCGTCTGCGTGCGGCCGACATCTGCGCCAGGCACTCGATCATGGCGGTTCGGCGTGGAGGCCACGGACCGTGACGAGGCGATCACCTTCAGGGGACGCTTGGTCGACACCGACGACAGCCGTTGCGCCGTCGACTTTCCGGCTGACTTGATGGAACGCCCGGAGTGGGCTCACCTGTTGCTTCAGGGAGTGAAGGCGCTGAGCGGGCACGGGGCGGAGTGACGG
This sequence comes from Streptomyces violaceoruber, assembly GCA_000720805.1. GTDB lineage: Bacteria > Actinomycetota > Actinomycetes > Streptomycetales > Streptomycetaceae > Streptomyces > Streptomyces cellulosae_A. The sequence continues at coordinate 52,377 of JODI01000023.1, forward strand.
GCAGATGCCCGAGGGGCACACGGCGGCCGCGTCGATCTGATGGCTCGTCGGGAAAGTCGGCAACGGGTCAGTGTGAGCCCTGAACCACCTGAGGACAGCTGACCGAAGAAGTGAATGGTTGTACTCTCCATGAGGACGCCCTTGACCTGCATAAAGCGGGCAGGGAGCAGACAGATCGGGAGTCTTGCCGTGTTTCGTACCATGTTCAAGTCCAAGATCTAGTGTTTGGGTGTTTCCGCAGGTCAGAGCCCTGATCGCCGCCTCCAGGTCAGCAAACAGTCAGCATCAGGCCGGACGGTGTCCAGCTTGCTGACCTGCACCCGCGGCAGGCATTGGCTGCCCCGCCCGACGCCCTGCTCGGAAGGCTTGATACGTGGCTCGACAGCTCGCCCGTGGGATGGGGTCGTTCTTCAAGGAGTGCGGTAGTTCCAGGCCGACCCGCTGCTCGCACCCGTACACGATTCGGTTCAGAGACGGTCTCGGTAAACAGCGCGAGGAGGCCGGCTACGGCACGCAGGACGATGCGATCGAGCGCCTTACGCAGATCTACGGGCAGAAAAAGAAGACGGCGCCGTCCGTTGCCGAGGCCCGCCGGGAACTCGGTCAGCAGACGGTCGCGGCGTACGTGAAGCAGTGGCGGCCCCGGCAGCGGAGGATGACGGAGTACTCCACAGGCTGGCATGTGGACAGCTCCATCAACGTGCGCATTATTCCCCGTCTTGAATCGCGGAAGCTGAACTCGGTGACGCCGATGGTGGTCGAGGGTTTGCTGGACGAGTTGGAAGGCGACGGGGTTGGTCGCGGAAACCAAGTGAACGTTTTCCGTGCCCTGAAGGCCATCCTGCGGGACGCCTATGGAAAGGGCGCTATGGCGGATGATCCTGTAAAGGGGGTCCAGAAACCGGAGTACGTCCGCGAGAAGGCATCCCGACCCTTGCCTACGTGAAGAAGGCGCTGAAGGCCGCTGACGAGTTCCTCGGCCTTGAGATCGTCATGATGGTCGGCTGTGGCTTGCGCAATGGTGAGGCCCGGGCGGTGAACATCAACAACGTCGTGGCCGACGACGTCTACCGGGTTCACGAGCAGATCCATTCCAACACGCACAAGCCAGCCAAGCTGAAGCATCGCAAGGCGGGGGAGTTCCGAGAGGTCCCTCTGCCGCGCTCGGTGCGGGAAGCGATGGAGCGGTTTGAGGAGAAGCATGGCACCACGACGGAGGGCTATCTCTTGCGCGGTCCGAGCGGCTACTACACGGAGTCGATGGAACGCCGCCGTGTGCAGAAGCTCTTCACCGCACTCCCTGCGGAGAACGGTGTGGGGATGTACGGTTTCCGGCACTACTTCGCGTCGAACGCGCTCGGGAACGGGATACCGATCACGGACGTGGCCGAGTGGATGGGCCACAAGTCCATCGAGGAGACGTACCGCACCTACCGGCATCTGATGCCGGGGAGCATTACCAAGGCTGCTCGAATCCTGGACGTCGGCCTCTGGGAAGCGGCTTAATTCGTCGCAAGTGGGCCGTGGGTTGTCAGTCTGTCTGGGCGACCGACGGAGGCACGGTCCGTGTGTGGATGTGGGCGCCGGGGGCCACTGGCCCCAATGACGAAGTGCATGCCGCCGCGCTTCCCTGGACAGTCGCCCCTGTCCGTGGGTCCTCCGTGGTGGAAATAGCCAGTGATGAGGAGCAAGCTCGTCGGTTTGGCTTGCGGTCGCCCTGAAAGGCGACCGCAAGCGTCAAACTGGAAGGGAAGGTTGTTTTGCCGCCAGTAGTTGCGATCCTCGGCCGCCCCGGAGGGGCAACCGCCACACTGGCCTGATGCAGGCGACTGCATCGAGGGCTTTGAGTTGCGATCCGCGGTCGCCCTAAGGCGACCGCGCAAACAGGAACCTTCCTGGCGCGGCTTACTTGGTGACTTCGATGTTGCGATCCTCGGTTGCCCGAGAGGGCGACCGCCATCCGGGCGTAGTCACCGTGGACTTCCCCGGCGTCTGGTTGCGACCCTCGGCCGCACCACAGGACAACCGCCAGTGTAGACGGCATTCGCCTTGGCGTGCGCGTTGTAGACGTTGCGACCCTCGGCCGCCCGAGGCGACGGCCAGTCCGGCTTCGGCGGCCAGGACGTCGTCGAACTCAAGTTGCGAACCTCGGCCACCCCGGGGGGCAACCGCTAAGCTCGGCGAGAAGCTGAGCAGTCCAAATTTCGGGGATATTGCGAACCTCAGCTGTCCATAAGGGCGACCGACAGCCGACCGCGTTGACCGACTGGCCAAGTCCAAGTCGTTGCTGATCCTTGGCTCGCGGTAACGTCAAGCGCCTGTTGCAAGGGCGGGCACCAGGGCAAAGAGGGCATGGCCCAGATCTTCCGCTTGTGTGCCGTTTCGATCCTCGGCCGCCCTAGAGGGCGACCGCTACGCAGCACCGATGTTGCACACGCTGTAGGAGCCTGGTTGAAACCCTCGGCCGCCCCAAGGCGACCCCCACCCGTGGCTCCAGTGAGGGTGCTGGGCTTCGATCCGTAGTTCCGACGCTCGACTGCCCCGGAGTACGACCGGTACGCGCGGCAATCGGTGAGGATGACCTACGTGTTCGCGGTGTTGCGATCCTCGGCGGCCCTGGAGGGCGACAGTTATCAGCCAGCACGGCATGACCATCTGTGCGTTCATGACGTTGCGATCCTCGGCCGCCCGGAAGGGCGGCTGCCACCGACATGGCCGAGCCGATCTCGTGCGGCTGCAGCATGCGGTTGCGACCCTCGGTCGTCGCGGAGGACGGCGGCCAGCGGTACGGTCAGCGCGCCAGCCGCCCGCCTTGGAGGGCGGGCCGCCAGGAAAAGCCAGGCGCATTACGTCCCATGCCTCGCCGTTGCGATCCTCGGTCACCCCGTGGGCCCACCGCCAGTGCATTCTCGCGGTGCGAACGACGCCCAGGCCGAACCGTTGCGATCCTCGGCCGCCCCGGAAGGGCGACCGTCACGCTCTTGCCGTTGGCACCCTTTCCCCATAACACGGCGTTGCGATCCTCGGACGCCCTACGGTCGACCGCCAACCTCGCTTGATCATTCCGTACCGTTGTCCCTCTACGACGTTGCAATCCGCGGTCGCCCTTAAGGGTGACCGCCATCAATCTTCCAGATGAGGCGTGCTAGGTGACCCCAGTGCGATGTCGGGCAACCCCGGAGGGCGAGTTCAGTCGATGAGCCGGGCCAGGGTTACCCCCGTTGGGACCTTGTCTTTGTCGATGCTGATGCGGTCGGCGTAGTCGTCCCAGGAGCGTGCCTCGCCGTGGCCGAGCGGCTTGATGCGGATCAGGTCGAAGAGCTTGTGTGCGGGGGCTCGTCCGTAGGCGTCGTCGTGGGAGAAGACGTACAGGCCGCGGATGGCCATTTCGCCGCGGGAGGATGCCCGGTCGTGGTCGAACATCATGGTCAGGGCCTGCCAGTAGGCGGCGAGGTCTTCCGGGGTGACTCCGGCCTTGGCGCCGAGGGCTCCGGAGTAGAAGCCATGGCCGCGGTAGAGTCCGTAGGGGACGTAGTGCTTGTTGCCCATCTCGGTGACCTTGCCCTTGGCCAGGTCCTCGGGCTTGTTCGGGGCGACACGGGTGATGCCGGCCTCGAGCGGCGTGACGGGGTCGATGGAGCGGGAGAAGGTGAGCTGCATGGGCCCGCGGGCCCTTCCCGCGTGCTTCTTCTGGTCGCCCACGGACATGACGGCTCCGAACATGCGCACGTCGTAGAAGTTGTGGATCATCCACTCTTGCGCGGTGGCGGTCTCGCCCTCCTTGGCGCCCCCTTCGATGTAGGCGCGCTGGATCTGCGGGTTGAGGGCGACGCCCTGTTCGACGTACATCTCGAAGCCGGGCTTGCCCTGGTGGACGAGAGTGATGGTGTTGCGGATCTTGCGCTTGAGGGCGACGTCGGTGATGAGGCCCTGGCCGGTGATGGGGTCGGTCCGGGGCATGCCGCCGGCGTCGGGGTCACCGTTGGGGTTGCCGTCCTTGACATCAATGAGGAAGACGTAGTCGTGCTTGCGGGCGGGGTCCAGGTGCGCGTCGGTCATGGTTGTGGTCGGTGTCCTTCCGTGTCTGTGGCGTCGTGGCGAGCTGGTGGCGGGGCGTTACCAGAGGGTGTTGTCCGATGCGTCGGCGTCCTCGGCGGAGGCTTCGGGGAGGGCGTCCGCTTGCTCTCCTGCGGCGAGTTCCTTGCCGGCTTCTCGTGCCTTGATGGCTTCTGCTGCAGCGCGTGCGGAGTGGGCTCGCTGGTGGTCGTAGCCGAGGATGAACAGGGCCTGCTGTTCGGTGTTCAGGTGGGCGGGGATGGTGTCGAGCAGGTCGAAGGCGTCCCGCAGTCTGCTGTCCATGGCCTTGGCCGCGGGTCCACTGGTGCGGGCGATGGTGCGCAGGTGCGGTCGTGCTCCGATACGGAGGCGGGTGAGGACGGCTCGGGGGGAGACGACCGCGGTGCTCAGGTACTTGTCGGTGATGGTGGTGTTGACCTTGGGCATGGCCTTGCGCTGGATCGCTTCGAGCATGGCCATGATCCGTCCGCACACGTAGCCGGGCTCGGTCGACTGGGGGTTCAGCTGGGGCACACAGAGCTCCTTGTGGCGAGTCGTCGTACGGATCAGGGCGAGGCGCAGCAGGGCGATGCGGGGCCGGTCGAGGTTGCGGTCGGCGCGGATGCGCTGCAGGAGGACCGGCAGGAGATGGGCCGGTGGGGCGGCGCCGTGGAGTGCGGCTTTGGTGAGGTCGGCCTGGAGGTGCTTGGGGACGGTGCTGTCGACGTACTTTTTCGTGCGCTTGTCCCAGCGGGCGCAGGCGAGGGCGAGTCGCCAGACCGACCAGTAGGTGTAGGTGTTGTTCCAGCCGTCCCAGGTCTGCTGGTCGGCGAACCAGGTCCCGAGTCTCCGTTTCAGTTCGGGGACGGGGATGGTGATCCAGTCGGCAACGATGACCCTGTTGGTGTTAACCCGCAGGGTGAGGGCGTGGAAGGCGTCCTCGTCGAGGACTGCCAGTGCGTCTCGTCCCCGCTGGGGGTGGCGGACTCCGGCGACGAGCTGGGCCACCTCCTCGGGCTGGGGGTCGCGCAGGGTCCACATGGCTGTGTCGGTGTAGGGGTCACGGGTCCACCAGACGATGGCGGAATCGTCGGCAAAGGCGCGGTGTTCGGGGTCGGCGAGCAGCGTGTTCAGGGCTGTAGCGGACTTGGTGCCGCAGTCGACGCAGATGGGGGTGGCACCGAGCTGCTTGGTGCCGGCTCGGAAGTGGGCGGGCTGGTTGAGGCAGACCAGCTGGGTGTTCATCCCGGAGTTGGGGATGCCCTTGATGGGAACCGGGAGCGTGGACAGCAAGGGCATGACGTGTCCGCACACGAGGCAGAGTCCCTGGTTCGCCTTGCCCGTCTTCCCGCTCTTCGCTTTCTTGACCTCGTGGGCCCACCAGTTCCTGGCTTCCGGTAGGTCGTGGACCCACTCGCCGTCCACGCTGATGGCGACGAGGTGGTCTTTGTCCATCTCCAGCGGCCACGCGGTCGGAGCGTGGCTCTTCAGCCATGTGGCCACCGCCTGCGCCTGAGGAAGATGGGGGTGGTCGTTGCACCAGGAAGTGACGAGTGCACGGTAGGCGGCGTGCCGGGTCTTCGCCTTGGTGACGTCGGCAGAGTTGGTCGAGAGGACCTTCTCCCCGTCCGGCCCTTTGACCAGGCCGGGGTGGGCGAGCGCGAACTGTGCGGTGTCGGCAAGCAGGATCGGTGCTGGCTTGGACCCAGAGCGTCCCGTGTACGGGGCGGTGATCTTTCGCTGTTCCTGACGGAGGTCGATGACCAGCGGTTCGGCGTTCCCTAGACCCGTGCTGGAGAGATCGATATGCCACATGACCCGGCGCGTGAGGTAGTACTCGGGGGTGTCGCCCTGGCGGCTGTCGGCTTGCTGGACGAGGCTCTGCAGCAGCACGTCAGGCCACCTCCTCCGCGGAGGCTCGTCCCTCGGCTCCGGGCATGCCACTGACCTCGGCGGGGGCGAGCGGGCGGTCGGGCACGTGGAGAACGCCGTGCTCGAGGCTGGCCCGGAACCAGTGGTAGCGCTCTTTGCCCTTCGGGAGGTACTCGATGTGGTGGAGCATCAGCCCGAGCTCGTCGATGGGCGGAATGCCTGCCTGGTCGGCGGCGGTGACCACGCCGGCCCCCTCCGCCGATCCGCGAGGCCCGAAGAAGGCTGCGAACTCGCGGCAGCCGAAATGAGGCTGCTCGTAGCAGGCACCACGTGCGAGCCGTCGGTCGAACTGGTCGCGGTACTTCGGCAGGGGCGCGGTGCACCGGTCGGTGGCGCGGATCGTCGCGTGGATTCGGTAGGCGACGTCGCTCAGGGCGACGGTGAGCCGCTGGCCGCGGTCTTCGGCGACGTCGTAGCGGTAGCCGTTCTTGGCCCGCAGACTCTCGTAGGCGTTCTTGGTGATGATCGAGTTGTTGACCTCGTTGCGCCGGAAGCGGGTCCACCTCACCGGCTTGAGCTGCTCGATCCGCTCGACCCAGTAGGTCATCTCCGGCTTCCAGAAGATGGCCTCCAGCAGTCCCCTCGCCGCGGAGGGGGTCATGGTCGGATACGAGACCCGCTCTACCTTGAGCTCCGGACGCGTGAAGCAGGCCAACGGTCCCCACGCCTCCACCTCAACGCGTAGCGGCCGGTCCGCGCGCTCACCGCGCCGCCGGGTCTGCTCTCTGGTCATACAAACTTCCCCCTCCATGTGCGGCTCGGCCGGTTGTCAGTGGTGCCCGTTACCGTCACGACACTGGCGATCGACCCGGATTTCCTGCAGCCACCCAAACGTTGCGATGGCCCCGGGTCGGCAGCTGACCGATCCGCGACCCACGTGTCCCAGGGTGGCCCGGTAACGAAATGTGGTGGTCTGGTGGATTCTCAGCGCATAAGTGATGAGATGTCAAACGGCCTTGCGGACAAGGTAGTTGATCCAGTAGGTGACTCAATGTCAGTCCCGGAAGGCAGACTCGTGGCCCACTCGCCGGGCCGCCAAGGGGCCTGGCACTGGTACGAAGACCACGCCCGCCGTACGGGCGAGCTGGCCCGTAGGTTCGCAGAGCCGTGGGGAGGCGGTGACATCGCCTACCGGCTTGGACGCGACCACGACACGGGCAAAGGGGCCTGTGCGTGGCAGGAAGGGCTGATCGAGGAGGCCACCACCGGCCGCAAGATCAGACGGCCCTCGCACAACGACGCCGGGGCCCTCCTGTTCGCCCGGGCGACCGAACCTTTCCCCGCTCTGCTGCCCTGCGCCGGTGTGATCGAAGGTCACCACACCGGTCTGTCCGCGTGGTCAGAAGTCAGGCTCCGGCTGAAGGCCCTGATGGCCGACTCCAGCGAGGTGGACGAAGCGATCCACCGAGTCGCCGCGGTCATGCCGGAAATCCTGGACGTCTCATGCCCGGCCGCCCCGGACTGGCTCGACCCACGTGACAAAATCGCTGTGGAGATGCTGGTCCGCATGACTTACTCGGCCGTGGTCGATGCCGACCGTCTCGACACCGCCGCCCATTTCAGGCCCGGCGCGCACATCCGGCCGCATTTCGGCATGGCGGAACTGTGGGAGCGGTACGAGGCCCGCCGCCAGGAGGCCCTCGCCGAACGCCAGCGCTCCAAGGGCGCCTCCTGGCTGGACAAGCTCCGCGAGAACGTCTACCAGGAGGCACTCGAAGCCGCCGCCGGCAAGCCGGGCGTGTACCGGCTGCACCTTCCGACCGGCGCCGGAAAGACGTTCACTGGCGGAGGCTTCGCCCTCCGCCACGCCTCCCTGCACGGACTGCGGCGTGTCATCGTTGCGGTCCCTTTCATCTCGATCACCGAGCAGAACGCAGCGGAGTACCGAAGCCTCCTGGACCCGGAGCAAGGACCGCCGGTGGTGCTGGAACACCACTCAGCCGTGAACGTCGAAGCACAGCAGCAACGCGCGCCGCAGTCCGCCAGCCCCTCGACGAACGTGCGCCACGGCCAGAAACGTGGTCAGCCCAACCGGTGGGCGAAATTGGCGACCGAGAACTGGGATGCCCCTTTCATCGTCACCACCACCGTCCGCCTGATCGAAACGATCTTCGGGAGCACCCCCTGGGCCACCCGCCGACTCCACCGGCTCGCCAACTCCGTGATCGTCCTCGACGAGGTCCAGGCTCTCCCCGACAGGCTCCTGACCCCGATCCTCTCGGGCCTGCGGGAACTCGTGGAGCACTACGGCGTGACCCTCGTACTGTCATCGGCGACCCAGCCGGAACTCGCCGCACTGAACCCCTGGCGCTCGGGCCTCTCGCAACGTGACGTCGTCGCCGACCCTGCCCCGCTCTTCGAGCAGTTGCGCCGGGTCAGGTACGAGTGGCGGACCGGCCCGGACGTGACCCTCGCAAGCATCGCCGCCGAGGCGGCCGAGCACGACCAGGCCCTCGTCGTGGTCAACGGGACTAAGGACGCCAGTCAGGTGCATCGCATCTGGCTCAGCATGAACTGCGACGAGGGCCCAGGCGTCCTGCACCTGTCGACCCGCATGACCGGCGGCCATCGCCGAGAATCCATCCAAGTGACAAAGCAGCGCCTGGAGCAGGGCCTGGACATCCTCCTCGTGTCCACCTCGCTCATCGAAGCCGGCGTCAACCTTGACTTCCCCCGCGGATACCGCGCCAGATCAACACCGGAGTCCGAACAGCAGGCCGCCGGACGGGTCAATCGGGAGGGCAAGCGCCCCGCGAAGGACAGCGTCATGACCATCTTCGACCCCCGGGACGGCCTCAACCCGGAGATGGTCTACAACACGTGTGCCATCGCAGCAGCGTCCCGCCGCTTCGGCGACGGGCTGGCCGATCCCGACGATCTGGACGTCCTCCGCTCGTACTACCAGCACCGCTACCGCCTCCAGGCAGGACAACACTCCAAGGACCCCAGCGGAGCCACCGGAGAAGTCATCGAAGCGCTGCGAGCAAAGTTGCACTACCCGGAGGTCGCGCACAGAATGCGGATCATCAACAACGAACACTCCGTGGCCGTGGTCGTCATCCGCCCCCAGCTCGAAGAAGAAGCCCGACAGGCCGCCCAGAAGGCAGTCGACCAGCTCCGCCGCGGCCTGCCAACGCCGGTGACCTACCGCACCCTGCAGGAGCACATGGCATCCATCCCAGAGCGGGAACTGGAGCTGGCGATCAACGCCGGCCACGCCATCGAAGTCGCCGGTGACCTGCACCAGTGGGTCGGCCCCTACCACCCCCAACGAGGCATCGAACCCCCTACATGACCATTCAGACCACCGAGCAACGCCGCACCAGTACGCTGGCGGAACTGGAACCGCCAGCCGGCTGCCGAAGTGTGGCGATCAGCTTGCAGCAGTGAAAATTCGAGTGCTTGGAAAACCGAACCCGTCGCGGTGGTCGCCCTCCGTGCAACCGAGGATCGCAACACGCTGGGCGAAGCTGAGGCAGCGGCGGCTCGTGGGCTGGCGGTTGCCCTCCAGGGCCACCGAAGAATCGCAACATGAACGGCGAGCTGGGTGTCCTGACCCAGCTCCTCCTGGCGGTTGCCCTTCGGGGCACCGAGGATCGCAACCACGAGGTCAACCTGCTGTTCGGGGACCTAATGTGAGTCTGCCGGTCATTCCCAAGGGGTGACCGGCTATCGCAAGCACTACCAGTCGATCACCCCGTCCACGGCCGTGCAGTTGGCGGTCGCCCTCCGGGGCGATCGAGGATCGCAACCGCATTCAACGCTGGATCGTAATTCCGCAAGGTCAGACTGGCGGTCGCCCCTTGGGGCGGCCGAGGATCGCAATCCTAAGGTTTGCGGCGGCAAGGTCATCCCAGTCACGTCTGGCGGCCGCCTTCTGCGGCGACCGAGAATCGAAACAACCAGCACAAGGACTACGCGCAACGGAACCGCCGGCGGTCGCCCTCCGGGGCGACCCGGATTCGCAACGGCGGCATAGTTGCCTCCTGGGGCAAGGAAGGCACGCGGCGGCCATCCCTACGATGGCCGAGGATCGCAACACCACGGCACCGATCAGGTAGTGAGGCGGCGTGCGCTGGAGGTCGCTCTTCGGGACGGCCTACGAGAGAACCCGGTGCTCCTCCTAACGGAGGCGTACTAACGGCGCTCATCCGTTGGGGTGGCCGAGCATCGTAATTGCAATGTGCCCGAGCTAATGGCCGCGTACCGCACGACGACGGCTCCCTGTGGGGGCGGCCGAGGATCGCAACCATGTGGTGGCCGGCCTTATCGTGGATAAGCTCAGCTCGGCGGTCGTCCTTCGGGACGGCCGAGGATCGCAACACCGTCACGCGCCTGCGCAGCGCTGTACGCCGCCAATGGCGGTCACCCTTCGGGGCGACCGAGAATCGTAACCTCATGTACCCGGCCGGCTCCCTTCGCATCGGTCGTGGATTGCGGTCGCCCGCCGGGGCGACCGAGGATCGCAACGGCGATACCGAGTCCCTCGCCGGCTTCCCACTCGGATCGCAGTCTTCCTTCGGGTCGACTGAGGATCGCAACATCCTGGCCGCGGTGATGACCTCACCCACGGCCCAGGATGGCGATCGCCCCCCAGGGCTGCCGAGGATCGCAACTGGACGCAGCTCCTCGCCCGACTGTCCGTCCCCAAGGGTGGCGGTCGCCCTGCGGGGCGATCGAGGATCGCAACGACTCCGTCACCGCCGAGAGCAAGTTGGGCATTCTACTGGCGGTTGCCTTCTGGGGTGACCGCCGGTCGCAGGGACCGGAGCATCGAGCTGCCCAACCTGGGCGGCAGCCTGGCGGTCGGCCTTTGGACAGGGGCGGCCTTTGCGTGAGTGAGGTGTCGGGACCTCTCACCGGGCCGGCAATTCGTCAGAGTCGGTGCGACATGCATCATGAGCGCCACCTCAACCGTGGCACTACATGGACACCCAACGATGTGATCGACATGGTCTATCTCTCCTGTGCCGCAGGGTACTCGGACTTCGTCGTATGCGAGCGGCAGATGCGTGAACCGCTGGCGCGTGGGGCCAAGCGGCTTGAGCGAAGCGCCCAGGTCTTCCGAAGTCTGACCGAAGCGGTATCGGTCATTGAAGTAGCACTTGAGACGCGTGCGAGGGATGGGAGCGGCAGCGCGGTGTGAGGTGATTGGCCGCCGTCCCCCATTGGAGTCCTCACTGACAACTACTTGAACCGGAAGCCCTGTCGAGGCTCCTCGGCCTCTCCTGCGTTGGGGCGTGGGTGAGGCCGTCGGTGAGGTGGGGGCATCACGTCCGCACCCCACACGGAGACTTCGCTGTCGGCGAGCGATGCCTTCTGCGCTCCTTCTCACGGCCGGATCCGCTACCTGTCGTGCTCGTTGTGCCTGGTCAAGCAGAGATCCTGCCCAACGATGAACAGGTGCTTACGGAAGACGGTACGTCTTTGCGTCCGGTTGTGCAGGGCCTCCCTCGTCCTCGATGGGGAACTGGTGGCCGTGCAGCCGGTAGACCATTTCGTCTGGCGCAGCCAGCATCCGTGCCTGCCGCCAGGCTGCATCGAATGACAATTGGCTGCCCGCTTCGCGTCGCAGACGAAGTGCACGCCAGGAAGAGAGGGGGTCCAGGACGATCCGCCACAGCGCGGGGCTCATTCCTTGCGCCGCCCTTCCGCAGCACTAGAAGCGACGGAGGAGTCGTCCGGCGAGTCATCGCCCTTCAGCTTCTGGAGCGCGTCGCAGAGCGCGAGCATGGCTCGGTTCTGTAGCTCGATGTCGTTGAAGCCTTGGCCGACCTTTTCCCACTGGTCGAGCATGGGCTGCCACCATTCGTCAGCCGCGATCATCCACCGTGCCAGGCGCTGCCATTCGGCAACCTGCTGAGCGCCCGGCCAATCACCTTGCTTTTCGATCCGGTCCAGCACGAAAAGGTCGGGCTGCTCGTACAGGTTCGTGCGGAGGAACCGCAGCCGCCGTACCCGTGCCTCGTCAGCCTGCTGCTGAGCAAGGTCCTCCCGTGAGCTCTCCGAGAGTGCCAGTTCCACACGGGCAGCCAGACACCGATACCCGGTGGCGTGGGTGTGTTCCGGGGCGCCGAACTCGGCGTTGATGGTGTCCTGCGCGGTGCGCACCTCGACGGCTGGGAAGAGCTGCGCAACCTCGCTGGCCCGCGCTAGGGTCTGGCTGAGTACAAGGTCTTCGAGATTGAGCCGGGTCCGCAACGCGGGGCGCCACTCGATCGTGAACGTGGCCTCGAAGTGGATACCGGGGGTCGCGCAGCGGAGCATCCGTGGCTGGGTGCAGTGGATCGTACGGGCCCGGCGCTGCCAGAACCACTTCACGCCAAATCCCTGTTGAGCTGAAACACCGTGCGGACACGTGGGTCTACGAGACGGTCCCAGAAGTCGTTCGCCGCGTTCGTCTCCCCGTCGACCGATACGTGCTCCAGTGCCTGCATCAGGCTCACGGAAGCCTTGAAGATCTTTTGGCCGCGTAGGACGGGGAGCAACCCGTCGCGGACGCGGGCGTAGGCGTCAGGGTCGGTCGCTGACTGCCTGACCCATGTGGTGAGGCGGTTGATGGCGTCCGGTGCCGTGGCGATGTCTCCCAACAGGTCCTGCAGTGCCCGCTTCACGTCTACTTCGGAAGGGACTTCATCGGACAGCAGCCATGGGGTGGTGCCCGGTACGGACATCAGGGCCAGGAAGGCCGCGGTGCCGGCCCCGCGGGACCGACCTGACTGCTGCCATGTGCGTACTTCGGTGATGAGCCGCGCCATCCCGGCGGGGTGCTGAGCCTGCTCGGCGAAGGCTTTTAGGGCCTCAGACCAGGCTGATTCGTGCCCGCTGTTGGCGGCTCGCCGTAGGCGGACCATGGCCATCCTGGCCTGAGAAGAGGTGACATCTGGGGTGCTCAAGACCTGTCGGCAGGTGGCCACCACGGTGGTCGCGCGTTCCTTGACCGATGCCCAGCCATACAGAATGCTCCATACCTGGCGGCCGACGTGCTCGTCCTGGACGGCCGGGACCAGGAGTGCGCTGAGGAGTTCCTTCTTCACCGGGTAGGTCGGGGATCCGAGTTGGACGAGATGGCCGATGTTCCCGTGCCGCAGGGTCAGAGCGGCGATGGCATCCACGACGTGCTCGTTCGCCTCGCTGCTGTCCCCGGACGTGAGCCACTTCAGCAAGGGCTCGCGCATGACCTCGTAGTTGTCCCAGACATAGGTCAGGACGGCCCTGCCGTAGCCGGGTTGGTCGAAGACGACTTCGTCGTGGCTGCCAACTCCGGCGCCTGCATCGACGACACGGCGGCGCAGCCCACGGCCAGCGAATGCTGCACTTGCCGTCGAGGCGAAGCCGCTCCCGCCGGCGGCGTCGGCGCTGATGATTTGCTGCAGGTCCCGGGCGGCCTTGGCCACTTCGGGCATCGGAGCGGATTGGCGCACAGCGAGGGCCAGGAGAAGGCAGCGGTCCTCCAGTGGCAGCGACTTGTCCTTGCCTCCATGCACGGAGACCGTCTCTCCGAACAGGATGTCGAGTTTGTCTCGCCAGTCGGACAGGGCGGACGTGATCCGTTCGGCCAGTCCGGCATCGAGCGCGGACCACGATGACGGGACGTCCATGGGGAGCGAGGAATCGGTCAGCCGTTCGTGTTCCTGCCACGCAAGCATGATCGAGTCCGCCGTGCGGGCCGCTTCCACGGCGTCGAGACGGTTCAACGAAGCCTTGGTCTTGTCGACGGAGTGAAGGTAGGCAACCAGGCCGGGGGCCTTGCGAGCCCTCAGCCGGGCCTCCACGACACTCTGGGCCGGAGGCGGCTCGTTGAGGTGGACGACGTGAATGCCTGACTGGACCGGGACGTAGTGGTCAGTCCACAGGTCCTTGGCCACATTCAGGACGAGGTAGGAACCCAGCTTCTCCAGAAGTCCGGCATGCTCTTCCAGCATGGTGAGGAAATCGGGCGTGATCCGGTCGTGCTCAGGGTCCTTGAGGTCGACCTGGTAGGCGTGGCGCTCCTCGGCGGGAAGCCAGCCCACTTTGGGTGTCTTCCAGTCTGCGTCCAATTTCACGATGTCGGTCTCCTCGCCTGTGTGCTCGGCGAGGAGGTGCAGGGCCAGGGTGGTCGATCCGTACGACCGCGGGGCGACGATGATCAGTACGTGCTTCCGCGGGTGTAACCCCGCCGGATCCAGAGCCTGCTGCCACGTCTCTGCCCAATGGCCTTCGCGGGCGATCGGCTCCTGCTTGATCCGGTGACGAGAAAGCGTGGAGCCTTCGAGGATGCCCGGTTTGCGGGTCTCGTTGATGATCTTGTCGGCGTGGTTGACGAAAAACTCCGGACGGTTCACCGTGATCGGTGTCGGCCCAGTGTCCGGTACGGGGGGCACGACGAACGCTGCCGGGGCGGCCCGACCGGCGCCAACGGTCTCCGTGCCTTCAGGGGCGCTACTGCTTGGGTCCGGCGGATGCGGAGCCATGTCATCCGCTCCCGTCGACGGAGACTCGAGCTCGTCGGGAGAGCGGCGCGGAAAAGGGGAACGGTCATCGGACATGCGCTCTCTGGTTCCTTTCGATGCGGTTCGGTGCGAGGGCACGGGCACGGTCAGATCCGGCGCCGGTCGATGCGCATCGTTCCGACCGTGTTGATCACGGTGGTGTCGGTCATTTCGCCGTTGAACTGGAAGACGGCGCCAGCCGGGCTGTTCGAGCCGGCCGACGACGTCGGCGCGGTTGTTCCACCCCCGCCTCCGAGGGGCTCCGGGCTGATGAGCGGTGCGAGGGCTTGCGGTGTCATCTGGGGTACGAACAGCCAGCACGGTTCCTCGAATGTCTTGCCGTGCACCCGCGCCGTGGCGCGGAGGAAGCGTTCCTCATCGAGGTCCGGCGTGCGTCCCGCGCGGACGGTCCGCCGGAACGCCGCCTCTGAGACGACGGCGGCCAGAAAGCCGCCTCGTTGTTCCCAGGCCACGGTGAGGCCCGCGCGCACGACCTGGCTGTCGAGCAGTCGGCACACCTCGTTGATGGCATCGCCACGGTGGTCGGGCAGGGAGAGCGGTCCGACGTGCACAGCGGCACGCAGTCGGATTGCTGGTGCGTTGGCGAGCCGTTCACGGTCGTACCGGACGAGCGCTGTGTGCAGGTGTTCCAGCAGAGGGTCGACCAGCCGTGCGATGTCCTTGGCCGGCATGACGAAGATGGCTCCATCTCCGGTGTCCTTGAATGCACCGAGCCGGTCTCGTGGATCCTGCAGTCCAACGTGGGACAGCACATTGGTGAGGACGTCATCCAGGTCCGAACGAACGGGCTCCATCTTCGCTTCCGGAATCTGGCTGTAGCCCTGCATATCCACGGCCAGGAGTGCCTGCTCCGGTGGCACGTCGACGGACGAAGGTGAGGCAAGGGGCATGCTGTCACCGACCTTTCGGTCACGACGGAGGAATCGAATGCCCCATGCTGATCGGCCCGTGCACGCTCTGGTGCCCACTAGTGGGCAGCACCCGGGTGCGGCCGGTCACATCGTGCTGCGGGCGTGGGCCACGATCGATGTGATGTCGTGGATCAGTAACCCGCCGCTCGGATCCGTCTCCAGCCAGCCCTCTTCCCGCCACGGCTTGATCGCCGTACCGACGGCGTTGCGGGACGCCCCGATCATCTGGGAGAGCTCTTCCTGAGTCAGTCGGACACTCACCGCCGGCTGATTCGTCGAGGCCGCATCCACAAGCCGGCGAAGGGCACCGGCCAGGCGTACGGGAACACACGCGGTGGCGAGCTCGAGCCTGACGGCCTCGGACTCCCTGACCCGCGCGATCGCATGGCGTAGCAACGGGTTGAGTAGGCCGTTGCTCTCGACAAATGAAAGGAAATCGGGAGCCGGAATGAGATGTACGTGGCAGGATTCCGCGGCGATCACAGAAGCCGAGCGGGGCTGCGCATCCAGGACGGCCAGTTCGCCGAGCAGTTCACCAGGGCCGCGTATCGCGAGCAAGGCCCGTTCCCCGTTCGGCCCCGTCAACGTCACGAGGGTCGACCCCGAAGCCAGCAAGACCACATGGGTGCCGGGATCCCCCTGTCGCAAGAGGACGCTGCGGGCCGGGCGCACCCGCATGGGGGCGAGGCCACGCAACTGCGACCACAGACTCTCGCCGATCACTGCCATGTGCGACTGATACATATCCCCCCAAACGTAGGGACCAACCCATAGAGGGTGAGATTTTCAGGAGGCGAGGAAGGTGAGCAACAGGACCAATCCGGCCACACTGATTGCGGCCACGGTGAGATCGACGGCCACCTTGACCGCCCGGAACTTTCGGCGCGCGAGGGTGGTCAGGGCGGCCGCACGTTCCGGTAACTCGGTGCAGTTCACCGGACGCTGCGGCAGGGCTGCCGACGAGTGCCTGCTTCCGCTGCCTCCGCCGACGAACTCCTCACGCCAAACGAGCCCGTCGTCCTTCGGGAAGACGGGGCGCAGGGCCATCAGTGCCGATACCAGGGCTGCCCCGACCAGTGCGCCCACCAGCGCCACAGCCACGCTGAGCATGCGCGACGAGTTCACCGGTGTGGACAGTGCCGTCCCTGCCGTGATCGCAAGTAGGGCACCGGTTACTCCACTCAGTGCTGTTGCTTTCGTATCCGCGCGCTGCACCTCGACAAACATCCTGTTGTCATCACTCGCAGGTGCGCCGGTTGTTGTCGAGACGTGCAGCGGGACGTTCTGCGACTCGGGTTCTTCCACTGCCTTCTCCTTGTCGTTGCCTTGCGGCTTGGAGCAGCAGTCTGGGCAGGCGGCCGGAACGCAGCTGCCCACCAGGTGGTAGCGATCGCGATCGATCGGTCACAGGCGGGAGCCTGGTTTGGTTTCACCAGGCTGCCGGGTTCGTTGAACGACTTACAGGTCGATGCAGAGGATGGCTCCGTGCTCCATGAAGTGCTTACCTGGCGCATCGTCAGGTAAGTCAGCATCTGGTCAGCATGAGTCCTCGCATACTCCGAGGCAGGTGCTCGAGCGGGTCCATGGACGGCGATGGCACAACAGCCGGATTCTACGTGGAAGCGCAGGTGGGGAACCTTCTCGTCCAAGAGGGATCGATGTTTGTCAGCATCTTCGAGTGTGAGGAGTGTCGGTGTACAGTGAACAGCGCCCCTGACCTGCAGAAAGCTGGCAGGGAGCCGTCTCCCAGGAGTCCAAAGTGCTGCGTACTTTGTTCAAGTCCAAGATCCACCGCGCCACCGTCACCCAGGCCGACCTGCACTACGTGGGATCGGTGACCATCGACGCGGACCTGCTCGACGCCGCCGATCTGCTTCCCGGTGAGCTCGTGCACATCGTCGACATCACCAACGGGGCCCGGCTGGAGACGTACGTCATCGAGGGCGAGCGCGGATCCGGAGTGGTCGGGATCAACGGGGCCGCCGCCCATCTCGTCCATCCCGGCGATCTGGTGATCATCATCAGTTACGCTCAGATGACCGATGCCGAGGCGCGGGAGTTCGCACCCCGAGTCGTGCACGTGGACCGCGACAACCGTGTCGTGGCCCTGGGCGCCGACCCGTCGGAGCCGGTGCCGGGCTCGGACCAGCAGCGCAGCCCGCAGGCCGTGGTGGCCTGAACCCTGACTTTCGACGATCTTCGGACCAGGAGCGTGCCCATGAGTGACATCGAGATCCGCGACGACCGGGCGGCGGGCCGCCTGGAGGCGATCGGCGGTGGCGAAGTCGTCGGCCGCATCGAGTACTTCGTCCTCGAGTCCCCGGCGACCGCGTTCGTCCCCGTCCACACGATCGTCGAGCCGGCCCACGAGGGTAAGGGCATCGCGGGCTCCCTGGCACGCGAGCTGTACGGCATCGCGGGGCGGGAGGGTGTCGTCGTCGCCCCGCTGTGCCCGTACGTCGTCAAGTGGGCCGAACGCCACCC
The DNA here is from genome assembly GCA_000720805.1 of Streptomyces violaceoruber. Lineage (GTDB taxonomy): Bacteria > Actinomycetota > Actinomycetes > Streptomycetales > Streptomycetaceae > Streptomyces > Streptomyces cellulosae_A. The sequence continues at coordinate 70,255 of JODI01000023.1, forward strand.
CGACGAGGCCCCGGCCTCCGACCCCGGGCTTCTGCGCGCAGCGAAGGCGTGGCTGGCGGCCCACCCCGGCCGCTTCTGATCCCCCGGACCCGGTGATGCTCGCCCTCCTGCACACCTCGCCCCTCCACGTCCCGGTCTTCGACGCCCTGGGCGACGTGGACCACCCGGGCCTGGAACTGCGGCACCTCGTCGACGAGGAACTGCTGAGCCGGGCCCGTGCGGAGGGGCCCGAAGCCGTCGCGGGCGACGTGCGCGCGGCCCTGCGGAGGGCGGCCGGCCTCGGAGCACGGGCCGTCCTGTGCACCTGCTCGACCATCGGCCAGGTCGCGGAGACGGCCGCCGGGATCGGCGTACCGGTGCTGCGGGTGGACCGGCCGATGGCGTCCGCCGCGGTGGCCCTCGGCCCCCGGGTCGTCGTCCTCGCCACCGTCGAGAGCACCTTCGGCCCGACGCTCGCCCTGATCGAGGAGGAGGCCCGGCGTGCCGGCCGCCCCGTCGACGTCCGCACCCGACTCGTCCCGGGTGCCTGGGAGCGCTTCGAGACGGGCGACGCGGAGGGTCATCTGGGCCTGGTGTCCGCCGCGGCCGACGCGGTGACCGACGCCGACGCGATCGTCCTCGCCCAGGCGTCCATGACCCCGGCCCAGCACCTGACGACCACCGCTGTCCCCGTCCTGTCCAGTCCACGCCCGGGACTGGCGGCGGGGGCGGAGGCAGCGGGCCGCCCGGCGCCGGTGCTTCACTCGGGAGAGTGAGTGGCGGCGCTTACGTCGGGTACGCGGGGGAGTAGTCCAGAGCCGAAGTCGACCGACTGGCCGGAGGACACCATGACCGACCCGTACTCGGACCCCGTCCATCCGGGCCCCACCCCGGACCCCGTTCATCCGCCCGCGCCGGGCCCCGTACCGAGCCCGACCCCCGGACCGGATCCCCAGCCTCCGGACCCCCACCCGGACCCCGTTCCGCCTCCGCCCCCGGCCCCGGACCCGTCCCCGATCCCGCCAGGACCGGAGCCGGTCCCGAACCCGGAACCGGGACCCCCGCTTTCGTAGACGGCAAGGTGGACGGCAAGGCGGTGGGCGACGAATCGACGTCGCCCACCGCAGCTCACTTCAGGGGTTCGGGGCTGTATCGACAGGCGGCTCCACCGCGTGGGCGCGATCAACCCCTGCCCACCCGGCTCCGCGCCCCACCGACATCACCTCACGCAGTCGGCGCTACGCCGAAACCTCGGACCGGTCCCCGCCCCACAGCGTGTGGAACGCCCCGTCCCGGTCCACCCGCCGGTAGGTGTGCGCGCCGAAGAAGTCCCGCTGCCCCTGCGTGAGCGCCGCGGGCAACCGCTCCGCGCGCAGCGCGTCGTAGTAGGCGAGGGCCGCCGAGAAGCCGGGCGTGGGGACGCCCTGCCGGGTCGCCGCGACGACGACTTCGCGCCAGTCGTCCTGGGCGTCCGCGATCTCCCGGGCGAAGGTCTCGTCGGACAGCAGGCTGGGCAGGTCGGCGCGGGTGTCGTAGGCCGCGCGGATACGGTCGAGGAAGGCCGCGCGGATGATGCAGCCGCCACGCCAGATCGCGGAGACGGCACCCAGGTCGATGTCCCAGTCGTACTCCTCGCGGGCCGCCGCGATCTCGTGGAAGCCCTGCGTGTACGACACGATCTTCGACGCGTACAGCGCCTGCTCCACGCGGTCCGCGAAGGCGCCCGCCTCGGACCCGCTCAGTGCCGACGCCTTCGGGCCCGCCAGCCCGCGCGAGGCCTCGCGCAGCGGCGCGTGCCCGGACAGGGAACGGGCGAAGACCGCCTCCGCGATACCGGAGACCGGGACGCCGAGGTCGAGGGCGATCTGGACGGTCCAGCGTCCGGTGCCCTTCTGCTCGGCCTGGTCCACCACGACGTCCACGAACGGCTTGCCGGTCGCCGCGTCCACGTGGGACAGCACCTCGGCCGTGATCTCGATCAGGTAGGAGTCCAGGCGCCCGGTGTTCCAGGTACGGAAGATCTCGGCGATCTGCGCGGGCTCGTACCCGGCGACGTCGCGCAGCAGCTGGTACGCCTCACCGATGAGCTGCATGTCGGCGTACTCGATGCCGTTGTGCACCATCTTGACGAAGTGGCCGGCGCCGTCGGGACCGACGTGGGTCACACAGGGCGACCCGTCCGCGGCCTTCGCGGAGATCTTCTCCAGCATCGGGCCGAGCGAGTCGTACGACTCCTTCGGGCCGCCGGGCATGATGCTCGGTCCGTGCAGCGCGCCCTCCTCGCCGCCGGAGACGCCCATGCCGACGAAGTGGATGCCCTGCTCGCGCAGTTCGCGCTCGCGGCGCCGGGTGTCGGCGAAGTGCGCGTTGCCGCCGTCGATGATCATGTCGCCGGGCTCCAGGAGCGGGGCGAACTCCTGGATCACCGCGTCGGTGGGGTCGCCGGCCTTCACCATGACGACCAGACGGCGGGGCCGTTCCAGCGCGGCCACGAACTCCTTGGCGGTCTCGGCCGCGACGAAGTCGCCCTCGCTGCCGAACTCCTCCACCAGTGCGTGCGTCTTCGACGCCGTCCGATTGTGCAGCGCGACCGTATAGCCGTTCCGCGCGAAGTTGCGGGCGAGGTTGCGGCCCATGACCGCGAGTCCGGTGACGCCGATCTGGGCTGTGTTGCTCATGCGGTTGGCTCCTAGTGGATCCGGTGAAAGATTCCGGTCGTCGGGGATTCCGGTCGTGCCCGCCAGTATCGCCCCACTGACCATCGTGACGTGCCGGTACGCGGACCACACATCCGGGTCGGTCGGCGTTCCGCAGGCAGATACGCACGAAAGGCCCCACCTGCCTCAGCCGTTCGGAACGTGCGTTTGTTCCAGGTCGGTTCGATGTGAGCACGGCCGATTGCCGTCTTGTCATGGCCTGTTCGCAGCGCTTAGTTTTGCCCCTCCGTGACGCATGTCGAGGGGGCTTTTGATGGCCGTACGCGGCCGGCACCGCCGGTATCAGCCGAACAGGATCAACCGCGCGTCACTCACTGTCACGGCGGGCGGCGCCGGTATGGCCATCCCGCTCATCGGTGCCGGTGCGGCCCAGGCCGCGGACGTGGACACCTGGAACAAGGTCGCCGCGTGCGAGTCGACCGGCGACTGGAGCGTCAACACCGGCAACGGCTACTACGGCGGGCTCCAGTTCACCCGGTCCACCTGGGAGGCGTACGGCGGCACGCGGTACGCGGCCCGAGCTGATCTGGCCACCAGGGACCAGCAGATCGCCGTGGCGGAGAAGGTGCTGGACGGGCAGGGGCCGGGCGCCTGGCCGACCTGCTCCGTACGCGCCGGGCTGACCCGGGACGGGGACACCCCGGACATCCGTCCCGCCGGCCACGCGGACACCAGCCACGCCGGCGCGACGAAGAAGACGAAGCAGCCGAAGAAGCAGCCGGGCGGCACCTCCGCGCGCGACGTGCAGCCGCAGACCACACCCCAGTCGCGGGCCGGGACGGCCGAGATGTACACGGTGGTCCGCGGCGACTCGCTGTCCGCGATCGCCGACGCCCAGCGCGTCCGGGGCGGCTGGCAGGGCCTCTACACCGCCAACCGGAAGACCATCGGGACGGATCCCGATCTGATCGTCCCGGGGCAGCGGCTGAGTCTGCGCGGCCGGCAGGCCTCCACCACGACGTCCCACACCAGCCGCTCAACTCCCGCGCGGACCTCTCCCGAGCCACGGCACACCGAGAGGAAGGCCGCCAAGAGCGGTTCCCTGGTCGCGCCGGTGAGCGCGGCCACCGGCACGGCGTACCGCCAGGCCGGCTCCTCCTGGTCGAAGGGCTACCACACCGGCGTCGACTTCCCCGTGCCCACCGGCACGTCCGTCAAGGCGGTCGGGGCGGGCACGGTCGTCAGCGCCGGGTGGGAGGGCTCCTTCGGCTACCAGGTGGTCATCCGGCACTCCGACGGCCGCTACACCCAGTACGCGCACCTGTCGGCGATCTCCGTGAAGAGCGGCCAGACGGTGGGCGCCGGGCAGCGCATCGGCCGCTCGGGGTCCACCGGCAACAGCACGGGCCCGCATCTGCACTTCGAGGTGCGGACGGGGCCCGGCTTCGGAACGGACGTCGACCCGGTGGCCTATCTGAGGGCCGGCGGCGTCAGGATGTGACGCGCGTCCGCTGCCGGTCCAGGACCGGCAGCGGGACGTACGGGCCACCGTAGAAGGACCCGTAGAGGTTCAGGGCGGCCTCGGGGTGCGACGGCTCCGGCGTGTCCTGTCCGCCGGTCTGGGCGGCCGGGGCCGGGATGATCACGCCCTCGGGCACGCCCTCCGTGGTCGCCGCCGGTACGAGGGGCACGTCCTGAGGGGCCGGAGCAGGTGCCGGGACGAGGACCACCTCCGGGGCAGGCGACGGGACGAGCACGCTTTCCCGTACGGCCACGACCTGCTGCTCGGACAGCCGCGCCGGCAGTTCCTCGGCCGGCGCCCGAGCGGGGACCGGCTCGACCGGCTCGGCGGGCACGGGCAGCGCGTTCGCCACCGCCTCCTCGGCGTGGGTGCGCGCGATCCGCTCCGAGGTCAGCAGGATCAGACCGCCCGCCGCGACCACACCGCAGCCCAGCGCGAGCGCGGTGCCCAGGGTGCCGTAGCGGAAGGTTTCGCCGAACATCGTGATGCCGACCGCCGCCGCGATCACCGGGTTCGCGACGGTCAGCGTGGCCAGCGGGGCCGCGAGGCCCGCGCCGCGGTAGGAGGCCTGCGACAGCAGCATGCCGGCCGTGGCCAGCACACCGATCACGGCCAGGGACGGGATGTCGGCCGCGGAGACCCCGCCGGTCCAGTCGACGGCGACCGTCTTCGTGAAAACGGAGGACATGCCGAAAGCTATGCCGGACGCGGTCGCGAGCAGGATGCTGCGGACCGCCGGGTGCCGGTGCGCGGCCCGTCCCGCGATCATCAGCGCGATGACCGCACCGGCGGTGACCACGGCCACGAGCACCCGCTGGGCGCTGCTGAGCGACTGCGCGTCGGACGCGCCGACCAGGGAGAGCAGACCGGCCAGACCCACCGTCGCCATGATCGCGCCGCGCCACGCGGTCGCCCCGGCCTTGCGGCCCACGAACAGGGCGGCCATCGGCAGGGCGAACACGATGGTCAGCGCACCCAGCGGCTGGACCAGGCTCAGCGGGCCGAAGGCGAGCGCCACCACGTGCAGCACTCCGCCGAGGCCGTTCAGAGCGACCGCCGCCCACCATCCGGGCCGACGCAGCGGTGCGTACTGTCCGTCGGGGGAGGACACCGCGACCTGCTCCTGCACGATCGCTCCGCCCGCGTAGGCGACGGCGGAGACGAGCGACAGCAGCACGGACACCGCGAGGGCACTCATGAACGGCTCCTCTGCGTGAGACCGGGGCGGGTCGCCCGGTGCGACGAACGGTCGGCTTCCATGACCAACACGATGCCGCGGAAAGTTCTTCCCGTCGTCGTCCCTGAGCACGCAATGGGTCCTACTACCGATGGAGTACGAATCGGTCCCCATCATCCCCAAGGTGGGTGACCCGGGGCGGACACCTCCTGGTCGCGGCCCCTAGGGGCCCTGGTACTACTGCTCTTCGTGGACCTCGACCCTGATCTCGCCGCGCTCGGGCCCCTCGGCGGCTTCTTCGCCCTCCGCACGACCGGAGCACCGACTCCGCCGCTGCCGACCCTCGCGCAGGTGTACGAGAACAGGACTTCGGATGTTTATGCGCATCCTATGACTTTCCGCATCGAAAAGGTCGCGCGTGTCCTGCACGCCCCCGAAGTGCGGATCGCGGCCTCGGTCGCCCAGCAGGGGCTCGCCGCCCGCCTGTGGTCGGTGGCCCTCGGCTGCGCCGCCCTCTACGACCGCATCCCCGACCTCGACCCGAGGCTGCTGCACTGGGACCCGGACGGCAGCGCCCCCGACGACCTGTGGCTGTCCGCCGTACGCCCCCTCCCGGCAGACGCCGAGACCCTCGCGGACGTCGTCCTGCGCGGCCACCTCCAGCCGCTGACCGAGAGCCTGCAGGCCCGCCACCGCGTCGCCAGGGGCCTGCTGTGGGGCAACGCGGCCTCCGCGCTGGCGGGCGCGGCACGCCAGCTGGAGACGTGGGCGCGGACTCACGGCCGTTCCGCGGCCGGCGCCCGTGCCCGGCAGATCACGGCCGACCTCCTCGCCCACCCCCTTCTCGCCGGCACCGGAACCCTCACCGGCACCGCCTTCCGGCGCCGCAGCTGCTGCCTCTATTACCGGGCCCCGGGCGGAGGCGTCTGTGGCGACTGTTGTTTCCCACGACCCCCGCGCTCTTCCCCACACGCCACATCTGGGTGACCATGAAGACACCAAGCCGCTGAGACAGGGAGTATCGGGTGCGAGTGGGCCTGCTGACCCGGGAGTACCCGCCGGACGTGTACGGCGGCGCGGGTGTCCATGTCGAGTTCCTCGCCCGGGAGCTGCGATCCCTGGTCGATCTGGACGTGCACTGCTGGGGTGAGGGCCGGACGGACGGCGTGATCCGTCACCGCCCCTGGTCGGCGCTGGACACCGCCAACGACGCGTTGCGCACCTTCTCCGTGGACCTCGCGATGACCGCCGGCCTCGAAGGCCGTGAACTGGTCCACTCCCACACCTGGTACGCCAACCTCGCCGGCCACCTCGGCAAGCTGCTGTACGGCATCCCGCACGTGATGACCGCGCACTCGCTGGAGCCCCTGCGCCCCTGGAAGGCCGAGCAGCTCGGCGGCGGATACGCCCTGTCCAGCTGGGCGGAGCGCACCGCGATCGAGTCCGCCGACGGTGTGATCGCCGTCTCGGGGGCCATGCGCGAGGACATCCTCGGCTGCTACCCGGCGCTGGATCCGGCCAAGGTCCACATCGTGCACAACGGCATCGACACCACTCTCTACCAGCCCGACCACGGCACCGACGTGCTGCGCCGCATCGGCCTGGATCCGGAGCGCCCCTTCGTCCTGTTCGTGGGCCGCATCACCCGCCAGAAGGGCGTGCCCCACCTGCTGCGCGCGGTGCGGCACATCGATCCGGCGGCGCAGGTCGTGTTGTGTGCGGGCGCACCGGACACGCCGGAGATCGACCAGGAGTTCCGGGACCTGTTCGAGGAACTCAGCCGGGTCCGCGAGGATGTGCACTGGATCCCGCAGATGCTGCCGCGCCCCGAGGTGATCCAGCTGCTCACCCACGCGGCGGTGTTCGTCTGCCCGTCGGTGTACGAGCCCCTGGGGATCGTCAACCTGGAGGCGATGGCCTGCGGGACTCCCGTCGTCGCCTCCCGGGTCGGCGGCATTCCCGAGGTCGTGGACGACGGGAGGACGGGGGTACTCGTCCCCGTGGACGACGACTTCGAGACAGGCCTCGCGCGGGCGCTGGACTCGGTCCTCGGTGACCCGGAGGCCGCGCGGCGGATGGGCGAGGCCGGCCGGGAGCGGGCGGTGGGCGAGTTCGGCTGGGACGCGGTCGCGCGGCGCACGGTCCGGCTCTACGAGGAGATTCTCAAACAGACGTAGACACATCATTGCGGCGTCACGCGGATGCGGAAACATGATCGCTACGGCGTGGTGATCCTCGACAGGCTTAGTACGACCTGCTCAGGGGCAGGCATGGGTCAACCAGGGTGAGGGGAGCGGCCATGCGTCGTGGTGGTCCTTCGGTGCTCGGCATCGTGCTGGCGGGCGGAGAGGGCAAGCGTCTGATGCCCCTGACTGCGGACCGCGCGAAACCCGCGGTCACCTTCGGCGGCACGTACCGTCTCGTGGACTTCGTCCTGTCCAACCTCGTCAACGGCGACATCCTGCGCATCTGCGTGCTCACGCAGTACAAGTCGCACTCGCTGGACCGGCACATCACCACCACCTGGCGGATGTCCAGCCTGCTCGGCAACTACATCACCCCGGTCCCGGCACAGCAGCGCCTCGGCCCGCGCTGGTACCTCGGCAGCGCCGACGCGATCCTGCAGTCCCTGAACCTGATCTACGACGAGCGGCCCGAGTACGTGGCCGTCTTCGGCGCCGACCACGTCTACCGCATGGACCCGCGCCAGATGGTCAACCAGCACATCGAGAGCGGCGCGGGTGTGACGGTGGCCGGGATACGTGTCCCGCGCGGCGAGTCGTCCTCGTTCGGCGTGATCACCCCCGGCTCGGACGGCCTGACGGTCGAGCGGTTCCTGGAGAAGCCCGCCGACCCGCCCGGCCTGCCCGACGACCCGGAGTCCGTGTTCGCCTCGATGGGCAACTACGTCTTCACCACCAAGGCCCTCATCGAGGCCCTCCAGCGGGACGCCGAGGACCCGAACTCCGTGCATGACATGGGCGGTTCGATCCTGCCGCAGCTCACCGACCGGGGCGAGGCCCAGCTGTACGACTTCAGCGCCAACCACGTCCCGGGCGAGACCACCCGCGACCAGGGCTACTGGCGGGACGTCGGCACCCTGGACGCGTACTACGACGCCCACATGGACCTGATCGCCGAGCGCCCCGCGTTCAACCTCTACAACCGGCAGTGGCCCATCTACACCCACTCGGGCCAGCTCTCCCCGGCCCGCTTCAACTCGGGCGGCATCGCCAGCGAGTCGATCATCAGCGCGGGCTGCCTGATCCGGGGGCAGGTGACCCGGTCGGTGCTCTCGCCGGGGGTCGTGGTGGACCCGGGCGCGGTCGTGCAGGGCTCGGTGCTGCACGACAACGTGCACATCGGGCGGGGTGCGGTGGTGCGCGGTGCCGTGCTCGACAAGAACGTCGAGGTCCCGCCGGGCGCGACGATCGGCGTCAATCCGGAGCGGGACGCGGAGCTGTACACGGTCTCCAAGGGCGGTGTCATCGCGCTCGGGAAGGGCCAGCGGGTCCCGTAGGAACGGCCGGCAGCCTCGGTGGCCGGGTGGCCACAGGGGCTGTTGTCATGTCCCTGGACGCGAGGCTGAATCCATGTTGTCATGCCAACTCCGGTCCATGACAACGTTGTTATGGGGGTTCCGTGCCTCTCACCCGCCTCAGAAACCGCCTCTCCTTACTCCTCGCCGCACTCCTGGGCCTGACCGGCCTCACCGGCCTGACCGCGGTCCCGGCCCTGGCCGACGACCCCGCCGAGGCCCACGGCCTGAAGGGCGAGTACTACACCCAGTCCGCTCCCGGCGCCTTCGACTTCCACGAGCTCAAGGCCACCACCTTCGACCCAGTCCTCGACTTCGACACCCTGGAGCCGCGGCTGGCCGCCGCCACCGGCCGGTCGGACGACGTCAGCGTCCGCTGGACCGGCCGGATCGTGCCGGAGAGGACCGGCGCCCACACCTTCTCGGTCATCGGCGACAACGGCTTCCGGCTGTGGCTCGACGGCCGGCTCCTCATCGACCACTGGGTCGACGACTGGGACCGCGAACAGAGTGCGCAGCCCATCGACCTGACCGCCGGCACGGCCTACGACATCAAGGTCGAGTACTTCGAGCACTACGGCGGCTCCAACCTGCACCTGCGCTGGACCCAGCCCGGCGGCAGCAAGGAGGCCGTCCCGCAGTCGGCGTTCCGGCTCCCCGCCGGGTTCGACTACGACGGGCCGATCGCCACCACGGTCCTCGGTGACGGCCGCACTCTGAAACTCGACTTCGCCCAGCGCCTCAGCGCGCCGCCGGCCGCTCTCACCGACCACCTCCAAGCGGTGATCGGCGGCGCCACATGGCCCCTCGGCGCAGCCAGGCCCGACCCCGCCGACCCGAGGACCCTCCTCGTCGCCCTCGACGAACCCGTCGTCGGCAACAAGACGGGCACCGCGCGCGGCACCGCCGACGTCCGCTACGACGGGGCAGGCGACCTCACCGACGCCGAGGGCAACGTTGTCGGGGCGTTCTGGAGCAGCGGCGCCAACCACTCCACGTACCAGCTGCGCACCCGCTGGGCCGACCAGGTCGGCCCCGGCAACGCCCACCCCGAGTACCCGCGCCCGCAGCTGACCCGCGACGCCTGGCGCAACCTCAACGGCCGCTGGCAGTTCGCCGCGGCCGAGGCGGGCGAGCAGCCGCCCGTCGGCAGGACCCTGGCCGAGCGCATCCTCGTCCCCTACCCGGTCGAGTCCCAGCTCTCCGGCATCGAACGGCACGAGGACCGCATGTGGTACCGGCGCACCTTCACGGTCCCCGCCGACTGGCGCATCGGCTCCGCGCAGCGCCTGCGGCTCAACTTCGGGGCGGTCGACTGGCGGTCCGAGGTGTACGTCAACGGCACCAGGGTGGCCGCGCACGAGGGCGGCTACGACAAGTTCAGCGCCGACATCACCGACGCGCTCGAGCCCGGCCGCACCCAGGAACTGATCGTCGGCGTGTACGACCCGACGGACGCCGCGAGCGGCGAGAACCCGCCGATGGGCAAGCAGCGCCTTGACCCGAGCGGCATCTGGTACACCCCGTCCTCCGGCATCTGGCAGACGGTGTGGATGGAACCGGTCGCCCCCGACCACGTCGACTCCCTCAAGCTGACCCCCGACGTCCCCGGCGAGCGGCTCACCGTCGAAGCGCGGGGAGTCCGGCCGGGCCTACCGTTCACCGCGACGGCGTACGACGGGAAGCGCAAGGTCGCCACGGCACGCGGACGCACCGGCGGCCCGCTGACCCTGGCCATCGACAACCCGCGCCTGTGGTCGCCGGACGATCCGTTCCTCTACGACCTCGAGGTGACCGTCGGCGCGGACCGGGTCGGCAGCTACTTCGGGATGCGCTCCCTCGCCGTCGAACAGGTGAACAGCACCCCGCGCACGGTCCTCAACGGCCGGCCGGTCTTCATGATGGCCACCCTCGACCAGGGCTTCTGGCCCGACGGCCTGCACACCGCGCCGACCGACGACGCCCTGGCCTACGACCTGAAGGTGCACAAGAAGCTCGGCTTCAACGCGGTCCGCAAGCACATCAAGGTCGAGCCCGACCGCTGGTTCTACTGGGCCGACCGGCTGGGCCTGATGGTGTGGCAGGACATGCCCGCGATGACCGCGGGCGTGAACCCGGGCACCGAGGCCCGTGCCCGCTACGAGCGCGAGATGAAGGAGATGATCGACGAGCACATCAGCAGCCCGTCGGTCGTCATGTGGGTCACCTTCAACGAGGGCTGGGGCCAGTACGACGTCGGACGCGTCGCCGAGCAGGCCAAGGCCTGGGACCCGACCCGCCTGGTCAACAACCAGTCGGGCCTCAACCTCGGCGCCGACGGCGACGCCGGCGACATCATGGACGAGCACGGCTACCCCAGCCCCGCCCTGCCGCCCCGCCCGGACGGCAGACGCGCCCTGGTCAGCGGCGAGTACGGCGGACTGGGACTGGCGGTCCCCGGGCACGCCTGGTCGGTCCAGCAGTCGTACGTCGACGTCGACCCGGCGACCTACACCGACGACTACCTGGCGAAGCTCGACGAGGTGCGGGCCCTGGTCTGCCGGGGCGGCAACGGCGCCGTCTACACCCAGATCTCGGACGTGGAGGGCGAGCTGAACGGGTTGCTGACCTACGACCGGGAGGTCCTGAAGCCCGACGTGCGGCGGGTGCGGGCCGCACAGCAGGCCCTGATCCGGGACGCGTCCCGGGCGACGCCGAGGGGCTGCCCGGCGCCCTGACCGACCGCTGATGTGACCGCAACGGCTCACAGGTCCCGCCTCTTGCGCCGAGAGGCGGGACTTCGCGGTGGATGCCCGCCTCTCCCGCGCGGCGTCCCAGGACACGAAGTCGCCAGGGGGAGCCTTCCGCAAAGACCCTTTAATCTGGTGTTAACTGTGCGTAGCTTGATCGCACTTGACCGTAATCACTTGCGGGCGATTGACTGCTGGCACCCCCTTCCTCGACGCGAGGCAAGCCATTGACTGCTGACCTGCTCGCACCTCTCGACCTGGCGTTCTGGAACATGGAATCCGCCGAGCACCCGATGCACCTGGGCGCGCTCGGCGTCTTCTCGGCGCACTCGCCCACCGCGGGCGCTCACGCGGCGGACCTGCTCGCCGCCCGGGCCGCCGCGGTGCCCGGACTGCGGATGCGGATCCGGGACGTGTGGCCGCTGGGCTTCCCGGCGGCCTTCGGCGGCGCCGCCCGGGAGGCCGTCCCCGACTTCGACCCGCTCGACCACGTCACCCTGCATGCCCCCACCGGGGACTTCCAGGCCGAGGCGGGCCGGCTCATGCAGCGCCCGCTCGAGCGCGACAGGCCGCCGTGGGAGGCGCATGTGCTGCCGGGGGAGGACGGCGTCTCGTTCGCCGTCCTGTTCAAGTTCCACCACGCCCTGGCCGACGGACTGCGGGCGCTGACGCTCGCCGCCGCCATCCTGGACCCGATGGACATGCCCGCGCCCCGCCCCCGGCCGGCCCCGCCCCCGCGCCGCCTCCTGCCGGACGTACGCCAACTGCAGGAACGGGTGCGTGGCGTACTGTCGGACGTGGGGCGCGCGCTCGACATCGGTGCCTCGGTCGCCCTCTCCACCGTGGACGTGCGCACCTCCACCGCCCTGACCGCCCCGTCCACCGGCACCCGCCGCACCGCCGGCGTGGTGCTCGACCTCGACGACGTGCACCGGGTCCGCAAGGCCGTCGGCGGCACCGTCAACGACGTCCTGATCGCGGTCGTCGCGGGCGCCCTGCGCCGCTGGCTCGACGAGCGCGGCGACGGCAGCGAGGGCGTCGCACCCCGTGCCCTGATCCCGGTCTCCAAACGCCGCCCGCGCACCGCGCACCCACAGGGCAACCGGCTCTCCGGCTACCTCATGCGGCTGCCCGTCGCCGATCCGGACCCGCTCGGCCGTCTCGCCACGGTCCGCCTGGCCATGGACCGCAACAAGGACGCCGGGCCCAACCGGGGCGCCGGCGCCGTCGCCCTGCTCGCGGACCACGTCCCGGCGCTCGGCCACCGGCTCGGCGGCCCGTTCGTGAGCCAGGCCGCCCGGCTCTGGTTCGACATCCTGGTCACCAGCGTGCCCCTGCCGGGCGTCGGTCTGAAGCTCGGCGGCAACCCGCTCACCGCGGTCTATCCCTTCGCCCCGCTGGCCCGGGGCCAGTCCCTCGCCGTCGCCGTCTCGACGTACCGCGGGCAGGTCCACTACGGCCTCGTCGCCGACGGACACGCCGTACCCGACCTCGACCGGCTGGCCCGGGCCCTGACCGAGGAGGTGCGGACGCTGATCACCGCCTGCGAGCCCTGATCGGCGCGGTTTGGCGGCGCGGCCCGGCGCTGACGTAAAATTCGCCGTTCGAAAGCGGAGCCGTCGGAGCGCCGCGCGGAAGACCCAGGGAACGGCAGCGGCCATGACGGTGACAGACAACGGTTCGGCGACCACGGACGAGGTGGTGTACGGGCCCGGCATCGACCCGGAGCGGCTGGCCGTCTGCCTGAGCGTGCTCGACGAACTCGACAAGCTCGACGTCGACCACCCCGACGCGATCGCCGTACGCCGGGCCACCGCCGGCATCTACCGCAGCGTCAAGCAGCGCCGCCGCCAGGAGCGCCGGGCCGCCAAGACCGCGCACGACAAGGCGGTCACGGAGGCCACGGCCACCGGCTCGGCCCAGCGCATCGACGACGAGACCGAGGGCATCCTGCCGTCGTCGGTCACCGAGGAGGGCAGGATCGCGGGGATACTCCAGCGCCCCCGCTCCTGCTACACCTGCAAGGCCCGGTATGTGGAAGTCGACTACTTCTACCACCAGCTCTGTCCCGACTGCGCCGGCGTGAACCGCGCCAAGCGCGACGTCCGCGCCGACCTGACAGGCAAGCGCGCCCTGCTCACCGGTGGCCGCGCCAAGATCGGCATGTACATCGCGCTCAGGCTGCTGCGCGACGGTGCGCACACCACGATCACCACGCGCTTTCCCAAGGACGCCATCCGCCGCTTCAAGGCCATGGACGACTCCGCGGACTGGATGCACCGCCTGGAGGTCGTCGGCATCGACCTGCGCGACCCCGCGCAGGCAGTGGCCCTCGCCGACCAGGTCGCCGAGGCCGGCCCGCTCGACGTCCTGATCAACAACGCGACGCAGACCGTACGCCGTCTGCCCTCCGCGTACGCCGCCCTGGTCGAGGGCGAGAGCGCCCCGCTGCCCGCCGGGGAACTGCCCGCCCACCACGTCATCGGCGCCTTCAACTCCGGCGCGGTCGACGGGCTGGCCGCGCTGCCCGTCGGCATCAGCAGCCTCGACGCACAACAGGTCGCCGACCTGGCCCTGGTAGCGGGCAACGCCAGCGTCGCCCGGCACCACGACGGCACCGCCATCGACGCCGGCGGCCTGGTCCCCGACGTCGTCGACTCCAACACGTGGGTGCAGACCATCGAGCAGATCTCCCCGGTGGAGCTCCTCGAGACCCAGCTGTGCAACTACACGGCGCCGTTCATCCTGATCAGCAAGCTCCGCCCGGTCATGGCCGACGCGGCGAAGAAGGCGGCCAGCGGGCGCTCGTACGTCGTGAACGTCTCGGCGATGGAGGGCGTCTTCGGCCGCGGTTACAAGGGCGCGGGACACCCGAACACCAACGCCGCCAAGGCCGCGATGAACATGGTGACGCGGACCAGCGCCCAGGAGATGTTCCAGACCGACGGCATCCTCATGACCTCCGTCGACACCGGCTGGATCACCGACGAGCGCCCCCACTACGACAAGCTGCGCCTCGCCGAGGAGGGCTTCCACGCCCCGCTCGACCTGGTGGACGGAGCCGCCCGCGTCTACGACCCGATCGTGCGCGGCGAGGCGGGCGAGGACCTGTACGGCGTCTTCCTGAAGGACTACGCCCCCGGGAAGTGGTGACCCGCCGCCTGCGGCGCATGCCGCGGCGCGGGCGGGGTACTCGCTGGTCGCGAGTACTGCGCCGGGAGTTGCCATGGCCATTCCACACAGCACCGATTCGCACGACCGCATCGATCCCCGGGCCTTGGGTGATCCGCGCAACCACTATCCGTCCGACGATCAGTTCTACGCGAGCGACCGGCCGGCCCACCCGGTTCTGCCGGAGGACCGGCCCCGCGGCGGTGGGCCAGGGATCCCGCTGAGGCACCGTGGGCCCTGGGCCACGGCCGCTCTCCTCGTGGGTATCTTCCTGCTGGTCCTCATGGGGATCGCATTGTTCCCCTGAGGGACCGGAGCGTGCCGTCACGCGGGAGGCGGCGCGGACGACCGCAGACGATCATGGACGGCGTACCCGTCCGAGTACGCCGTCCTGACCCGCGTCCCGCCGTCGACGAGCAGGTCGGCCCCGGTCACCCACTCCGCCGCGTCCGAGACCAGCCAGACCACGGCTCGCGCCACGTCCTGCGGCCTCCCGATCCGCCCGAGCGGCAGCCCGGCGGCCAGCTCCTCCTCGTCCCGCTCCCACACGAACCGCGCCATCTCGGTGCGGACGAGCCCGGGCGAGACGGAGTTGACCCGGACCCTCGGCGCGAGCTCGCCCGCGAGTTGCCGTGTCAGGTGCAGGAGAGCCGCCTTGCTGGTGTTGTAGGCGCCGACGTTGGGGCCGACGTGCGTGGCGCCCTCCGTGCAGATGTTGACCACCGCCCCGCGGTGCTCACGCATCCAGGCCCGCCACGCGCACTGCACCAGCCGCAGCGGAGCCTCGACGTTGACGGTGAACGCCTCCCGCCAGGCGCCGGGGTCGGCGTCCATGAGCGGTCCGTACGGCCGGTTGGTCGCCGCGTTGTTGATCACCACGTCCAGGCGTCCGAAGGCGCGCAGCACCGACTCCGTGACCTCCCGCAGGTGGTCCGGATCGGCGACGCTGCCCGCGACACCGATGCCGCCCAGCTCTCCGGCGGTCCGCCGCACGTCGTCGGCGTTCCGCCCGGTCACGCACACCAGCGCCCCGGCCGCCGCCAACCGCCCGGCGACGGCCCGTCCGATCCCCCGCGTGGCCCCGGTGACGACGGCGGCCCTGCCCTCGAGTCCGTACGACGACCTCATCGCCGTACCGTCTCATGACGGACCGTCAGCGAACAGCCCCAAGGCGCGAGCCGCACGCCGCGACCAGCTCCAGCGCCGTGCGCCGGTCCTCCGGGCGAGCCGGGCGGGGCGACCGGCAGATCATGGCCGGTTCGCGATGCGGCCAACGGGAACCGAACCGCTTCGTCTGTTCGCGGACGTAGGCCGAACGGGGGACAGGTGCGTCGACAGGCAAAACGTGCGACAGGCGGGAAAGCGGGGCATAGTATTCCCGGCTGAACACGGGTTGACTCCGGATAGTTACCCTTTGTTTTCAGCCCTATCGAGCGGAGCGCCGCTCATTTGGTTAATCTGTAGGAGACGGACAGCAATACGGGTTCCCACCCACACCCACGGTCCGTCATGGGACACGTCCGTTCACCCCGGCTTGCTCCCGTAGGAGAAACCGGCGCCACCGCGTCCGAACTGACTCTAGCCAGACCCGAGCGGGACGTCGGGAACCAGGTCGCAGACTGGGCAGGGCGCCCCCGAGGGTGACCGACACATAAGGAGTGCGCGGTGACACCGGAGAAGACGAATCGCGATCAACGTCCCAAGGAACGCTCGGAACGTGCGGGCCGCAGGCCGGGAGAGCTCGGCAGCCTCGACGTGTGGGCCAGGTCCGCCCCCATCCGTCTCGCGGGCTACGAGGACGACCTCGCCGAGGACCACATCCTGCCCAGCGTGGACTGACCCCGGGACAACCCGTCGCGATCGCCGACCGCATGGGCGTGCGAAACTCACGCCCATGCTGATCAGAGAAGCCGTGGCCGAGGACTGGCCACGGATCTGGCCTTTCTGGCACCGGATCGTCGCCGCCGCCGAGACCTACGCCTGGGACCCGGACACCTCCGAGGAAGCGGCCCGCGCCCTGTGGATGGCCCCGGCCAAGCGCGTCTACGTGGTCGAGGACGACGGCGGAGCCGTCGTCGCATCCGCCTACCTCACCCCCAACTACGGCGGCCCCGCCGCCCGCATCGCCAACGCCGGCTTCATGGTCGACCCCGACCGCAGCGGCCGTGGCCACGGCCGGGCCCTCGCCGAGTACCTCCTGGCCGCCGCCGAGGCCGCCGGCTACCGGGGCATGGTCTTCAACGCGGTTGTCGAGACGAACCCGGCCGTGAAGCTGTGGACCTCCCTCGGCTTCAGGATCCTGGGCACGGTCCCGGAGGCGTACGAGCACCCCCGGCACGGCCGGGTGGGGCTGCACATCATGTACAAGGCCCTGTGAAACACCGCCCGCCACATGAGGCCCGGTCGCTCTTGCCGTTCGCGGGAGGACGTCAGTCCATGGGCGCCGTCCGCTCCCACGGGCGCCGCTCCTCCAGCTGCGCCGCCACCTCCAGCAGGTCCGCCTCCGACCCCGGACGCCCCACCAACTGCACGGCGCAGGGGGCGCCGGAGGGCAGGAGGCCGAAGGGGACCGACATCGCGGGCCAGCCGGTGAGGTTCCACGGCGGGGTCATGGGCGAGTAGTTGGTGTTGGCGAGCACATTGCGCAGCCAGCCCCGCTCGTGCCAGGGCGCCGATCTGGGGGAGCGGCGGGCGAGAGCCGGGGTGAGCAGCACGTCGTACTCCTCGAAGAACGGCTCCAGGCGCCGGCGCAGTGCCTGCCGGCCCTCGCCGGTGCGCACGGACTTCGCGAAACGGCGTCCGACGGCCGCGTGGACCCGGGTGCGCCTGGCCAGCTGCCGCCGGTCGAGCCCCTGAGCGTCCTCGGCGGTGCCCGCCGTCCAGTGGGCGAGCGAGGTGAAGCTCAGCGACAGCGGGTACGGGGGATCGGCGCGGCGGACCTGGTGACCGGCCTTCATGAGGACCCCGGCCGCCTCCCGGGCCGCCGTCGTGTACGGCTGGGCGACGGCGACACCGGCGATCGGGCTGCGCAGGGAGACGGCGACCCGGTGGGTGGCGCCCGCGTCCGGTCGTACGAACGTGGTGTCCGCGAGGACCGACAGCATCAGGCGCGCGTCCTCGACCGTCGTCGCCAGCGGCCCGTTCTCGGACATGCCGAACCAGTCGCCGTCGCTGACGCCGGCCGGCACCACGCCGTGGCCCGGCTTGATGGTGACCAGGCCGCAGTTGGCCGCGGGAATGCGCAGGGAGCCCATGCCGTCGTTGCCGAGGGCGATCGGCACCAGTGCGGCGGCGACCGCGGCCGCACTGCCGCCGGAGGAGCCGCCCGCCGTGCGGGAGGGGTCCCACGGGTTGCGGGCGGTGCCGTGGACGCCCTCCGTGGTACCGAAGACGCACAGCTCCGGCACGTTGGTCAGACCGACGACCACCGCGCCCGCCGCCCGCAGCCGGGCCACCGTGACATGGTCCTCGCCGGCGGGCGTGTCCGGGGTGGCGGCCGAGCCGACGCGCCTGGCCTCGCCGCGCACGGCCAGGTTGTCCTTGACGGCCACCGGCACCCCGGCGAGGGGGAGTTCGCCCAGGTCGTCCCGTGCGGCCACCGCGTCGGCCTCGGCGAGGGCCGCCTCGGCCCGCACCGTCCGGAAGGCTCCGACACGGCCGTCGAGCCGCTCGATCCGGGCGAGGTGTTCGGCCACGACCTCGCGGGGGGTGGCCCGCTTCTCGCGTACGGCGGCGGCGATCTCGGCGGCTGTCCGGCCGACCCAGCTGGTCACGGGCGCTCCCTGGAGGCTACTGGCGGGTACGTAGGGAGAACTCTGCCCGGCGGCGGCCGCCGCGTCGAGAGCACTCGCGCTTGGACATTCGGACCGGTCTTGTTGGACTTTTGGCGGTCCGGGAGTCGGCGATCGTGAACTAGTCGGCAGGTCATCCGATCAATGGTCCAACCTCCCTCGCACTGACCCCCATTGACAGGCCATGAGGGCGAGCCAATCATCAGGCCTCCGATGAATGGGGAGTCGCTCATGAGAAAACGGCTGAGACTGGTCGGTGTCATGGCGGTGCTGACGCTGTTCCTGGCACCGGTTCCGGCGATCGCGCGGCAGGAGCAGAGCCCGCCGGTCACCGTGCCCGCTCTGAGCGACTGGGCGCCCGAGTCCGGCAGTTACCTCTACCGGACCGGGGCTCGGCTGGTGGCGGACGGAGCGGCCGAACGCCGGATCGCCGGCACACTCGCCGACGATCTCGAGGCGGCCGGCCACGGCAGGCTGCCGGTGGTGCCCGGCGGTGCCCGCACCGGTGACATCGTCATCGACGTCGAGCCCGCCAAGGCCTCCCTCGGCACCGAGGGCTACGAGCTCCACGCGGGCAGGCGGCTGTCGGTGACCGGTGCGACCGAGACCGGTGCCTTCCACGGCACCCGCACCCTCCTCCAGCTCCTCGCCCAGGGCGACCGGATCCCCGCCGGACGCACCGTGGACGTCCCGCGCTACAAGGAACGCGGGGTCGGCGTCTGCGCCTGCTACGTCCACATCTCCCTGCCCTGGCTGGAGAACCTGGTCCGCGAGATGGCGTACAACAAGCTCAACCAACTGCTCCTCGAGCTGAAGGTGAAGAGCGACGCCCACCCCGAGGCCGACACCTGGGGCTACTACACCAAGGACGAGATCCGCCGCCTGGTCGCCCTCGGCGAGCGCTATCACGTGGAGATCATCCCGGAGATCAACTCCCCGGGACACATGGACCCCTGGATCGAGAACCGGCCGGACCTCCAGCTGACCGACGCCGACGGCGCCAAGCAGCCCTCGCGTCTCGACATCACCCAGCCGGCCGCCTTCGCCTACTACACCAGTCTCATCGACGAGTACGCGCAGGTCTTCACCTCCACGTCCTGGCACATGGGCGCCGACGAGTACATGCTCGGCTCGGACTTCGCCAAGTACCCGCAGATCCTGCGGTACGCGCGGCAGAAGTTCGGTCCGGACGCCACCCCGCAGGACGCATTCATCGACTTCGTCAACCGCGTCAACGCCTACGCGGCCGCCAAGGGCAAGAAGCTCCGCATCTGGAACGACGGACTGACCGGTGCCAACACCGTGCCGGTCGCCGCCGGTACGACGGTGGAGCACTGGCTGAACGTGGCCACCAAGCCGAGTCGACTCCTCGCCGAGGGCTACCCGTTGATGAACGCGGCCTACTCGCTCTACCTCGTGCGCGGCGGCTTCCACAGCGACACCGAGGGCCTGTACGACCAGAGCTGGGACCCCCGCAGCTTCGAGGGCGAGAAGCTCGCCTCCTCCGACGGCGTCACCGGCGCGAAGATCAGTCTCTGGCCCGACAACGGCCGCGGCGAGACCGAGAACGAGGTCTCGGAGGAACTGTGGCCCGCCCTGCGCCACATCGCCCAGGCCACTTGGGGCGACCCGCACCCCGACACCACCTACGCCGAGTTCACCGCACGCGGTACGGCCGTAGGGCACGCGCCCGGATGGCGGGACCTGACCCGGGTGCCGGTGGCGGACGGGACGTACACCCTCACGACGGACGGCCGGTCGCTCGACGCAGAGGTGCGGCGCACGGCGGACGGCTATGTGACCCTGCGGACCGCCGACGGCTGTCTGGAGGTGCGGGGCGGCAAGCTCACGCTCAACGTGCCGCTCCAGCCGGGGGCCGAGGCGACCCCGCAGACCTGTGACGCCACGAACACCCTGCAGCGCTGGGAGTTGGAGCCCGCCCGGGGCGGCTACCGGCTCGTCAACGCCATCACGCGGATGACGGTGAGCCCGGACGGCGGCCGGCTCGTCCAGTACCCGCCCGACCAACGCCCGCCCGCCGTATGGCACCTGAGCTGAGGACCCTGCCTCATGACCGTCTCCCGCCGTCTGTTCGTCACCGCCGCCACCGCACTCGCCGTGACCGGACTTCCGTCCCTTCCGGCGTCCGCCGCCCCGGCCGACCCCCGCTACCGCATCCCCGTCTCCCCCGACGACACCGAAGCCGACCTGGTCCGCAAGGCCTCCCAAGTCAGGCCCACCGCACGGCAGATCGCCTGGCAGCGGCTGGAGAGGACCGCGTTCCTGCACTTCGGGGTGAACACCTTCACCGGCCTCGAATGGGGCACCGGAGACGAGGACCCGGACGTGTTCCAGCCGGCCGGCCTCGACACCGACCAGTGGGCCAGAGCCCTGCGCGACGGCGGCTTCAAGCTCGCCATCCTCACCGTCAAGCACCACGACGGCTTCGTCCTGTACCCCTCCCGCTACACCGACCACACGGTGGCGTCGAGCAGTTGGCGTGACGGCCACGGGGACGTCCTGCGCTCCTTCGCCGACTCCATGCGGCGGTACGGCCTCAAGGTCGGCGTCTACATCTCACCCGCCGACGAGAACCAGTACCTGCACGGCGTGTACGCCAACGGCAGTGCCCGCACGACCCGCACCGTCCCCACCCCCGTCGAGGGCGACGACCGCACACCGACGCGGTCGTACAGCCTCCCCGCCACCGACTACGGCGCCCACATGCTCAACCAGCTCTACGAGGTCCTCACCGAGTACGGCCCCGTCGACGAGGTGTGGTTCGACGGAGCACAGGGCCGGATCCCACCGGACAAGGTGGAGAAGTACGACTGGGACAGCTGGTACACCCTCGTGCGCTCGCTCGCCCCGGACGCCGCCATCGCCGTGTCCGGGCCCGACGTGCGCTGGGTCGGCAACGAGGGCGGACTGGCCCGCGAGGACGAGTGGAGTGTCGTACCGGTCCAGGAGAAGGACTACGGCCGCACCGACTACGCCCTCTCCTACGACGCGGCGGACATGGGCAGCCGCGACGCGCTGGTCCGCGCCCAGCCGGTGGCCGACTACTTGCAGTGGTGGCCCGCCGAGTGCGATGTGTCCATCCGGGACGGCTGGTTCTACCACGACGACCAACAGCCCAAGACAGTCGAGCAGTTGACGGACATCTACTTCCGTTCCGTGGGCCGCAACTCGGTGCTGCTGCTCAACGTCCCGCCGGACACGGACGGGTTGCTGCCCGCCGCCGACGTGGCCCGGCTGCGGGAGTTCCGGGAGCGGGTCGACCGGGAGCTGCCCGAGGACCTGGCGCACGGCGCCCGGACCACTGTGGCGCCGGACCGGGTGACCGTCGACCTGGGCGCGGAGCGGGAGGTGGACCGGATCCGGCTGGCGGAGGACGTGCGGCACGGGCAGCAGGTGGAGGGATTCCTGGTCGAGGCGCTCGTCGACGGTGCGTGGACCGAGGTGACCGGGGCGGGCACGATCGGCGCGAGCCGGATCCTGCTGCTGGCCGCTCCGGTGCGGGCCCGGCGGTGGCGGGTACGGGTGACCGAGGCCCGGGACACCGTACGGATCGGGGAATTCGGGCTGTACCGGTCGCGGGTCTGAGCAGGCCCGACCACAAAGGCGGCTCGCCGGGGCGTCTCAGCCCCCGAGCCGCCCCGTGCCGCCGGAGCGGGGCGAGCGGGCCGCACGGTTGGAACCGCGTGCCGAAGGGGAGCTGTACCTGTCGTCGGCCCCCGTCACCCTGACCCAGCCCTGGCAACCACCCCGCCCCAGCACACTTACGGAGCACCCCGCATGCATGACGACCGCAACCTGGTCGAAGCCCGCCTCAGGCGCGTCCTCGACGAGCGCATTCGCCCCGCCGTGTACCCCGAGTCCGTGCCGCTGGAGGTGGCGGTGTGGCACGCGCCCGGCGAACCGGTGCCGGTCGCCGAGGGACTCGCCGCCGAGCCCGGGCCCATCGAGGTGGGCGCCCGCTGGGGTGCTCCCTGGGGCACCAGCTGGTTCCGGGTCACCGGGACCGTCCCCGAGGCGTGGGCCGGGAAGACCGTCGAGGCGATCCTGGACCTCGGCTTCGACGAGAACATGCCCGGTTTCCAGTGCGAGGGCCTCGTCTACCGACCCGACGGCACCCCGGTGAAGGGCCTGAACCCGCGCAACCAGTGGGTGCGGGTCGGCGCCCCCGTCGAGGGCGGCGAGGAGGTGCGCCTGCACGTCGAGGCCGCCTCCAACCCCGTCATCCTCGGCCACCACGCCTTCCGGCCGACCCAGTTGGGCGACAAGGAGACCGCCGGCGACGCACCGCAGTACACGCTCACCCGTATGGACCTCGCCGTCTTCGACGAGACGGTGTGGCACCTGGTGATCGACCTCGAGGTGCTGGGCGAGTTGATGGCCGAGCTGCCGGTGGAGTCGGCCAGGCGCTGGGAGATCCTGCGCGCGGTGGAGAAGGCGCTGGACACCATCGACCTGCAGGACGTCAACGGCACCGCGGCGCACGCGCGCTCGCGGCTCGCGGACGTGCTGTCCACGCCCGCGGCCCCCTCCGCCCACCGCATCAGCGCCGTCGGTCACGCGCACATCGACTCGGCGTGGCTGTGGCCGCTGCGCGAGACCGTGCGCAAGGTCGCCCGGACCACCGCCAACATGACCGCCCTCCTGGAGGACGAGCCCGACTTCGTCTTCGCCATGTCGCAGGCCCAGCAGTGGGCGTGGGTCAAGGAGCACCGGCCCGAGGTGTGGGCGCGGGTGAAGAAGGCCGTGGCGGACGGACGGTTCGTGCCGGCCGGCGGGATGTGGGTGGAGTCGGACACCAACATGCCGGGCTCGGAGGCGATGGCCCGCCAGTTCGTGCACGGCAAGCGGTTCTTCCTCGACGAGTTCGGCATCGAGAACGACGAGGCGTGGCTGCCGGACACCTTCGGCTTCGCCGCGGGCCTGCCGCAGATCATCAAGGCTGCCGGGTCGAAGTTCCTCCTGACCCAGAAGATCTCCTGGTCACAGACGAACAAGTTCCCCCATCACACCTTCACCTGGGAGGGCATCGACGGCACGCGGATCTTCACCCACTTCCCGCCCGTCGACACCTACAACTGCTCCATGAACGGCAGCGAAATCGCCCACGCCGCCCGCAACTTCAAGGACAAGGGAGTCGCCCGTCACTCCCTCGCGCCCACCGGCTGGGGCGACGGAGGCGGCGGCACCACCCGCGAGATGGTCGCCAAGGCGGCCCGGCTGCGTGACCTCGAAGGCTCGGCGACGGTCGTCTGGGAGACCCCGCGGGACTTCTTCGAGAAGGCGCGGGCCGAGTATCCCGAGCCGCCGGTCTGGGTCGGCGAGCTCTACCTCGAACTCCACCGCGCCACCCTCACCAGCCAGGCCAGGACCAAGCAGGGCAACCGCCGCAGCGAACACCTCCTGCGCGAGGCCGAACTGTGGGCGGCGACGGCGGCCGTACGGACCGGCTTCCCCTACCCGCACGAGGACCTGGACCGCATCTGGAAGACGGTGCTGCTGCACCAGTTCCACGACATCCTGCCCGGGTCGTCCATCGCCTGGGTGCACCGTGAGGCCCGTAGGACCTACGAGCGGGTCGCCGAGGAACTGAACGGCGTCATCGCCGCCGCCCAGCGCGCCCTGGCCGGCGAGGGCACCACACCACTCGTCTTCAACGCGGCCCCGCACCTCCGCGAGGGTGTCCCGGCGGGCGGCGCCGGCACCCTTGCCGCCGTGGGCCGGACGGCGCTCACCGACCGCCCCGGCGGCGGCCACATCCTCGACAACGGCCTCCTGCGGGTCGAGATCGACCACCGCGGACTGGTCGTCTCCGCCTACGACATCGAGGCCGACCGCGAGACCGTCGCGCCGGGCGGGGCGGCGAACCTCCTTCAGCTCCACCCCGACTTCCCGAACAAGTGGGACGCGTGGGACGTCGACGAGTTCTACCGTCACACGGTCACCGACCTGACCGAGGCGGACGAGGTCGTCGCCGGGGAGCAGGGGGTGCGGATCGTCCGGTCCTTCGGCGCCTCACGCGTCACCCAGGTGCTGTCGCTGGCACCGGGGGAGCGGCGGCTGCTCCTGGACACCGAGGTCGACTGGCACGAGACGGAGAAGTTCCTCAAGCTCGCGTTCCCGCTCGACGTGCACGCCGAACGGTACGCGTCCGAGACCCAGTTCGGGCACTTCCACCGGCCCACCCACACCAACACCAGTTGGGAGGCGGCCAAGTTCGAGGCCTGCAACCACCGCTTCGTCCACGTGGCGGAACCCGGCTGGGGCGTGGCGATCGTCAACGACTCGACGTACGGCCACGACGTGACCCGGGCCGTGCGCACCGACGGCGACCGCGGCACGACGACCACGGTCCGGGTGTCGCTGTTGCGAGCCCCGCGCTTTCCGGACCCCGAGACCGACCAGGGCGTCCACCGCTTCCGGCACGCGCTGGTCCCGGGGGCCGGGATCGGGGACGCGGTGCGCGAGGGCTGGCGGATCAACGTGCCCGAACGGCGGGTCAGCGGGGCACAGGAGGTCGCACCGCTGGTCACGGTCGACGAGGACGCGGTGGTCGTGACCGCAGTGAAGCTGGCCGACGACGGCAGCGGCGACGTGGTCGTCCGGTTCCACGAGGCCCACGGCGGACGGGCCCGGGCCACCCTGACGGCGGACTTCGCCGTCACCGGCGTCACGCCCACCGACCTGCTGGAACGCCCACTGACCGACGTACCGGAGCCCCAGCGGGACGGCAACCGGGTGTCCCTGCGGCTGCGGCCGTTCGAGCTGGTGACGCTGCGGTTCGGGCGGGCCTGAGAGGGTGGCCGGCCCGGCGGCGGGCGGCGACACCCGGGTGTCGAGCGACGCGGTGCGCCGCGTCGCCTCACACCCGGCGCCGCAGCCGCCTCTCCGTGCGGCGCCGCGGCGCTTCGCTGGGCACACCAGGCGTCGAGGCGCCTGGCCGATCTGCCCGTCGGACCCTCAACTCCCGATCTGCGCCCGCAACCACTCCTCGACCTCGCCCACGTGGGCGGCGGCGGCCGCGCGGGCCGCCTCCGGGTCGTGGGCCACCAGGGCGCGGTGGATGGCGGCGTGTTCGCGGCGGGTGCGGGCGAAGGCGCCCTCCTCCTGGTATCCGCGCCAGACGCGGGCGCGGAACGTGCGGGAGGACAGGCCGTCCAGGATCGCCGCCATGGTCTCGTTCCCGGCGGCCGTGGCGATCTCACGGTGGAAGGCGAGGTCGTGGGAGAGGATGATCTCCGGGTCGTCGGTGTCGTTCATCGCCGTGAGGTGCTTCTCGACCTCGGCGAGCTGGTCCTCCGTGATCCGGGCCGCCGCCAGCGCGGTCGCCGTCGACTCCAGGATGCGGCGCACCTCCAGCAGCTCCACCAGGCGCGGACCACGGGAGAGATCGGCGACGACGCCGAAGGTCTCCAGCAGGTCACCGGCCTCCAGCTGGGTCACGTAGATGCCCGAGCCGTGCCGGGCCTCCAGTACGCCCAGCACCGTGAGCGCGCGGATCGCCTCCCGCATCGAGCTGCGGGAGATGCCGAGCTGGACCGCCAGATCGCGCTCGGTCGGCAGCCGCTGCCCCGGCTCCAGCCGGCCCTCGCCGATCATCGCCTTGATCCGCTCGATGGCGCGCTGCGTCACGGTGCCCTTCTGCGGGGCTGTCTCGTCCACGCCACTCCTCCACTCACCAGGTGCGCCGCAGTCTAACCACGGCATTGGTCATACCACTACGGTCTCGACTCGCGAAAAAATGCCGTCTGAGGGTGTTCTTCGGGCCAAGTGGTCTGATAAATATGCGGTCATCTGCTCGAACACGCTCGACGAGGAGCCACCAGATGCCCGGCAGAACAGTGGGGAAGCGGAACAAAATACGGAGTGTCGGCACGGTGGTCGTAGCCGCCGGCGCCTCGCTCGTGCTCGCCGCATGCGGCAGCACCAAGGACACCGGTGGTGCCTCCAGCGCGGGAGGCGACGGAGACGGCAAGGTCGGGGTGATCCTGCCCCTGCTGACTTCGCCGTTCTGGCAGTCGTACAACGACTACGTGCCGAAGATGGCGAAGTCGGAGGGGGTTGACGCGCTCAAGACCGTCAACTCGAACAGCGACCCCTCCCAGCAGATCACCGACATCAACAACCAGCTCAACCAGGGTGTGAAGGGTCTTGTCGTGGCCCCCCTGGACAGCGCCGCGATCGCGGCCGGACTCGACCAGGCCGAGCGCAAGGGTGTGCCGGTCGTCGCCGTGGACGTCGCCCCCGAGAAGGGCAAGGTCGCCATGGTCGTGCGCGCCGACAACGTGGCTTACGGCGAGAAGGCCTGCCAGTACCTGGGCAAGCAGATCCCCTCCGGCAAGGTCGTGCAGATCATGGGCGACCTCGCCTCGGTCAACGGCCGTGACCGCTCCGAGGCGTTCCGCGCCTGCGTGAAGAAGAACTTCCCGAATCTGAAGGTCCTGGAGATCGCGGCCAAGTGGGAGTCCGACACCGCGGCCTCCAAGCTGGACACCCTGCTCAACGCCAATCCCGACCTCAAGGGCATCTACATGCAGGCCGGAGGCGTCTACCTCGCGCCGACCCTGCAGACGCTCAAGGCGAAGGGAATGCTGAAGAACGCCGGGCAGTCGGGCCACATCACCATCGTCTCGAACGACGGCATCCCGCAGGAGTTCGACGCCATCCGCAAGGGTGAGATCGACGCGACCGTCTCCCAGCCCGCCGACGCCTACGCCAAGTACGGCATGTACTACATCAAGGCGGCGATGCAGGGGAAGACCTTCAAGCCCGGCCCGACCGACCACGACTCGACGATCGTCAAGCTGCCCAACGGCATCCTCGAGGACCAGTTGCCGGCGCCCCTGGTCACCAAGGACAACGTCGACGACGCCAAGCTCTGGGGCAACACGGTCAAATGAGCACGCCACTCGTTGAAGCGCGTGGGGTCGTCAAACGCTACGGCCCCACCACCGCCCTCGCCGACGGCAGGATCACCGTGCTGCCCGGCGAGTCCCATGCCCTCGTCGGCCGTAACGGTGCCGGCAAGTCCACCCTGGTCAGCGTCCTCACCGGACTCCAGGCGCCCGACGCGGGCACCGTCCACTTCGACGGTGAGCCGGCGCCCCCGCTCACCGACCGAGATGCCTGGCGCTCCAAGGTGGCCTGCGTCTACCAGAGGCCGACCGTGGTCCCGGAGCTCACCGTCGCCGAGAACCTCTTCCTCAACCGTCAGCCCGACAGCCGGCGCGGCTTCTTCAGCTGGCGCCGGCTGCAGGCGGAGGCCGCCGAGGTCCTCGAGACCTGGGACATCCACGTCGACCCCACCGCCCGCACCGCCGACCTCAAGGTCGAGGACCGTCAGATGGTGGAGATCGCCCGGGCGCTGAGCCAGGGAGCTCGCTTCATCGTCCTCGACGAACCCACCGCCCAGCTCGACAACCGCGAGATCGAGCGCCTCTTCACCAAGATGCGCGCGCTGCAGGAGTCCGGCGTCACCTTCCTGTTCATCTCACACCACCTCCAGGAGGTGTACGAGGTCTGCCAGAAGGTGACGGTTCTGCGCGACGCCCGCTGGATCACGACCGCGCCCGTCGCCGAACTGCCCAGGGCGGCCCTGGTGGAGGCGATGGCGGGGGAGGCGCTGGCCGAGCAGCAGGCCGCTGCCGCGGACGCCGTGGTGGAGCAGGCGGAACAGGTGGAACAGGAGCGGGCCGACGCGTCCGTCGTCCTCGATGTCCAGGGCCTGACCTCCGACACGTACCAGGACATCGCTCTGACCGTCCGCCGCGGTGAGGTCGTCGGCCTCGCCGGTTCCAGCGGCAGCGGGAAGATCGCGCTCGCGGAGTCCTTCGCCGGGCTGCACACTCCGACCTCCGGAACCGCACGGGTGGAGGGCAAACAGCTCCCGTTCGGCAGTGTCCAGGCAGCTCTGAAGGCCGGTGTCGGCTGCGTCCCACGCGACCGGCACGGCCAGGGGCTCGTCTTCGGCATGTCCATCGGCGACAACGCCACCATGAGCGTCCTGGGCCGGCTCGGGCGGTACGGGTTCGTCGGCGCGGCCCGCAAGCACGCTTTCGCGGCCGAGCTGATCGAGCGGCTGGACATCCACGCGGAGGGACCCGATCAGCCAGTCTCCGACCTCTCCGGCGGCAACGCCCAGAAGGTCGTGATGGCCCGCGCCCTCGCCTCGGACCCGCGTCTGCTGGTGCTCATCAACCCCACCGCCGGCGTCGACGTGAAATCCAAGGAGTCCCTGCTGTCCCGGGTGGACACCGCCCGCGAGGACGGCACCGCCGTCCTGGTCGTCTCCGACGAACTCGACGACCTGCGCCGCTGCGACCGCGTTCTCGTCCTCTTCCACGGCCGGGTCGTGGCCGAGTACCCGGCGGGCTGGAACGACCACGAGCTGATCGCCTCCATCGAAGGAGTGGACCATGGCTGACACGAAGGCCCCGTCGGCCTCCGCATCCATCCCCGTGAAAGCGCCCGACAGCAAGACCCTCAGAAGCGTGCTGCTGCACCGAGCCCGTGAACTGGCTCTGGTACCGCCTCTGTTGCTGCTCATCGTGATCGGCGCCGTCGTCAACGACTCGTTCCTCACCGAGCGCACCCTGATCTCCATCCTCGCCTCGTCCGCCGCGCTCGCGATGGTGGTGCTGGCCGAGGCCCTGGTGCTGATCATTGGCAAGATCGACCTGTCCCTGGAGTCGGTGGTCGGTATCGCGCCCGCCGTCGGTGCGCTGTTGGTGCTGCCCGCCGCTCAGTACGGCTGGGGCACCGAGTTCCCCGCCGCCCTCGCCCTCCTGGCGATCCTCGTCGTGGGCGGGGCGATCGGCGCGTTCAACGGCTTCCTCGTGGTGAAGCTCAAGCTCAACGCCTTCATCGTCTCCCTCGCCATGCTGATCATTCTGCGCGGTCTGCTGGTCGGTGCGACCAAGGGCAAGACGCTGTTCGAGATGCCCGACGCGTTCTTCTCGCTGGCGACGACCACCTTCCTGCGCGTACCGCTGTCGGTGTGGGTCGCCGCGATCTGCTTCGGCATCGCCGGACTGATCCTCAAGTACCACCGGATCGGCCGCGCCCTGTACGCCATCGGAGGCAACTCGGACGCCGCCCGCGCCGCCGGCATCCGGGTCGACCGGGTGGTGTTCGGCGTGTTCGTCGTAGCGGGCGTCCTCGCCTCGGTCGGCGGGATCATGTTGACCGGCTACGTCGGCGCGATCAGCGCCAACCAGGGCAACAACCTCATCTTCACGGTCATGGCGGCGGCGGTCATCGGCGGCATCAGTCTCGACGGAGGCAAGGGCACCATGTTCGGCGCCCTCACCGGCGTCCTGTTGCTCGGTGTCGTCCAGACCCTGCTGCAACTCGCCCAGGTTCCGTCCTTCTGGATCCAGGCCATCTACGGCGGCATCATCCTGCTCGCCCTCATGATCGCCCGCTTCACCACAGGCCGTGCCCAGGACTGACCCGCCCCGTCCCCGCCACCGACCGAAAGGCCCTCTGTGTCCGCGACGCCCGTCCGCATCACCGCGGTCGACACCTACGACATCCGTTTCCCCACCTCGCGCGAGCTGGACGGCTCCGACGCGATGAACCCGGACCCCGACTATTCGGCGGCGTACGTCGTACTGCGTACCGATGCCGAGAGCGGACCGGACGGGCACGGCTTCACCTTCACCATCGGGCGGGGCAACGAGGTCCAGGTCGCCGCGATCCACGCCCTGCGCCACCACGTGGTCGGGCGGTCCGTCGACGAGGTGTGCGCCGACCCGGGCTCGCTCTTCCGGGACCTGATCGGGGACAGCCAACTGCGCTGGCTCGGACCCGAGAAGGGCGTGATGCACATGGCGATCGGCGCGGTCGTCAACGCCGTATGGGATCTGGCGGCCAAGCGCGCCGGCAAGCCGCTGTGGCGACTGCTCGCCGAGGCCGACCCCGAGTGGCTGGTCGGCCAGGTCGACTTCCGCTACCTCACCGACGCGCTCACCCCCGCCGAGGCGCTGGAGCTGCTGCGCAAGGGCCGGGACGGCGCCGCCGACCGCGCCACGAACCTGCTCGCCACCGGCTTCCCCGCCTACACCACCTCCCCGGGCTGGCTCGGCTACAGCGACGAGAAGCTGACCCGCCTCGCCGCCGAGGCCGTCGCCGACGGCTTCCGGCAGATCAAGCTGAAGGTGGGCGCGGACCTCGACGACGACGTACGGCGCTGCCGCGTCGCCCGTTCCGTCGTCGGCCCCGACATCCGCATGGCGATCGACGCCAACCAGCGCTGGGACGTGGACGAGGCGATCCGCTGGACCAAGGCCCTCGCCGAGTTCGACGTGTACTGGGTCGAGGAGCCCACCAGCCCCGACGACATCGTCGGCCACGCGGCCATCCGCCGGGCCGTGGCCCCGGTCAAGGTCGCCACCGGCGAGCACGTCCAGAACAGGGTGATCTTCAAGCAGCTCCTCCAGGCCGGCGCCGTCGACGTCGTCCAGATCGACGCGGCCCGGGTCGCCGGAGTCAACGAGAACCTCGCGATCCTGCTGCTGGCGGCCAAGTTCGGCGTCCCGGTCTGCCCGCACGCGGGCGGTGTCGGCCTGTGCGAACTCGTCCAGCACCTGTCGATGTTCGACTACGTGTCCCTCTCCGGCACCACCGAGGACCGGGTCATCGAGTACGTCGACCATCTGCACGACCACTTCCTCGACCCGGTGGTGATCCGTGAGGGTCACTACACGGCACCCACCACACCGGGCTTCTCGGCCGCCATGCACCCCGAGTCGATCGCGCGGTACACCTTTCCGGACGGCGCCTTCTGGGTGGCCGATCTGGCAGGACATGACGAGAACAAGAAGGGACAGGCGGCATGAGCGACTTCGAGGGCCTGAAGGCCCTGGTGACCGGCGGAGCCTCCGGCATCGGCCGAGCGACCGCCGACCTCCTCGTCGCCCGCGGCGCCCAGGTCGCCGTCCTCGACCTGGACCCGTCGTCGGTCGAGAAGCCGCTGCTCGCCTACCGTGCCGACGTCACCGACGACACCTCCGTCCGCGAGGCCGTCGCGGCCGCCGCGGCCGACCTGGGCGGGCTCGACGTCGTGGTCAACAACGCGGGCATCGGCGCCCAGGGCACCGTCGAGGACAACACCGACGACGAGTGGCACCGGGTGCTCGACGTCAACCTCGTCGGCATGGTCCGGGTGGCCCGCGCCGCCCTGCCCCACCTGCGGGAATCCGGGCACGCGGCGATCGTCAACACCTCCTCCATCGCGGCCACGGCAGGGCTTCCGCAGCGCGCCCTCTACAGCGCGACCAAGGGTGCCGTGTACTCCCTCACCCTCGCCATGGCCGCCGACCACGTCCGCGAGGGCATCCGCGTCAACTGCGTGAACCCCGGCACCGCGGACACCCCGTGGATCGGCCGCCTGCTGTCCAAGGCCGCCGACCCGGCCGCCGAACGCGCCGCCCTGGAGGCCCGCCAGCCCACCGGCCGCCTGGTCAGCGCCGACGAGGTGGCAGGCGCGATCGCCTACCTCGCGAGCCCGCTGTCCGGCGCCACGACCGGCACGTCCCTCGCCGTGGACGGCGGCATGCAGGGGCTGCGTCTGCGGCCGGTGGGCCAGTGAACCGGCTGGGCCGCAGCGGCGTCGAGGTCAGCGCGCTGTCCTTCGGCGCCGCCGGCATCGGCAACCTCTACGCCGAGCTCGGCGACGAGCAGGTCCGGGCGACCGTCGAGGCCGCCTGGGCCGTGGGCATGCGGTACTTCGACACCGCGCCGCACTACGGACTCGGCCTGTCCGAACGCCGCCTCGGCAGCGCCCTGCGCGAACGTCCGCGCTCGGCGTACACGGTCTCCACCAAGGTGGGACGCCTCCTGGAGCCCACCGACGGCGGCGGCGACGACCTCGCGAACGGCTTCGCGGTGCCCTCGACGTACCGCCGCGTGTGGGACTTCAGCGCCGACGGCGTTCGCCGGAGCCTGGAGGCCAGCCTCGAACGGCTCGGCCTCGACCGGGTCGACGTCGTCTACCTCCACGACCCCGACGACCATGCCGAACAGGCCTTCCACGAGGGCTATCCCGCGCTGGAGAAGCTTCGCTCGGAGGGCGTGGTCCGCGCGATCGGCGCGGGCATGAACCAGGCCGAGATGCTCACCCGCTTCGTCCGCGACACCGACGTCGACGTGGTGCTGTGCGCCGGCCGGTACACGCTCCTGGACCAACGGGCTCTCGCCGAACTCCTGCCGGCGGCGCGGGAACGCGGCACGTCCGTCGTCATCGGCGGCGCCTTCAACTCCGGTCTCCTGGCGGATCCGAAGCCGGGAGCGACGTACAACTACGCAGAGGCGCCGGCCGAGCTGCTGGACCGCGCCCTGCGCCTGAAGGCCGTCGCCGACCGCCACGGCACCACCCTGCGCGCCGCCGCCCTGGCCTTCTGCGCCGCCCACCCGGCGGTCGCGAGCGTGCTGGTCGGCGTCCGCTCGGCGGCCGAAGTCCACGACTGCGCCGACCAGTTCGCCGCGACCGTCCCCGCCGCCTTCTGGCAGGAGCTGCGCGACACCGGCCTGCTGCCCGCCGACGCCCCCGTCCCCGCCGAGAAGCCCTCGCAGGAGCCGTCATGAGAGTCGCCCTGCACACCAAGGTCCGAGCCGACCGCGTCACCGAGTACGAGGCCGCCCACCGCGAGGTCCCGGCCGAGCTCACCGACGCGATCCGCGCCGCCGGCGCCACCTCCTGGACGATCTGGCGCAGCGGCACCGACCTCTTCCACGTCCTGGAGTGCGAGGACTACGCCCGTCTCCTCGCCGAGCTGGAGAAGCTCCCGGTCAACGTGGCCTGGCAGGCCCGCATGGCCGAGCTGCTGGACGTGGCGCACGACTACTCCAGTGAGGGATCGGACGCCGGCCTGCCCGTCGTGTGGGAGCTGCCGTGACCGTGGACGCGCACCACCACGTGTGGGACCTGTCCGTACGGGACCAGGACTGGATCGCCGAGGGCAGTCCGATCCGCCGCGACTTCACGGTGGCGGACCTGGCACCCGAGGCGCGCGCGGCCGGAGTCGACCGCACCGTCCTGGTCCAGACGGTCACGGTGCCCGAGGAGACCCCGGAGTTCCTCGCCCTCGCGGCCGCCCATGACCTGATCGGCGGTGTCGTCGGCTGGACCGACCTCACCCGCCCCGACGTCGCCGACGAACTGGCCCGGCTGCGGGAACTGCCCGGCGGGCAGTACCTCAAGGGCATCCGCCACCAGGTCCAGGGCGAGCCGGATCCTCAGTGGCTGCTGCGGGCCGACGTACGGCGCGGTCTGGCCGCCGTGGCCGACGCGGGGCTCGTCTACGACCTGGTCGTGCTGCCTCACCAGCTCCCGGCCTGCGCCAAGGCGGCGGAGGACCACCCGGACCTCACCTTCGTCCTGGACCACCTGGGCAAACCGCCCATCGCGTCCGGTGCGCGAGAACCCTGGGCCACGGCCGTCCGCACCCTCGCCGATCGACCCAACACCGTCTGCAAACTCTCCGGCATGGTCACCGAGGCGGACCCCGCCTCCTGGACCGTCGACGACCTGCGCCCGTACGCGGAGGTGGTGCTGGACGCCTTCGGCCCCGACCGGCTGATGTTCGGCTCGGACTGGCCGGTGTGCACCCTCGCCGCGACCTACGCCGAAGTGCTGGACGCGGCCCGCGAGCTGACCGCCCCCGCCGACCGCACCAGGATCTTCGAAACCACCGCCACCCGCGTCTACGACCTCTGAGCCGCTCGCCGCGCGTCGGGTCTGCGGCTTGTGGGCCGCTCCCCGCCACCCGCGTCCGCGACTTCTGAGCCACTCCCCGGCACCCGCGTCTACGACCTCTGAGAGACCCCCGTCAGCCGCGTCGGCGGCAGATACTCGCGCACATACGTCCGCTCCCAGCAGGCCCCCGTCTCCCGCAGCTCGCGCCAGGTCGTGTAGCGGTAGCGGAAAAGGCGGGCGCGGATGTAGCGGGGCGGGGCGTCGGGTGGGAACGGGGATCGGCGCAGCAGCTTCAGGGTGTCGCGGTCGTTCTCCAGCAGCCGTTCCACCAGGGCGCTGAACCAGGTCCCGGCGTACGCGGGGGAGAGCGCGGCGAACCACATCATCCAGTCGAGCCGCAGATGGTACGGGGCGAACTGGCGCGGCCAGCGCCGGGGATCGCCCGGTTTGCCCTTGAACTCGTACTCCCGCCAGCCGGAGTCCTCACGCGGTACGTCGTCGTCCGTGCCCTCGACGACCACCTCGTAGCGGATCCGGCTGACGCTGCCGAACGCCCCGTAGGTGTTGACCAGATGGAGGGGATCGAAGGAGCGGTTCATGATCTGGAGGCGGGAGATCATGTTGCGGACCGGCTGGTAGCTCAGGCCGACGAGCAGGACGGCGATCGCGAGGACCACCACCTCGTACCAGAGGGGCGCCGGCCCCGGGCCCGGCGACGGCGGACCTCCCGGGAACTCCACGGCCGACAGGGCCAGGACGATGGTGATCCAGTTCAGCCAGGAGAAGTTGCCTGACAGCACCAGCCACAGTTGGGTGAGGATCATCAGTGAGGCCGCCGCCGTGGCGATCGGCTGCGGGGTGAACAGAAGGACGGGCACGGCGAGTTGGGTGACATGGTTGGCGGCCACCTCCACCCGGTGCAGGGGTTTGGGCAGGCGGTGGAAGAACCAGCTCAGCGGACCCGGCATGGGTTGCGTCTCATGGTGATGGTCCAGACAGGTGAGCTTCCGCCAGCACTCGTCGCCGCGCATCTTGATCAGGCCGGCGCCGAACTCGACCCGGAACAGGATCCAGCGCAGCAGGAACAGCACCAGGACCGGCGGCGCCACCTCGTCGTTGCCGAGGAACACGGCGAGGAATCCGACCTCCAGGAGCAGGGATTCCCAGCCGAAGCCGTACCAGGTCTGGCCGACGTTCACGATCGACAGGTACAGCGCCCACGGGACGAACCAGAGCAGCATCGCCGCGCCGAGGGGGAGCCGGGAGTCGAGGCCCGCGAGCAGCGCCGCCGACACCGCGCAGCCGGTCCAGGCGCAGGCCGCGAAGAAGCGGTCCGAGTAGTGCAGGTGGAAGAGGCTCGGGGCTCGCCGGAACGGCACCCGCTCGGTGAACCGGGGCACCGGCAGCATGCCGCGCTCACCCATCAGCGCCCGGAACTGCAGGGCCGCCGTCAGGAACGCCACGAGGTACACGGCCGCCAGAGCCCGCTGGAAGACCACCCGGCTCATCCAGTACTCGGGTGCGCTGAACCAGTCCACGGCGGTGGGCTCCTGTCTCCGTTCCCTCGCCGAACGCGCTCGCGCCCGGCCCCTGTGTGACTCTCCGTGTACCTCGCCTCCGGTTGTGTAACCCGAGTGAGTGAAGCGGACAATAGTGGCGATATGTCCGCCCCGCGACCCCCTCGACAGCCGACGGCCCGCCCCGGACACACAAAACCTGTCAGCCCGGTCGAAGAATCAGACAAATCCTGGCAAGGTAGCCCCATGGTTGATCGGGGAGCGAGCGCCCTGTCACTCCCGGACGACTGGCCCGCCCACCCGGATCCGATCCTGGCGCTCAACCGCATGGGCAGCTTCGACTGGGACCTGGACACCGGGCTGTTCCACATGGACGCCCAGGCCCATGAGGTCTTCGACCTGAGCCCCGACGAATACGACGGCTACCCGTCGTCCCTGTCGGTCCGGGTCCCGCGCGCGGAGGGCCACCGGCTCGACGCCCTGATCGCGCAGGCGATGAAGGACGGCAGCGAGAACTACGGCGCCTACTTCCGGCTGCGCTGCCGCGACGGCTCCCTGCGCTGGACCCACACCCAGGGCTACATCCGGCGTGACGAGACGGGCCGCCCGCGCCGTATCGTCGGCATCCTCCGCGACGCCACCCGGGAGCTCGGCGAGCTCGACGCCCGCCAGGAGCAGGCCGCCCAGGACGAGGCCCGGCGCCGCCAGACCAACGTCGTGCAGCTCACCACCGCCGCGCTCGCCCACGCCCGCACGGTCGACGACGTGATCGACGTCCTCAAGAACACCCACGGCCTCACCCACCTCGGCGCGACCAGCCTGGTCGTGGGGCTGGTCGAGGCCGGGCGGATCCGGCTGATCGCCGAAGGCCCCGCGGGCAGTCTCGTGCCCGGAACGCGCGTCACCCGGATCGACGAGCCGTACCCGATGAGCGAGGTCGTGCGCACCCTCAGCCCCCGCTTCATCGAGTCGCCGGAGGAGTTCGCCGAGCGGTATCCGCTGCTGTGGCCGCACATCACCGGCCTGCACATCACCTCCGCCGCCTATCTGCCGCTCATCGCCGAGGCCCGCCCGATCGGGGCCATGGGCCTGCTCTACGGCGACCGGCGCGGCTTCTCGTCCGAGGACCGCAACGTCCTGATCGCTCTCGGCAGCAGCATCGCGCAGAGCCTCATGCGGGCGATGCTCTACGAGCAGGACAAGGACCTCGCCACCGGCCTCCAGCAGGCCATGCTGCCGCGCACCATCCCCAGCGTCCCCGGGGCCGATGTCGCCGTCCGCTACCGCTCCGCTTCCCTGGGCCGGGACATCGGCGGCGACTGGTACGACCTGATTCCGCTGCCGGGCGGCCGGGTCGGCGCCGTCATCGGTGACGTCCAGGGCCACGACACCCACGCCGCCGCCGTCATGGGCCAGTTGCGGATCGTCCTGCGGGCCTACGCCGCCGAGGGCCACACTCCGGCCGCCGTGATGGCCCGGGCCTCCGTCTTCCTCCACGAACTCGACACCGACCGCTTCGCCACCTGCCTGTACGCGGAGGCCGACCTGTCGACCGGAGTGGTCCAGGTGGTCCGGGCCGGCCATATCGACCCGCTGATCCGGCGGCCCGACGGCAGCTGCCGCCGGCTGTCCGTCGAGGGCGGCCTCCCGCTCGGCCTGTCCGCCGAGTTCGGGCGCCTGGCCTACCCGGTCGCCACTCTCGAACTCGACCCGGGCGACACCCTGTTGCTGTGCACCGACGGCCTGGTCGAACAGCCCGGCGCCGACCTCGACGACGGCATGCGCACTCTCACGGCCATGATCGCCACCGGCCCGGACGACGTGCGCGACCTCGCCGACCGGCTCATCGACGTGGCCGAGGAACGCGGCGGCGACGACGACGTGGCCCTGCTCCTGCTGCGCCGCCGCGGCCTGGACGCCCCGCGGTCCGGCGGCCGGCTCCGGCAGCACGTGGCATCCGGCGACCCCGAGGCCCTCGCCGAGGCCCGGCACATGATCCGCGCCGCGGTCGACGCCTGGGGCGCCCACCCTCTCTCCGACGAGATCGAACTGGTCGCCGACGAACTGATCACCAACGCCCTGATGCACACCGAGGGCCCCGCGATCGTCACGGTCAGGGCCCTCACCGGCAGCGACCGCCGGATACGCGTCGAGGTCGAGGACTCCTCCAGCGCCCTGCCCCGCCGCCGCGAGGCGGGCGAGTCGCACGTCTCCGGCCGGGGCCTGCTCCTCGTCGACCAGCTCGCCGACGTGTGGGGCGTGGAGGCGCGGGGCGGCGGCAAAGTCGTGTGGTCCGAGTTCGTCGTACCGGAGCGGAGCTGAGGGACGCCGAACCGAGCTGTACTGAGCTGCGTCGAATGTACTGAGCTGAGCACTCCGGCCTCCGGTGGCACTCTGGACCCATGCCGGAACTCCCCGAGGTCGAAGCGCTCAAGGACTTCCTCACCGAGAACCTCGTCGGACACGAGATCGTCCGGGTGCTGCCCGTCGCGATCAGCGTCCTGAAGACGTACGAGCCTCCGCTCACCGCCGTCGAGGGCCGCGAGGTCACCGCCGTGCACCGGCACGGCAAGTTCCTCGACCTCGAAACGCAAGGCGGCCCGCACTTCGTGACCCACCTGGCCCGCGCGGGATGGCTGCACTGGAAGGACAAGCTCCCGGACGGCCCGCCCCGCCCCGGCAAGGGCCCCTTGGCCCTGCGCGTCGCCCTGGAGACCGGCGCAGGCTTCGACCTGACCGAGGCGGGCACCCAGAAACGCCTCGCGGTGTACGTCGTACGGGATCCGCAGGAGGTCCCCGGCGTGGCCCGCCTGGGCCCCGACCCGCTCGCCGACGAGTTCGACGAGGCCCGCCTCGCCACCCTCCTGAAGGGCGAGCGCCGCCAGATCAAGGGCGCGCTGCGCGACCAGAGCCTGATCGCGGGTGTCGGCAACGCGTACAGCGACGAGATCCTGCACGCCGCGAAGATGTCCCCCTTCAAACCGACCTCCTCGCTCACCCCGGAGGAGACCACGAGGCTGTACGAGGCCCTGCGCGCCACCCTCACCGGGGCGATCGAACGCTCCCGCGGGGTGGCGGCCGGCCGACTGAAGTCCGAGAAGAAGAGCGGCCTGCGCGTCCACGGCCGGACCGGCGAACCCTGCCCGGTGTGCGGCGACACCATCCGCGAGGTCTCCTTCAGCGACTCCTCGCTCCAGTACTGCCCGACCTGCCAGACCGGCGGCAAGCCCCTCGCCGACCGCAGGCTGTCCCGGCTGCTGAAGTAGCCCCGCCCCTGAGCGGCACCGAGGGGTGGTCAGGAGGGCTTGAGGGTCACCAGGTGCTCACCGGCGCTGGTGCGGACCTCGTAGTGGTCGATCTGGTCCGTGTGCCGGGTCGAGCCGCCGTGCATGGTGTTCGGCCGGGCATCGTGCCGGGGCACGTTCCAGCTGGTGACGGTCTCCTCCGTGCCGTCCACGCCGACGGCGATCAGCCGGCAGGAGCGGGGACCGGCCCCGTCCTTGACGGTGATCTCGACATCACTGCCCCAGGCCTCGTCCTCGGTGGTCAGCTGCGCCCACACACCCGACAACTCGTCGGTCGCGGTCACCCGCACGTCCTGGGGCGCCGAGTCGGCGCCCTTCGCCAGCATCGTGATCCCGGGCCCGGCCACCGCGAACGCCACCGCCGCGGCCACCACGTACAACAGCCGCCGACGCCGCGCCCGGTGCCGAGTGGCGACCTCGCCGAGCAGCCGGTCCAGCAGCCGCGGCCCCGGCTGCGCCATGGGATGCACGACCCGCGGGGTGGCCCGCCGGTACAGCATCATCTGCCGGGTCACGGGCCCGAACTCGGTCACGTGTGCCGCACAGCGGGGGCACTCCATGAGGTGGTCCTCGAAGCGGAAGGCCTCCGCCTCGTCCAGCACGCCGAGCGCGTACGCGCCGACGTCGCGATGCCTCTCCAGGGACCTCATGCCGAATCCTCGTGCCGTTGGGTGCGGGTGGGGTTACTCGTTGCTCCCACCCGTACGCACCAACCAGCCGAATCACTCAAGCCGCACACCGAATCGTAACCAAGGGATTCGGAGCGGCCCGAGCCGAGGATTGGTCCAAGGCGAAACGAATCCAAAGAATCTAGAAGAGGTGGATGGCCAGGTGCCCCAAGGGCAACCCCAGCTGCCAGGCCGGCGTCCACACCTTGGGCCCGTCCTCCTCGCCGACCACCGCGCCGCCGCCCGGCACCGCGTTCAGATCGGGCGCGAGCAGCTCGGTCTCCTCCAGCCAGCGCCACGCAGCCTGCGCCAGTTCCAGATCGGGCCACGGGCCGTCGGCCGGGGCCGCCTCGGCGGTGAGCGCGGCCATCCGCTCGCACACCCAGTCCTGCCACGGCTGGTCGTACGCCGTCAGCGACAGCCAGTTCTCCAACTGGGAGACCACCTGGATACCGGACAGCTCACCGTCGGTGTCGGACAGGTAGATGGTCAGCGCCAGCGCGTCCCGTCCGGCACGGAACTCGAACGACGTCGGCGGCATCAGATCACCGGACCGCAGCAGCTCGTCGGCGATGTACTCGGCGTACAGCCAGGCCATGGGGACGGTCAGTTCCCCGCCGCCCCCGTCCGTGCTCTCTTGACCTCTGTGCAGCATCCCTTCCTGCCTTCCTCCGGTTGCGTGCGCGTCGCCCGTCGCCGGGTCCTCAGTCCGGAACACGGATGAGGACAGCCGATTACTCAACCGGGGTCAGCTGCAAGGCGCTTTACGGAGGTTTGACTCAGCCATCGGTTTCACCGCAGGTCGGCCGCGTAGCCCGGAAGGACCCGGCGCAGGGCGCGCAGTGCGTAGTACGCGCGGGACTTCACGGTACCGGGCGGGATTCCGAGGATCTCGGCGGCTTCCGCCACACTCGCCCCCTGGAAATACACCAGCACCAGGACTTCACGGTGC
Source organism: Streptomyces violaceoruber (assembly GCA_000720805.1). Classification (GTDB taxonomy): domain Bacteria; phylum Actinomycetota; class Actinomycetes; order Streptomycetales; family Streptomycetaceae; genus Streptomyces; species Streptomyces cellulosae_A. Next base: position 110,976 of record JODI01000023.1, read on the forward strand.
TCCGGAGTGAGTGTCTTCACAGCCTCCCGGACGTCGAGCGTGGCCGCCGCCCGCTCGGCGTGGTCCGCGCACACCCGCGCGTTCTCCAGGATCGCGTCGCCGACCTCGGCCGGCCGCGCCTGCCGGGCCCGCCGTGCGTCGATCGCGAGCCGCCTGCCCACGGTCAGCAGCCACGGCCGTACGGACTCGAAGTCGTCGGCGCGCAGCGCCTCGGGATGCTGCCAGGCGCGGACGAGGGTTTCCTGGACGAGGTCTTCGGCGCGCTGTCGGTCGCCGTCACAGAGCCGGAGCAACAACGCGAAGAGGGGCCGGCCGTGCTCGCGCTGCAGTGCGGCGAGCTCGTGCTCGGCGGTCGTCCCGTTCGTGAGTGTGGTTCCGGCCGTCATGGCCGTATGCCACAACAGAGGACCGTTTCTGGACAGGGTGGGCGCACAGGTCTGCGGCGGACGGTCGATCGCGTCGACGAACGGTTCGACGAACGGTCCCCTTCCGCCGCCCGGACGCTCCGGACGGGTTAACAGTGAGGGCCGCGGTGTTTGCGGGCGCCTACAGCTTCGTACCTATTGGTGGGTAAATATGACCACAAGGGGTGAGCTGATGATTGCACGCAGTCGACAGGTGGCCCTGGCCCTCACGGCCGTTCTCGCCGCGGGCGCGGCCTGCCAGGCCCACAAGCACGAGGCACCGGGGCACCCCGCCCCGTCCGCGAACGGCACCCGGGGCTTCACGCTCGTCGCCTCCGGCGACGTCCTCCCGCACAGCTCCATCATCGACCGGGCCCGCTACGACGGCGGCGGCACCGGCTACGACTTCCGCCCGATGCTCTCCGGCGTCGAACCGGTCGTCTCCCGCGCCGACCTGGCACTGTGCCACATGGAAACCGTCTACGGAGCGAAGGGCAACTACACCGGCTACCCCACCTTCAAGTCCCCGCCCGAAGTGGCCAAGGCCCTCGCCGCCACCGGCTACGACGGCTGCTCCACCGCCTCCAACCACACCCTCGACGACGGCGCCGACGGCATCCGCCGCACCCTGGACGCCCTCGACCGCGCGGGCGTACGGCACGCCGGCTCGGCCCGCACCGAGGCCGAGGCCCGCACGGTCACCGTGCTGCGCGCGGGCTCGGCGCGGGTCGCCCATCTCGCCTACACCTACGACACCAACGGCTTCCCGCTCCCGTCCGGGCAGCCCTGGGCCGTCAAGCTGATGAACGAGAACCAGATCCTGGCGGACGCCCGTTCCGCCCGGAAGGCCGGCGCCGACGTGGTCGTCGTGTCCCTGCACTGGGGCACCGAATGGCAGGACGCCCCCGACGAGCGGCAACTGACCCTGGCCCGCGACCTCACCGCCGCCCGCACCGCGGGCCGCCCCGACATCGACCTGATCCTCGGCACCCACGCCCACATTCCGCAGGCGTACGAGAAGGTCAACGGCACCTGGGTGATCTACGGGATGGGCGACCAGATCGCCGGCGAGATGTTCAACTACCAGGGCGCCCAGGACCCGCGCGGCAACCAGTCCACCCTCGGCCGCTTCACCTTCGCCCCGCCCGCGCGCGCGGGACAGCGCTGGCGGGTGACGAAGGCGGAGTTCGTGCCGCAGTGGTTCGACGTCGACGCGGGGCGGGTGGTGAACCTCAACGAGGCGCTCGCCGCGGGCGCTGACGTGCGCGCCGTGCGCGACCGCATCCGGCAGGTGGTGCTGAGTCGGGGCGCCGCGAAGGACGGTCTCACCATGGGGCGGTAACCGGCCGGTCCGGTTCGCCTCCACGCCGTCGAACGGCTTCGGCGCCGGCCGGTCCGGGCGATGACGCCCACGCCGCTCGCGGCCGGCTGCCACAGGCCGGGCGAGCGGTCCAGCCGAGTTCCCCCGTCGGCCGTGGTCCGTGAGCCCCGCGCCCCGCTCGCCGGCCTGGGCGCCGAGAACCCGCACACCCGTCGGCCGACGGCAACGCCGACCCCGCCCCCGGCGGCCAGGGCCCTTCTGATGGATCTCCGCGGCGTCGCGACGCCCGGCACGCACTCCCCCACTCTCGACTTCGCTCGAGCGGGGGGACCCCCATGCCGCACGGCCCACCGTCACCGGCCACCGCCCCGCCTTCACCAGCCGTACCGCCACCGAGCCGACGATCCGGTGCCCGGCCTGCTCCGAGGCGCCCACGATCACGGCGTCCGCCTTGAGTTCGTCCGCCGCCTTCACCAGGCCGCCGTAGGGGTCGCCGCGGAAGGTGTGGAACTCCCAGCGCACATCGAATATCCCCCGGCTCTGCTCGGCCGCCTCCCGGATCTGCGCCACGAGGTCCTCGGCGATCTCGTCGGTCGTGTCGGCGACCGGCGCCCCGAGGGCCGCGCTCCCGGCCAGCACCGGCTGCACGTACACGACGGCGAGCAGGGCGCGTTGGCGCCGGGCCAGGCCACCGGCGTACGCCGCCGCGCGGAGCGAGGAGTCGGAGCCGTCCACGCCGACCACGATGACCTTGGGCCCGTCCGTGCCCCGCTCGAACTGGTGCGCATGCTGTTCCGTCACGGCTGCGAGGCTATCGGAAACCGCAGGTCCGCCCTCTCTCGGGCCGCTCTACGGACGGCGAAGGACACCACGGGCCGGACGGGGCCGCCGGGACCCGGTTTCCTCAGCAGGACACCGGAGGGCTTGGCGGCCCGCTTCGGCCCTCGGCCCGCTCCGCCGCAGCGCACCCAACGGCCTCATGGAGCCGGCTGCCCGTCCTCGGGCGTTGACCGCGGCGGCTCCTGTTCTTCTCCCCTTGGCACCGACTGGCGGCCGTGTACCGCGCCAACGCGCAGTACGAGCCCGCGTGGTACCCCCGCTTCATCCGCTCCGGCGACACCGGCGCCCACGCCCGCGTCGGCCTGGCCCTCGGGGACCGCCGAAGGACGCGTCCGCGTACCGTCGTTGCGCAAACTCCGGGGAAAGGGGCACCCGAAGGGCGGGCACCGGCCGGCACCGAAGGTCTGCCGTCGCTCTCGGCGTTCGGCCTCGACGGAGGGGACGAGGCCGGGCCCGGCAGTCCGGATGCGGACCTGCTCGCACAGGTCCGCATCCGGCACCGCACCCTCGACCGGCTGCGCGCCGACGGCGTCGACTCCTGCCCGGTCGGTGTCCCCGCCCTGTCCGGCGTACCCTCTTCCGCCCACGGGCGGCCTCGGCCTCGGCGTCGACCGCCTGCTCTGTTCCTCACCGGCTGACGGTCCGCGAGACGCCGCCGTTCCCTCCGTTGCGCCACCGCCGGCCCCACGGGCTGGGCCGAGCGGGTGTTTTCGTGCCGCCGCTCCGGTGTCGTTGTGGTGCGTCGGGCGCGCTGTGGGCGACTGATGAGTCATGACGAAGGATCAAGTGCTCACACGACTGTCGTCGACGGCGACGGCGGTGCTCACGCGGCGCCGGGTCCTGCTCGCGGGTGCCGCGGCCTGCGGTGCGGCCGGCACGGCCGGTCTGCTGGCGCCGGGCGAGGGCGGCGAACCGGTCCCGCCCTCGCCCCCCGCCGCCGGCTCCCAGGCGCGTCCCGAGCTCAAGCCCTCCGCCTACCGCCTGCAGCCCCTGACCGGATACGGCCCGCCCCGGGTCGAGCCCGCCCGGGCACTCGTACGACGCGAACCGTTCCTGCGCCTGTCCGGGCGCGGCAGCACCATGGTGCTGACCTTCGACGACGGGCCGGACCCCCGCTACACCCCGCACATCCTGGACACCCTCGCCGAGTACGACGTCCGCGCGATGTTCTTCGTGTGCGGGGAGATGGCCTCTTACCATCCGGACCTGCTGGTCCGGATGGCCGACGAGGGGCATGTCGTCGGCAACCACACCTGGTCCCACCCGCTGCTGACCCGGCTCAGCCGTGGCCGGATCCGCTACGAGATGGAACGCACCAGCGACCTCATCGAGGACGTGTACGGCCAACGCCCCCAGTGGTTCCGCGCGCCCTACGGAGCCTGGAACCGGGCCGCCTTCCAACTCGGCGCCGAACTCGGCATGGAACCGCTGGCCTGGACGATCGACACCCTCGACTGGACCAGACCGGGCACCCGCGCCATCGTCGGACGGGTGGAGCACGGAGCCGCCCCCGGTGTCGTGGTGCTCTCGCACGACGCCGGGGGCGACCGCACCCAGAGTGTCCGGGCGCTGCGCGACTATCTGCCGCACCTGCTGGACTGCGGCTACCACATCACCGTCCCGCGACGGCAGCCCGTGTGAACGCGGGCGCCGGGCCCGCCCGGCCGGGGAACGCTCAGCGGACCTCGACCAGGCGGGCGAAGACGACGACGTTTCCGGCGTAGCCGCTCTGCTTGGAGAAACCGCCCCCGCAGGTGATGACCCGCAGTTCCGGAGAGCCCTTGGAACCGTAGACGCGGTCGCCGGGGAAGTTGTCCTTCTGGAAGACCTCGACGCCGTAGATCTCGAAAACCGCCGTCTGTCCGTCCTTGCGGGCGACCTCGACGCGGTTTCCCTTCTTCAGGGCCCCGAGTCCGTAGAACACGGCGGGGCCCTGAAGGTTGTCGACGTGCCCGACGACGACGGCCGTGCCCTTCTCGCCCGGGGAGACCGCGCCGGTGAACCAGCCGGCCAGGTTGGGGTCCTCCGGCGGCGGCGCGCCGACCCAGCCGTCCGCGTCCAGGCCGACGGGCAGGACCGGCGCGTCGACCCGGATCGACGGGATCCGCACCCGGTCGGGCACGGAGTACGTCAGCGGGGCCGGGCCTCCCAGGAAGGTGCCGGGCGTGGCGCGGCTCTCGGCGGCGGCAGCCGAGGCCGGCTGCGGGGGCCCGACGTCGAACTCCCCCGAGCCGTTGCGAATGAGGGCGAGACCGGTCAGCAGAACAAGCGCTATCACGCCCCAAGGAGCGCGCTTCCTCGGCCGCTCCTCTTCTTCGGCCCAGTCGGCCGGTTCGGACGCAAACATTCGACTTCCCCTCTCGACGCGGCCGTCGCCACGTCATTCGCGCATGGCAGAACGCTAAGTCGCGCGAGGGGAACCGGCGACGGGGCGAAAGCGAACGGGTGGCCCGCGCCTCTTTCGGTGCGCCATCCGAGTTGCCGCGGACAGGAATTTTCTGACGGTCCGTGACCTGCGGTGATATCCGATTGTGTGCTTGTTCCTCGGTGTGTCCGCTCACCAGGACGGACCATTCCCGAAATGCGGGCCCGTGCAGGGCATCTGAGGGTTTTTGCGGGAGGCGTTCTCTCGCCGATCCACCGGGGACCGTTCCCGGGGCGCCTCCCGCGGAGGATCACATGCGTACTACTCGTGCCCTGGCGGCCACCGGCGCCGCCGTCGCCGTCACCGTTCTCGGGGTTGCCGCCCCCGCAGCCGTCGCGCGGGACGGCATGGGCGCCCGACCGAGCAACATCGTGGCCCTGCCCAGCGTCATCGCCCGCGGCGGCCAGCTGACGGTCACGGTCGACGGCTGCCCCAACGGCGGCACCATGACCTCGGACGCCTTCCGGAGCGCGCCCCTGACGCCGATCCCCGGCACCAACGGGGCCTCGAGGGGCACCGCGACGGTCGACCGCAACGCGCGTCCCGGTTCGCACAGCATCACCGTCAACTGCTCCGGCCAGACCCTGACCAACCCGGCCGCCTTCACCGTCATCGGCGGGGTCCGCGGCGGCCTCGGCGGCAGCACCTCCACCGGGGCTACCCCGGCCGACATCGCCATCGGCGGCGGTCTGGTGGCCGCGGCCGTCATCGGGGGCGGGGTGTTCTGGATGCGCCGCCGTGCCGAGCGGCGGATCTGACCTTCTCCCTTCGGTGACACCGACGCCCGTCGGGAGCGAAGGGGCGGCGGGGCGGACCGCACGGGCCATGCCTGTGCCCCGGCTCCGGTCAGGGAGCCGGGGCACAGGCATGGCCCGTGCGCGGGCGCGTGGCGGTCGGTGCGGTCAGGTGTCGTCCTCGTCGGTGCGGCGGCGGGCGAGGCGGTGGACGGTCCCGACCGACCCGGCGACGAGCGCGGCCCCGGGGCCGGTCTCCTCGATGTCGAACCCGGCCGAGCCGCCGCGCTCGCCCGCGTGCACCTCCTCGGGAGGGATGCGGCGGCACCGGCGTGGGGGCGACCGGACGGGCCCCGGCGATGGCGAGGCCGGTGTCCTGCCGGAAGGTCCCGCGGCGGAACGTCATCTCGTACGGGGTGCCCGGCTCGGCGTCCCGGCCGACCGGCGCGGTCGCCGCCGACATGCCCTTGCGGCTGGTCACGTCGTCGAAGACGCCCCAGGAGACGAACACCTGGTGGCAGCCGGTGGCACACCAAGTCGCCTGTCCTGCGGCCGTGACGGTCTCGGGCAGGGTACTGACGCGGACGCCCGGGCTCTCGCCGCTCGCCTGCGCGGCGGGGACGGTGAGGGCCCACGCCCAGCAGTGCGGCCGAAGCGACGGGTATCGCGACCACGGTGGTTCCTCCGGTCCCCGAGGAGCAGCCGCGGACCGATTCCGCTTGCGCCGTCCATGCACCTCGATGACCCGAACGCTAGGAACACGGAGGCGTCCGCGCGATCGCACTCGTGCGAATGGGGCATGTGTGTGCGCCGGTCAGGGGATTCTGTTCCCGCGACCGGGGGACGGGACGGGTGTGTCGCGCGTCCCCCGGCGGGTCGCGCGTCCCCCGGCGGGTCGGGCTGGCCCGTGGTGAGGGCCTGACAGCGGCCGAGTCTCGCCCCCGGTGAGGGGACGTCAGCCCTTGATGCCTGGGAAGAGATTCAGGAACGGGTCCGCCGACGCCGTGATGCCCCGGCTGTAGGGCGCGTCGAAGTCCCAGATCAGGAAGAGCAGGAACGCGATCAGCGCGGAGAACAGCCCGGCGAGGATCAGTTCACGGGCGGTACGCCGGATCTGCAGCGCGAAGACCATCCCGATGGTGACGGCGGCTCCGGCCAGCAGTCCGAACCAGACCACGCCCGGCATCGTGGGCGAGGCCGAGTCCGCCCGGCCGTTGCGGGCCTGGTCCGCGGCGGCCATCTGGTCGAGGACCGGCTGGTAGGCCTGGGCCTCGAAGTCCGTCCTCGGCCGGTAGTCGGTGACGTCGGCACGGACCCGGTCGAGGAGTTCGGTGCCCCGCTCCGTGACCTCGCCGTTGTCCGCCATGTGCTGCCACTCGGTGTGGACGACGTGTCCGACATAGGCGTTGACATCGTCCCGAATGCGGTCGCGGACGTCGGCCGGGTAGACCCTGACCCGCTCCGAGATCTCGTGCAGCGCCTGGGCCTCCGTCTGTACATGGTCCTGGGCGCTGCTGCGGGCCTCCCAGACACCCGCGATGGCCAGGCCCAGGACGATGGCGTACACCACGCCGATCCACATGGTCATGTACTCGATGACGTCCGGCGTCTCGCTGGGGTCCTCGTCCTCGGGGGCCCTGCGGTGGCGTACGAGGGTGATGACGACCACCACGGCACAGGCCGCCAGCATCGCGAGGGTGAGAACAAGCCATTCCGGCAAGGGGTGCCTCCAGGATCGGGTGCTAGCGGGGCCGCAGCGCGGCGACGGCGATCACCGCGGGCGCGGTGATGAGCAGGACATAGGTGACCGGTGACGTGGTGCCGCGAGGCTGCCGTTTGCGGGTCAGCGCCTTGTAGCGCGGATACGTCACAGGGGTGACGGAGGGTCGCGGGGTGGGCTTCGCCGACGGTGCCGGTGTCGGTGTGGGGGTCGGTGTCGGG
>JODI01000024.1 GCA_000720805.1 Streptomyces violaceoruber
GGCTGGGGGGTGTGGGGGTGTGGGGGTGACGCGCGTTGCGTTGACCAAGATTTAAAGGTCCATGACATGTCATGTCCATAGCGCGTTCGCGGAGGTATGTGAGGGGAGAGAATCGTTTCTGTGACCGCCGCCCATCCCGCCGCCCACCCCGCGCGACCCGCGGACCTCCCCTTCTTCGTCTACGGCACCCTCCGCCCCGGCGAGATCAACCACGACCTCTTCCTGCGCGGCCGCATCCGCTCCGAGGAACCCGCACGGCTACCGGGCGCGGTGCTGTACGACGGCCCGGGCTATCCCTACGCGGTGCCGGAACCCGGGGGAACGGTGAGCGGCGAACTCGTCACCGCGCGGCCGGAGGCGTACCGGGAGCTGCTGGCCGGCCTCGACCGCCTGGAGGAGTACGTGCCCGGCTCCCCGCGCAACCTGTACGAGCGCGTGGAGCGCCGGGTCGTCCGCGTCGCCGACGGCAGCGCCGTACCCGCCTGGGTCTACCTCGCCGCCCCCGCGGTCACCGCCCGGCTGCGGTCACGGGGCAAGCTGATCGAGGGCGGTGACTGGCTGCGCAGGTGAGCCATCACCGCCCTCGTCCCCCTGATCGGACGCCGCTACGGCGTCACCGTCTCCAGCCGCACCGCGCACGCCTTGAACTCCGGCATCCGTGAAGTGGGGTCCAGCGCCGGGTTGGTGAGGGTGTTGGCGCGGCCCTCGCCGGGCCAGTGGAAGGGCATGAAGACGGTGTCCGGGCGGATCGCGGTCGTGATCCGGGCCGGCGCCACGGCCCGCCCCCGCCGGGACACCACGGCCACCGCGTCCCCCTCGGCCGCCCCGAGCCGCTCCGCGAGCCGCGGGTGCAGCTCGACGAACGGACCGGGGGCGGCGGCGTTCAGCTCGTCGACCCGGCGGGTCTGCGCACCGGACTGGTACTGCGCCACGACCCGCCCCGTCGTCAGCAGCACCGGGTACTCCTCGTCGGGCTCCTCGGCGATCGCCCGATGCGCCACGGCCACGAACCGCGCCCGCCCGTCGGGGGTGGCGAAACGGTCCAGGAAGAGGCGGGGGGTGCCGGGGTGGACACCGGGGGTGGTGCCGGACACCGCCTTGCCCAGGGGGCCCGCGTCCGGTGTCGCGGGGCTCGCCGTCACGCCCGGCACGGTGCCTTCGGCCGGATCAATCGGATCGGTCGGATCGGCCGACGGGAGGCCGGCGGCCGCGCCCTCGGCGGCTTCCCCGGCGTTCTCGTCCGCCCCCACATCCCCGTCCGCCCCCACATCCCCGTCCGCCCCGGCATCCCCGTCGGCAACGGCCTCCGCCGCCGGGCACGGCCAGAACACCCCGTTCTCCTCCGCCAGGCGGCGGTACGTGATCCCGGAGTAGTCCGCGGGGCCGCCCGCGCTGGCGCGGCGCAGTTCCTCGAAGACCTCCTCGGGGTCGGTGGGGAAGCCCTTCTCCACACCGAGGCGGTCGGCCAGTTCGTGCAGGACCTCCAGGTCGCTGCGGACGCCCTCGGGCGGGCTGATCGCCTGCCGGCGCAGCAGCACCCGCCCCTCCAGGTTGGTCGTGGTGCCGGTCTCCTCCGCCCACTGCGTGACCGGGAGCACCACGTCCGCGAGCGCCGCCGTCTCCGAGAGCACGACGTCGCACACGGCCAGGAAGTCCAGCGACTTGACGCGTTCCTCGACATGGGCCGCGCGAGGCGCCGACACCACCGGGTTGGACCCCATCAGCAGCAGCGACTTGATGTCCGTACCCAGCGCGTCGAGCAGCTCGTACGCACTGCGTCCCGGCCCGGGCAGGGTGTCGGGGTCGACGCCCCACACCTCGGCGACATGCCGCCGCGCCGCCGGATCGTCCAGCTTGCGGTAGCCGGGCAACTGGTCGGCCTTCTGGCCGTGTTCGCGTCCGCCCTGCCCGTTGCCCTGCCCGGTCAGGCAGCCGTACCCGGACAGCGGGCGGCCCGCGCGGCCGGTCGCCAGGCACAGGTTGATCCACGCGCCCACGGTGTCGGTGCCCTTGGACTGCTGCTCGGGCCCGCGCGCGGTGAGCACCATCGCGTTCTCCGGCTCGCAGAACAGCCGCACGGCCTCCCGGAGCTGGGGAACGGACACCCCCGTGATCCGTTCCACGTACTCCGGCCAGTGGGACATGGCCACCGCGCGGGCGTCCTCCCAGCCGACCGTGCGCTCGGCCACGTACGCCTCGTCGACCCGCCCCTCGGCGACGATCAGGTGCAGCATCCCGAGCGCCAGGGCCAGATCCGTCCCGGGGCGCGGTGCCAGGTGCAGGTCGGCCTGCTCGGCGGTCTTCGTGCGGCGCGGGTCGATGACGATCAGCGTGCCGCCGTTCTCCCGCAGTTCGCTGAAGAAGCGCAGCGACGGCGGCATGGTCTCGGCGAGGTTGGAGCCGACGAGGATCACGCAGCCCGACTTCGGGATGTCCTCCAGCGGGAACGGCAGCCCGCGGTCGAGACCGAACGCCTTGATCCCCGCGGCCGCCGCCGACGACATGCAGAAACGGCCGTTGTAGTCGATCTGCGAGGTGCCGAGCACGACCCGCGCGAACTTGCCGAGCGTGTACGCCTTCTCGTTGGTCAGGCCGCCCCCGCCGAAGACCCCGCACGCGTCCGGGCCATGTTCCGTACGCGTGCGGGACAGCCCCTCGGCGATCCGGTCCAGTGCCTCGTCCCAGGACGCGGGCACGAGCGTGCCCCCGGAGCGGACCAGCGGGGAGGTCAGTCGAACGCTCGACCGAAGCACCTCCGGCGCCGTACGGCCCTTGCCGCACAGCGCACCCCGGTTCACCGGGAAGTCCGTGCGCTCGCTCACCTCGACGGTCCCGTCCGCAGACGGCGTCAGGTTCATCCCGCACTGCAGGGCGCAGTACGGGCAGTGCGTGGGCGTCACGGAGTTCGGCATGCTTCTCAGCGTGCTTCGGGCGTGTTACGCGCAGGACGGTTCCGTGTTACGCGGCCGGGACGGTGACCTCCCGACGGCCGCCCCGGTGCCGTGAGGCGCCCCGCACCTCACCGGCCACCGGCCAGCGCCCTGCTCACCCCGGTCTCCTTCGGCCCCAGGAACCGCGGATCCGGCTCGAACACCGCGTCCAAGGCCGCCTTGCCCGCCGCGAGGATCTCCCGGGTGCCCCCGTAGTACCAGGTCACGTCGTGCTTGTCGTCGACCCCGACGCCGTACGAGGTGACACCCGCCGCCCGGCACAGCGCGAGAGCCCGCCGGATGTGGAAGTCCTGGCTGATCAGTACGGCCTCGTCGACGCCGAAGATCTTCTTCGCGCGGACGCAGGAGTCCCAGGTGTCGAAGCCCGCGTAGTCACTGACGATCCGCCCGTCAGGCACCCCGTGCCGCGTCAGATAGGCGCGCATCGCGTCGGGCTCGTCGTAGTCCTCGCGGCTGTTGTCGCCGGTGACCAGGACGACCCGGACGCGGCCCTCCCGGTACAGCGTCGCCGCCGCGTCCAGCCGGTGGGCGAGGTACGGGGAGGGCTCGCCGTCCCACAGGCCGGCGCCGAAGACGACGGCCACCTCGGTGCGCGGCGCGTTCGCCGTCGTACGCAGCAGGCCCTCCGTCGAGACGTACAGCCAGGTCGCCGGCAGCAGCGCCAGCACGCAGGCCGCCATGACGGCCTGCACCAGCCGCCGCTGCCCGGTCCGGGTGCGCGGCAGACGAGGTCTGTGCAGCTCAGGCAGTCGCATCGGACGGTCCCTCCCCGGTCGGCCTTCGACAGTCAGAGACGTCCTGTCAGGCCGTCCGGTTCGCCTCCCACGACGTGACCAGCTTCACCTCGGTCAATGAAACGGCAGGTCACACCGCCTCACACAGCCCCCACACCCCATCGTGAACCCCCGGAAAACACCCGTCATTCCTGTGCAATGGGAAGGCAACCTCGTGCCGTCACCATCAGTTCATGACGGCGACGCGCAAGTCGGAAGCTCTTCGCGACGAGTCCACGACCCTCCCCGGCGGCGTCCTGCCGCTCCCTGGGCCTCACCTCGACAGTACGGCGCACATCATGAACCGGATCACCAGCCAACTCGCCACCCAGCTCAGCCTCGTCTCGCTCGACGGCAGGCGGCGAACCGAGCCGCCCGCGCTCGTCCTCGTGGCGCACGGCAGCCGGGACCCGCGCACGCTGCGCACGGTCCACACGCTCGTCGAGCGGGTCCGCGAGCTGCGCCCGGGTCTGCCGGTGCGTCTCGGCCACATCGAGCTGAACGAGCCCCTGCTCCCCGACACGCTCGCCTCCCTCGGCACCGGCGAGGCGGTCCTCGTCCCGCTCCTCCTCAGCCGCGGCTACCACGTCAAGCGGGACATCCCCGAGATGGCGGACGCCTGCGCGGCCCGCACCCGCGTGGCCACCCCCCTCGGCCCGCACCCGCTGCTCGTGGAGGCCCTCCACGGCCGTCTCGTCGAGGCCGGCTGGCGCACCACGATGGACGAGGCGACGCGGCGCGCCAGCGCCGTGGTCCTCGCCGCGGCCGGCTCCCGCGACCCGGACTCGGCCGTCGACACCGGCCGCACGGCCCACCTCCTGTCGGAACGCCTCGGCGTCCCGGTCGTCCCCGCCTACGCCTCCGCGGCCACCCCCACGGTCGAGACAGCCGTCCGCGCCCTCGCCGCGCGAGGCCGCCACCGTGTAGCAGTCGCCTCCTACTTCACGGCCCCGGGCCTCTTCGCCACCCAGAGCGCCCAGAAGGCCCCGTGGATAGCCTCGGCCCCCCTCGGCACCCACCCGGCGATGGCCCGCCTGCTCCTGCACCGCTACGACCAGTCGTTGGCGACTCCGGTCACGACGGAACCGCAACTGGCGTCGGCCTGAAAGCGCCGGGGAGGCTGATGCCCTAAGGGGCGCGGGGAACTGCGCGACAAGCCACAACGCACCCGCACCCGCCACACAATAGAACCCGGCAGACGCATACGCGGATTGTCAGCACCTCCCCTTACTGTCGAGACATGGAAGGCAAAAACCACAACCCACCCACCGGCTACGACCCCACGTCAGTGGCCCGCTGGGCCGCCGAACCCGACAAACGCCCAGGCCGCACCGCCTTCCAACGCGACCGGGCCCGCATCCTGCACTCCTCCGCGCTCAGAAGACTCGCCGGCAAGACCCAAGTGGTCACGCCCGGCACGATGAGCCAGGCCTGGGACGCCAGCCCCCGCACCCGCCTCACCCACTCCCTGGAGTGCGCCCAGGTGGGCAGAGAGCTGGGCGCGGCCCTCGGCTGCGACCCGGACCTCGTCGAAGCCGCCTGCCTCGCCCACGACCTCGGCCACCCCCCGTTCGGCCACAACGGCGAACAGGCGCTCAACGAGTTCGCCGAGGACTGCGGAGGTTTCGAGGGCAACGCCCAGTCCCTCAGACTCCTCACCCGCATCGAACCCAAACGCTTCACCGCCGAGGGTTCCGTCGGCCTCAACCTCACCCGGGCGACCCTCGACGCGGCCACCAAATACCCCTGGTCCCGAGGAGCGCACCCCACCGACCCCAAGTCCCCGAAGTTCGGTGTCTACGAGGACGACCGCCCCGTCTTCGACTGGGTCCGCGAGGGCGCCCCCGGCAACCGCACCACCTTCGAGGCCCAGGTCATGGACTGGTCCGACGACGTGGCGTACTCCGTGCACGACGTCGAGGACGGACTGCACGCCGGCCACGTCGACCCCGCCCGTCTGCACGCCGAACCGGAACGCCAGGCGGTCTTCGCGGTCGCCCGGGGCCGCTATGTGCCCGAGGACACCGACCCGGCGGAGCTCTCCGCCGCCCTGGACCGGCTGCAGGAGCAACCGTGGTGGCCGCACCGCTACGACGGCTCGGCAGTGGCCCAGGCCCGCCTCAAGGACGCCACCAGCCAGCTCATCGGCCGCTTCTGCCTCGCCGCCGAGACCGCCACGCGCGCGGGGTACGGGACCGGGCGGCTGACGAGATACGGCGCCGAACTCGTCGTACCGCACGAGACACGGTTGGAGTGCGCGGTCCTCAAGGCGGTCGCCGACCGGTACGTCATGCAGCGCGCCGAGCAGGAACGGCTGCGGGCGGACCAGCGGATCGTGGTGGCCGAACTGGCCGAGGCGCTCACCGCCCGCGCCCCCGACGGCCTCGACCCGCAGTTCCGGGCGCTGTTCGACCGGGCGCCCGACGACCGGGCCCGCAAGCGGGTGATCGTGGATCAGATCGCCTCGCTCACCGACGCGTCCGCCCGTTCGCTTCACGGTCGTCTGATGGGGCATCTGTGATGCTGATGCGGCGGGAGTGAGACGGGAGGGCCCGAATGTGACCCTCCGTGGCCTGATCGGGCCACTCCCTCTTCCCGCATCACGCTCCGTGCGGGACGCTCGCATGTGGCGGTACGTTCACGAGGAGGCATCAAGTGGTCGACGCGGATCAGACATTCGTCATCGTCGGAGGCGGTCTCGCCGGCGCGAAGGCGGCCGAGACGCTCCGAGCGGAGGGCTTCACCGGCCGCGTGATACTGATCTGCGACGAGCGCGACCACCCGTACGAGCGCCCGCCGCTGTCCAAGGGCTATCTGCTCGGCAAGGAGGAGCGCGACAGCGTCTTCGTCCACGAACCCGCCTGGTACGCCCGCAACGACATCGAACTGCACCTGGGCGAGACCGTCGACGCCGTCGACCGTACGGCGAAGACCGTCCGCTTCGGCGAGGACGGCACCCTGGTCCGCTACGACAAGCTGCTCCTCGCGACCGGCGCCGAGCCCCGCCGCCTCGACATCCCGGGTACGGACCTCGCCGGTGTCCATCACCTGCGCCGCCTCGCCCACGCCGAACGCCTCAAGGGCGTCCTCGCCGCCCTCGGCAGGGACAACGGCCACATCGTGATCGCGGGAGCCGGCTGGATCGGTCTGGAGGTCGCGGCGGCGGCCCGTGAGTACGGCGCCGAGGTCACCGTCGTCGAGCCCCTGCCGACCCCGCTGCACACGGTCCTCGGCCCGGAGCTCGGCCAGATCTTCGCCGAACTGCACCGCGAGCACGGTGTCCGCTTCCACTTCGGCGCACGGCTGACCGAGATCGTCGGCCAGGACGGCATGGTCCTCGCCGCCCGCACCGACGACGGCGAGGAACACCCCGCGCACGACGTCCTCGCGGCGGTCGGCGCGGCCCCGCGGACCGCCCTCGCGGAGGCGGCGGGCCTGGAGCTGGCGGACCGCGCCCACGGCGGCGGCGTCGCGGTCGACGCCCGGCTGCGCACCTCCGACCCCGACATCTACGCGGCCGGCGACGTGGCCTCCTTCCAGCACTCCCTCTTCGACACCCGGCTGCGCGTCGAACACTGGGCGAACGCCCTCAACGGCGGCCCCGCGGCGGCCCGCGCGATGCTCGGCCGGGACCTCACCTACGACCGCGTGCCCTATTTCTTCTCCGACCAGTACGACATGGGCATGGAGTACTCCGGCTGGGCGCCCCCGGGCACGTACGACCAAGTGGTGATCCGGGGAGACGCGGGAAAGCGAGAGTTCATCGCGTTCTGGGTGAAGGAGAACCGGGTGCTGGCCGGGATGAACGTGAACGTGTGGGACGTCACAGACCCCATCCAGCAGCTGATTCGTACCAAGGCCCAGGTGGACACCGAGGCACTCGCGAACCCGCGCGTTCCGCTGGACAGCCTCGTCCCGTGACCTGACGACGGCGATCGACTGTCACACGACCCCCGTAGAATTCACGCGTGGCAGGACGGATCAACGACGAGGACGTGAAGGCGGTACGGGACGCGGTCCCGATCGACGCCGTGGTGTCCGAGTACCTCCAGCTGCGCAACGCGGGCGGCGGCAACCTCAAGGGGCTGTGCCCGTTCCACGACGAGAAGTCGCCGTCCTTCCAGGTCAGCCCGAGCAAGGGATTCTTCCACTGCTTCGGCTGCCAGGAGGGTGGCGACACCATCACGTTCGTGATGAAGATCGACCACCTCACCTTCTCCGAGGCGGTCGAGCGCCTCGCCGCCCAGGCCGGCATCACCCTGCGCTACGAGGAGGGCGGGTACAACCCCTCCCACCAGCGCGGCGAGCGGATCCGCCTGGTCGAGGCCCACAAGATCGCCGCCCAGTGGTACATGGAGCAACTGGCCACCAGCCCGGAGGCCGACGCCGGCCGTACGTTCCTCGCCGAGCGCGGCTTCGACCAGGCCGCCGCCGAGCACTTCTCCGTCGGCTACAGCCCCCAGGGCTGGGACCACCTCACCCGCTACCTCCGCGGCAAGGGCTTCGCCGACAAGGAACTGATCCTCTCCGGCCTCTCCCAGGAGGGCCGCCGCGGCCCCATCGACCGCTTCCGCGGCCGTCTGATGTGGCCCATCCGCGACATCGGCGGCGAGGTCGTCGGCTTCGGCGCCCGCAAGCTCTACGACGCGGACACCGGCCCCAAATACCTCAACACGCCCGACACCGCGATCTACCGCAAGTCCCAGGTGCTCTACGGCATCGACCTGGCGAAGAAGGACATCGCCAAGTCCAGCCGCGCGGTCGTGGTCGAGGGCTACACCGACGTCATGGCCTGCCACCTCGCCGGCGTGACGACGGCCATCGCGACCTGCGGCACCGCCTTCGGCACCGACCACATCAAGATCCTCCGCCGTCTGCTCATGGACAACGGCTCGGCCCGCGTGATCTTCACCTTCGACGGCGACGCGGCCGGGCAGAAGGCCGCCCTGCGCGCCTTCGAGGACGACCAGAAGTTCGCCGCCGAGACGTACATCGCGATCGCCCCCGACGGCATGGACCCCTGCGACCTGCGCCTCGCCAAGGGCGACGACGCGGTCGCCGACCTGGTCGAACCCCGCACCCCGCTCTTCGAGTTCGCGCTGCGCCAGATCGTCCTCCGCTACGACCTGGACACCCCCGGCGGCCGGGCCGCCGCGCTGGACGAGGCGGCGCCCGTCGTCGCCCGCATCAAGAACACCGGCGCCCAGCACGAGGTCGCCGTCCAGCTCGCCGGCATGCTCGGCATCCTCGACACCCAGTTCGTGGTCAAACGCGTCGCCCAACTGGCCCGTTGGGCCCGCGACCGCGGCGGCAAGGGCCCGGCGCCGATCGCCCGCAACGGACAGCGGCAGTACGACGCCACCCCCCGCCCCTCCACCCCGGGCCCGGCGCTCAACCTCCGCAACCCGGTCTACGCCACCGAACGCGAGCTCCTCAAACTCGCCCTCCAGCGGCCCGAGTTGGTCTCCCCGGCGTTCGACGCGTACGGCGTCGACGAGTTCACCGCCGCCCCCTACGCCGCCGTACGCCAGGCGATCATGGACGCGGGCGGCGCGGAGTACGGCGTCCAGGACCCGCAGGAATACCTGGTCCGGGTCCGCGACGTGGCCCCCGACAACGCCGTCCGCGCCATGGTCACGGAGCTCGCGGTCGAGGCGATCATGCGCAAGACGGTCGACGAGAACTACGCCGGCGACCAGCTCGTCACGGTCCGCCGCCGCGCGGTCGAGCGCCGCATCCGTGACATCCAGTCCAGCCTGACCCGACTCGGCACCCACGGAGACCCGGCCCAGGCGGCCGCCGTGCAGAACGAGTTGTGGGTCCTTCAGCAGTACGACCAGGCACTACGCGCGCACGGAGCCGCCGCACTCTGAGGGCCGGCCCGGACCGGGTAACCGCGCGGTCACGGACCGGCCTCAAAAAGTCACCGCACGCCCCTCGTGGCGGCGATGTGTCGTACTCCACACTGGGTTCCGGTGCCTGAGTCCTCGGAGCGCGGCCGATCCGTCCCCAACGGATCCCAGACCCCCGCGACTCCGCACATCGCGTACGGGACGGACAGCGGCGAGGCCGCCGACTCCGTCCGCGAAGTACCGCTGCCGCACACCTCAGCAGCGATCATCCTGGAGGTCGCCCCCGTGCAGACCCAGACCCTGACCCAGACCGACATCAGTACGGACGACACGGAACCGGATACGGAGGCCGACGTACTGGTCGCGGTCCCCCCGCAGAACCGTGCCGCGCACCACCCCGAGGGAGAGCCGTCGGCCCCGGCCGACCTGGCGGAACCCCCCGCCGACGAGGTCGAGCACATCGAGGTCGTCGAGCACATCGAGCCCGTCGAACCCCCCGAGCCGGCCCGCGCCAGGACCGACACCGGCGCACCCTCCTCCGACCTGTTCCGCCAGTACCTGCGCGAGATCGGCCGCATCCCGCTGCTCACCGCCGCCGAGGAGGTCGAACTCGCCCGCCGGGTCGAGGCCGGCCTGTTCGCCGAGGAGAGGCTCAGCACCGCCCCCGACCTGGACAGCCGGCTCGCCCTCGACCTGGACAGACTGGTCGTCATGGGCCGCATGGCCAAGCGCCGCCTCATCGAGGCGAACCTGCGGCTCGTCGTGTCGGTGGCCAAACGGTATGTAGGCCGTGGCCTGACCATGCTCGACCTGGTCCAGGAGGGCAACCTGGGCCTGATCAGGGCGGTCGAGAAGTTCGACTACGCCCGCGGCTACAAGTTCTCCACGTACGCCACCTGGTGGATCCGTCAGGCCATGTCCCGCGCCCTCGCCGACCAGGCCCGCACCATCCGCGTCCCGGTCCACGTGGTCGAGCTGATCAACCGGGTGGTCCGCGTCCAGCGCCGGATGCTCCAGGAACGGGGCTACGAACCGACGCCGGAAGAGGTCGCCGCACACCTGGACCTGGCGCCCGAGCGGGTCAGCGAGGTCCTGCGCCTGGCGCAGGAACCGGTCTCCCTGCACGCGCCCGTGGGGGAGGAGGACGACGTGGCCCTCGGCGACCTCATCGAGGACGGCGACGCCGCCAGCCCCGTCGAGTCGGCCGCGTTCATGCTGCTCAGGGAACACCTGGAGGCCGTCCTGTCCACCCTGGGCGAGCGTGAGCGCAAGGTCGTCCAGCTCCGCTACGGCCTGGCCGACGGCCGCCCCCGCACGCTGGAGGAGATAGGCCGCATCTTCGGCGTGACGAGGGAACGGATCCGCCAGATCGAGTCGAAGACCCTCAACAAACTCCGGGACCACGCCTTCGCGGACCAGTTGAGGGGCTACCTGGACTGACACGGGGCCGCTCACCGAAGCGAGCGGCCCTCACACCTGGTCCCGCGCCTGGTCCCTCGCCTAGTCCACCTCGGCCACCGCCTGCGCGAACTGCGCCTTGTACAACCGCGCGTACGCCCCGTCGGCCGCCAGCAGATCCGTGTGCGTGCCCTGCTCGACGATCGATCCGTTCTCCATCACCAGGATCGTGTCCGCGTCCCGGATCGTCGACAGCCGGTGCGCGATCACGAACGACGTCCGCCCGTGCGCGAGTTTCGCCATCGCCTTCTGGATCAGCACCTCGGTCCGCGTGTCCACGGAACTCGTCGCCTCGTCCAGCACCAGGATCACCGGGTCGGACAGGAACGCCCGCGCGATGGTGATCAGCTGCTTCTCACCGGCGCTCACCCCGCTGCCCTCGTCGTCGATCACGGTGTCGTAGCCGTCGGGCAGCGTCCGGATGAACCGGTCCGCGTGGGCCGCCCGCGCCGCCTCCTCGATCTCGCCAGGCGTGACCTCCCGGGAGGCGCCGTACGCGATGTTCTCCGCGATCGTGCCGCCGAACAGCCAGGTGTCCTGGAGCACCATGCCGATCCCGGCGCGCAGGTCGTCCCGGGACATCGTCGCGATGTCGACGCCGTCGAGGGTGATGCGCCCGCCGGAGACGTCGTAGAACCGCATGAGGAGATTGACCAGGGTCGTCTTGCCGGCTCCGGTCGGGCCGACGATCGCGACCGTGTGTCCCGGCTCCACCGTCAGCGACAGGTCCTCGATGAGCGGCTTCTCCGGGTCGTACCGGAACGACACGTGTTCCAGCGCCACCCGCCCGCGCAGCTCCTCGGGCTTCGCGCTCGGCACCGGATCCGCCTGCTGCTCCTCCGCGTCCAGGAGTTCGAAGATCCGCTCGGCCGAGGCGACGCCCGACTGCACCAGGTTCGCCATGGAGGCGACCTGGGTCAGCGGCATCGAGAACTGCCGCGAGTACTGGATGAAGGCCTGCACGTCGCCGATGGACAGCGAGCCCGACGCCACCCGCAGCCCGCCGACGACCGCGACCAGCACATAGTTCAGGTTGGACACGAACATCATCAGCGGCTGCATGACCCCGCTGTTGAACTGTGCCTTGAACCCGGCCTCGTACAGCGCCTCGTTCTGCTCGGCGAACCGCTCCGCCGACTCGTCCTGCCGGCCGAACACCTTCACCAGGGCGTGCCCGGTGTACATCTCCTCGACGTGCGCGTTGAGCTTGCCGGTGGTGCGCCACTGCTGCACGAAGTGCGGCTGGGAGCGCTTGCCGACCCGGGTGGCGACGGCGAACGACAGCGGCACGGTGACGAGGGCGACCAGCGCCAGGATCCACGACACCCAGAACATCATCACCAGCACCCCGATGATGGTGAGCACCGAGTTGATCAGCTGGCCCATCGACTGCTGGAGCGTCTGCCCGATGTTGTCGATGTCGTTGGTGGCCCGGCTGAGCACCTCACCGCGCTGCCGCTTGTCGAAGTACGCCAGCGGCAGCCGGGACAGCTTCGTCTGCACGTCCTCGCGCATCCGGTACATGGTCCGGTTGACCGCCCGGTTCACCAGCCGGGTGGCGACCGCCATCAGCAGACCGGCGATCATGAACACGATCAGCGCGACCAGCAGCACCCGGCCGACGGCATCGAAGTCGATGCCCTTGCCCGGGGTGAAGTCCGTGCTGCGGAGCATGTCGGCGACGGAGCCCTCGCCCCGCTCCCGCATGGACCGCAGCACCTCCTCCTTGGTGGCCCCGGCCGGCATCTGCCGTCCGATGATCCCCGAGAAGACCAGGTCGGTGGCCCTGCCGAGGATCTTCGGCCCCACGACCGACAGCCCGACGCTGACCACCACGCAGAACAGCAGCGCGTAGATGGTCAGCCGCTCGGACTTGAACTGCCCGATGAGCCGTTTCCCCGACCCCTTGAAATCCATCGAACGCTGGTCGGGACCCGTCCCGGCCATCATCCGCCCCGCCGGCCCCGCCATCAGGCAGCCTCCGCTTCCGTGAGCTGGGAGAGCACGATCTCCCGGTAGGTCTCGTTGTCCGCCATCAGTTCGTGGTGGGTGCCGGTGCCGACGACCAGGCCCTCGTCGAGGACGACGATCCGGTCGGCGTCCCGGATGGTCGACACCCGCTGGGCGACGATCACCACGGTCGCCTCGGCCGTCTCCTGCGAGAGCGCCGCCCGCAGGGCCGCGTCGGTGGCGTAGTCGAGGGCGGAGAAGGAGTCGTCGAAGAGGTAGATCTCCGGCCGCTGGACGAGCGTACGGGCGATCGCCAGCCGCTGCCGCTGACCGCCGGAGACGTTGGTGCCGCCCTGCGCGATCGGCGCGTCGAGCCCGCCCTCCAGCCGCTCCACGAAGCCCTTGGCCTGCGCCACCTCCAGCGCGTGCCAGAGCTCCTCGTCCGTCGCGTCGGGGTTGCCGTAGCGCAGGTTGGTGGCGACCGTGCCCGCGAACAGGTACGGCTTCTGCGGCACCAGTCCGACCGTCCTCGCCAGCAGCCGCGGCTCGATGGCCGCCACGGACACCCCGTCGACGAGCACCTCCCCCTCGGTCGCGTCGACCAGCCGGGGTACCAGCCCCAGCAGCGTGGACTTGCCGCTGCCGGTCGAACCGATCACGGCGGTCGTCTCGCCGGGCAGGGCCACCAGGTCGATCGACTTCAGCACCGGCTCCTCGGCACCCGGGTACCGGAACCCGGCGCCGCGGATCTCCAGATGACCGTGCCGGCGCAGTTCCAGGACCGGGGCCTTCGGCGGCACCACGCTCGACGAGGTGTCCAGCACCTCCTCGATGCGCTCGGCGCAGACCTCCGCGCGCGGCACCATCATGAACATGAAGGTGGCCATCATCACGGACATCACGATCTGCATCAGGTAGGAGAGGAACGCGGTCAGGTCGCCGATCTGCATCTGTCCGCCGTCGATGCGGTGCGCGCCGAACCACACCACGGCGATCGACGACAGGTTCACCACCGTCATCACCATGGGGAACATCAGCGCCAGCAGGTTGCCCGTGCCCAGGGCCATGGCGGTCAGGTCGGCGTTGGCCTTCCGGAAGCGCTGCTCCTCGTAGTCGTCGCGCACGAAGGCCCGGATGACCCGGTTGCCGGTGATCTGCTCGCGCAGCACCCGGTTCACCGTGTCCAGCCGCACCTGCATGGACCGGAACAGCGGACGCAGCCGGCGGATGATCAATGTCACACAGACGGCCATCACCGGTACGACGGCGACCAGCACCCCGGACAGCGGCACGTCCAGTCCGAGCGCCAGGACGATACCGCCCACGCACATGATGGGCGCCGACACCATCAGGGTGAACGTCATCAGGGCCAGCATCTGGACCTGCTGCACGTCATTGGTCGTACGGGTGATCAGCGAGGGCGCGCCGAACTGACCGACCTCGCGCGCCGAGAAGGACTGCACCCGGTCGAAGACGGCGCCCCGCACGTCCCGGCCGAGCGCCGAGGCGGTCCGGGCGCCGTAGTACACGGCACCGACGTTGCACACGACCTGCACCAGCGAGATGCCGATCATGAGGGCGCCGTAGCTCAGGATGTAGCCGGTGTCCCCGTTCACGACACCGTTGTCGATGATGTCCGCGTTCAGTGTGGGCAGGTAGAGGCTGGCGCAGGTCTGCAGGAACTGCAGCAGCACCAGCAGGATGATGGGTTTCCGGTAGGGCCTGAGATAGGTCCGCAGAAGTCGTATGAGCACGCTCGGTCTCTCGGAGTCGGCGGTGGGGCCGGGGTTGGTTGCCCCTGGCCCCTATCGTCGAACACTCCACCCGTGTTACCTCAACCGATTAAGCCCACAGCAGTGCTCCGTACGGCCGCACGGGTACGGCTCCTACCGGACCCTTACCTTCCGCTTTGCCTGGAACCGTCCCGCTCTCCGGGTCGTCAGCGGAACGTCCCCGGATGCGTCTGCTCCCGCACGGACACGAACTGCTGCCGCACCGCCTGCCCCACCGCCAGGTCCTCGCCGGGATCCAGCACCTGAGCCGCCGCGCCCTGCCAGGCCGGCGGGGTGCGCGGGTCGATCGTGCCCTGCGACACCGCGAGCGCCCAGGCGGCCTGCCGGGCGGCACCGATCGCCGCGTAGTCCGCGGGCTGCGGTACGACGACCTGCGCCCCGAACAGCGAGGGTGCCGCGGCCTGCACGGCGGGCAGCTCGGCGGCCTGCCCGAGCAGGAAGACCCGCCGCACCTCCACCCCTCGCCCGCGCAACACGTCGAGCGCGTCCGCCAGCCCGCACAGCATCCCCTCGAACGCCGCTCGCGCCAGGTGCTCCGGCTTCATCGACTCCCGCCGCAGACCGGACAGCGTCCCGGCGGCATGCGGCAGATTCGGCGTCCGCTCACCCTCCAGATAGGGAAGCAGTACGAGCCCGTGGGCCCCCGGCGTCGACTTCATCGCCAGCTCGGACAGGCTCTCCAGGTCGGTCAGCCCGAGCATCTCGGTGGCCCCGCGCAGGGTCCGTACGGCGTTCAGCGTGGTGACGACGGGCAGATGCATACCGGTCGCGTCGGCCAGGGACGTGATCATCCCGGTGTTGTCGACGAGCGCCTCGGGATGCACCGCCATCACCGAACCGGACGCGCCGAGCGAGACCACCGCGTCCCCGAGCCCCAGCCCCAGCCCGAAGGCGGCGGCCATCGTCTCGCCGGTCCCCGCGGAGATCAGCAGTCCTTCCGGGGTCGTCCCCGCGGCGTCGGCGGGACCGATCACCTCGGGCAGCATCGCCTGGTGACCGAGCGCAAGCTCCACCAGGTCGGGCCGGTAGCCGCCGGTGGCCGCCGACCAGTACCCGGTTCCGGAGGCCCCGCCCCGGTCGGTGGTCCTGCGCACCGGCCGGCCCAGCAGCTGCCACACCAGCCAGTCGTGGGCCTGCAGCAGCACGGAGGTGCGCTGGGCGGCCTCGGGTTCGGTCTTCATCAGCCAGCGCAGCTTGGTCACCGGCTGCGCGGCCTGCGGCACACAGCCCACCGCCTGCGCCCACGCCTCACGTCCGCCGAGCGCGTCCACCAGATCGGCCGCGGCGACCTGCGCCCGCCGGTCCCCGCCGACCATCGCCGGCCGCACGGTGTTGCCCTGCGAGTCGAGCGGGACCACCGCGTTCTGCTGTGCGGACACCCCGATGGCCTGCACGCCCTCGAGGAGCCCGCCGCCGGCGGCCTCACCGAGGGACAGCAGCCAGGCCTGCGGATCGACATCGGCAGGCCGCGCACCGCTCTCGGCGTTCTCCACCGGATGCGGCGCGTATCCCTGCCTGAGCACGGCCCCTGTGTCCGTGTCGCAGACGACGATACGAGTGAAATCGGGCGAACTGTCCAACCCGGCGACTATCCCCATGGCCAAAATTCTGCCGTACTGCCGCGCTTGCTCGGGCCTGGGCGACGTTCCCCGGCGTGGAAAGGTGCCGTCAGGTGCTGCTCGTACCCCAGTCGTCCCCGCCCGTTCCGTTGACGTTGTGGTCGCGCAGGGAGCGGACTCGCTGGGCGACCGAGTCGGGAACGCGGTCGCCGACCTTGTCGCTGACCACGTGGTACGCCTTGCCCGCGAACTGGCGGCCCTGCTGGGCGGCCGTCTCCGCGGTGTTGCGGACGGCGGGGTTCTGCGCGACCTGGCGCGCGGACTTCTTCAACTGCTCGTAGCGCTCGCGGCCGGCCTTCGTGCCCAGCACGTAACCCAGAGCGAGCCCGACAACGAACGTGAGCCGGTAGCGCATGGCGGCCACCCTTCCCTTGCGTAGTTCTAGGCGCGGTGTCGGTGCCGAGGGGAACCGATTGGCGGAGCACCCCCCTGCTTGCGCTAATGTATGTGTCGCAGCGAGCGCCCGCCCTCTGGCGAATACCCAGGCAGGCGGGTTCGATGCAACGAGGCATTCCTCCGTAGCTCAATTGGCAGAGCAGCCGGCTGTTAACCGGCAGGTTACTGGTTCGAGTCCAGTCGGGGGAGCTCGGTCCTCCGTAGCTCAATTGGCAGAGCAGCCGGCTGTTAACCGGCAGGTTACTGGTTCGAGTCCAGTCGGGGGAGCATGTTGAACGAGGGCCCCTTGGGGTCCTTTTTCATGCCCGGGGGAACCGCGCGCGACGGGGCGCAGTCCTCAACATCGAGAACCCCGTGCGTAGTCGACCATCCGAAGCAGGAGATCGTATGACCGGCTATGCTGCGGCAGACGGCGCGCACACGTGTACGCGACACGCCGCTATGGGGCGGTAGCTCAGCCGGTTAGAGCAGCGGACTCATAATCCGCCGGCCGTGGGTTCGAGTCCCACCCGCCCCACCTGTGCAGGTCTTTGACCTGCGGAAACGTTCATTTTTGGGTGTCGGGGCGCCAACTTTTCCTGGACGGACTGAATCCGCTGCTCGTGGGTTTGGGCCGGTTCGGTCTGCCTCGGCCGGTAGTCGCCTGACCTGCACGTATGTGCTCTGGCAAGTAGCTGGTGAGGCCTGTTCTGGGTGCCGTGCTGCGGTAGTGCCGTGAATTGAGGCCGCCCTGAGGCCGGTAGGCACGGGAACAGTGTTGTCGATGAGGCGGCGCTCTGGCCGACGCGTGTGCGTCGAGGCGATCGATGTGGTGGCCGTCTGGGTTTGCGGCAAGTGGGAGCGCACATCGTGGCTATGGCCGGTGGGCGTCAGAAACTGCCCCAACAGGAAACGGCCCCCGCGGTCACTCGGTCCTCTTGTGTGAAAGCCGGAGCTGTACGGCCGGACATCACGCGTGCCGACGGTAAGGCCCTCATGGTCGGCTGTCTCTCCCGGGAGCAGCAGGCTCTCGACCCGCAGGCCCGAAACACCTGTCCCCGGCGTTGGTGCAGACGTTCCATGTCGGCACCGCCGAGGTCACCTCGCCCGGCAGCGGCGATCGTCCTGCCAGGAGCGTCGAGCTGGCCGCCTCCGGACCGTCCGACCTCATCGGCGTCACCCTCGCCTACCGCGTTGGCCAGTCCGATGTCTGGATCCCGGTCCCGGCCTCCGACACGGTCAAGGCGTCCGACGGGTCGGCGGTCAGCTGGCCGGGCGCCATGACCCGGCGGCGTGCGGCTTGACCGGGGCAGGCGGCGCATTGCCTCGCGCGGCGGGGCGCCCGGCGGCAGTAGCCTGCCGCCCAATCAATCAAACAGGAGCGAACAACTTCACACACATGACATGTACAAGGAATATTCTGCCGCCTGATCGTTTCCCTTATACCCATGAATATCTGGGAGGACTCGGATGATCAAGGTGGGACTGTTCCGTACCCGACTGGCGGTGTTAACCGCCCTGTTCAGCATCCTGACGACACTGATCTGGGCACTTCCCCAGACCGCCACCGCCACCGCCACCACCGAGGCAACCGCCGACACCGCCTCGACGGCCTCGACCGTGCCGACGCACCCTCTCTGCGCGAGACCCGACAAACCCAACCAGATGGCCTGCTTCGCGGTCGCCCGCGACGATGTCCGGCAGACCGGCAAAGGCTTCCAACCCCTGCTGGCCCCCGCCGGGTTGGGCCCCGCCGACCTCCAGAGCGCCTACGACCTGCCGTCCGACGTGGCCGGGGCGGGGGTCACGGTGGCCATCGTCGACGCCTACGACAACCCGAACGCCGAGGCCGACCTGGCCGTCTACCGCTCCCAGTTCGGCCTGCCGCCCTGCACCACCGCCAACGGCTGCTTCCGCAAGACCGACCAGCGCGGCGGCACCGAGTACCCACAGCCCGACCAGGGCTGGGCCGGCGAGATAGCCCTCGACCTCGACATGGTCAGCGCCGCCTGCCCGCTCTGTCACATCCTGCTGGTCGAGGCCGACGAGCCGTCCATCGAAGGCCTCGGCGAGGCGGAGAACACGGCGGTCGCGCTCGGCGCCGCGTACGTCTCCAACAGCTGGGGCGGGAGCGAGAGCGCGTTCGGCGACCTGCCCGGTGACGACTACTACAAGCACCCGGGCGTGGCGATCACCTTCAGCACCGGCGACAACGGCTACGGCAACAGCTACCCGGCCACACTGCCGTACGTCACGGCGGTCGGCGGGACCTCGCTGAGCCGGGACAGCGGGACACCGCGAGGCTGGAACGAGTCCGCGTGGGCCGGGGCGGGCAGCGGCTGCTCGGCCTACTCCCCCAAGCCGTCCTTCCAGACCGACCGGGGCTGCGCCAACCGCGCCAACGCGGACGTGTCGGCCGTCGCCGACCCCGCGACCGGCGTCACCGTCTACAACACCTACGAGGACCGCGGCTGGGGCGTCTACGGCGGTACCAGCGCGTCCGCCCCGATCATCGCCGCCACCTACGCGCTCGCCGGAAAGCCGGGCGCGAAGACCTACCCCAACGCCTACCCGTACGCCCACACAGTCGCGCCGAACGGCGCGCTGAACGACGTGACCAGCGGCACCAACGGCACCTGCGCCACCGCCTATCTGTGCACCGCCGGCCCCGGCTGGGACGGCCCCACCGGCCTCGGCACCCCGAACGGCACCGTCGCCTTCACCACCGGCCCGTACGGCAGGTTGACCGGCAAGGTCACCGACCCGTCCGCCGGCGGCCCGGTGGCCGGGGCGCGGGTCACAGCCGGCGCGAACGCCACGACGACCGGCGCCGACGGCACGTACGACATGACGCTCCCGGCGGGCACGTACGACGTGGCGGCCGCCAAGTTCGGCTACGGGAGCACCACTCCGGCCGCTGTCGAGGTCGGCGACGACGCGACCGTGGCCCGGGACTTCACCCTCACCGCCCAGCCCCTGGTCACCGTCAGCGGGCGGATCCAGGACGGCTCCGGGCACGGCTGGCCGCTCTCCGCGGGCATCCAGGTCACCAACGAGCCCTCCACCCGGACGTACACCGACCCGGCGACCGGCCGCTACACCCTCGAACTGCCCGCCAACAGCACCTACACCCTGCAGGTCGACCCGGTCTACACCGGTTACCAGGTCACGACGGCCGACCTGACGGTGGGCGCCAAGGCCGGCCGCAAGGACTTCGGCATCCCGGTCGACGCCGCCGCCTGCGTGGCGCCCGGCTACAAGCAGACGTTCAGCGAGGCCACCGAGACCTTCGACGGCACGCAGGCGCCCGCCGGGTGGAGCGTCACCGGCAGCGGCCACACCTGGCGCTTCGACGACCCGGCCGGGCGCGGCAACCTCACCGGCGGGTCGGGCGACTTCGCCATCGCCGACAGCGGCTACACCGGCGACCGGCAGAACACCTCCCTCCTCTCTCCGGTCCTCGACCTGACCGGCTACGACACGCCCGCGGTCCGATTCGGCACCTTCTACAAGCCGTTCGACGACGACTCCAAGGCCGACGTCGACCTCAGCGTCGACGGCGGCACGACCTGGTCCACGGTCTGGCACCGCGACACCGACTCCGCGGGCCCCGGGACGCAGAGCATCGCCCTCCCGGACGCGGCGGGGAAGTCCGCCGTCCAGGTGCGGTTCCGCTACAACGGCGACTACGCCTACTACTGGCAGGTCGACGACGTCGCCTTCGGCGGCATGACCTGCAAGCCGGTGCCGGGCGGGCTGCTGTACGGGACGGTGACGGACCGCAACACCGGCCGGCAGCTGAGCGGTGCGACGGTGAGCGGCAAGACCGGCGCCAAGGCGACCACGGCGGGCGACGGTTCGTACGTACGCTTCGCGCCGCGGACGGGCCGTCAGCAGGTCGCGTTCAGCGCCGAGCACTACACCACGGCAACGAAGAAGGTGAACGTCAAGGCCGACCACGCCACCCGCCTCGACGCGGTGCTGCTCGCCGGACAGCTGGCGATCAGCCCGGCGGCGGTCGACAAGACCGTACGCAAGGGGAAAACCACCACCGCCCAGGTCACCCTGCGCAACACCGGCTCGGCCCCGCTCACCGTCAGCCTCACCGAGCGGTCCGGGGACATCCCGACGGCGACGACGGCCCGCGCGGCAGCTCCGCAGTACGTTCCCGGTGACTTCACCCCCGACCGGCTGACGAAGACGAAGCCGAAGACCACGTCCACGTCCACGGACGTGACCCCCGCCGCCTCGGCCTGGACCTCCCTCGCCGACTACCCCACCCCCGTCATCGACAACGCCGTCGCCACCGGCCCGGACGGCCGCGTCTACTCGGTCGGCGGCACCGACGGCACCTCCGTCCTGTCCGGCGGCTACGTCTACGACCCCGTCACCGCCGCCTGGACGGCGATCCCCGGCGGCCATCCCACCCCCCGCGAGTCACCCCAGTCCGCCTTCCTGAACGGCAAGTTGTACGTCACCGGCGGCTGGACAGCGGACGGCGACACCGTGACCACCACCGAGGTCTACGACCCGCAGCACCGCACCTGGTCCACCGCCGCCCCGGTACCCGCCGGGTACGCGGCAGCGGCTTCCGCCACACTCGACGGCAAGTGGTACCTGGTCGGCGGCTGCGGCCAGGGATACTGCACTGGCGCCACCGCAGTGCAGGTCTACGACCCGGCCACCGACACCTGGGCCGCCACCACCCCCTACCCCGAGGCCATCTCCTGGCTCGGCTGCGGCGCCGTCTCGGGCACCCTGTACTGCGCGGGCGGCACCACCGTGGTGGAGGGTACGCGGCACGGCTACGCCTACGACCCGGCCACCGCCGCCTGGACTCCGATCACCGACCTTCCCATCGACCTGTGGGCCTCGGCCGCCACCACCGCCGACGGCCGCATCCTCCTCTCCGGCGGGGTCAGCAACCTGCTCGGCGTCGTCACCAGCGCCGGCTACGCCTACGACCCGGCCGCCCGCACCTGGACGGCCCTGCCCGCCGCCGCCACGCCGCTCTACCGGGCCGGTGGCGCCTGCGGGTTCTACCGGGTCGGCGGTGCGCCGAGCGTCTTCGACGCCCGTGCGAATGTCGAGCAGTTGCCGGGCCTTGACAGCTGCGTCCCGGCAGCCGACGTCCGCTGGCTCTCCACTACGTCCACCACCCATACGCTCGCCCCCGGCCAGCGCCTGACCGTCACCGTCCGGCTGGACGCGGGCGCGACGGCGGTGGACGTGGCCGGGACCTACACGGCCGCGCTCGCAGTCAGCACGGACACGCCGTACACGTACCCAGTGGTGCCGGTGCGGATGACCGTGCGCTGACAAAACGCCATCCGCGACAATCGTCGGGCCGTTCTCCGCCGCCCCCTCGCGCCGCATCAGTCGCGAGGGGGCCTCCTCGTGGTGGGGGCGAGCCCGGCGTGGGAGGCGAGGTGAGCGGCGGTGGGGAAGCCGGTGCCGTCGTCGACGGTGACCCGCAGGACTGCGGCGGCCCCGACGCCGAATGGGCTCTCTCCTGGCCGTCGCCCTGCGCTCCGCCTCCAGCGCGAACTGGCCTTGGACGTCCCCGCCAGGATGGTGTGGGCCTGCCCGACGGCTTGCGCGCTCGCCCGCTGTCTCCTGGGCCTGTCTGCGTCCCGGGCGGGGCGGGCCGACGCTCCGTGCGTGCGGGAGCGATCCTGCCGTCGCCTGGTCGGCCGCAGGCTGCTGACAGCCTCCGCCCGCCCGTTCGACCAGCCGGGAGGTGACCGCCGCATGCCGTCGTCTTCCGCCCCGGTCCGCGCGCCCGGCGTCTGGGACGTGATCGTCGTCGGGGCAGGCCGGGCCGGCGCCGCCGCCGGTGTCGCCGCCGAGGACGGCTGCCACGCTGCCGCTCGAGCGCGCCGCCGTCCGCCGCTGCAAGACCTGCGGAGGGGGTCTCGGCGGAGCCTCTCTCTCCGCCCTGCCTCCTGGCCTCCCCTCGAGGTCTTCGACACGGCCGGGCTGTTCACGTTTCACGCTGGGCGCCACAGAGAACGCACCCCGCGTCTCGAGTGCTCCGACCTGTGTCGTGGTCTGCCGCGCGGGCTGTCCGCCCCGGGAGGGCCAGGGCAATACAGGAATCTGATGCCCGTACTCACAGCAACACTCCACGGTTCCCGCGAAAGGCCCTCAGCACCAAGCTGACCTACGAGCTGCACAGCATCACAGTGACAACGGTTTCAACCGGAATGAACAGCTCCGATCAGGATCTCGACTGCATCTTCGTACCGGCAGGGCACACAAGGAGCACCCCAGCGTGCCGAGGACATTTACCACGCCCCCGGCGCGCACCGAAGGTGCGCTGGGTTGCTGACCTGCGGTGACGTTCTTTTTTGGGTGCCGGGGCGTCAACTTTTCCTGGACGGACCGGATCCGCTGCTCGTGGGTTTGGGGTCACTTTGGTCTGCGTCGGCTGACGTTCTTCTGACCTGCACGTATGCGCGCGCGGACGCTGGCTGGTGAGACGTGTTCTGGTCGGCTCTGCTGCGACAGGGCAATGAATTGCGGCCATCCTGAGGCCGACGGTACTGGGGAAGTGTGTCGATGGCGGCGGGACCAACCGTCGGGCGGCTCACTGCGAGCCGTCCGATCTCCGCCAGCCGTCGGTTCTCCGCGCGCCACGAACCAAGGGTTGTCTCACGCTCTGGATCCGGGGGCGCGTTACCGCCTAAGAGGCCATCTCATTTGGGTCGGCGACGTACGCCGCACGCCCGGTCGATAGGGTGTGCGCTCGTCGATGATCGACTGTGCGCGGCCGCGAGCCGTTGGGGGAGGGGTTGGTTGTGGGCAGGATGCCCAGCGTATTCACGCTGCCCAGGATGCTGCGGCACTTGGCGGCCACAGCCGACGGATTGCCGCCGGATGGGGCGGTGGAAGTGGACGCTCCGGATGCCGGTCTGCGGGCGGCGCTGTCCGAGGCGCGGTCGGGAGTCTGGGAGCCGGCGGCGGAGTTGCTGGCGCGGACGCGCGTCGACCGGGACTGGGAACGACGCGGCCAGTACAGCACGGGTCTCGCCGAACTCGCTCTGCATCACACCGGATGGTTCGACGAGTGGCGGCGCGTGCGAACCGGCGACCCCGATGTCGCCTTGGTCGCCGCCGAGTTGGAGATCGACCGCGCCTGGGAGATCCGTACCGCCGCGCGTGCCCGGCACGTGTCGCGGGAGCAGTTCCAGGCGTTCCACACGGTCCTGCGCGACGCGATACCGGTCCTGCGTACGGCCGCCGACCTCAACCCCGGAGATCCCGTTCCCTGGCGGGTGCTCATCGCTCACGCCATGGGACTCGGCGCTCCGCGCGACGTGTTCGACGAGTACCTGGCTCGGGGCCGCGCGGCGGATCCGCATCACATGGGACTGCACGCCCGCGCGGTGCAGTACCTGGCGCAGAAGTGGTACGGCTCGCACACGGAGATGTTCGCGTTCGCCGAGTCGGCCGCCGCCGCGGCCCCTGAGGGGTCACCGCTGCGCGGTCTGCCACTGCACGCGGTCACCGAATACGCGCTGGAGCACAAGGCAGGGATCGGGAAGGGGCCGGTGGCCTGGTCCCGGATCGAGGGGCTCGTCGAGGCAGGACTGGAACTGTCGGCGAGGTTCGAGCCGGGGGACCGGCGGGCGGCGGACTTCCGCAATCACCTCGCACTCGCACTGATCCGCTCCGACCGGGAGGCCGAGGCACTGGAGGTCTTCCGGCTCATCGGTACCGACGCGCGCACGTTCCCCTGGGCCTACATGGGCGATCCCCGGGAGACGTTCCTGCTGATGCGCCAGGGAGTACGCGCCCATGTCGCCCGCCGGACACCGTACTTCGGCGGCTCACTGCCCGCGCCAGCCACGGACGGCCCGGCGGGACCCACGGACCCGTCGACCGCCACAGCGCCTCCCGCCGCTGCTCCGGCCGTCGCGCACGCCGGTGCGCCGCTGCGTGAGGTCCGCGAGGCTGTTCTGATCACCGGCACCACCATGCGTCTCGCGCCGGCGCCCGGCGGCGGCACGTTCGTCGAGACGGCACCCTCGGCCGACCCGCCGGGCCGGCGCAAGGGCATGCGTACGACGCTGCTCGGGGAAGGGGCACTGCCCCGCCTGGCTGCCACGTTCAGCCGGGGCGAGAAATGGCCGGTCCTGGTCGCGGCCAAGGAGGGAGCCGACTACACGCTCCAGCTCTACCGTGACGGCCGTCTGGTGGCCGCCCACGTGTGGTGGGAGGACCCCGCTGAGATGCCGACGCAACAGGAAGCGGCGGAGCGGGCAACCGCGCTGACGGCGGCTTACGGGAAGACGGACCACCGGCCCCTGGCCGCCGCGTTGCGCGGCACCGGTGATCCACGGCACCACCTCGACGAGGCCTTCGCCGCGCTGGGGCTGCCGACCGTCCCCGCCGGCTTCGGGCACCGACCGGAGCCCTTGGCCGAGGCTCGGGGGGCGCAGCTGGTGGAGCGACGGTCCTTCCTGCGCGCCATCAAGGAGTCGCTGTCATCGGAGAGCGACCGCACCTCCGGTGGAGAACTGCCGCCCTTGTCCTGAGCCGGTAGGCACCGTCGAAGGTGCAAGGCGTGACGTCCGTGGCTTTATCGAGTAGTGGCTCTGGCTCGCTTTCCGGATGCTGTTGGTGATCTTCACTCGGTGGGGTGTAGATCACCAACAGTCCGAACGACGGCGGCAACTGCCGCCAGGTGCAGCCCGAAGTGGCCACGAAGATGATCGCCGCCAGGACCTCACGGTCTCCGTACCGTCGACGGCCACTACAGCGAGCTTGAGGCGGACGTTCTCCGGCTGGTCGTCGGAGCCACCGAGGGTGCGGTTCGTGCCTTCGGCGAGGAGATGGTCACTCGCCTGGTGCAGCCGGAGCTGCTCAGCAGTGCGGCCGAGGACGAACTCACCGAAGCGGCCCGGACGGCGCTGACCACCGCCTGCGCGAACGTCCTGACGATCAGCGCCGCCGAGCTGCACGACAAGCTTGCGACGATCTACGACGGCATCTTGGTCGATGATGATCTGGATCCCGGAGTCCTCACCGCCATCACCGCGTTGGCGCACTGGAAGAGCTACCTGGAGCAGAACCGGCGCGGAGAGGTCTACGAACTCGCCATCCGTTCCATCGAGGACATCGACCACGAGGTCTCCGCCAACCTCGACGACATCCTCGCCACACCGGAGATGGCCGCCGAGTACGAGCGCATCCGCCGGCTGCTGGACCCCGGTGCAGGGCGGGAACCCGGGACCCACTGCAGGTAGCCGCGCGCTCACCACAGAGATGCGCGCTGCCCGGCGGCGTGCCCGTCGCTGTGCAGTCCCCGGCCCGTATCAGCCCGCTCTCGTAGGCGAAGATCACCGCGTGGATGGGGTCGCGGAGGCCGAGTTCGGTCAGGGTGCGGCCAAGGTGGGTCTTGACGGTGGTCTCCCCGACGAAGAGGCGCTCGGCGATCTCGCCGTTGGTCAGCCCCCGGGCAACCAGGGCGAGGACCTCCCGTTGCCGGTCGGTGAGCGCGGCCAGGCGGCTGCGTTGGGCGGGCGCGGATGTGTGGATTGCAACACGAAGCGTTCGACCAGGCGCCGGGTGAGCGAGAGCGTCACCATGACCTCGTCCCGCGGCACCGCGGACGGTGACGAGGATCTCCTCGGCGGGATCCTTGACGAGGAAGCCGTTCGCGCCGGACCAGCACTCCGCGGCCGATGGCAAGGCCGTCGCGGCGGAGCGACGCGACGACGGCGTTCAGGTGTGCGAAGCGAGGCAGCAGCCAGTCGAGCTGGTCTGTCCGCACTGCCCCGGCAGGTCGTGCGATGGCGGCATCGCCCGACCGCGGCGATCTGGCTCAGAAGCTGCCGGCGTACAAGATCGAGAACAACGAGACCGCCACGCTCTACCGAGGGACCTATGAAGCGAACACGACCATGCTGACGACCCCTCATGTCCGCATGACGAGGCCATCGCCGTCGTCACGAGCATGCGTGGCCGGCCCGGTAGACGAAGGCGGGGGGCAGGTTGTGCCAGACCACTTGGCCACGCTCCAACTCTGTGAAGCGGTCGCGGAGTTCGTCGTTGACCCGACGGGCGGGCGGCGTCCACGCGGCGTGGAGGTAGGCGAACGTCGTGAACCGGCCGCCGGGCGCCAGGACCTGGGTGACGGCGTCGAGAGTCCGGTGCCGTTGACGGGCCGGCATGACCGTCCACGGCAGCCCGGAGACCACCGCGTCCACCGGACCTCCCGCCACCGACGCCAGGTCGGCCGCCGCGCCGTGCACCACGGTGAGCCGGTCGTCGCCGTGGGCGGCTGCCAGGCGCGCCGCGAGGCGGGCGTTGAGTTCGACGGCAACGAGTCGGGCGTGGGGTGGTATCAAGCGGAGGATCTCCGCGGTGAACGCGCCGGTGCCGGGGCCGAGTTCGACGACGAGCCGGGCGTCCTGCAGTCCGATGCGGTGGGTCATGGCCCGGGCCAGCCGCTGCGAACTCGCCGCCACCGCACCGGTCATGAGAGGGCGTCTGAGGAATTGCGTGGTGATCGACACACCGGTGATGCTCGGCGTGCGGTTCGTGGCCGCACGTCGTATTCCCGGCCGGGCGGGTAGTCCTGAAGGAGGACGGTCCGGCGGCCTGCGGGACGACGCGCGGCCGTCCCCGGCCGCCTTAGCGTGAGCAGGTGCGTCGTCTCATGGAGAGTCTGCCGCGGTGGCTGCGTCACCGCCCGTGGCTTCGGGACGTCCTTCTGGTCGCCCTCGTGGCACTGCCTCCCGCGATCCACGACCGGGACGGCTGGCGGCCGGTGTGGATACAGGTCACCGTGTACTGCGGGCTGGTGCTGCCGCTGCTGTGGCGGCGCAGCCGCCCGGTCCTGGTCGCCGCGGCCGTCACCGCCGCCTTCTGGGCGCAGTACCTGGGACACGTGTGGGGTCACGAACTCGGGCGCGGGACCGTCGCCGTGGCCGCGGTGCTGTACACGCTCGTGGTGCGTGGGCGGCGCCGCGCGGCCGCGGTGACGGCCCTGAGCGCCGGCGGGTGCGTGCTGCTGTGGGTGCCGGAGTGGCTGCGAACGTACCCGCGGACGGGCGGCGGGCGCGGCGTCTGGCAGACGCCGGTCACCATCGTGCTCTTTCTGGCCGCCGCCTGGGTGTTCGCCGAGTACCTGCGTGCTCGCCGTGCCTATCTCGCCGAGCTGGCGCGCCGTATTGACCTGGCGGAGTCGCGGCGACTGGCCCTCGCCCATGCCGCCGTGGCCGCGGAACGGACGCGGATCGCGCGGGAGATCCACGACGTGCTCGCGCACAGTGTGAGCGTCATGGTGGTCAACGCCGAGGGCGGCAGGCTGGCGCGGCACACCGACCCCGAGGCCGTCGACCGTGCGTTCCGGGCGATCGGCGCCACCGGTCGTGACGCCCTGGACGAACTGCGCCGTCTGCTCCACGTCCTGGGCGCCGAGCGGGACGCGGAAGAGGACTGCCAGGACGATGACGACGATGAGTCCGACGGGCAGCCGACGCTCGACGACCTGCGCCCCCTGATCACCCGCTGCCCCGTGACCTCGACACTCCGCCTGCGCGGTGAGCGGACGAGCCTGCCGGCCGACGCGGAGACACAGACGTACCGGATCGTGCAGGAGGCCCTCACCAATGTCGTCAAACACGCCTCCCCCGACGCCGCCGCCCGGGTCAGCGTCGATCTCGGAAGACCGGGTCCCGGACGGCACATCCGGATCCGCGTCGACAATTCCACCGGCACCGGGGAACCGCCCCCGGCCCTCCCGCCGTCGACCGGGCGCGGGCTGGCCGGCATGAGGGAACGGGCAGCACTCTACGACGGCACCGTCACCGCCGGTCGCACGGCCGACGGCGCCTACCGCGTGGACGCCGTGCTCTGGCCGTACGGTCGACCCGCACGGCCGGTGACCTGGTGAACGGTGCCACCCCGGCGCCGCGCCGGGTCCTGCTCTGTGACGACCAGGAACTGATCCGCATGGGGCTGCGCATGGTCATCGACAGTCAGCCCGACCTGACCGTGGTCGGGGAGGCCGCCGACGGACACGCCGCCGTCGCCCGGTGCGCCGAGCTGGAACCCGACCTCGTTCTGATGGACGTACGGATGCCCGAGGCCGACGGACTGGCCGCCACCCGGCACATCTCCTCCCTGCCCTCCCCGCCCAAGATCATCATTGTGACCACCTTCGACCTCGACGAGTACGCCTATGGAGCACTCCGCGCCGGTGCGAGCGGATTCCTGGTCAAGGACGCACTCGGCGAGGAGATCGTCGCCGCGGTCCGGAATGTGCTGCGCGGCGATGTCATGGTGGCGCCCACCGCCGTCCGCCGCCTGGTGGAACGCTTCGTACTGCCCGCCGCGCAGCCCGTCGAGGAGACGCGGCTCGCCCTGCTGACGGAACGCGAGCGGGAGGTCCTCACGCTCGTCGCGTACGGGCTGAGCAACGCGGAGATCGCGGCGCGGCTCTTCCTCGGACAGACGACCGTCAAGACCCACCTCGGCCGGACACTGACCAAGCTCGACCTGCGCGACCGCGTACACGCCGTCATCTTCGCCTACGAGAGCGGCCTCGTCCGGGCAGGCGGCTGATAACCACCATCGCCCAGGACCTCGGCTCCGCGGGCTCCACGGCACCCGTGACGCGCTCTCCTCCTGCGGCGGGGACGCTGCCCGCCTGTGGACGCCGGTGAGTTCCTGTGAGGCCCGAGGCGCCCCGGCCGCAGACACCGCCCGGCTCACCCCGGAGGAAGGCGATTGAACCAGCTAGGTTTCGAGAACACGTCTGGCCTCTGGAAACGGTCACATTGGCTCTGCCCCGGCTGGAGGGGGTGAGCCAACGGTGCGTCGGAAGGTCGGAAAGGAAGTCCTCTGGGTGAGGGTTCTTTCCCTCTGGCTGAACTGGGCGGACGCGGCTGCGCTGTGGTGAGCGTCCAACTCATCGACCCCCAGGGGCCATTGAGGGGCCACAAGGATAGGAACACCTCGACAAGCACCACACAGAACTGACCCTGATCAGCACGCCTGACCTGGGAAAACGTCAAAGATGAGAATTGATCGGCAAGGGCCGCCAAGATCCCTGGCGGACTCATAATCCGCCGGCCGTGGCTTCGAGTCCCACCCGCCCCACCCGGGCTCCTCCCAGGAGAACCGTTTCTACCTGCGGAAACGCGTTGACGGGGGCCACCACCTCAGGGGGCGCCCCCCGTTCATGCGTTCGGATCAAGATCCAGGGGACACGCAGAGGACACGGTCAGGCGACATGCGAGTCATAGCCGAAATTGGTCGTATCGCCTGATTGGTGCCGTGGATGGAAGGCAGCGAGCGAGGCCTCGGCTCTGGACTGCCTCTTCCGTACGCCGGGGTGCCGCAGTTCCGGGACAGGCATATCGGCGGTCAGCGTGTTCGCGCCGGAGTATCCGCACCCCGCTGCCGGCTCGGCCCCTGCCACGAACGGGACGAGCAGTTGGTGCTCTCTGTCGGCGCGGGCGTCGCCCTTGCCGTTCGGGATGCCGGCCCCGCTGTGTGACCTGGCGCTGAACGGTGTCGCTCCAGTGGCATGCGTTCTTCGGGACCGGTGATGGTCCTTCGGGCTGAGTCAGTAGTGGTATCGAGCCTGAACGATGATCAACTCATCGTCGGTCGGCTTGTACGCGAGTCGGTGCGTGTCGTCGATTCTCCGAGACCAGTAGCCCGACAGGTCACCCTTCAGAGGCTCCGGCTTGCCGATGCCCTTGAAGGGATCGCGCGTGGTGTCGTCGATCAGCTTGTTGATGCGCTTGACCATCTTGCGGTCGCTCTCGGCCCAGTAGGTGTAGTCCTCCCAGGCATGGGACGTGAACGAGATCTTCACGCACGCTCCGCGTCGGGGTCGATCAGCGCGCGATTCCGGGCCTTGCCGACCTCCGCCTCGGCGATGGACTCGAGCAGGCGACGGGCGTTCTTGGGGGAGCGCAGGAGGTGCACGGTCTCGGTCCAGGAGCTGAAGTCCTCTTCGGACATGAGGACGGCGTTCCCCTTGCGGGAAGTGATGTGAACCGGAGCGTGATCCTCGTTGACCTGCTCGATCAGCGGGAACAGGTTCTGACGCGCCTCGCTGGCGGTGATTGACATGCTTGCGCCTCCTCTCTTCGACTTGTACAAGATATAGTACGAGTCTTGATCGTGTCCACAGATCCCGGCGCGGCCGCTGGAGTGGTGTATGGAAGGCCACTCGGAGGCCTCATTGGTGGCTATGCGGTGAGTTCGGTGGGCAGGGCAGCCTGTCTCGCCTTTTTCTGTCTCGATCGGGTAGAGGCGGGCCTTGGCCAGCAAGGCCGAGTCCCATGTAGCGGGGCCTCGGTCCACTCGTCGTTCAGCTTGGTCGGCACTGCGCCTTCCGCGGTTGAATACCGGTGTGGCACGGAAAGTGGTGGGATTCGACGAGGACGATCTGAGGACGCTGGCCGGGGCTCGGTCCTTCGAGCGGGGGCTGGGGTATCTGGACGCGGTGAGTGGGCTGGAGGTGGGGGAGGGCTCGGTCACCGCCGTGGTGCACGGTACGGATGTCTACGAGGTGGAGCTCACCCTCGGCGGAGAGGAGGGGATCTCGGGATGGTGCGACTGCCCGTACGGACAGGAGGCCAACTTCTGCAAGCACTGCGTGGCGGTCGGACTGACCGTGCTGCGGCGGGCGAAGACGATCCCGCGTCAGCGAGCCGCGGCACGGGCGCGATCTTCCGGCTTGGAGACGTGGCTTTCGGCCCTGTCACGTGACGAACTGTTGGCGCTGGTGCGGGAGCAGGTCGCCGAGGACCGGGAACTACGCCGGCGTTTGGAGCTGCGGGCAGCCGCCGCTCGTTCCGACCTCAGTACGATCCGGGACCGGATCATCGCCCTGATCGATCCACGGCCCTTCGCCCGGTACGGGTACATCGAGTACGCGGACGCCTCCGGGTATGCGCGGCAAGTCGCCGAGGCGGCGAGCGCCCTGCGTGCCTTGACCGCCGACGGGCAGGCGGCGCAGGCGGTCGGTCTGGCCGAGGAGGCGATCCGGGTACTGGGGGAGGCCTACGGGGAGATCGACGACTCTGACGGTGTGGTCGGGGAGGCCGCCGCCGCAGTGGCCGAAACCCATCTGGAGGCCTGCGCCGTCGCACGCCCCGATCCGGCTCGGCTGGCCGAGTGGCTGGTCGGCACCGTGCTTGACGACAGCAACGACGTGACAGACCTGGATCCGCTCGACTACGCCGACTCGCTGGGGCCGAGCGGACTGGCCCGCATGCGGCAGCTGGCGGCCGAGGCACTCAGGCGCAGGCCGTCCGGCTGGGCGGAGCGGTACCTGATGGAGCGCCTGGTCAAGGCGGAGGGCGACGTCGACGCACTGGTCGCCCTGCACGCGCAGGACCTCGACCCGTCCGGTGCCACCCATCTGCTCATCGCCGAGGAACTGGAAACGGCGGGCCGTGCGGACGAGGCACTCGCCTGGGCCGAGCGGGGACTGCGGGACTGCGCCGCCGAGACGTACATCGACGGCCGTCTGGTCGAGCACGTATGTGTCCGGTACGCAAAGACGGGGCGGGCGGCGGACGCGGTCAATGTGCGCCGGGACCGGTTCCGTGTCGAGCGGTCCCTCGCCGCCTACCGGCAACTGCGCTCTGCCGCCCGGTCGGCAGGCTGCTGGGAGAGCGAACGCGCGGCGGCACTGGCCGCTCTGAGCGAGGACGCCCGTCGGGTGCACGGCGGCCGGTACGGCGGGCCCGTGCTGATAGACGCGCTGCTCGACGACGGCGACCTGGACGCCGCCTGGCGCGAGGCAGCCGACCGCGCGGACGACCGGCAGTGGGAGCGACTCGCCGACCTGTCGCGCGAGATACGTCCGGCCGAGGCACTCGGCGTGTACCTGCGGCTGGTCGAGCGGTCGAAGGAGCCGACCGGGGACCGTGCGTACGAGCGCCTGGCCGGGTTGCTCCTGGCGGCCCGTGACTGCCATCGCGCGCTGGGGACCGAGGACGCGTTCACCGTGTATCTCGGCGGCCTGCGAACGGAACTGAGCCGCAGGCGGAAGCTGATGAGCATCCTTGACCGACACGGGCTGTGAAAGGGCTCCGGCAGAGGCGTCATCGGCGATGGGAGAAAGAAAGGGACAGGGGTCGGCTCTCCCCGTCGGAAGGAAAAATTCCGCTGCCGGAGGGTGGTGAAGGGGGCTGTCCCATTACTCGACTGGGCTGATGCAGCCCGACGTCCCCAGTTCGCCTCACGGGAGGCCTCTGCGGACCTCCAGGGGACGGAAGGACCCGGAAGGACCCGGAAGGACCCGGAAGGACCCGGAAGGCCGGCACCGAGCCAGAACAGCAAAGCGCCGCGCCGCACTTCGAGCCGGAGAAGCCGCTTGCGACCCTGGTCTGCGGGGACATCGCGCTCACCTCGACCCCGCCCAAGGACGGCGCCGGAGCCCGTGCGCAGGTGGTCCGCCGCCAGGCCGACGGCAGCTGGCTGCGCATCATCGACCAGCCGGAGTTCCGGACGCCCGGGACCTCACACACCTGACCGGTTTCATGACCTGCACCCCTACGTCCTGTTGCTGCTCATCCGTTACCGCTAAGCCCGCTGGACAAAGTTCCGCCGACCGCCGAGTCCGCCACCGGGGAACACGTGTCGACGGCACGCACCCAACATCGAGGCCGCACGCCGCGGCCTGACCGCCGCCGGCGGCGTCATCACGGCGGCCGGACTGGTGCTCGCGGGAAACTTCGCCGCCCTCGGGTAGATCCCGACGCCACAGTCCCAGAGGCCAGAGGCCAGAGGCCAGAGGCCGGAATCACCGTGGCAGTCGGCGTGCTGATCGACACGCTGCTCGTCCGCCCCCTTCTCGTCCCGGCGTTGGTCACACTCATCCGCGACCGGACCTGGTGGCCGAGCCGTCGCTGTGCCCGCCATGGGTGTCACCCAGGCCCGCGTCTTGGCATCAGGGATGATGCTCCACCCCGGGACGAGGGGTGGAGCATCATCGCGTTGGTCAGGGACTCCGCTGGGCGAAGGTTCCATCCTCTGGGCTGAACTGGGCTGAACTGGGCTGAACTGGGCGGACGTGGCGGGTGTTGTCGCGAGCGCCCGTCTCGAACGAGCCAGCGGCCTCATTCCTCAGATCAGATCGCCATTACCGTGCCGGACGGCACGCGCCTACAGGGCGACGGTGCGCCGCAGGTTCGCAGGGACGGACGCATCCTCAGGTACGGGCGGTCGACCGGAGCAGGACGGCCCGCCGGAACCTGGGTTCGGGCGGGCCGTTGGGGAGGTCAGGGATCAGGGATCAGCACAGACAAGGATCCGTACCCCACCCCAGGCCGCGGACGTCCCTGTCCCTCAGCGCGCCGGAGTAGGCCTGTACCTCGTCCACGTCGCCATGCAGGTACTCGCCCCAGCCGTCACCGACCTTGGCCCGGCCGATCTGGAGGGCACCGGTGCTGGTCCAGCCGTTGGGGAGGCTCGCGGTCGCCTGGGCGTTGGTGTAGCCGTCGAGGTAGAGCTTGATCGTGTCGGTGGCGTCGTCGTAGACCACGGCGAGGCGATGGCCCTGGCCCTCGCCTCCGTCCGCGCCCACGATCTGGGACACCACCTTCTCGGGGCTTCCGGCCGCGTCCTTCTCCGGCATCACCAGTTGCCAGGTGTGCGTCGACGGCTCGTAGCGCACCTTGAAGGCGTCGGTGTGCTCGCCGGCCTGCGAGAACACGGTCATCGGGTGGGCGGGCCCGGAGTCCGCGAGGCGTACGACGACGCCGAGAGTGAAGCTGTCCCCGGTGTCCACGACGGGCCCGTCGGCGGCGGCATACCCGTTCTCGCCGTCCAGAAGCAGATGGCCGTCGCCGACGAGTGGCGGCGGTACGTAGGTGCAGTCCGGGTCGAGGTCCGGGATACAGGAACTGTCGGAGCCCCGGTAGATCGAAGCCCCCGTGCCGAGCCGCAGCGGAGCGCCGTCCGACTGCTCGGGGCTCACACCGTCCGTTGCGTTCTCGAGCGACCAGTGGCCGAGCAGCTTCGGCTTGCGGTACGCCAGTTCGGCCAACTCGTTCGGCACCACGACCCGGTCGTGAACCTGTACATCACCGATGTCCCCGTGCCACCGGTCCCGATAGCCGGCAGCCCCGCGGGCGCGCCCGATCTGGAAAGCGCCGGCCGCCTCGGTGGGAGTCGCGTCAGCCGCGGTCCCGGTCTCTTGGCTGTTGACGTACAGCCGCGCCTTGCCGGTCTCGGCGTCGTAGAGCCCCAGCAGATGGGTCCACTCGCCGGTCTCGGGGACGCCGCCGGACACCCGTGCGCCGCCGATCGCGAACGACCATGCGGGCCCGGAGTCCTGACGGCGCAGCCCGAGGCTGAAGCCGGGCGCCCCGTCGGCGTCCTGGCTGGCGACGGTCATGTTCTGGTCGGTTTCGGCGGGCCGTACCCACGCGCTCACCGCGAAGGTCTTACGCGTGTCGGTCGCCGGGGTGTCCGGGGTGAGAAAGCCGTGGCCGCTGCCGTCGAGGCCGACCGTGGCGGTGGTCGTGGTGCCCGTGGGCGCGGGGCCGCCGAAGGTCACGCCGGTCCCGGCACGGGCGGCGGTGCCGGTCTCGGCGGCGGCCGAGCGGGAGTCCACTGGGTCGTCCAGCTTCCAGCGGGCGACGGGAGCACGGCCGGCCTTCACGTTGAAGTCGTAAAGCGACTCCCCGCTGCTTCGGCCCGACCGGTCGATCGCGCGGACCGTCAGCGACTTCGGTCCCTCGGTGAGCGGCAGGTACGGAATGGTCACGGCCGCGCCCGGTCGCTCAGCGGAGACGGTGTCGTAAGGGCCGCCCACGAAGCCGTAGGTGTACGACACCACGTCGTCGGAGGGC
This sequence comes from Streptomyces violaceoruber, assembly GCA_000720805.1. Classification (GTDB taxonomy): domain Bacteria; phylum Actinomycetota; class Actinomycetes; order Streptomycetales; family Streptomycetaceae; genus Streptomyces; species Streptomyces cellulosae_A. The sequence goes on from JODI01000024.1 coordinate 35,608, forward strand.
GAGTCCATGGTGAAGTGGCCGTAGACGCCCACTCCGTCCACCCAGAACACGTCCTCCGGGTTGGGGTATTCGGGAGAGGTGATCGTCGCCTTCTCCGGGCTCACATCGTCGTACACGAACGAGCAGACCGAGCCGTCGCGCTCGTCGCTCCATGCGGAGGTCGCCTCGCCGTCGTTCGCGCGGACATGCCAGGAGACGATGGTGTTCGCCGGGATGTCGTTCGGCATCGTCCAGTACTGGCGCGACCCCGAGGAACGAATGACGGTGGTGTAGGTACGCCGCTGCTCCACTCCGGCCGCGTCCGTCCACCAGGCTTCGAACTCGCCACTGACCGGGCTGACTTCGGAGGGCTGGTTGTCCTCCTCCGGGTCGTACAGCACCGCACTGAGCCTGGGCGGTGCCGAAACGTATGGCGTGTCGTCACCGGTCGCGCAGGCCTTGCCTCCCGACTGGAGGTCTTGGACAAGCGGCTGATTCGGCGGCAGGTTGCCCACCGCGTACGCCGTCCCGGCAGCCGTGGCCAGCAGCGCCGCCGCACAGCTCCCCACCACGGCCCGTCTGCGTCTGCCCGTCCTTGTGAACCTGGTCAAATGGCCCTCCCCTGTAAGCGCTTGACGCTCGTGGATCACACGAGCGCTTGAAGCTAACAGAGACCACTGACAGCACCGAAAGGGGTTTCCCTGGCCGCCCTGTTCCAGAACCTCGGTACAACGCCGGGAAGGCTCGGCAGGGGCACGGAAGTGCGGTTGCTGTTCGAGGTGGAGCATCATCGCGTGGGAAGGGGAATCCGCTGCGCGAAGGTTCTGTCCCCTTCGGTCGAGCTGGGCGGAGGTGGGCTGCTGCGCTTGTGGGCGCGCTCAAGGACGCTCAGGGGCCGTCGAGGGGCCACAGGGACAGGCACGGATCGACAAGCACCACACAGGACTGACGCCGCATCAGTACGTCTGACCTTTGCCTGAACGGGCTGAGTCCGCTGCTCGTCGGTTTGGAGTCCGGTGGCGCTCGGGACATATTCAACCCCTCTGACCTGCGGCTGAGTAGATGATCGAGGGTGTCGTCGCGGTCAGGGCGACTGCCCTGAGGGTCGATGCCAGGACGCAGGGGCCGTACAGGGGCCGGGACGGCGCGGCGGTGACCAGGCCGACGGTGTCTCCGGGCTGGTTCAGTGTGATTCCAAGGGCAGGTTGCACAGCAAGGGCTGATGTCCCCGACGCGGCAGTCGAGTACCGGGCGGGCATGCCGGCGCCCGGCCGCGTCCAGGGGTGCGTCGACCGTGCGGTCGGCGGGGTTGGCCCGGAGCTCGCGTCCTGTGTCTCGCCCGTGGACCTCGTCGCCGAGAGCAGGCAGCATGTTTCCGCGCGCCGAGACGACGGCGGAGGAGATCGCGGCGGCCGGGCGGCGAGGGCACGTACGTACATGGATTACGTACTCCTACCGACGCGTCCCTGACACGTATGCCGTTTTCTTGCATTCATGACGACACCGAGCGTGAAAGCGCAGATGCCGAAGAGTGTCAGGCCGGCGTTGGTGGGGGTACGGGTGCAGGCCGTGCCGAACCTGGCGGCGGGCGGCCTGTTGTCGGCCGTGGTGGACGACGCGGCTGACCACCGTCGAGACAAGGGGCCGGGTTGCTCCGGTTCGTGGCAGTGCTGACGTCGCTGATCGCCGGGGCGCTTCTGCTGTGTGGCGTTTTCGCGGGCAAGCGGTCGACCGGCATACGTGTCACGGTCATCGGCATCGAGGCGCTGAGCCTGCTGAGCGGTGTGCTGGGCCTGCTCCAGGGGCGGCGTCTCGGTTCTCCCGCGCAATGCCTTCGCCCTCGCCGTGCCGCGGGGCTTCAGCTCCGCGGAAGCCGGGAACCGGCTCGCCCGGTGAGGTACCTACCGAGGCGCGTACCCGGGCCGAAGGGCCCCGTCGTGCCGGTCGTCGCGGCCCTCGCCGTGGCCGTCCTGTTCACCGGGGGTTGTTCGAGCGCCCGGGGCACGTCCCTTTCCGGGGATCCGTCCGGGAGCTCGACAGGGGTGTCCGAGTCGCCGAGCCCTTCGCCGACGCCCTCTCTCACTCCGCCGTATCCGACCGGGGCGTCCGGCTGCCACGACAACAAGGGGTGGACGGCCGAGGAATCCAGGGACTGGGTCCGGCTCGTCGTCGACACGCCCAAGGAGAACTACGAGGACGACGAGGTGAAGGTTGTCAGCCTGCCGGGGTACGACGGCCCGCTCTGCAGGAAGATCACCGTGCAGGTCGAGTTCTGGAAACTGGTGTACAGAGTCGCGAACGGCGCCGACGGCGATCGGCTCTCGGACGGGACTCGACCCGACTACTACTTCGACATCCGCCGGGTGAAGCGCGTCGAACTCCATACGGACGCGAGCGTCGAGCAGAAGATCGCCCTGCCCGCGTCCCTCTACGCGACGGACCGCAGCCCCTGCGAGGGCGCCCTCCTCTCGATCACCGTGGGCAAGCCGCTGACGAGCAAGGAACTGCCCAAGGAGGTCGAGGTCGGCGGCGGAGAGGACCTCTGGGGTCGCGCCACTGTGGACTTCCGGTCGCAGCGGGTCGCCGACCACGAACTGTCCCAACCCTCGGCACCGCACGTGTGCAGCCCGGACGGCAAGCCCACCGCCGACCCGGCCGATGTACCCACACCGGGCTCCCGGCCGACGGACCTCTACCCGACGCCCGACCACAGCTTCGACATCGACGACGTCCTCCGCTCTCCCGCGCCCTGAGCCCCGTCCGAGGGATCCGGTCGTGCACCGACCGCTTCGCCACATCAACGGGCCCTGCCACATGGCGAGTTCGGCAGGGCCACCCGACCTCACCTTGGGGGAATCACATGCGTATACGCACTGCGGCCACCGTCCTTTCCGGCGCCGTCGTACTCTCGGCGCTCGTCCTTCCGGGCGCCGCCCAGGCAGCGGAGCACCCTGGGGCGGCGAGGGATCTCAGAGCCTTCGCCTCGCAGAGCGTCCAGCCGAAGGACGCGCTGGGCGGCACCACATTCAAGAACGGAGTCGTCAACAAGGGCAAGGACATCGTTCTGGGCGTGACGGGCAAGAAGGCCGTTCCCGTCACGTTCACCGCCTTCGACGAGGAAGGCGTAGCCATCACCCAGGCCTTCCTGTGGCAGGGCACTGACAGTTCGAGCACGGACACCATCACCGGCGGCCTGGAGTCGGACGACTACCCCACCTGCACGGAGACGCCGGTCCAGAACGGCTACAGCTACAGCTGCAAGACGATCTTCACCATCGACCCCGCGGTCGCCTTCAAGGACGGCAACGGCACCGCGGGGACCTGGAAACTCTTCCTGGGCGCCTACGACCTCTACGCGAACGCCAGTTACGACGACGACGTCGCCAGGACCAAGATCAAGCGTGCCGCCAAGCTGACCGTCAACGCCTCCCCGGAGCCGGTGAAGAAGGGCAAAACCATTACGGTCACCGGCAAGCTGAGTCGCGCCAACTGGACCACGGGCAAGTACGCCGGATACGCGACCCAGCCGGTGAAGTTGCAGTTCCGCAAGAAGGGCAGCAGCACCTACACCACGCTCAAGACGGTCAAGACCAGCAGCACCGGCACCTTGAGCACCACCACCAAGGCCGGCTCCGACGGCTACTACCGCTTCGTGTTCGCCGGCACCACCACGACCGGCTCCGCGACGGCGCCCGGCGACTTCGTCGACGTCAGGTAGGCAGCTTGCCGGCCGAGACCGCGGTGGCCGGTTCACAGAGGCTCACTGATCACCGCCGAGGGCACCTGGGCCACGCTCAGTCCTGCTCCGCGCGGGCGTCCCCGGAACGGCTCCCGGTGCGGCGGCGGGCCATCAGCGTGGCCAGGGCGGTACGCGAGAAGACCCCGGTCTTGCGGAAAGCGCGGGAGACATGGGTCTCGACGGTACGCCGGCTGACGTAGAGCCGGTCCGCGATGGCCTGGCTGGTGAGCCCGTGCGCCACCAGTTCGGCCATCTCCAGTTCCCTGGCGGTCAGGGTTGCCGGCCGGTGGGTGAGTTCGGCGCGGTCCGGGGAACCGTACGGAACCTCGGAGCCGCCACCGGGCGGACGGGTGGCGTCGGCGAGGCCGACCAGCATTCCGCTGCCGCCCGCCTCGGCGAGCCGGCGCCCCCTGAGCCAGGCGCGCGTGCCGCCCCGGCCACGGCCCGCCGCCGCTTCCGGCGGGGCGCCGAGCAGCAGGGAGCGGACCTCCCAGAAGACCGCGCCGCAGCGGGCGCTCTCCGCCGCGGCCTCCGCGAAACCCGGGGCGGTCCAGCGAGCGGGCTTGCGCCCAGCCCTTCCGTACTGGAGGGAGATCCGCTGCGCGAAGGTTCTCTCTCCTCGGCTGAACCGGGCGGACGCGGCTGTTGCTGCGGGAAGCGTCCATCTCATCGACCTCCCGGGGCCATTGAGGGGCCACAAGGACAGGAACACATGGGGTTTGAGCCGGCGCCGGCGGCCGGGCAGCCGCCTGGGCCGCGAGCCTGTTACTCACGGCGCGTTCCCGGCCCGCTCGCCGCGTGCTCCTGCGATTTCCCTGCCGCCTTGGGTGTAGCCGGCCGCGGCGGCAGATCCGTGTGCTTCACCGTGAACCCGCCCTTGATCACGGGGGCGAACGGCGCCGGAGCCATGCAGGTGCCGGTGGGCGGCTCCACGTCCTTCACCTCTGTGGCCCGGGGCTCGAGGTTCACGATGTCCCAGCCGAAGCCGAGGTGGTCCTGGTCGCCGCCGCGTCCCTGCTGGATGCTGAGGCCGAACCGCCTGCCACGCTCCCAGACGTTCGACTCCTCCACGACGGCGGTGAGCGTTGCTATGCCGCCCCCGGTGACCAGGCAGTCCACCTTCACCGGAGAGCCTTCCATCGCATGGCCGCACTGCACCGTCCTGCCGGCTGACGGGCAAACCCTGACGGCCTACGACCGGAAAGACCCTGGGGAACCAGACCACCGTGCTGGTCTCCGCCCTGCCCGAACACCGAAAATCGCGTCGGCCGCCCGACAGCAGTTCCCCCCTCAACGACTCCTCAACGCCCCAACCAGACAGCGAGGTTGGATCGCTGACGAGACGTCTGGCCGACCGCGCCTACGGGTGCGTGTCCGTGATCGCGATGACCTCGTCGAGGTGGTCCAGGGCGGCCTGCATGTCGTCGATCTTGGCCTGGATGCGCTCGCGCTCGGCTCGCAGCATGGCTCGTTGCGCGGCGTCGGTGTGCCCGGAGTCCCAGCACGGAAGGAGTTCGGTGATCCTTCGGCTGGTGAGGCCTGCGGCGAACATCTCCTGGAAGAAGCGGACCAGGGGGATGGCGTCCTGCCGGTACAGGCGCTGGCCGGACGGGCTGCGCTCCGCGATGAGCAGCCCTTGCTGCTCGTAGTAGCGCACGGCGCGCACTGAGACGCCGGCACCTCGTGCCACCTCGCCGATGCGGATCAACCGCTCGGCCGCGGCCACCGTGACAGTCATGGTGATTCCTCTCACCCCTGGGCTGACGACCAGCACTTGCCCCTGACGCCAGCGTCAGCTTTTAGCGTACCGGCCATGGATATCAACAACTCCGTCGCCCTTGTCACCGGAGCCAACCGCGGCCTGGGCCGCGCCTTCGCCCAGCGCCTGCTCGAACGGGGCGCCCACAAGGTCTACGCGACGGCCCGCCGACCGGAGACCGTGGACCTGCCCGGGGTCGAGGTGCTGCCCCTCGACATCGCCGATCCCGCATCCGTGAGGGCCGCCGCCGAGGCCGCCCCGGACGTCTCGCTACTCATCAACAACGCGGGAATCAGTACGGGGACCGACCTGGTGACCGGTTCGCTGGACACGGTGCGGCACGAACTGGAGACCAACATGTTCGGCCACCTGGGAATGATCCGGGAGTTCGCGCCGGCGCTCGCCAGGAACGGCGGGGGCGCGATCGTCAACGTCCTCTCCGCGATGTCGTGGTTCGGGGGCAGGGGCGCCAACGCCTACCACCTGACCAAGGCCGCCGCCTGGGCCATGACCAACGGCGTCCGCCTGGAGCTCGCCGAGCAGGGCACGCTCGTCACAGCGGTACACCTCGGCCTGGCAGACACCGACATGGCGGCGGGCTGGCCCGTGGACAAGATCGCTCCGCCGGACCTGGCCGACGCGGCGCTCGACGGTGTCGAGTCGGGCTCGGCCGAGGTCCTCGCCGACCAGTGGAGTCGGGACGTCAAGTCCCGTCTGCCGCTGACGCCGGAAGAGTTCAACGCCGCAATGGACCGTGCCCTGGCGGCGCTGATGGCGGCCTGAGGGCCCCTCGGGCCGCACGATTTCGGTCGGCTGCTTCTCCATCGGCCCCTCGAACTCCTCTGCTTGAGGTTGAACTCGTGGTGTCGTGTCGCTGATCAGGTGGGTCCGACGGTCAGGCCGGTCCCGGCGAGGCAGCCGTGCATGAGGCGACTGTCGGTACTGGATGAGGCGTAAGCCGCGTCGGATGCGCCGGTCGAGGTGTTCGGGGGTACTGAAGGCGACGTTGGAGAGCCATCCGCGTCGCAGGAGAGACCAGATGCCTTCGACGGGGTTGACGTCGGGTGCGTAGGGCGGCAGGTAGTAGATGGTCAGCCACTCCCGGGCTACCGCCCAGTGCCGCAGGTCGGCGGCTTTGTGGACGCTGAGGTTGTCCCAGGCCAGGACCATCGGGCCGCCGAGCTGCTGGGGGTCGGAGATCAGCAGGTCCCGGTACCGTGCCCGAGAAGAGGCCACCGTCGACAGCGTCACCGAGACCCCGGGCGCCCGTCGGCTGCTCACCTCCCTGCCCGCGCACGCCTCGGCCGTCGTCACCTCCGCCTCCCGCACCATGACCGAACGCCCGCTTGAAGTGGGACACCGTCGTCGGGACGGGGCCGACGCCGGACCTTCAGGGGAGGTACTCATCGGCGTGCCGGCCGACCGCTCGTCAGGGCAGCTGCGGGTACAGGGCGGTGACGCCTCCTGCCAGCCCGGCCTGCACCTGGCGGCTGATGTCGTCCACGACGATCTCGTAGGCGCCCTCGGCGATGCCGTCGGCGGCGAGGCGGGCGACGTCGGCGGGGGCGGATTTGGGCGCGGTGACCGAGCTGGTCATGTCGGTGTCCATGTAGGCGACGTGCAGTCCGGCCACCCGGATGCCCTGGTCGGCGAGCTGGAGGCGCAGGGAGTTGGTGAGCGACCACTGCGCGGACTTGGCGGCGCAGTAGGCGCCGGCCTCCGGGAAGCTGAACCAGGACAGCGCGGACAGGATGTTCAGGATGGCACCGCCGCCACCCGCCGCGATCTGGGGTGCGAAGGCCCTGACCACCGAGAGGGTGCCGAAGAAGTTGGTGTCCATGTCCCGGCGGATGTCGTCCGGATCGCCGGTGAGCAGGTCGCTGCCGGTGGATATGCCGGCGTTGTTGATCAAGATGGTGACGTCACCGGTGGCCTTGGCGGCGGCCGCCACGGAGGCGGGGTCGGTGATGTCGAGCCCGATCGGCGTGGCGCCGGGCAGGTCGACCTGGTCGGGGTTGCGGGCAGCGGCGTAGACGGAGGCGCCGCGGCTGAGCAGTTCGGTGGCGAGTGCGTGGCCGAGGCCGCGGTTGGCTCCGGTGACGAGGACGGTGCTGGCGGAAAGGTTCATGAGGGGCTCCGGACGGTGGGCGAATCGATGGACGTCAGTGCTGTGGGCGGTGGGGTGGGACCGGTTTCGCACGCTCGCCCCCGGTCGGACGGCGCTCTTCGAACGCGGCCACCGCGACGACGATCGCGGCGGCGATGACGGCCGACAGGTACGCCGGGCACGTCGTCGTGACGGCGCATCCGACGACCAGAGCGGACAGCGCGACCAGCCGCGTCCAGGGCAGCTCGTCGAACAGGGTTGCCCCGTGCCAGGTCTGCGCACCGATGTACAGGGCGGGCCCGCAGAACAGCAGCAGGTTCGTGGTGATGCCGGCGTGCTGGGCCGGGTGCGCGATGACGCGTTCGTCGCCCGCGGCGGCGGCGATCATCCCGGCGACGGAGGCCATGAGGCTGTAGACGCCGCTGCGCCCCGCCCGTATGGGGTCCTCGGTCTGCTCGTAGTGGCGCACGATGTGCTCGGAGCGGCTGAAGAACAGCCAGAACAACGCGACCGTGCCGGTGAGCGCCACGCCGCTGGTCAGCAGGGTCATGGGCTCGTACGGCGCTGTGGTGAGCGCCGTGCCGGTGGTCATGACGGCCTCACCGAACGCGATGATCATGAACAGGCGGCCGCGCTCCAGCAGGTGTCCGCCCGCGAAGCCGACCTGCCGGGAGTCCAGCCTGCGGCCGGGCAGGGGATGCGCCGTCCAGGTACCCGCCAGCTCGATCAGGGTCGCCGCGGCCCACCACACCAGCCGCGCGTCGCCGTCGGCCGCCGCACCGGTCAGCCAGAAGGGGGCGGCCGCGCCGAACCAGACCAGGACGCGGCGCCAATGCTCCTGGTCACGCCGGTCGAGCCCCACCCTGAGCAGCCACACCGTCCGGCCGAGGTGAATCAGCAGGAACGTGACGACGAAGACCCACCCGGCATCGCCGAAGGCGCGCGGGATCGCGGCGTTCATGAACAGCCCCAGGAGCATGACCGTCAGCAGCATCCGCCGGGTCCGCGGATCCTCGGCCGGGACGAGGGTGACCGCCCACGTGGTGTACGCCCACGCCGCGTAGACCGCGAGGTAGAGCACGAGCGTCTGGGCCGCGCCCGTCCACGTCGGGTGCGCCAGCAGCTGATGCGACAGCTGGCCGATCGCGAAGACGTAGACCAGGTCGAAGAACAACTCCAGCGGCGTCACCTCCCGGCGCGCCGGGACGCTGGTCGAACTCACGATGCATCTCCTCGGTCGGGCAGGCGTCGGGACTGCCGTGGCTCCGGCGGTCGGGCGATCGGTCAGTCGGCAAGGAAGGCCGTCACCTGGGCGGCGAAGTCCTTGGCGTGCTGGAACAGGAAGGCGTGGCCGGCGTCGCCGTAGACGACGAGGGTGGCGTCGGTCAGGTGCTGGACGGCGGTGTAGGCGGCCAGGGCGGGGATCATCGCGTCCTTCATGCCGGTGGCGTACAGAACGGGCTGCCTTATGGTCGCGAGGTCCGCCCGCACCTGCTCGAAGGGAATCCGCGCGTCCTTGCCGATCGCGGCGATCTGGCCCATGGCCGCCGCCTCGGACACGTCGGGTCGTCCGGTGGCCAGGCGGGTGGCCACCCTGGCGAGGTGCGCGTACCCGGCGCCGCGCCCGGCGTCCGTGTCGGGGAAGAACAGGAACACCAGGTCGTCCCCGGTGACCTCGGGCTTGGTCATGGTGGCCCGCACCTTCGGGTCCGGGTCGGGAGCGCCGGGCACCGTGCCGCCGGGGTTGGCGGCCGCCACGACCAGCTTGCGGACCAGGTCGGGCCGGGTGCGGGCGATGTGCTGGGCGACGGTGCCGCCCAGGGTCCAGCCGAGCAGGTCGACCTGCGTGAGGCCGAGGGCATCGATGAACTCGACGGCGCCGTCGGCGAGTGACTCGACGGAGTCACGTGGTGTGCCGGTGGTGTAGCCGGTGCCGACGTTGTCGAACACGATCACGTCGTGGGCGGCGGCCAGATGGTCCAGGAGCTCGGGGTCCCACCAGTCGAGGGTGCCCCGGACCCGGTTCAGCAGGACCAGCGGGATGCCGCCCCGCGGGCCGATGCGCCGGTAGGTGAACGTCGCGGAGCGACCGTCCACGGTGAGGTCCTCGGCCGTGTCTGCCAGATAGGTGCTCATGGCGGGCTTCGCTTTCTGTTGCGCGGGACGGGCGTCAGACGGCGGGCAGGCGGTTGAGCTTGCGCAGCTGCTGGTCGAAGATTCCGGAAGGGACCATGCGGCGCATGGTGCGGACGCGTCCGGTCATGGCGCCGGCGGTGTAGCGCAGCTTCGGCTTGGCGTCGGTCGCCGCCGCGACGATCTCCTTGGCGACGACGGCCGGGTCGTCGCCGTCCTTGACCGCGCCGGCCATGTACTCCTCGAAGACGTGCCGCTGCTTGGCGTAGACCTCCAGGGGCCGGTCGGGCCGCACGCTGGCCGCGTCGAACGCGGTGTTGGTCCAGGCCGGTTCGACGAGCAGGACGCGGACGCCGTACTCGCGGACCTCGTGGTCGACGGACTCCGAGTAGCCCTCGACGGCGTGCTTGGAGGCGGCGTAGACCGCCATGTAGGGCTGCGGCATGAACCCGACGATGGACGAGATGTTGATGACGCGTCCGCTGCGCTGGGCACGCATGTACGGCAGGACGGCGTTCGTCGTGCGGATGACGCCGAAGACGTTGATGTCGAAAAGGCCCTGCGCCTGAGCGGCGGAGCTCTCCTCGGCGGCCCCCGCCGAGCCGATGCCGGCGTTGTTGACCAGCACGTCGATCCGCCCGAACCGGTCGATCACCTTTCCGACCGCCGCGGTCACCGAATCGTCGCTGGTCACGTCGAGGTCGACGAAGGTCACTCCTTTCAGGGGGGTGACGTGCGCGGTGTCGCGGCTGGTGCCGACCACGTCGTAGCCCGCTGCGGCCAGCGCGAGCGCGGCTGCCTTTCCGATGCCGGAGGACGCACCCGTGACGAGGGCTACCGGTCGTGTTGTCGTCGCCATTTCGGACTCCTGACTCATGGGATCGCGTTTGGTCGCCGTGGAGGGGGCCGCTTCCGGCGACCCTCAATCGGTTTCACTAATGTATCAACTTTTAAGGTAGAAGCAACATCGAAGCATCAATTAATCCTCTATCCGTAGCGTCGCCGTATCTTCTGCGGAGGGTCAAGAGGCGGATCGATGCCGCAGGGCAGGGGTTTCGCCGGGCGGGGCCTCGCCGAGAAGTCGCGAGCGTCAGGCCGGCGTCGAGCCGCGGCGCGTTGCTCGCCCGCTCCTGTCACAGGACGCCGGCCGGACCGGCGGGCGCGGACCGGCAGTGGGGGCGACCGGGCTGGGGGTCGAACCGAACTGGGCGTCGACCGAACTGGGCGTCGACCGAACTGGGCGTCGACCGAACTGGGGGTGGCGGTCGCGACGCCCGGCTCGAAGAGGTCCCGTGTGCGCGGGTGCGGACCTGGCCCGGGGTGCCCGTCAGGGCCAGTCGGCGCGTCCTCTTCGCCGTGCCGCGGAGAGGGTGGTGTGCGTGGTCCGGCGACCCGGATGCAACGGCCGTCCGGATCGGTCGTCCGGCCTGCCGGTGGCGTCTTGAGCGTGTGCGGGTGCTGGCCCGGCAGGGCTCAGGAGCGGTCTCCTTGGCATTGCCCTGCGGGCTTTGTGCTGGTTTGCGGGTACTGGGCCACGTCCGCCGCGGCGGCGGTGCGGTCGCGGGTGTCGGCGGCGGGAGCGATGAGGATGGCGGAGGCGACGAACACCAGAACCGCCACCATCGCCGAGCGCAGCCCGTAGTGGTCGCCCAGGAAGCCGAGTGCGGGCGGCCCGACGAGGAAGGCGACGTAGCCGATGATGGCGACCAGCGAGACGCGGGCGGTCTGGTCGGGGCCCGAGTCGCCCGCCGCCGACAGGGCCACCGGGAAGCCGAGAGAAGCCCCAAGTCCCCAGAAGAGCACGGCTGTTGCCGCTACGGCAGTGTTGTCGGAGAAGATGACGAGGAGGAGCCCGACGGCACCGGAGACGGCGCTCGCGCGCACGACGGCGGCCCGCCCGAAACGACCGAGGAAGAACCCGCCGCTGAAGCGCCCCAGGGTCATCGCCGCCGCGAACCCGACAAAGACGAGCGATCCCATCGCGGCGTCAAGGCCGTGGCCGTCGACCATGAGCAGCGGCAGCCAGTCGTTGGCGGCGCCCTCGGCCAGCGCCATGGCCAGCACGATGGCGCCGATCAGCAGCAGCTTCCGGTCCTTCCACACCTGCGGCTTGGACCGTTTCCCAGATCCAGATCCAGATCCAGATCCAGATCCAGATCCGGCCCCAGCCCCAGCCTCAGACCCCGCCCCCGGCGTCGACGGCGACGGGGGCGCGGCGCTGATGCCGATCCCGGTGGGAACGGCACGCAGGGCGTGGACCAGAATCCCTGTGGCGACCAGGGCGACCACGGCCAGGTGCCATGGGACGGGGAACGCGACGGCGGTGGCCGCCATCCCGGCCGAACCCCCGATGACCGTGCCCAGGCTGAAGCAGCCGTGCAGCGTGGGGAGCACCACGGTCCCGGTGATGCGCTCCACGTCGGCGCCGTCCACATTGACCGCCACTTCGCCGCCGCCCATGCCCGCACCGAACAGGCACAGTCCTGCGGTGACCAGGGGCGCCGACGCCACGGCGCTGCCCACACCGATGACGACCGTGCCGACGATGATCAGGAGAGTGCCGAGCGCGATGACCGGCCGGGTGCCGAACCGGGAGACGAAGCGGCCGGAACACAGGATGCCGATCATGGAACCGACGGACAGGCCGAACAGGACCAGCCCCATCTGCCCGGTGGACAAGTGCAGTTGATCGCGGACATCCGGGGTGCGTGTGACCCAGGACGACATGGCGATGCCTGGAAGAAAGAACAAGAGGAACAACGCTTGACGGCGGCGGCGTACGGCGCGGTCGGCCAAGGGGGAACTCCGCGGGGTAAGGGTTCGCGAGGCGATCCGAAACGGCGGATCGCTTGCCGAGTATCCGCACACTCGGCAAGCGATCGGCAAGAGCGGGCGGACGGCCGGCGGGATCCGGGGCCGCCGTTCGCCGGGAGCCGCGCTCTCCCGCACCGCCGGGCTCGGCTCCGGCGGTGCGGGGCTGGATCAGCCGTCACGACGCGTGCCGTCGGTGACCCTCTCGCGTCGGAAGGGCTGTCAGCGGTCGAGGAAGGCGTTCACCTGCTTGCCGAACTGGGTGGAGTACTGGAAGAGGAACCCGTGGCCGGCGTTCGGATAGATGCTCAGCCGGGCGTTGGGGAGGTACTTGGCCAGCAGGCGGGAGTTCTTGGCGGGCATGAGGATGTCGCTCTCGCCGTCGGCGACCAGGACGGGCTGGAAGAGGGCGTTCAGGCGGACCAGCTTGGACTTGTCGGGAATGCCCCAGTCGGACCACGCGGTGAGCTGACGGTCGCGGGTCGCGAGGCTCGCGGGGGCGTCGGGGTCGGCGGTGCGCTGCCCGAGGCGTTGCAGGAACTCGCCTCCCGCGGCCTGGCTGGAGGCGGTGTCCTTGAAGAAGAGGAAGAGGAAGTCCTCGGGGCCGGGGTTGTCCTTCAGGGTCCTGCGCAGGATGTCGGGGTCGGTCGCGCGCTGGTCCACTCCGCCCTGGGGGCCGGTGGCGGCCAGGACGACGCGGCGGACCTGCCAGGGGCGGCGCAGGGCGACCTCCTGGGCGACCTCGCCGCCGAGGGAGAAGCCGAGCACGTCGTAGCGGGGCAGCTGGAGGGCGTCGATGAAGTCGATGGCGTCCAGGGCCATCTGCTGGACGGTGCTGGCGGTGGTGCCGGTGGAGCCGCCGACGCCGACGTTGTCGACGAGGATGACCTCGCGCTCGGCGGCGATGGTGTCGATGAGCTTGGGGTCCCAGTTGTCGAGGGTGCCGCGGAAGTGCTGGAGGAAGACCAGGGGCACGCTGCCGGCACTGGGGTGGCCGAACCGGCGGTACTGGTAGGTGACGCCGTTGGCGGCCTTCACGCGCAGGTTGGGGGCGGTGGCGGCGCTCTCGGTGTTCTGCTTCTCGGCGACCGCGTGGCGTGTGACGCCCGAACTGTCGCTCACGGCGGTCGCCACGCTCGGCGCCGTGCCGACGACGGCAGCGACGACCGACATGGTGGCCAGTGCGACGGCGGTGCGCCGGGAGACACGGGTACGAAGTTTGGTCGAGGGCATGACAATTCCTTGGGTCGGGCCGGGCTTGCCCCGGCGTGGTGAACCTGTCGTGCGTTGTGGACGGTCGTGTGTTGTGGACTGTCGTGGGGTCGCGCGAGCCGATGTCGCCCTGACTTCCGGTTGCGTTCGGTCGCACCTGTCGAGTCGAGCGTCGAACCGCGGGCGCTGCTCGTCGGAGGTGACCTCTCGCCGTCAGTCGTCGTGCCGACGTGGCGTGCTTCCTGATCGGTTTCATCAACGTATCAGATAGAGCTGCATTGGCAACATGAAAGAATCAGTTATTGGGATACCGGTAGCGTTCACGTATCCTCTACAAGGGGGCACGTAGGGAACGAGACGGGAGACAGACATGGGCCGAGCACTGCGGGCGGATGCCGAGCGCAGTGTGCGCGCGATTCTGGAGGCGGCCGAGCGGGTCCTCGCCGAGGACGCCGGCGCCTCCATGGAGCAGATCGCCGAGGCGGCGGGGCTGACCAGGATCACGGTGCACCGCCGGTTCGCGAACCGGCAGGCGCTGTTGGAGGCGCTCGCCGTCTCCGCGAAGCAGCAGCTCATCGACGCCATCGAGGAAGCCCGGCCCGACTCCGCTCCCGCGCTCGTGGCGCTGTACCGGGTGACCGCGAACGTACTGCGGGTCAAGAGCGCCTGGCGTTTCACCCTCAGCCACGCGACGCCCCACACCAGCACCGCAGCCGCCCTCTGGGCCGAGATCGACGCTCACACCGTCGAACTCCTGACCCGCGCGCAGGGTGAGGGGCTGCTCGCGCCCGACGCGGACCTGGAGTGGACGCGGCAGGTGTACTACGCCCTCCTCAGCGAAGCCCTCAACAAGCCCGGCGCGGACCAGGACCCTGCCGCACCGGATCCGGACGCACTGGCCGCACTCGTCATCGACACGCTCCTGCACGGCGCGGGACCACGCGGCTGAGCCACAACTGCTCGGCGGGGCACCGGATCCGCCGATCGGCTGCCGTCGTCGAAGCACGTCGACGGCACTCGTACCCGGTGGTACTGCTCGGCCCGGACGGCCACGCGGACGCAGTGCGGGAGCACCTCGGCCCTGCTCCCCGTACCGCAGGGTTCGGGCCCCGCGTACAGCAGGCCCACCTGCGGCCACGGGCCACTGGGGTCGTCCCGAGGGCGGGTGGAGCCGCCGCGCGCTGGTGGGGAATCCGCTGCGGGCGGGTTCGAGACCGTTCCCGAACCGGTGAGAGCGTCGCGCATGCCTTCGTCAGGCCCTCGACGGCCTCGTTGGGGCCGCGTTGAGGCCGCGAGAAGGCGTCTCGATCGGATGGTGGCGACCTCGGCGTCGTCCAGGCAAGTGGGCGTCCGGCAACCGTCGAAGGCCGTGGTGGTGGGGTGGTTGGGCGGGCGCGCGGGACGCGCCGCCGACTGCTCCGTCGGCGCGGCAGCCGTCGCCGGACTGCGGCTCCGTCGGCGCGGCAGTCGTCGCCGAACTGCGGGCTCCGTTCGCTCAGTTGCCGCCTCCCCGGTCAGGGGCGACGGTCCTCGTATCCGCTCCGCGTCGAAATTGCTTGGCCACGAGTTCGTTACTAGCCGTTGACAGGCGCGCCTCGCGGAGCGCAATCTCATCCCGCACTCACTTGCCAAAACGATTGGGCATCACATGGGCGGGCGGATCGGGATCAAGGACGTGGCGGCAGCCGCCGGTGTCTCGGCCACGACCGTCTCCCACATCCTCAACGCGGTCGAGGGCAAGCGCATCAACGCGGAAACCCGGCAGCGGGTGCTCGAAGCGGCCCGGGAGCTGGGGTACGCGCCCAACGGACTGGCGCGGGGGTTGCGGCTGAAGCGGTCGAACACGATCGGCTTCGTCAGTGACCAGATCGCCACCACGCCCCACGCCGGGCGGATCATCCTGGGGGCGCAGGAGGAGGCGGCGAAACATGACCTCCTCCTGCTCATGCTCAATACCGGCGGTGATCCGGAGTTGGAACGCAAGGAGATCGACCTGCTGCTTCAGCGCCAGGTCGACGGCGTGCTGTACGCGTCGATGTACCACCGGGTCGTTCAGGTGCCGCAGCGGCTGCGGTCGTTCCCCACGGTGCTGCTGGACGCACGCTCGGACGACCCCGACGTGCCCTCCGTCGTACCGGACGAGGTCCTGGGCGGTCTGACGGCGGTGCGCGAGCTGACCCGCCACGGCCACCGCCGGATCGGCTTCATCAACAACGTCGACGACATCCCGGCCACCCACGGACGCCTGGAGGGCTACCGGCACGCCCTGGCCGAGGCGGACATCGCCGAGGACCCGCGGCTTGTGGTGAGGGAGACCACCGACGCGGCCGGCGGGTACCGGGCGGCACTCCGACTGCTGCGGGCACAGGCGCGACCCACCGCGGTGTTCTGTTTCGCCGACCGGGTGGCGATGGGCGTCTACCGCGCCGCCGCCGAACTGGGGCTGTCGATCCCCGACGACCTGTCGGTGATCGGGTTCGACAACCAGGAACTGATCTGTGACGGCTTGTTCCCCGGACTGACCACCGTGGCCCTGCCGCACTACGAGATGGGAGCGCGGGCTGTCGCACAGTTGCTCGCGCTCACGGGCGCGCCGGACCAGGGGACCGTTCCGGCCGCTCAGGAGATGCTGCCCTGCCCGCTGGTGGCACGGGCATCGGTCGCTTCGCCGCCCCGACTCTGACCTCGCGGCGGCGAAGCACCACCGATACAGGCGGCCGTCACTACCGGCCGCCGGCGCGGTCTGCCAGGACCGTGCCCAGTGAAATTGGAGGAACCCAGTGGAATCGAGAACCAGGCGCCTCGCGGTGTCGAGCATAGCCGCCCTTGCCGCGGCGGTGCTCGTGGCCGGCTGCGGCGGTGCTGGCAGCACCGGCTCGTCAGGCGCCGACGGCAACACCCTGACCCTGTGGACGCACAACGCCGGCAATGCCGCCGAGTACGGCGTCGTGAAGCGGATCGTCAAGGACTTCAACGCCGGCCAGAGCAAGTACAAGGTCAGGATCCAGGCGTTCCCGCAGGGTTCCTACAACGACTCGGTGGTGGCCGCGGCCGCCGCGAAGAAGCTGCCGTGCGTCCTCGACGTCGACGGACCCAACGTCCCGAACTGGGCCTGGGGCGGGTACCTCGCGCCGCTGGATCTGTCCAAGGGCCAAGTCGCGGTGAAGGACCAGCTGCCCAGCACGGTCGGCACGTACCAGGGCAAGACCTACGCGTCCGGCTTCTACGACGTCGCGCTGACCCTGTACTCCCGCAAGTCGGTCCTGAAGAAGTACGGCATCCGCGTCCCCACCCTCGACAAGCCCTGGACCAGGACCGAGTTCATGGCCGCGCTCGCCAAGATCAAGGCGGGCGGCGGGTTCACCAACGCGCTGGACCTCGGCACGGGTGACCCCGGCGAATGGTGGCCGTATGCCTACTCCCCGATGCTGCAGAGCTTCGGCGGCGACCTGATCGACCGCTCCGCCTACAAGAGCGCCAAAGGCGCGCTCAACGGCGACAAGGCTGTCGAGTGGGGCAAGTGGTTCCGCTCGCTGGTCACGAAGGGCTACGCGCCGCAGAAGTCCGGCAAGAGCCCCGGCGACGACTTCCGCAACGGCAAGACCGCCATCCAGTGGGACGGCAGTTGGTCGGGCCAGGCCAACGTCGACAAGTTCGGCAGCGACCTGGCGATCCTCCCGCCGGTCGACTTCGGCGACGGACCGAAGATCGGCGGAGCCTCCTGGCAGTGGGGCATGAGCTCGACCTGCTCCAACAAGGAAGGCGCCCAGGCGTATCTGAACTTCTCCCGGCAGACGAAGTACTTCGTGGACTTCGCCAGAGCCACCGGCACCATCGCTGCCACCACGGCGGCGGCGCAGCAGGTCAAGGGCTACGAAACGGGCGGGCAGTTCAATGTCTTCCTGAAGGAAGCACAGAAGTTCGCGGTGGTCCGGCCCGTCACCCCGGCCTACCCCTACATCTCCACGGTGTTCTCCAAGACGGCCATGGACATCCTGGCCGGCGCCGATGTGAAGGGCGCCCTCGACCAAGCCGTGGGTCAGATCGACAACAACCTGTCGACCAGTCACTACTCCACCGGCAGCTGACCGCGTCCGCCCGTCCCGGCGGACGCGGTTCCTCCCCTCCGCCTCCGCCGGGGCATGTACCTGCCTGGATGTCCCATGACTACCACCATGTCGTCAATGTCCACCCGATCGGGCGCCGCTGACGCCCCACCCACCGAACGTGCGACACGCCCACGCCGCCGCGCACGGCGCAGGGAGAGCCTCGCCGCACTCGGCATGGTGAGCCCCGCCGTCTTCCTGCTGGTGATGTTCATCGTCATCCCGGTGGTGCTGACCTTCGCCCTGGCCTTCACCGACGCCCGCCTGGTGTCCCCGGTCCCGGCCCAGTTCACCGGCCTGCAGAACTTCCGCACCCTGCTGGACGACCCGCTGTTCTACACGTCGCTGCGCAACACGTTCTACTTCGCCGTCGCCGTCGTCCCGTTGCAGGGCGGCCTGGCTCTGGTGCTCGCGCTGCTCGTCAACGCCAAGGTGAAGGGCGTCAACTTCTTCCGGACCGTCTACTTCCTCCCGGTCGTCACCTCGATGGTCGTCGTCTCCATCCTGTGGACGCTGCTGTACCAGAAGACCGGGCTGGTCAACGAGATCATCTCCCACGTCACCCTCGGCCTCGTGCACGGACCGGACTGGCTGAACGACCCGTCCACGTCGATGCCCGCCATCATCGGCATGTCCGTCTGGCAGGGCGTCGGCTTCCACATGATCATCTGGCTGGCCGGCCTCCAGACCGTCCCCCAGGACCTGTACGAGGCGGCGGACATGGACGGGGCCACCCGCTGGATGCGCTTTCGCCACGTGACCTGGCCCGGCCTCAAAGCCACCCGCACCTTCGTGCTCATCACCATCACCATCAGCGCGTTCGCCCTGTTCACACAGGTCAACGTGATGACACAAGGCGGCCCCCTGGACTCCACCAGCACGGTCGTCTACCAGGCCGTGCGCAGTGGATACAGCCAGCAGCAGACCGGATACGCGTCCGCGATCTCCCTCGTCTTCTTCGTCCTGGTACTGGCCGTCTCCCTCGTCCAACGCTTCCTCACCCGGGAGAAGGACTGACATGACCTCCGTATCCCCTGCCCCTGCACGTCAGGGACGCCGCCTGAGGCCGTCTCCGCGCCGGATCGTCCTTCAGACGGCACGCATCGCCCTCGCGCTGTTCTTCGCCTTCCCGATCGTCTTCATGCTGGTGTCGTCACTCAAGCCCGACGAGCAGATCTTCGCCGACCTGGACGGCATCAAGGCGTTCCTGCCCGTCGGCCACCTGTCTCTGGACAACTACACCGGTGTCTTCGACCGGGTGCCCGCCATCCGGTTCCTGGTCAACTCCATCGGCATCTCCGCCATCACCGTGGCGCTGAGCGTCTTCATCAACTCTCTTGCGGCATTCGCCCTGTCCCGGATGCGGTGGCGCGGCAAGAAGATCGTCCTCACCGCCGTGATCGCGACACTCATCGTGCCGTTCGAGACCTTCGCCCTGCCGATGGTCTGGTGGGTGAACAAACTGCCCTGGCTGCAGATGGAGGGCGGACGGCTCGTCGTGACCGAAGGCTGGCTGGACACCTATCAGGTGCAGATCCTGCCGTTCGTCGGCAACGCCCTCTTCATCTTCCTGTTCCACCAGTACTTCCAGAGCATTCCCAAGGAACTCGACGAAGCGGCGGTCATCGACGGGGCGAGCTGGTTCGGGATCTACCGGCGCATCGTCATGCCGCTGTCCGGCCCGGCGATCGCCACGGTGGCCATCCTGGCCTTCCTGCCGATGTGGAACCAGTACCTGTGGCCGCTGATGGTCGTCCAGAGCGAGGAACTGCGGCCGGTCATGGTCGGCATCGACTACTTCGTCCAGCTCAAGCCCTCCTGGGGCCAGATCATGGCCTACTCGTCGATGATCACTGTGCCGGTGCTCGCGCTGTTCGTGGCCTTCCAGCGGGCCTTCGTCAGCAGCATCGCCTCCAGCGGCGTCAAGGGCTGAGTCCCGCCGGGTCCGCGCCCGCCCCCACTTCCTCCGCCACCCCCTGTGCCTCGCGCACCCTTCGAAAGGCCCCGTGTGTCCACGCCGTCCGCCGACCCCCACCTGCCCGCCGTGCACCTGCGGCCGCCGCGCAACTGGATCAACGACCCCAACGGACTGGTCTTCCACGACGGTCACTACCACGTGTTCTTCCAGTACAACCCGCACGGCCCGCAGCACGCCGACATCCACTGGGGCCACTTCCGCAGCCGCGACCTGGTCACCTGGGAACAGCTCCCGGTCGCCCTCGCCCCCACCCCGGGCGGCGACGACGCCGACGGCTGCTTCTCCGGCAACGCCGTCTCCCTCGACGGCCGGCTGGTGGCCTTCTACTCCGCCAACCGCACCGGCCGCTGGTGGCAACCGGTCACCACCGCCGAATCGCACGACGGCGGCCACACCTGGACCAAGCGGCCGGAGCTGCTCATCCCGCAGCCACCCGCCCACACCACCATGTACCGCGACCCCTACGTCTGGCAGCAGGACGGCCGCTGGCGGATGCTGGTCGGCTCGGCCCTCGCCGACGGCCGGGGTGCCGCCCAGCTGTACGAGTCGGCGGACCTGGACAACTGGCAGCACCGAGGCCCGTTCGCCGCCGACGCCCCGAGGCCGCTGCCCGGCGGCACCGACACCGGCGTCGGCTGGGAGTGCCCCCAGTACGCCTTCTGGCCGACACCCGACGGCGCGGGACGGCAGGGCCTGCTGATCGTCAGCACCTGGGACACCGATGCCGGTCCCCAGGCCACCGCCGCCTACCCCGGCCGTGAGACCCCCGACGGCACTTTCCACTCCTCGGCACCTGTCCGGCTCGACCACGGCCCGGACTTCTACGCCCCCGCACTCCTGCGGGCCCCGGACGGTCGATGGCTGCTGTGGGCATGGTCGTGGGAAGCCCGCGAACCCACCTGGGCACGAGAGGCGGGCTGGGCGGGGCTGCTCACCCTCCCACGCGAGATCACCCTCGCGGCCGACGGCACCGTCCACCAGCGGCCCGCCCGGGAAGTCGCCGGACTGCGTGACGAGCAACTCCTGTACGCCACCGGGCGCGCCCGGGCCGATGCGGCCGTACTCGGCGACGTCGGCACCACCTTCGACCTCACCGCCCGGCTCACCCCTTCGCCAGGCCGGCCGGGCGGCCTCCGGCTGGTCACCTCCGCCGACGGGAGCGAACACCTGGACGTCACCGTCGACACCGTCGCCGGCGACGTGGTCGTCGACCGCTCACACGCCTCCCGCGACCCCCGGGCCGTGGGCGGCACCTACCGCATCCCCTGCCCGGCGGCCCGACCCGGAGCACCGGTCGAACTGCGCATCGTGGTCGACGGGTCCGTCCTCGAACTCTTCCTCAGCACCGGAGAAGCCCTGACCCTGCGTCTCTACCCGGTCTCCGACGCCGCATGGTCGCTGCAGGCCCGAGCCGTCGACTTCACGGTCCAGGCGTGGAGTCTCGCTGCCCCCGAGGGGCCCGTCCGCGGCACCGCCACCCAGGACGCCCCCCACGCGCACCCCCCGATCCCCGCAGAAGGAGCGCCATGTCCACAACCGCCCGTCCCCGCCGCAGACTTCTCACGGCCCTGACCGTCCTTGCCGGACTGGGCCTGCTCGCCGCCACACCGGCCGCCGCCGACCCGCTCCACCACGAGCGGTACCGTCCCCAGTTCCACTTCACCCCGGCCCAGAACTGGATGAACGACCCCAACGGCCTGATCTGGTACAAGGGCCGGTACCACCTGTTCTTCCAGTACAACCCGTCCGGCAACAGTTGGGGCAACATGTCCTGGGGCCACGCGGTCAGCACCGACCTCGTCCACTGGAAGCAACTCCCCGTCGCCATCCCCCAGGACGACAACGAGATGGTCTTCTCCGGCAGCGTGGTGCTGGACAAGGACAACACCACCGGGTTCGGGACCAGGGCCGACCCGCCGCTGGTCGCCGTCTACACCAGCCTGGTGAAGTCCACCGGCGTCCAGCGGCAGTCGCTGGCGTACAGCACCGACGGCGGCACCACCTGGACCAAGTACTCCGGCAACCCGGTCCTCGACCTGGGCTCCGTCAACTTCCGTGACCCGAAGGTCTTCTGGTACGCCCCCACCCACAGCTGGCTGATGGCCGTCGCCCTCGCCGACCAGCACAAGATCTCCTTCTACAGCTCCTCGAACCTCAAGCACTGGACCCACCTGAGCGACTTCGGTCCGGCCGGCGCGACCGGCGGGGTGTGGGAGTGCCCGGACCTGTTCCCGCTGCCCGTGGACGGCAACCCGAAGAAGACCAAGTGGGTGCTGGCGGTCAACCTCAACCCCGGTGCCATCGCGGGCGGTTCCGGTGCCCAGTACTTCGTCGGAGACTTCGACGGCGAGAAGTTCACCGCCGACGACAGCGGCGCCTACACCCCGCCGAGCGGCACCGTGCTGCAGGACTTCGAGTCCAGCTCCTTCGGCGACTGGACGGCCACCGGAGGCGCGTTCGGCACCGCGCCGGCCACCGGGGCGCTGGACGGCCAGAGTCCGGTCACCGGCTCCGACGGAAAGGCCTTCGCCGACAGCTTCCACGGCGGCGACGCCTCCACCGGCACGCTGACCTCGCCCGAGTTCACCGCCACCAGCAACTACATCAACTTCAAGGTCGGCGGCGGCAACCACCCGTACCGGTCCGGCGACATCCTCGGCGACGAGCCGGCACCCACCGGCGAAACGCTCGCCGACTTCGAGGACAGCACCTACACCAGCCCCATCGGCGACTGGACCACCACGGGCGATGCCTTCGGCGCCGGACCGGCACAGGGAACCCTCCCCAACCAGCAACAGGTCTCCGGCTATCTCGGAGGCGGACTCGCCAACAGCTACCTGAACGGCGACGCCACCACCGGCACCCTGACCTCACCGACCTTCACCATCGACAGGAGGTACCTGGACTTCCTCATCGGCGGCGGTTACCACGCCGCGAGCTCCGACGCCCCCACAGCCGTAGAACTCGTCGTCGACGGCAAGGTGGTGCGCTCCGCCACCGGCGCCAACGCCGAGGCTCTGAACTGGGCCTCCTGGGACCTGTCCGATCTGCGGGGCGAACAGGCCCAGATCAAGGTCGTGGACGCCAACACCGGCGGCTGGGGTCACCTCAACGTCGACCAGTTCGTCCTCTCGGACACCCGGGCGAAGCCCCACTCCGACGAGACCGGCGTCAACCTCCTCGTCGACGGCGAGATCGTGCAGAGCGCCACCGGCGCCAACTCCGAGAACCTGGACTGGGCCTCCTTCAACACCACCGCCTACAAGGGCAAACAGGTCCAGCTCCAGATCGTCGACGCCAACAGCGGCGGCTGGGGACACGTCCTCGCCGACCAGTTCACCGCCGCCGACAAGCCCGCACTGTCCACCACCCAGCGCGCCCACTGGCTCGACTACGGCCAGGACTTCTACGCCGCCAACTCCTTCAACGACGTCCCCGGCGGCCGACGCGTCATGATCGCCTGGATGAACAGCTGGAACTACGGCGGGAGCATCCCCACCAGCCCCTGGCGCAGCGCCGACACCTTCCCCCGCCAGCTGGCCCTGCGGACCGTGAACGGCAGGACCCAGCTGGTCCAGCAGCCGGTCGGCGAACTGGAAACCCTCCGCGGTTCCGTGGCCGACGTCCCGGCCAGGACCGTCACCAACGGCACCACCGCGCTCGATGTGTCCGGCAGCGCCCTGGAGCTCAAGGCCGACCTCACCCCGGGCACCGCCGACCGCTTCGGCCTGGACGTCCGAACGGGCGCGGGACAGCGCACCCGGATCGGGTACGACACCAGCACCGGCGAGGTCTACCTGGACCGCACCGGCTCAGGCGCGACCGACTTCGACCCCACCTTCTCCAGCACCGAACACGCCCCGCTGGCTCTCGACGGCAAGTCCCTGCGCCTGCATGTCCTCGTCGACGCCTCGTCCGTCGAGGTCTACGCCGAGAACGCACGCGGCGAACAAGTCGTTCTCACAGACCAGATTTTCCCCGATCCCGCCGGTACCGGTGTCGACGTCTTCGCCGAAAACGGCACCGCCGAACTCACCGGCCTGCGGGCCTGGCGACTGGCATCCATCTGGAAGTGATCACCCCGAGCGTGTGGTGAGTGCACGTCGCTGCTCCCGCGCTCCATGCCCGGACCGTACGCGTCCCGTCGGTCCCGGTCGTTGGTGAGGGCGGCGGCGGTCAAACCTGCGGTGCGCGGGCAGGGGGAGAGGTCGGGGCCGGTCGCGGTGCGGAGGCCGGAGTCGGCGATGGCGATGGTGATGGCGACCAGAATCGCCAGACCGACGGCGGAGTCGATCTGCCGGGCGGTGGAGTCATGGCCGAGGCGATGCCCTGAGGGTGGGCGCCGACGCGTCCTCCGCGCAGTTGCTGAGGGCGCCCCCGTGGCTGTGCCGAACCAGGTCGTTCGTTTCAGCCGCGGGGCGCCCTCGCCGTGCCGGGCCGCTTCGGATCGCCGGCCTCGGCGGCCGGGTGCGGTTACTGGTGCGTGGCCAGGAACGGCAGGAGGACGTCGGCCATCTCGTCGGGTACTTCCTCTGCGAGGTCGTGGCCGGCGTCGAAGGTGTGTCCGGTGACGTCGTGGGCCATGAGCCGCATCTGGGACTCGTTGCGGTCGCCGATGAACGCGGATCCGCCGAGGGCCAGGACCGGGATGTCCAGCTTCTTCTGCGCGGTCCGCCGATTCTGTTCGGCGTCGACGAGCATGGCCCGGTAGATGGAGAGCATCGCGCGGATGCCACCCGGCATGGAGTAGCAGCGCACGTATTCGTCGACCGCGTCGGGGGTGGCGCTGTCGGGGTGGCTGCGCTCGTACTTGATCATGTAGGTGATCAGCTCGCGCTCGTGTCCGGCGATCAGCATCTCGGGTATGTCCGGCTGGAAGTAGAAGCCCAGGTGCCACAGGTGCATGCCGCTGGAGACGTTCTCGGGAGTGAGGGCTGTGTGGTCCTCGAAGCCGAATCCGGGGAAGAGGGCCTCGGCGAACACGAGAGCGGTGACGTGGTCGCGGTGGCGGGCGGCGAGCTGGTAGCCGATCACCGCTCCCCAGTCCTCGCCCGCCACGGCGTATGTCTCGTGTCCGAGGTGGGTCATCAGCTCGGCGATGTCGTCGCTCATCGTCGCGGAGTCGTAGCCGTCCGAGGGGCGGGCGGAGTCGCCGAGACCGCGAAGGTCCGGGACGACGACGGTGTGGTGGGGCGTCAGCTTCGGGACGAGGTGGCGCCAGTGGTAGCTGGTCTTGGGTACGCCGTGCAGGAGCACCACCGCGGGGCCGGACCCGGCTGTGCGGTAGTGCAGGCTCGTTCCGTTGACGGCGGTTCGGCCGGTGCGGACGGGCGTTCCGTCATGGTCGGACATCATGTTTCTCAACCTTTCTGACGTACTTGGCGATTGCGGTGTCAGTGGGCTTGCGCAGGGTCGGCGAGGGTCACCGGACGGCTCGGTTCGGTGCCGTCCGCGGTTGTCCGGGCAGCGGAAAGGCCGAGGTCGACGCGGGTGGTGGTGCCGTCGTGGGCGATCTCTGTTCCGGCGGTGCGGGTCCTGTCGGCGACCGGTGCGGCGACGGCACGGGCGGAGAGCGGGCCGGCTGTGGTGGTGGCGGGCGGCGGGTCCTCGACGAGGGTGCGGGGTGCGGCGTAGGGGTCAGGCAAGTCGGCGACGTACGCGGGCGAAGGCCACGATGCCGGTGTGCGTGCCGGCGATCGTGTGGACGCCGGATCCGGCGGACCAGGAGTCCGGCCTCCGCCGCGAGCGGGCGCACTCGGGATGGATGTGGCGGGCACGGGTCCTCCGGAATTCTCGATGGAGCAGGGCGGCGTCGCCGGTACCCGCGCCCGCGCGGGTACCGGCTGACTTTTATGGATCGACTGATACAGATTGCGGGCATGAAAAAGTCAGTCGAGGGCGGCCAGCGCGACCTCCACGAGGGGTTCGAGGGTGCGGACGTCCGGCGTGATCTTCGATGAGACCAGCAGTCCGTTGAGGAAGGTGACGAGGAAGGCGGCGAGGGTGTGCGGGTCGTGCCGCGCCGCGATCTCGCCCCGCTCCGTCGCCACCCGCAGCACTTCGGCGAGTGCCTCCCGGCTGGCGTCCTGCATGTCGCGCACGGTGCGCCGGGTCGCCGCATCCTCCGGCAGGCGCTCGCAGGCGGCGTTGACCGCCAGGCAGCCCCGGCCGTCGTCCTCCACGGCGATCCGGACCCGCTCGACCAGCATCGTGCGGATCGCCGACCGGGCGTCCTCCCCCTCCTCCAGGCTGCGCAGGGCGGCCGCCGCGAGGGTGGTGCGGTAGTGCTCCAGTGCCGCTCGGTACAGGCCCTCCTTGTCGCCGAACGCGGCATACAAGGATCCCTGCCCGAGCCCCAGGTGCCGAGTCAGGTCGCGCACCGAGGTGGCCTCGTAGCCGCGCGTCCAGAACAGCTCCATCGCGCGGCTCACCGCCGCCTCGGTGTCGAACTCCCGGGTCCTTGCCATGATCCCACCGTAACTTATCTGGATCGTGCGCTCAAGAAAAGGGACTGTGGCGGGCCTGGCCATGCGCCGACCCGCAGGTCGGCTGGTAGCGGCTCAGGAAGCAGGTCAGGCGCTCGGCGGCAAGTTGAAGACTTCCTGCGTACCGCAACTGCCGGGGAGTCCCGGGCGCCCCGCGGAAGATGTCGGCCCGCGGGCCATCCGCAGGCCGACGCGAACGCCAGGACGGTGCTCAGACCGGTCGGATGCCGGCCCGGCATGGCGTCGCTGATGGCGGTCCGGGGAAGGGGAGTGCCACTTGCGGCGGCCGAGGCCGCCATCTGGCGCGGGGTGGGTGCGCCCGCCGAGAGGCGCAACAGGCGTAGCTGGTAACCGGGTTCGGAGACGCTGGTGACGGATTCCGGATCCGGCCGCAGGTCCGGCCGGCCGGTGTCACCCGCCGCCGACGGTGGAGTCACTTCCCGCACCTTCCCGTCGCGTCCGACACCGCGTCCATCGTGTCCCATGATGTCCCGCGCCGGGCGTCCGTATGCGGATGAGACCGTACTCGTCCCTGCTCCGTTGATCGCCCTGGCAGATCCCCCTTTTCCTAGGGGCGTGCCTTGCTCAGGCCATGGCGAGCTTCCTGGAGCGCCGCCAGGACAGTGCTGGAGGGTGCCCGTTCGCTTGCCCGAGGTGGAGGCTTCCGGCCTGCGTAAGTGATGACCGCCACCGGGGTCCAGGTGGACGCCGCTGTCGGCCGCCGAACGCTCTTGCCAACAGAAGTAATACCCAACAAACTTGACGGGTCCTTACCGTTGCCTGTGACGTGGAGCTTTGTCATGCCCCGCTTGATGCCGGAAACCGGTCCACAACGTGTCCTCGCCGCCTCGAACTTCGTCTATACCGTCGGCAGCGGCCTCTATCTGACCGCCGGGGTGCTGTACTTCACCGAGGCGGTTCATCTCCCCGCGGACCAGGTGGGGCTCGGGCTGGGAATCGCCGGCCTGGTAGCGCTGGCCCTGGGCGTCGCCGTCGGTCATCTCGCGGACCGATACGGAGCGCGTGGCGTCTACGCGGCCACCCTCGTCGTCCAGGCGCTGGCCACGTCGGGCTTCGTGCTGGTGGACAGCTTCTGGCCGTTCGTGCTCGCGGTCGGCGCGGCCGCCGGGGCCAAGGCGGCCGGCACGGCGGCCCGTTCCCCGCTCATCAGGCACTACGGAGGGGACCGGCCACAGGAGTTCCGGGCCTATCTCCGCGCCGTGACCAACGTCGGCATCTCCCTCGGTGCGTTAGGAGCCGGCTGGGTCGTTCAAGTGGGCACCCTCACCGCCTATCAGCTCATGGCCGTCGGCAACGCGATCGCCTTCGTGGTCTCCGCGGTGCTCCTGGTCCTCCTCCCGTCGGTCACGCCCGTCCCGGCCGCCGGCGGGCCTCGCTGGATCGCCCTGCGGGACCGCCCCTACCTGCTGCTCACCGTGCTCGACGGCATCATGGCCATCCAGTTCAAGGTGCTCACCGTGGCCATTCCGCTCTGGCTGGTGGGCGCCACCAGCGCCCCGCACTGGCTCATCTCGGGCACCATGCTCACGGGAACCGTCATCGTCGTCGCGTTCCAGGTGCGGGCCGGCCGCAGTGTCGATTCCCCTGCGGCCGGCGGACTCGCCTACCGTCGAGCGGGTGTCGCCTTTCTCGTCTCGTGCTCGATGATCTCGCTGTCAGCGGGAGTGTCGGCGTGGGTCGCCGCGACGGTGCTCATCACCGCCGTGGTGATTCACACGGTCGGTGAGCTGTGGCACTCCGCCGCGGGCTTCGAGGTGTCCTTCGCTCTGGCCCCACGACATGCCACCGGTCAGTACCTGGGAGTGTTCGGCCTGGGCGCGGGACTCGCCGAGGCCTTCGGGCCCGGCCTGCTCATCGCGCTCTGCATCACCTGGGGCCGCCCCGGGTGGTTCGTCGTGGGTACCTTGTTCGCACTCACGGGCCTCACCGCGCCACTCGCCGTCCGCTGGGCCGAACACCACCAGCAGGGTCAGCAGACCCGGCTGCAACCTACGGGGAAGGCGTCAGTCGCCTGATCAGCCCTTGCACGTGAGGGTGATCCCCGCAGACGGAAGGGACCGGGCGACGGCGTCGTGAGGTCTCCACCCTGTCGTGAACCAGCGGGCGCGTCTCGCGCACGCTTCCGGTCGGCCTGGACCACAGTGGCCGGCGAGTGGCGGAGCAAGTCCCTGGTGAAGTGCCCAGTCGCGCCGGTCTGTTGGAGGAACCGGGCCGGGCGTGGCGTGACCGGACGGCCGCGGCGGAGGCGGAGTACGCGGCCCACGGGAACCCTGTGCGGATCCTGCCGGACGGGGGGGCAGAACGCCATCGACGACCAGGCTCAGTACGTCACCAGCGCATACCGCTTCCCATCGCCCAGCCCTCCGTAACCGCCACCCCGTGAACCGGCCGTCGGCCACGGCGTTTTCAGCGCCTCGATCCCTCCGTCGGCGCGGCCGGGTCCATGGGGCCGCCATCCGAAGCCGTACGCGGATCCTCGTGGGGCGACGCCGCCAGGCGAGCGCGGCGCAGGGCGCGGGAAGGCCGCCGCGACCATGAGGAGGCCAGGACGCGGACCAGCCCGCCGGGACCACCGCGGTGCGGGCGCCGGCCAGTTCGGCGAGAAAACGACCGCAGCGATACCCAAGGCCGGTGAGACGGTCGCCTGGATCATCCACAGGCTGCCGACCCGGCCGCACGGTTGGTTGCTACGGGCGCCGGTCACCGACGGCAGGATCGCCCAGCAGGTCCTCCAAGCCGGCCGACATCCCGGCCAGGAGGTCACGCCGCGGGTCGATGAGCCACTGGAGTTGGAGGCCGTCCCACATCGCGACAAGGGCCGCCGCGATCAGCTCGGGATGCCTCCGGTTCGCGATACGCCCCAGCTCCTGGTCCCTGCGCACCGCGGTCGTGAAAGCGGTGACGACTCGCTCGTACCTGTCACGGAACCACTCGTGCGCCGGGTGGTCGGGAGCCGAGGCCTCCGCGGCCATCAAGGCGAGGAGCCGCAGCATCTCCGGTCTTTCCAGGTTGCGGCGGATGTACCGCAGGACCGCGTAGGCCACACCCTTTCCCCGGCTGTCCGCCTCGAAGGAGTCGATGCTCGCGGAATCGGCGTTCTCGAGGACGGCCACGAGGAGCGCGCTCTTGCTGGGAAAGTGGTGCACGACGGTGGTCAGGCTGAGGTCGAGTTGCTTGGCGATCTCCCTCAGGGACCCTCCACGGTAACCGCGAGCCGCGAACACGGCGGTCGCCGAGGCGACGATCTCGGCCCTGCGCTGTGCGCTCTTGGCATACGGGCCTCGGCGAGTGGCCGGACGGGCCGCCGTCTTCTCGGTCATGCCCCCAAGCCTAAGCGGGCGGTGCGGGGCTGTGTCCGGCCGATAATCCGCCATCGTCACGCTCGCCGAAAGTATGGCACTTGTTCGGTTTTCGCTGTACGGTCTCGCTGACCCACACCACGACGTGCGGTAGAGCCGCTCACGCATCCACCGGGTGGAGAGGAGACGGACACTGATGTCCACCTCACATTTGTCGAAAGCACTCATCGGCGGTCTGGCCGCCACACTGGTTCTGGCCGGTTGCGGCCGGTCCGACACACAAGGCAGTGGGGGCGCCACGGGTGCTCCCATCAGCGACTCACCTGCCAAGGGCGAGATCAACGTCTGGGCCATGGGCACCGAGGGCGAGCGCCTGCCCGAGTTGGCCGCGCGCTTCCGGAAGGCCAACCCGGATGCGAAGGTGAAGGTCACGGCCATCCCGTGGCAGGACTACGCCAAGAAGGTCGAAACGGCGATCGCCTCCCAGGACACGCCGGACGCCACGCTCGTCGGATCCGCCGACCTGACGAACTTCGCCTCGACGGGCGGACTCGAGCAGGTGCCCGCCGGTCTCGTCGACACCTCGTCCTTCTACCGGGGCGCCGCTCAGAGCACCACGTACGACGGGGGCACGTACGGCGTCCCCTGGTATGCGGACACCCGTGTCCTGTTCTACCGCAAGGACCTGGCACAGGCCGCCGGAGTCGCCGCGCCGAAGACCTGGAAGGAGTACGGCCCGTTCCTCAAGGCCCTCCAGAAGCAGGGAGCGAAGTGGGGCCTGGCCCTGCCCACCGGCGTGGCGGCGAGCTGGCAGGGCGTCCTGCCCTTCATGTGGCAGGCCGGTGCGCGTCTCATGAACGACGACGGCACCAAGTTCACCTTCGACACACCCCAGGCGCTCGAGGGGCTCGAGTTCTACCAGTCGTTCTTCACGTCGAAGACCTCGACCCGCAACGGGGCGGTGAGTCTGGGGGAGATCGAGCCGCAGTTCGTCGCCGGTTCCACGGCCGCACTCATCTCGGGCCCCTGGGAGACGGCACTGCTGAAGGGGGCGGGCGGGGCGGACTTCGTCAAGGACAAGGTGGGGGTCGCCACGCTCCCGAAGGGAGCGACGTCCAACGCCAGCTTCATCGGGGGAGGGCACTGGACGGTGTTCAAGAAGGCGAAGAACCGCGACGGCGCCTGGAAGTTCATCCGGTGGCTCTCCGAGCCCGACGTCCAGCAGGACTGGCACGAACTGTCCGGAGACCTGCCCGCCGTGCAGGCGGCCTGGAATGAGGGGAAGCTCAGGTCGGACCCGACGCTGGCCGTCTTCCGGTCCCAGCTCCAGACCGCGCTGCCCGGCCCGACCGTCACCACCTGGAGGCAGATCTCAGCGGTCCTCGATGCCGAGATCGAGAAGGTGGCCAAGGGGGTCTCGTCGCCGAAGGCGGCCCTGGAACGGATCCAGGCGAAGGCGTCCGCGATCGGAACGGGGCAGCCACGATGACCACGGCCACCTCCCTGGAACCCGTACGCGAGAGGTCCTCCGCCGGTCGGCCGACTCAGCGGTCGAGGCGCGGTTCCGGACACCTGCGGCGCACAGTGGTCGCCTGGGCCTTCTGCTCACCCTTCGTCCTGCTGTTCGCCGCCTTCGGCATCTGGCCGGTCTTCTCGTCACTGTCGATGAGCGTCACCGACGTCACCAGCAGGGACGTGCGGACGCCCTTCAGCGTCAACTTCGTCGGCCTGGAGAACTACACCACGCTCTTCGACGATCCCACCTTCGTCCGCGCGGCTTTGAACACGCTCTATTTCGTCGCCGTGGGCATACCACTGACGATGGTGCTCTCCCTCGCCGTCGCCGTCGCACTCAACTCCGGGATCCAGCGTGCGAAGGGCCTCTTCCGGGTCGCCTACTTCGCCCCGGTCGTGACGAGCATCGTGGCGGTGGCGGTCGTGTGGAGGTACCTCTACAAGCCCGACGGGATGATCAACTCGGTCCTTTCCGTCGTGGGAATCTCGGGGCCCGACTGGCTGAACGATCCCCACTGGTCCATGCCCGCCCTGATACTGATGGCCGTCTGGCGGCACTTCGGCATCCCCATGGTGATCTTCCTGGCGGGACTGCAGTCGATACCGCCCGAACTGCACGAGGCGGCCGTCGTGGACGGCGCGTCCCGCTGGCGGGCCTTCCGCAGCGTGACCTTGCCGCTGCTGCGGCCCACCACGCTGGTGGTCGCCATCCTGCTCAGCATCAGCTACCTCCAGTTCTTCGAGGAGCCGTTCGTCATGACGAGCGGCGGCCCCTTGGACAGCACGACGTCGATCAGCTACTACGCCTACCAGCAATTCGGCTTCGGCAACTACGGACTGGCGTCGGCCGCGTCCTATGTTCTGGTCACCGCGATCGCCCTGCTGAGCCTTCTTCAGTTCCGCATCTTCCGAGCGAGGGCCTGACATGACCGCCACCACGACAACGACGGGACCGGCCTTCCGGGAGCGGCGCCCGTCCCGGCGAGTCCCCACCGCCCGTCTCGTTCTCTACGGCGCCCTCGTGCTCGGACTCCTCGCGACGCTGGCGCCCTTCGCCTGGATGTTCCTCGGCTCGGTGAAACCGACGGGCGAGATCGTCGCCCATCCGAGTACCTGGCTTCCCCGGTCGCCGACCTTCGCCAACTTCGAACAACTGCTGTCCAAGCAGAACTTCGGGCTGTACTTCCTGAACAGCACAGTCGTCGCGGTGGTTTGCGTGCTGGGAAACCTGCTGTTCTGCTCGATGGCCGGATACGCCTTCGCGAAGATCGAGTTCGCGGGGAAGCGTCTTCTGTTCGGCCTCGTCCTCACCATGCTGATCATCCCCGGCGTCACGACTTTCGTCCCGCTGTTCGTGCTCGTCAGCAACATGGGCCTGGGCAACTCCTACCTGGGGCTCATCCTGCCCTTCCTCGTGACACCGTTCGGCGTGTTCATCATGCGGCAGTTCATCCGGGACATCCCGGACGCCCTCGTCGAGGCGGCGCGCCTCGACGGCGCGGGCGAGTCCCGGATCTTCCTCAGGGTGATCCTGCCGTTGACACGGCCGGCGCTGGCGACACTGGCGATCCTCACCTTCCTCGCGCAGTGGAACAACTTCCTGTGGCCACTCGTCATCGCGCAGACCGAGGACCACTACACGCTGCCCGTCGCCCTCGCCCTCTTCTCCACGGGAGCCAACGGCACCAACTACGGCCTGCTGCTGGCCGGGGCGGTCACGGTCGTCACACCGATCATCCTGCTCTTCCTCGCCCTGCAACGACATTTCATCCAGGGCATCGCCAACACCGGCATCAAGTAGACCGGGCCGCCACCCGCCCTGGGTTCGCTTCGTCCCCGTCCTTTCGACAGCCGCGTCGACCGACGCACACAGAACAGGAGAACCAACCATGCTTCGTCCCCAGGACGGCCCCACTCGTGAACGCCGCTCTCTCGGCGGCCTGTGGAGCTTCCGCCTGGACGCGGAGGGTGCCGGCCGTGCCGAGGGATGGTGGCGCTCGCAGCTCACGGGCGCCGTGGACATCCCTGTGCCGGCCAGCTACAACGACATCTTCCCGGACACGACCGTCCGTGACCATGTCGGCGACGTCTGGTACCAGACGCAGGTATGGGTTCCCGCCGGGTGGGCGGGGGAACGGACGCTACTCCGCTTCGACTCCGCGACGCATCGCGCCACGGCCTGGGTCAACGATGTCGAGGTCGTTCGGCACGAAGGCGGCTACACCCCCTTCGAGGCCGACGTCACGGCGCACCTGCGGCCGGGTGCCGAGAACCGTGTCACCGTCGTCGTCAACAACGAGCTGACCTGGGAGTCGATACCCCCCGGCCGAGTGGAGGAACGCGAGGACGGCCGCCGGGTGCAGCGCTACTTCCACGACTTCTTCAACTACGCGGGACTGCACCGGCCCGTGTGGCTGTACACCACGCCCCTTGTCCACATCACCGACATCACCGTGACCACCGACCTGGAGGACACCACCGGCCTCGTCACCTACCGCGTGGACAGCACCGCCCAAGCCGAAGAGCACGACGTACGTGTCTCGCTGCGCGACGCCTCCGGGGCCGAGGTCCAGGCCGCCACCGGAGCGGCGGGGACCCTCAGGATCGCCGACGTGCATCCCTGGGCGCCCGGAGACGGCTACCTGTACGAACTCGAGGCCACGGTGTGGAGCGCCTCCGGCGAACTCGTCGACAGTTACCGGCAGTCCGTGGGCGTGCGCACGGTGGAGGTACGGGGCAAGGAATTCCTGATCAACGGAACCCCGTTCTACTTCAAGGGCTTCGGCAAACACGAGGACGCCGCCGTGCGCGGCAGGGCTCACGACGACACCCTGATGGTGCATGACTTCGCCCTGCTGGACTGGACCGGCGCGAACTCGTTCCGCACCTCGCACTACCCCTACGCCGAGGAGGTACTGGACTACGCGGACCGACAGGGTGTGGTGGTCATCGACGAGACGGCGGCCGTCGGCCTGAATCTGAACATCGCGGGAGGTGTCTTCGGCTCCGGCCGGAAGGTGTCCACGTTCTCGCCCGACACCGTGGGTGAGAGCACACTGCGCACGCACCTGCAGGCGGTGCGGGAGCTCGTGGAGCGTGACAAGAACCATCCGAGTGTCGTGCTGTGGTCCATCGCCAACGAGCCGGACAACATCCAGCCCGAGGCGCGCGACTACTTCGCACCACTGGCGGCCGAGGCACGCCGGCTGGATCCCTCACGGCCCGTCGCCTACGTGAACGCGCTCATGGGGAAACCGGACGAGTGCGTGGTCACCGACCTGTTCGACGTCGTGCTCCTCAACCGTTACTACGGCTGGTACTTCGGCCCCGACGACCTGGCGGCGGCCGAGACTGAGCTGGAGGCGGAACTGCGGCAGTGGGCTGAGAAGGACAAGCCCATCGTCATCACGGAGTACGGATCGGACGCCTACCCCGGACTGCGCGGCGTCGTACCCAGCCCGTGGACCGAGGAGTACCAGACCGAACTGCTCGACGTGTACCACCGGGTGTTCGACCGTGTCGACGCGGTCGTCGGCGAGCAGGTCTGGAACTTCGCCGACTTCGCCACCGCGCCCGGTGTCTTCCGTGTCGACGGCAACAAGAAGGGAGTGTTCACCCGCGAACGTCGCCCGAAGAGCGCAGCGTTCAGTCTGCGCGCCCGCTGGCGGAAGGCCGACTTCGACTCAACGGACTGAACCCGGTGCTCGTGCGTCATGCCAGCAGTGCGGCGGCTTGCCGGCGTGCCTGCTGCAGCCAGGCAGCGCGTGCTTCAGGAGACCTCGCACTCCCGCCCACGCAGCCCCTCGACCACTGCGTCGAACACCGCGTGGTGTGTGCGTCTGGCGCGTCACTTGGCTGATCGTAGGCGGCCCATCCGGTGTACGACCGGATGGGCCCGGTGCCCTGGTTCAGTGCGGTGGGCTCATTGAATTCACAGCATGATGAGCAGACGCGTCTTCGGCTTGAGTTTCCTGTTCACCGAACGACTCTGTACGTACACCTCCAACTTGGGATTGTTCCCCGCCTTCACGGAGACGGTCCCCTGGACATCCGTACCGAACAAAAGGCTGCGTGCCGCGTCGCCCGTATAGGCGCGGTCGGTGTCCTTCTCGACCACGATGACTTCCTTGTTCTGCTGAACCTGAGCCCGTGCGCCAAGCTGGTAGTAACAGGAGCCACGTTCGTACGTCACACCCGGATGCGAGTTGACGAAGGAGCGGATCTCGACCTCCTTGTCCACTTTCAGGAGCCGGTATTTGTCGGCCGGAATCGGTTCGAGGTTCGCCCGCACGTCGTCGACCGATATGTCCTGGCCGACGGCGAACAGGTTCTTCGTGCCGCGCACCCCCTGCTCTCGCCCGCGCAGGAAGCTGGTGGCGGCAGCGCGCACGGTGCCGATCGCCTCCTCGACGCCCTTCTGGGAGTCCGCATCCCAGATGGCGATGTTCCCGGCCGGGAAGCCATAGTTCTGGGCGGTGCGCTTGGCCAGGGAGTTCGGAACGAGGATCGCGGAGGTCCAGTGGCCCGGAAGCCCGCGCATCTTCGCCGTGATCTTGTCGAGCCAGGGGCCGAGGATGGTCATGTCCCCGTCGTGCCGCCTGTCGCCGCCGGAGGCGTTCTCCTCACCGTCCGTGACGACGATCTGGAGGAAGCTGTGCTCGCCGTATTCCTCCCAGATGTGGCCCAGGTCGTCCAGGGACTTCAGAGAAGCCTCGATGAGGGCCGTAGCGCCATTGTTGACCTGGTACAGCCCCCGCATGGACGGCAGATGTTTCACGTCCATGTCCCAGACCAGGTTCTCCACCTGGTGATCGAAGGAATAGAGGCTGATCCGTGTCTCGTGGCCGAGGCTGTCCGACTCCGCCTTCAGCCCCGCCACGAACTCGTCCACCACCTGAATGAGCTGGCTCTGGTGCGGACGCATCGAACCCGAACAGTCCACTACCAGCGCGACGTGATTCACCTTGTGCTGGATCTTTTTTGCGGGCACGTTCGTACTCCCCCTCCGAGGCTCCCCGAGTGATGTCCTCACTTTATGGGGAGGCACTGACAACGGCTTTGACGCACGATCACCGCCCGCGTCCGGTGCGGGTGTCCGGGGTCCAGGAGACGCTCCGTCAGGTACCGGGAAGGGGGAGGTTCACAGACGCTCAGGCGCCCTACGGCCTCGCCGGCGGCGTCTCGTGATCACGGGCCGGACGGGGGGAGTTCATCAGTGATCCGAACCAGCGCCTCGTGTCGTTCGAGAACAAGGCGTGCCGTGGCGGCCATGGCCTCGTCGACCATCTCGCCTCGGAACGCCACCGCGCCCGTCCCCTCGCGCTGTGCCGCCTCGACCGCCGCGATCAGCTCCGCGCAGCGGGCGAGTTCGTCGGGGCCGGGGGAGAACACCTCGTTGATCACGGGGACATGGGAAGGGTGGATCGCCATCATCCCTTCGTAGCCGAGGGAGCGGTTCTGTCCGGCGAATGAGCGCAGCCCCGGCAGGTCGGTGACGCGCGTCCACAGTCCGCCGACCGGGTGCGGCACTCCGGCCGCCCTGGCGTCCAGCAGGACGCGGGAGCGCAGAGCCACCGTCTCCGTTCCCTCGGGGCTCCAGCGGTAGCCGACGGCGCGTTCCACGTCGCCTCCGGGGGCGGTGAGTGCGCCCAAGTAGGCGATGCGTGAGGCGGCTCGGGCGATGTCGTAGGCCTCGCGCAGGCCACGGGCCGTCTCCAGCAGGGGCACCAGGGCGACCCGTCCCGGCGGCAGGCCCTGTTCCCGTTCGCACCAGCCCAGCAGCCGGTCGGCAAGCCTCACGTCCTGGGCCGAGCTGACCTTCGGGAGCACGATGCCGGCGAGCCCGGGCCGTACGACCGCCCGCAGTTCCTCGGCCCCCGCCCAGCCGTCCAGCGGGTTGACGCGGACGAAGAGGGCCATCCGTCCCGCCTGACCGGCCGGCCCGGTGGCGGCCTGCGCGATGGCGTCGGCCACCTGTGCCCGGGCGGCGAGCTTGCCGGCGGCGGGCACCGCGTCCTCCAGGTCGAGGATCGCCGCGTCGGCGCCCGCCGCCCGGGCCTTGGGCAGCCAGCCGGTTCTGTTGCCGGGGACGAAGAGCAGGGAGCGCAGCGGGGGCCGGCCGACCGCTGCCGCGTCCACCTCGTCCGGCCTCTCCGCAGGCGCCTCGGATGGCAGCGGCGCCTCAGATGGCATTGACGCCTCAGATGACATCGCTCTTCTCCAGGTGAGCCAGTTCCTCCGCGCTGAGTCCGAGCCACTGCCCATAGACCAGGTGGTTGTCCTGCCCGAGGGCGGGCCCGGTCCGCCAGACCCGGCCGGGCCGCTGCCGGAAGTGCGGGATCACCGCCTGCATACGCACCGGACCGAGGTCGGGGTCGTCGACGGTGACGATGTCCTCGCGTTCGGCGTACACGGGGTCGGCGGCGATGTCGGCGGCGTCGAACACCCGTGAGGCCACGACTTCGGCACGGGCGAACTCCTCCAGGCACTGGCCGGTGCCGCGCTCCGCCACCCAGTTCCGCAGGCCCTCGTCCAACTCTTCGCGCCGGGCGTGCTGTTGCCGCGCTGTGGCGAACTCCTTCTCGGGAAGTCCCAGCAGGCAGGCGATGTTGCGGACCGAGCGCAACGTCGCGGAGGTCACCGTGATCCACTCGCCGTCGCGGGAGCGGTAGGTGTTGATCACGGCCGCGGGGGCGACCGCCAGCTGGTTGCCGGAGCGTGCGGGAACGCGGCCCAACTGGTCGTGGACGATGACCTGCCACTCGACGAGACGGAACAGGGACTCGAAGAGAGCGAGGTCGATCCACTCGCCGTCGAAACCAGGGTCGTTGTCACGTCGGTGCAGGGCGGCGAGGACGGCGTAGGCACCCATCAGGCCGGTCACGGCGTCGCCGTGCGAGAAGCCGGTGTGGACGGGCGGGCCGTCGGGAAAACCGGTCAGGTGGACGACTCCGCTGCGTGCCTCACCCATCTTGCCGAAGCCGGGGGCGTCCGCCTGCGACGAGGTGGCGCCGAATCCGGAGATCTGCAGCAGTACGGCCCGGGGGTTGATCCGGTGCACGGAGTCCCAGTCGAGTCCCCAGCTGCGCAGGCGTCCGGCGCGCAGGGTGACGATGACGACGTCCGCCCAGGCGACGAGTCGACGGGCGACGGCCCGGCCGGCCTCGTGGTGCAGATCGAGGGTGACCGAGCGTTTGTTGCGGCCGGCGACCTTGAACCACAGGGGGACACCGTCTCGTTGAGGCCCCATGGCGCGTGCCGCGTCTCCGGCGCCGGGGGGCTCCACGTGGACGACGTCGGCTCCTTGGTCGGCGAGCATCGAGCCCGCCAGCGGCCCGGCCACCACATGGGCGAACTCGACCACTTTCAGCCCGCGCAACTGCCCGCGTCCGCTGGTGTTCCGCTCGTGCTCCGACACCGATGTGCTCCCTCGCCCCTGCTGTTCCGCGTTGGCCCCGGACCGCGTCGCCCGCGTTGGTGCGGCACGTCGTCCCCGACCGGGTCTTCAGACTGCAGGAGCGGAGAAATGCCTGTCGAGCAACAGAAGGCCATCAATCAATGCGAAGAACGCATGAATCGGCCCGACGCGGCTTCATGCCCACGAAACCCCGGGCGGAAGAGCGCGGCCCTGGAGGCGGAACTCCTCAAGCGTCTCCAGGAACCGCTGCGTCACGGCCGGGAGCGTTCGCCGAGCGCGCAGCGCGATGTCCAGGCGTCGGTCCACGACGGGGTCCACCAGAGGGCGGCAGACGATACGTCCGGAGCCCATCAGCGGGAGCACGAGGGCGGGCATCGCCGACACCCCGAGGCCGGCGGTCACCAGTCCGCCCACGGTCGCGACACTGCCCGCCTCGGCCGCCGGTGCCGCGTGCGCGTCGATCTGGGCGAACGCCGCATCGGTGAGCCGGCGCACGCTCGAGTCGCGCCCGACGGCCAGGAACGGCTGACGGGCCACGTCGTCCCAGGTGACTTCGTCGTGGTCGGCGAGCGGGTGGCCTTCCGGGAGCACCGCGACGAAGCGGTCCCGGACCAGGGGGCGGTGCTCCAACTGCTCGGGCGGGTCCCCGACGGTGGTGATCGCGAAATCGGCGTCGCCGGACAGGACCCGGTCCAGTACCAGCCGCTCCAGCCCGTCGAGGAGGCGTACCGCGACCTGCGGCCGACGCTCGCGGAAGTCGGAGATCACCTGCGGCAGGAGCACCGCGGCGACCGAGGGCAGGGTGGCCACGGCGACCGTTCCCGACTCGCCGAGCAGGAATCGCCTGAGTTCCTTCATGCCCGCACGGTGAGCGGTGACGATCTGCTCGGCGATCCGCAGGGTCTCGGCGCCCGCCGCGGTCAACTGCACATTGCGGGTGTCCCGTTCGAGGAGTTGCACGCCGAGCAGCCGTTCCAGGTCCGCGACGGCGCGGCTGAGTGAGGACTGGGACACGTGCATCTCCGCGGCGGCCGCGGTGAAGCTCGCGGCCCGGGCGACGGCCGTGTACGCCGTCAGTTGTCGCAAGGTGGTGGCCTCCATGGCCGACGAGCATAGGGCGCGATCGCGCCCATTGATGC
Organism: Streptomyces violaceoruber; assembly: GCA_000720805.1. Lineage (GTDB taxonomy): Bacteria > Actinomycetota > Actinomycetes > Streptomycetales > Streptomycetaceae > Streptomyces > Streptomyces cellulosae_A. The sequence continues at coordinate 75,308 of JODI01000024.1, forward strand.
GCTTATCGCATGGACAGATCTCTGTTTGATGCTGGACACCGATCCGGTGGTGCTCCGAAACTCTCGCGTAACACCTCGGCTTGCCCTCGCCCGACTCCGCCCACCGCCGCCGAGGGCCGTCCCCGAGAAAGCGAGCGCCGCCATGCTGGCAGCCCTGGGCTTCGCCACGATCGCACTCCTCCTGCTGGTCACCATGACCAAACGCGCCTCGGTACTGGTCGCTCTGATCCTGCTTCCGGTGCTGGCGGCGCTCATCGGCGGTTTCGCGAGCGATCTGGGGGAGCTGACTCTCGGTGGGCTGTCCAAGGTGGCCCCCACCGGCATCATGATCGCCTTCGCGGTCCTGTACTTCAGCCTGATGGTGGACGCCGGGCTCTTCGACCCGCTGATCCGCGCTCTGTTGCGCGCGGCGCAGGGCGACCCGTTGCGGATCACCGTCGCCACGGCCGTCCTCACGCTGTGCGTGGCCCTGGACGGCGACGGCGCCTCCACCTTCCTCATCACCGTCTCCGCGCTGCTGCCGGTCTACAAGAGGCTCGGTATGAACCCCTTGGTGCTGTCCGGAGTGGTCTGCCTGGGCGCGGGCGTGATGAACATGGTCCCCTGGGGTGGTCCGACCGTACGGGCCATGGCGGCGCTGAAGCTGGACAGTTCCGACGTCTTCAACCCCGTGCTGCCGGCGATGGGCTTCGGCGTCGCCTGGGTGCTGGTGGCCTCGTACCTGCTCGGCCGCCGGGAGCGCAACCGTCTCGGCGCGCTGTCCCCGCCGGGTCCGGCCACGGACGTGCGCCAGGGCGAGGACGAGCGGGACGCCCGTGAACCCGTCGCTTCTACGGCCGCGGCGGCCGAGCCGAGCCGGCAGGCCACTCCCACGACGGCCGACGGGCAGGAGCCTCAGGCCCTCCGATCGCCCGGGGACGGGCCCGGCGCCGTCCGGGTCCCGCCGCTGCCGCGGACCTGGCTGAACATCTTCAACCTCCTGCTCACCGTCACCCTCGTGGTCTGCCTGATCCAGGAAGTGCTGCCGCTTCCGGTGCTGTTCGTCCTCGGGTTCGCGATCGCCGTGCTGGTCAACCACCCCACCTGGGAGCAGCAGCAGGCGCTGCTCGACAAGCACGCCAGGAGCGTGGTCCTGGTCACCACGATGATTTTCGCGGCCGGCGTCCTCACCGGGATCCTCAGCGGCACCAAGATGATCGACGAGATGGCCGAGGCGTTCGTCTCCGTGGTCCCCGACTCCTTCGGGTCGCACCTGCCCGTGGCGGTGGCCGTCACGGGCATGCCGCTGAGTCTGGTCTTCACCCCGGACGCCTACTACTTCGGGGTACTGCCCGTGCTCGCCGAGACCGCGAACGGTTTCGGCACGGACCCGGCCGAGGTCGCCCGGGCCGCCATTCTCGGCCAGATGACCACGGGGTTCCCGCTCAGTCCGCTCACCGCGTCCACGTTCATCCTGGTCGGCATGAGCGGTGTGTCGCTCGGCGAACACCAGCGCTTCATCTTCCGCTGGGCCTTCGCCACCACCCTCGTCATGACCGCCGGCGCCCTGGTGACCGGCGCCTTCCCTCTGTGACCGGAGCCTTCCCGCTGCGACCGGAGCCACGCCTGGAGGCACCTGCCCCGGGCGACCCACCGACAGAGACGAGGACCCATGAGACGGATCACCAGACGTACGGTGCTCGCCGCCACCGCGGGTGCGGTCACGGCGCCGGCCGTGAGCACGGTGGCCGCGGCGGCCGCCGACCCCTCGGCAGCCCCGGCGGAGGGACGGCAAGCGGCCTCCGGACTCGATCCGGTCCTGCGGACGGATCTCCTCACGCGGGTGACGCCGCGGAACAACTGGCTGGTGACAGCGGTCGCCATCCGGTACGCCCATCGCGTCGATCTGCGCGACGGGACGGTCCCGCCCACCGCCTTCCAGGTGCGGGCCACCGTGGGCGGGCAGACAGCGGCTCGCACGGTGACCCGGGTGTACTCGAACACCGCCGCCGAAGTGGACGACCGCCCTCATCCCGGACGGCCGGGGGAGCACCTGATCGTCGAACTCGACCCGGACGACTCCAACGCGCGGGCCGCCGGCACCGATCCCCTGCCGCTCGACCGTGCGTACTCCGTCAGGCAGGTGGCGGACGTACGCGGCCCGGATGGTGAAACGGTACTCAGGGCCGGTCCGTTCGCGAACCGCAACGACGACGTCATCACTCCCGTGGTCGACGACTTCACCGCCGGTTCCTTCACCGACTCCGCGGGGTTCGAACTGGACTTCCGGTTCTACCAGCCTGCGGGCTTCGTACGGAACCCGCGTACGCGCAGGCGGTACCCGCTCGTCATCACCCTGCACGGCGGTGGCGAGGTCGCGGACAACAACATGACCCAGCTCACTTCCAACCGGATCGCGGTCACGTTCGCCAAACCGGAACGGCAGCGCCGCGACCCCGCGTTCGTCCTCTCTCCGCAGATCCCCCTGCCCCGTCCCATGGACGGACCCGACGGCACGGACTGGACCGACGCCAAGGTCCAGGCCGCGCTGATCGAACTCATCGACACCTTCGTGAGCGAGCACTCGCGCGTGGTGGACACGGACCGGCTCTATCTCGTCGGACTGTCCTCAGGCGGTCGCGGTATCTACAGCCTGCTGTCCAAGCGACCCGACGCGTTCGCGGCCGCCCTGCCCACGGCCGGCTGGGGCGACCCGGCCGTCATGGAAAAGATCACGCACATCCCGATCTGGGCCGACCACTCCGTCGACGACCCGGTCGTCCCCTACCGGGAGGGCCGGTTCGGCAAGCCCGGCACCTGGACCCTGATGAACGCCCTGGAGACCGCCGGCGCACGGGTCAGCCGGGGGGAGTGGGCCAACGATCTGCCGAAGGCCCAGTTCGAGGCCCGGTCACGGGCCCTCCTGCGGCAGGCCCGGGCCACGCGCAGCCACGTGCTGTTCACGAGCTACACGGCCGGAACGACACCGCTGAACCCACACCTCGCATGGGCCCAGACGTACGAGAACGACGTGGTCATCGACTGGCTCTTCGAACAGTCCCGCTAGCGCGCGGGTTCTGCCCGCCCCGATCAGGAGGGGCCGCGGCCCCTCGATGTCCGGTCACCGCGCTCTCACCGCATTCCGGAGGTAGATCAATGCGTTCATCCCGTCGCCCGACCGACACGACCGTGCCGTTACGGACCCGACCGCGTGCCCTGACGGCACTGATCGCGCTGGCCACCGCCCTCGGCCTGGCGCTGACTCTGCTGACCGCGGCCGCCCCGCCGGCCGCCGCCGCCGACCTGCTGTCCCAGGGCAGGCCCGCGACCTCGTCGTCCACCGAGAACGCGGCCACCCCCGCGTCGGCGGCGGTGGACGGCAACACCGGCACGCGCTGGTCGAGCACGTTCAGCGATCCGCAGTGGCTGGGAGTCGATCTGGGCTCCACCGTCACCATCAGCCGAGTGATGCTGCGCTGGGAGGCCGCGTACGCCCGCGCGTTCCGGATCCAGACCTCCGACAACGGCACCGCCTGGACCACCGTCTACTCGACCACGACAGGCACCGGCGGCCTTCAGAGCCTCGACGTGAACGGCAGCGGCCGGTACGTCCGCGTCCATGCCACCCGGCGGGGGACCGCCTACGGCTACTCGCTGTGGGAGTTCCAGGTGTACGGCTCCGGTGGCGGCACCCCTCCGGGCAACGGGATCCCGGACCCGACGACCGCCTCCGTCGAGGCCACCGACGGGCCGCTGACCACGGCCACGTACACCGTTCCCAGTCCGAGCGGGTACGGCTCCGGCACGGTCACGTACCCGACGACCGGTGCCGCGTATCCGGGCGTCGTCCTGATGCCGGGCTATCAGGGCACACAGCAGAACCTGCAGTGGCTCGCACCGCGCCTCGCTTCCTGGGGCTTCGTCGTCATCAACGTCGGAACCACCACCCTCACCGACGATCCCGCATCGCGTGGCCGCCAGATCACCGCGGCCGGCACCCAATTGCTCGCGCTCGGCAACGCCCCCGGCAACCCGCTGTCGGGGAAGCTCAACGGCACGCTCGGCGCGGTCGGTCACTCGATGGGCGGTGGCGGCGTGATGGCGGCCCTCCGGGACGACCCGCGCTTCCGGGCGGGCGTGCCGACGGCCCCGTACTACCCGAACGTGAACTTCTCCGCAGTCACCGACCCCACGTTCTTCCTGACCTGTCAGAGCGACCCCGTCGCCCACGGCAACAGCTACGCGGTGCCCTGGTACAACTCCATGTCCCAGGCGGAGAAGCTCTACATCGAGGTTCCGGGCGACCACCTGTGCCCGATGACGGGCTACGGCGACAAGGCCAAGCAGGGCAAGTGGATCCTGTCGTTCCTCAGCCTGTGGCTGCGTGGCGACACCCGCTTCAGCCCGTTCCTGTGCGGTCCCGTACGCGACGGCGACAAGAACGACACCTCCCTGGTCACACGCTGGATGGACACCTGCCAGTTCTGAGGTGCTCCCCCTGGACTGTGAGAGGAGCCCGTCGTCAGAGGGTCATGAACGGCGAGTGCTCGCTGAGCAGGAGCTTGCGCAATACCGAGCGGATACGCGACAGGACGTGGCGACGTGACGACGCAGGCGCAGACATGGGAACCCCCGCAGCGGTAAGGTACGCCTAGTTGCGTACCTATGTGAAGGTACGCAACTGGGCGTACCTTGTCGAGAGGTGAAGTGATGGCGGAAGGCGAACTGGCGCACCCCCGTGCTGAGGAGTTGGAGGTGGGGCCCATCCTTCTGGCACTGGCTGATGGGAACCGGCGTCGGGTCGTGGCGGAACTTGCCGAACGGCCGGACGAGGAGCGGCTGTGCGCCTCTTTCGACCTGCCGGTGAGCAAGTCCAGTCGCACCCGTCACTGGCGAGTACTGCGCGAAGCGGGCTTGGTGTATCAGCGCGATGCCGGTAACGGGCTGTATATGCGCCTGCGCAAGGAGGACTTGGACCGCAGGTTCCCGGGCCTGATCCAGGCCGTCGTAGCCGCAGACTAGATGTGCTGTAAAAGGACACGAATTGACCGCCGGCGTCCGCTGCCGGTGACGGCCTGTACCCGCGGGCTCGACAGCCGCGGCCAGAGGCTCCGCCCCGAGCATCCGGGTGGAGCCTCTGCGTGGTTGGTGGACCCGAGGTTCAACCTGTCGGGACTGTCGGCGCGAACCCGCCGCCGACCACGAGGCAGTGCTTCCGGTTGACGTTTTCTCAGAAAGCGTCGCGCAAAGGGGCATTGGCGGTCGCACTTCGGCAGTGAAACGGCGTACGCGGTCCTTCTTGCGGTGTAGCTTCTCCCCGTCAACAGGGGCTTGAGCAAGGGTGGATGTGTGGCTGCCTCTCCGCAAACCGAAAAATTCGCCGCCTGCCTCCGCATGCTGAAGGACCGCAGCGGCCGGGGCTACGACCGCCTCGGCAAGGAGGCGGGCGTCAGTGGCTCCAGTCTGCATCGGTACTGCTCCGGCCTCAGCGTCCCGACGGACTACCGGGTGGTGCACGCCTTCGCCAAGGTGTGCGGCGCCAGTGCGGAGGAACTCCGCGAACTCCACCGGCTGTGGGCGCTGGCGGACACCGACCGGGACGTACCGGCCGTCACCGCCGAGGAGAACCCGGAACCGGAACCGGACGAACCTGCGGTGCCCGCGCAGGGGAGCCCGGGACCGGACGACGACACCCCGCCGGAGATCACTCGCGACGATCCCGGGCAGCCGCGACGGTCCCGGCTGCCCGGGAAGCTGTCCTCCCGTTCCGGGATACTGGCCGCCGTGGTCGCGGTGGTGCTGGTGGCCGGTTTCGTCGTGTGGCTGCCCGTCGGACGCCCCGCCAGTGCGTCACCGGCGACCGACGACCGACTGCTGTACTCCCCCGCGTGCAAGTCGGTGAGCATGGGGCAGCACGACGAGTGCGTGCGCGAGGTCCAGAGCCTGTTGGTGCGGGCGAAGGGCAGGCTCGCCGTCGACGGGGACTTCGGGCCGGAGACCCTGCGCAGATTGACCGCGTTCCAGGTGCTGGCGGGCATGCCGGCCACCAACGTGGTCGACGAGGCCACCAAGGAGGCGCTCTACGGGCAGAAGGTGAGCATGGCGACCTGGGCGCCTGCCAAGGTGGAGAAGCGGATCCGGGAGGTGTTCGTCGAGGATCCCGGTACCGCCGTGTCCATCGCCCGCTGTGCGTCGTACCTCGACCCGCTGTGGGTGCTGCCCAACACCAACGGCAGCCGCAACTGGGGCGTGTTCCAGATCTCCGACGCCCGCCTGCGGGAACTCGAGGGCACACCGCTGCGGGCGTTCGATCCGGAGTGGAACATCAAGGCGGCCCACCGTCTGTGGAGCGTCCGGCGTGACTTCCACGACTGGCCCTCCTGCGAGGCGGCGCTGAAGGGCACACCGAAGAAGAGCTGAAGCCCGTAGCCCCGGGGACCGCCGCGACGGTCCCCGGAGCCTCCGGTTCCGGATCACCCGGGGCGGCGTCAGATCGTGCCGTTCTCCCACCACCAGTCGCGGCCGAGGTCAGCCCTGCTGTCGACGTGCTGGTGGTCGACGGTGTACGTCTCCAGCCCGGAGAACCCGCAGGTCTCCGCCTTCTGGTAGACGGTCTTGTTGGACACGCCGGGCACGTCGAGGTCGGCCGCGGTGCCGTACAGGTGCATGCTGTCGCCGGCGCCGCCGATATCGGCGTTGTGCGCGATGCTGCGGAAGCCGGAGTTGACCGTGATCGGCTTGTCGCCCAGCTTCTTGCGCAGCGCCTCCAGCTTGTACATGCAGCGGCGGGCGTTCTCCTTCGCCTCTGCCGCGCTCACCTTGCCGCCGTTGAAGGTGCCGCTCGACTGGTCCACGAACTCGCTCCAGTTGAAGTGGGCCGTGGAGCCGTCCGACTGCTCCAGCGCGTTGAGCTTCGCCTGGGTGTTGGGTCCGACGCTGGCGTCGGCGGTGAGACCGTACGCCGCCTGGAACCGGCGTACGGCCGCGGCCGTCCCCGGGCCGAAGTCCCCGTCTATGCCGACCCGGGTGTGGCCGGCGCTGTCGGCCGCCCAGCCGGCGACCCGGATCTGCAGCTCGGTCACGTCGGCGCCGCCGGCACCCTGCTCCAGTGTGCGCGACCACGAATAGGCCTGTGCGACGCCCGAGAACAACAGCTGGCCGAACGCGACGCCGGCACCGGCGGCCAGCGTGCCTCGCAGCATGGTGCGGCGGTCGATGGGGCGGAAGGAGGAAGTCATGGTCGTCCTTTCAAAGGGGGAGGTGCGGTGGCGCGAGAAGAGGTCAGTAGGCGATCTGGAACGTCACGTTCTGCGCGTCGGTGTCGTAGGCGTGCACGCGCAGGACGAAGTGGGTGCCGTCCTTGACGTCGGTGGCGACGGTCGCCCACTCGGTGCCGTGGGTGGTGTACGCGTCGCCGTTGTTGCACTTGCTGGTGTGGTCGACGAACACCACACAGGCGTCCAGGTACACCCCCGGCTCGTCCGTGATGAGCCGCATGTTGATGTCGTCGCACCGCGAGGACGTGGTGTAGGTGCCGTACGACACGGCGGCCGAGGAGTAGTGGTACGTCAGGGTCCTCGCGCCGCCGTAGCAACTGGTCGCAGTCGCGGCAGGCTGTGCGGAGGCGGGCGCGACGCCCACTCCCAGCAGCGCGGCCGCGGTGAACAGAGCCGAGGCGAACGCCCTGCTCCGGATCATGGTGGTCTCCGATCGGGTGGGAGTCAGAAGGCGATCTGCACGACGGCGTCGTCGCCCTCCAGGGGTATGCCGTTGGGCACCGTGAACTTGCTGCCGTCCAGGACGTCGGTGGCGATGGTCGTCCAGCTCCGGCCGACCTTGGTCCAGCCGTTGCAGGTGCCGTACTTCGCGAACTTCACGCAGGCCCACACGTAGTCCGCGGTTCCGCTGATGACGCGCATGTTGATGTCGTCGCAGCGGCTCGTGGTCCAGTAGGGGCCGAAATCGACGACGTCCCCATAGCGCGCGGTGACCGCCCCGCCGTAGCAGCTGGTCGCCGCGGTGGCGGCCGAGGCGGAGGCGGGCGCCGGAACGGTGAAGCCCAGGGTGACGAACAGTGCGACGAGGCACGCGTGTGAGAACCGGGTGGTCATGGGGTTTCTCCTTGGTCCGGCCGGGGTCAGCGGTTGGCCAGGCGGTCCAGATCGGCCTGGGTGCCGTTGAACACGTCCGCGGTCGCCGGTGCCTGGATGCCCGGGAAGAGCGCGGCGTCGGTGTACTGCCACATCGCCCAGGCCGTCGAGCCGCTCGGCAGCGGCGGCTGCGTGATCGACTGGCGGTAGTCCGCGAGTTGCAGCGGATACCGGGCGAAGGCGGTGGTCGAACCCAGGCAGTCGTCCAGGAAGGACTTCTGGGTGTAGATCATCGGAGTGCGGCCGAAGGCCGCCTCCACCCGGTCGAGCCAGGCCTTGGCGTCATTGACCGTGCCGTAGGTGGGGCAGCGTCCGCTGCCGTCGTCCATGCGTTCCAGGTCGAATATCGGCGGCAGGTCGCCGGCTCGCTGCCCGGTGTAGCCGGTCGTCCGCACGGCGGCGATGAACCGGTCGGCCTGCGCGGCACCCGTGTCGGGCGACGTGCCCGTGTAGAAGTGGTAGGGCGCGACGGCCAGCCCCGCCGCCCTGGCCCCCTCGAGGTCGGTGGCGAGGTATTCGTCGGTGACGTTCAGGCCCCGGGTGGCCTTGACCGTGGCGAACTCGACACCCGAGGCCCGTACGGCCTTCCAGTCGATCGGCGCGCCGCCGGGATGCTGGTACTTGGCCGTGTCCAGGCCGTCGATCGGATAGCCGGCGGGTCGCGATGGCGTGCAGTACGTGTTACGGCCCGCCCAGTCCACCAGTTTCGCCCAGGTGTTGGTGCCCACGACGCCGTCGGCACTGAGGTTGGCGCAGTGCTGGAGCTCGACGACCCGGGCCTCGGTACCGCCGCCGAAGTCGCCGTCGATCGCCAGCGGCGGATAGTGGAACGGCTCCATGGCCAGGTTCAGACGGCACTGCACCTCCTTGACCTCAACTCCCTTCGCACCCTGTCGCAGCGTGGGGCGCGCGTCGGTGTGGCCGCACACCGACGTCTGCGCCGTGCTCGACGTGCCCTTGGTCGCGCAGGTGTGCGGCGACGCGGCCCAGGTGTTCAGCGCCGCCCAGGTCTGCGGGCCGAGCACACCGTCCGCGCCCAGCCCGGCACACCGCTGGAACTCCTTGACCCGCGTCTCCGTCGCCGGCCCGAACGAGCCGTCCGCCGCGATCGGCGTGTACCGGCTCGGCTTCGTCGCCAGATTGAGCTCGCACTGTGCCTCGACCGCCGAGTCCCCCGTCGATCCCTGCTGCAGCGTGGGCTGTGCGCTCGTGTGCCCGCAGACCGCGACCGCGGCCGCCGCGGACTCCGCCGCCTGCACCGCCTGCACCGCCGCGGGCCCGTACGCGGGCAGGACCGCTGCCACGGCGAGGGTCAGACCCCGCAGAAGCGTCCTTTGTCCCATCTGTTGTTCCCCCCTCTGGTGAGTGGCCGGGATCCCCGGCCACCGGTGATGCTGGCAGCGGTTGCCCCGAAGGAGATCCCCTTGCTCCGGATTGGGACGCCGGGACACTCACACGCCGGTGACCTGCGAGGACGGATCACCGCTGGGATGAACATGGGATACGGACGGCCGAGCTGGAGCCCGATGGGGAAGCCGGCACCGGTGGTACCGAGAAGATCGCCGAGCACGGCGGCGGCCACTCCGACGACCTCGACGTCCCCCTCGTCGTGTCCGGTGCCGCGGTTGCGGACGTTCGGTGCGCCCCGGCCGCGTCGTCAGCCCCGGGCGCACCGGCCGCCGACAGTCGTGCGGTCAGCGGTCTCGATCACCTCCGGCATGCTGCCCGGTATCGCCCGTCGGTGACTGTCGCGCGGCGTCCAGCGCCCGCGCCAGCTGCTCCCGGGCGCGGCGCTGGATGCCCTCGCTGTCGTGCAGGAGTTCCTCGGTCTCCTCGGGCGTGAGCGGCGAGGGCGGCGGGGTGCTCTCTGTCAGCTGGGCGTAGAGGCGGCGGCAGGCCCGGTCCTCGTCAGGAAAACGCTCCAACACCGTGCGCACGCCCCGCTGTTGAACGCCCACCACCCACTCACCAGCCTGTTCCTCCAGGTAGAGGCGGTCCTCCGGCCTGGGGCCGCCGGGGGAGCCGGGGCAGTCGGCGATCTCGTACAGTCCCGCCGGGACCCCGGCCGCGCTCAGCGCCTCGCACAGCTGGTGACGGTCCATGTCCTGATCCTGCCCCTGCTCCTGCCCTCGGCCCTTCGGCGTCAGTTCGCCCGCACCAGGATGCGGTCACCCACGAGGGAGTTCACCGTCGCACCGGTCCTCACGTTCGGGCAGTACTTGGTCTGTTTGGAGTTGACCGAGGTGACGTACTGCACGCCCAGGCCAGGTTGCTCGAACGCCGGAGCGACAGGCCCGGTGCACACGAGGACGTCCTGCTTCACCCGGTACAGGTGGTAGTTGTAGGGGTACCGCGGGTCCTCGGTGTTGAGATTGGACGGCGGGATCGAGCGTTCACCGTACTTGGCACCGGCCGGCGCGAGGAACTTGCCGAACTCGTTGCCGAAGCGGTCCAGGAGCTGGCCGGCCTTGAGGGTGATCTCGGCCGCGATGACGTTCCCGTTGCTGTCGTGGGCGAAGCCGTCGTCCGGGACCAGCGAGTACTTCCAGTCGCCCAGCCCGGAGTTGAGAGTCGGGTCCCACCACTTGTTGAGGAACTCCACCGGTGTGAGGGCGCCGAACCGGTCGTAGCCTCTGAGGATGTTGCCGAGGATCCCGGTGCGCGGCAACTGGGCGGCGCCGAACCGCCAGTCGTTGCACACGTAGGGCGTGTGGGCGTAGGGGTAGGGCGACGGCACCAGCCCCAGGCAGCGCGTCGTCGGGCCGTCCGCCGCGGACCCGGAGTGCTGTTGCTGCCGGTTGCCCGCGTCGGCTGCCTGGCCTCCCGCCGACGGTGGGTCGGGAACCGCCTTCGGCACGGGGCGATCGGCGGTGGATGTCTGCGTGTCCACGGCGGCGGACGGAGGAGCACCGAGCAGAAGGGAACCGGCAAGGCCGGCAGTCGCCGCCACGCTCGCAGTCCATCGACGGATTGCCACTGGTACCTCCCATGATCGAGTCACGGGGCGTCAGGAGCGCCCCGAGTCATCACAGAAGCTCCGCCGAGACACAGCAACACAGGCGGGCCGAACGGGCCCACCCGCCACTCGACCGGGTCCACGCCTGACTCGGAACGGCGTGTCGCCGCGGGATGCACGAGCGTCCCCCGACCGCACCACGAACTGCCCGCACCCTCGTCACGGGCATGAGTGAGCCGTCTGGTTCACCAGCCGTGCTGGTCCGACGGCGACCGCGGCCCGGCGCGGGTCACCCCCTCGATCCGCCCCCCGGCGGCAGCCGACGACATCGGCACCGTCCATCGCCCGGCCCCGGCTTGCGCGCGTGTGCCGGACGACGCGTCATACCGGTTCCGGCGCGAAGGGACACAGCTCGTCGGCTCCGGCGTGTACGACGCCGTAGCTGCTCTCGGGCACCTCGTTCCAGGCGCCGGGCAGATCACCGAGGGGCTCGGACACGATGAGGTGGGTTTCGTCGGACACTTCCCGCAGGAACGCGACGTCGGGGTGCAGCTTGCGCAGTGTGTCCACGCGGGTGCTGTAGAACAACGACCGGGAGGTGCCCTGGGTCGAGTAGCGGAAGGCCCACAGGCGTTCGCCGTCGGTCACGGCGATGGTCATCTGGAGCGGGAACTCGATCCCGTGCTCGCGGCCGCTGCGCTCCACCAGTCCCACCATCCGGGCCACGGCGCCCGGCGGATCCTGCTCCAGGCCGAGGGTGAGCGCCAGGTAGAACATCGTCTCCGAGTCCGTCGTTCCCTCGATGTCGGAGTACAGCTCGGGGTCGACCTGCAGGGTCAGGTCGCGGCGCACGAGGTGGAAATCAGTGATGCCGCCGTTGTGCATCCACATCCAGCGGCCGTACCGGAAGGGGTGGCAGTTCGACTGCTGCACCGCCGTGCCGGTCGACGCCCGTATGTGGGCGAAGAACAACGGGGAGCGGACATGATCCGCGATCTCCCGCAGGTTGCGGTTGTTCCAGGCGGGGCCGACGTCCCTGAGCAGGGCGGGGGTGCCGATGCCTTCCTGCGGGTACCATCCGACGCCGAAACCGTCGCCGTTCGTCGTCTCGACACCCAGTCTGGAGTGGAGGCTCTGATCGATCAGCGAGTGAGCCGGTTTGTAGAGGATGGTGTCGAGCAGCAGGGGTGTTCCCGAGTAAGCGAGCCATCGGCACATGAGCGATCACCTGTCCTACCTGCAGACTCCGGGAACACCATGAGGTCTCCCACTCATTTTCGCCTCCCTCGTCCCGCATCGCCATGCGGGCGCGGACCGGGCGCCGGTGCACCGGGCTCGGAGTCGTCGGCCGGGATGCGAGGTGCTTCCCGCCGTCGGATGGTGGAGTCATGAACCGGTCCGCGGCCGGGGTCGCGGTGCCCGCGCGCCGACCGGTCGCAGGGTGCTTTCGTCCGACGCCGGGTACACGACAGCTCCGGTGTCTGTCGGGCCGGCCGGGTCCCGGCCTGTCTCGTGTGCGTCGCCCGCTTCCTGAGGGCGTGCCGTCCGAACGCCCAAGGAGAGATCGTGGTGGCAGCGAAAGTCGAGAACCGTGGGACGACGTCCGCGCAGCTTCTCAGGGGCCAGAAGGCGCTGGTGACCGGTGCCAACTCGGGTATCGGCCTGGCGACCGCCGTGGCCCTGGGCCGGGCCGGGGCGGACGTCGTGGTGAACTACGTCGTCGGTGCGCACGAGGCGGAGAACGTCGTGAAGGAGATCGAGGGCTTCGGAGTGCGCGCCTACGCCCATGAGGCCGACGTGTCCGACGAGGACCAGGTGACCGCCATGGTCGCGCGGATGGTCGAGGAGTTCGGCACCATCGACATCATGGTGGCCAACGCGGGCCTCCAGCGGGACGCGGCCCTCACGGAGATGACGCTCGCCCAGTGGCAGAAGGTCATCGACGTCAACCTGACCGGCCAGTTCCTGTGCGCGCGGGAGGCCGCCAAGGAGTTCATCCGGCGCGGCGTGGTGGAGGAGGTGTCCCGTTCGGCGGGGAAGATCATCTGCATGAGTTCGGTCCACCAGATCGTCCCGTGGGCGGGGCACGTGAACTACGCCTCCTCCAAGGGCGGTGTCGGCATGCTGATGCAGACCCTCGCCCAGGAGCTGGCGCCCCAGCGGATCAGGGTCAACGCGGTGGCGCCCGGCGCCATCCGCACGCCGATCAACCGCGACGCCTGGTCCACCCCCGAGGCCGAGGCCGAGCTGCTGCGCCTGATCCCGTACCGCCGCGTGGGCGACCCGGACGACATCGCCAACGCCGTCGTCGCCATGGCGTCCGACCTGCTCGACTACGTCGTCGGCAGCACCCTCTACGTCGACGGCGGGATGACGCTGTTTCCGGGCTTCGCCACCGGGGGCTGACCTCCGATGCGGGATCACGTCACGTCCGGAGCACCGGCCGGTCCGGCGCTGGTGCTGCCCCGCCGGCTCGACACGCTGGGTGGTCAGTTCAGCCGGGCGGCGATGGGGTCGCCGACCCGCGGGGCGATGGGGGTCAGGGGCGGGGTCACCGCGCCGATGCCGGGAAGGAAACCGGTGTCCACGACATGGAGGTTGCCGAGGTCGTGGGCTCAGCGCCGGTTCGCCGCGTCGAGCGCCCCGTCGAGGGTGCCGGCGGCCATGATCAAGGACAGGTGGGTGAACGCCTGGGGGAAGTTGCCCAGTTGCTCTCCGCTCGGACCGACCTCCTCGGCGAACAGGCCGACGTGGTTGGCGTACGTCTGCATCTTCTCGAAGGTGTAGCGGGCCTGGGGGAGCCGTCCCGCCCGGGCCAGTGCGTCGACGTAGAGGAAGGTGCACAGGCTGAAGGTGCCCTCGGAGCCGCGCAACCCGTCCGGTGAGGCCGCCGGGTCGTAGCGGTAGACGAGGCTGTCGGAGACGAGTTTGCGGTCCATCGCGTCGAGCGTGGTGAGCCAGGCCGGGTCCCTCGGGGCGATGAATCCGACCATCGGCATGAGCAGCAGGGAGGCGTCCAGGACGTCGCCGCCGTAGTGCTGGACGAAGGCGTTCTCCCGCTCGCTCCAGCCGCGTTCCATGACCTGCTCGAAGACGGTGTCCCTGGCGCCGCGCCACTTCTCCACGTCGGCGGGCCTGCGGAAGTGCTCGGCCATGCGCAGCCCCTGGTCGAAGGCGACCCAGGACATCACGCGGCTGTACGTGAAGTCCTGGCGCCCGCCGCGGGTCTCCCAGATGCCCTCGTCCGGCCGGTCCCAGTGGTCGGCGAGCCAGTCCAGCGTCCTGGCCAGTGCTTTCCATCCCCGGTACGTGCTCTGCTGTGCGATGCCGCGGCCCTGGCCCTGGGACACCGCGTGCAGGACCTCGCCGTAGATGTCCAGTTGGAGCTGGTCCGCGGCCCCGTTCCCGACGCGGACGGGGGAGGAGCCGCGGTAGCCCTCGAAATGTTCGAGTGTCTCCTCCGGCAGGTCGGGGCTGCCGTCGATCCGGTACATCGTCTGGAGCGGCTCCTCCTCCTTGCCCTCCCGCTCGTGCAGCCTCTCCACGAGCCAGTGCACGAAGGCGGCGGCCTCGTCGACGAAGCCCAGGTCCAGCATGGCCCCCACGGACAGCGCGCCGTCGCGTACCCAGGTGAACCGGTAGTCCCAGTTGCGCTCTCCGCCCACCTGCTCGGGCAGCCCCATGGTCGCCGCCGCGACGAGGGCGCCGGTGGGGGCGTAGGTGAGGAGCTTGAGGGTGATGACCGAACGGTGCACCAACTCGGGCCAGCGGCCCCGGTAGCGGGACTGACGCAGCCAGTCCTGCCAGAAGCGGCCGGTGTCGTCGACCTGTGCGGTGAGCCCGTCGACCGTGAGTGGTGCGGGTGCCTCGCCGCCGGGCGCGCACACGGTGAACACGGCGCCGCCCGACTCGCCGGCGTTCAGCGTCACCCTGCCGGTTGCGTCCCGGCCGTCCCGCTCCAGCGGGAAGGAGGTCTGCAGATGCGCGTCCGTGCCCGGGGACCGGAACAGGCCGGTGTACTCGCCGAGCTCCAGCCGGTGCTCGGCGCGGCCGTAGTCGAAGCGCGGCCGGCACTCCAGCGTGAAGTCGACGGTTCCCCGCACGGCCCGCACGACGCGTACCAGGGTGTGGCGGTCGGTGGCGGTGCGGCTTCGGTCGGCGGGCATGAAGTCGACCACCTCGCCCACCCCGTCCGGTGACATGAAACGGGTCACCAGAATCGCCGTGTCGGGGTAGTAGAGCTGCTTGCAGATCGCGTCGGGGCGCTCGGGCGCGAGCCGGAGGTACCCGCCGCCGTCGTGGTCGAGGAGGGCGGCGAAGATGCTGGGGGAGTCGAACCGGGGAGCGGCGAACCAGTCCACGACCCCCTGCGACGAGACGAGCGCGGCGGTCTGCAGGTCACCAACCAGGCCGTGATCGGCGATGGGAGGGTAGCGGTCCATGGCGGCTCCGAAGTCCC
Organism: Streptomyces violaceoruber; assembly: GCA_000720805.1. GTDB lineage: Bacteria > Actinomycetota > Actinomycetes > Streptomycetales > Streptomycetaceae > Streptomyces > Streptomyces cellulosae_A. Next base: position 90,852 of record JODI01000024.1, read on the forward strand.
GGAAACGGCCCCCTGCCGTCCACTATCGGCTACTCGGGTGGTCGCTGCGCGTCGGCAGCGGACGACGACCGCTCGCCCACGGCAGCCGGGCCGGGCCCTCTTCGGCGGCTTGCCGGGCGGGCGGCGGCTGAGGCTGTCGCCCACCCGGAGCCGTGCTGCCCCGCCCTACCCCGCGCAGGCGAGCCGGGCGTCGGCCCAGTCCGCGTGGTCGTGGGCGTTGCCGTCGCCGCCGTCCGCGATCACCAGGTGCAGCTGCTGGGCGCCGGTGACGTCGAGGTCCAGGGGCAGCGGCTGAGAGGTGCCGGTGAGGACGGGGGTCGTGGTCAGCGTCCGGCCGTCCGCGGTCACGGAGAAGGTGACCGAGCCGTACGGGGCGACCTCGTCGTCGATGCCGACGGTGGCGGTGAACCGGCTGCAGTTGCCGCCGAGGAAGAACGCCACGTCGCTGTCGGTGTGGGTGCCGAGACCCTTGGCGTGGACGGTGCCGCGGATCGTGATCGGCAGTCCGTCGCCAGCCGCCTGCTCACCGTTGGAGGTGTCGCGTTCCACCGGGCCCCAGCCGTTGCTGCTGGAGACGAACGACAGGTCGCTCAGGTAGGGACTCCCGGTGGGCGGCGGGATCGGCACCTCGGTCTTCGCGGTGCCGTACGTCCAGTGCTGCACGCCGCCGCGGACGTAGGTGGCGAGGGGCGAGAAGGTGACGGACACGGGGGTGGCGGCGGCCGTGGGGGCGGTCACGGTCCAGCTCGCCGTGACCGAGTGGCCCGGTGTGACCTTCGAGAAGGTCGTCGGTGTGGCGGCGGCGACCGTCCAGCCGTCCGGGGCACCGGGCCGCAGGGTGAGATCGGTGGCCGCATCGCCCGACGCCGGGACGGTGAAGGTGGTCTTCAGCGTTGCCGACTCACCCCGGTGGATGGTCGCCGGGAGGTCCGCGGCGAGTGTGGCCGGGGCTTCGGCGGCCTGCTTCACGGGGGTGATGCTGAGGTTGTCGAACTCGTCGGTCTGGTAGCCGACCACGCCGATGCCGACCTGCCCGGAGGCGTAGGCGGAGTCGTCCACCGCGCCGACCGGCTTGCCGTCGACGCTCGCGGTGATCGTGGTGCCGCTGAAGCTCAGGGCCAGTTTGTGCCAGCTGCGGGTGCCCAGTGCCCGGGTGGTGCCGTCGGCGAGTGTGGTCAGCCGGCCGCTGGTGTCGCTCTTGACCACCGACCACTTACCGGTGTCGGCGACCCGCAGGAAGTAACCCGCCTGGTGGGACTGCGGCCGCTGCTGGTCACCCACCCGGCCCATGAGTTCGACCGTGCCCGGCTGCTCCAGGTAGACGTCCGAACTGACCGTGTAGTTCTTCCAGTCGGTGTCGCCGAGGAGGGCGAACGCGTCGCTGTCGTCCTGCCACTCGATGGGCTGCTGCGCGGCCATCTGCCGGACGCACTGGCCGGAACGTCCGCCCTTGCACGGCGCGGTCTCGAAGGAACCCTGCATGTCGGACAGGTATTTCGCCTCCCGCCCGGGGGTCTTCTGCTCGAAGGAGTCGCTGTAGGGGAGCGCGAGGTGACCCTGCTTCGGGCTGACCGCGTTGCCCTTGCCCTGGCCGGTGGTGGTGGTCAGGGAGTAGACGTAGCCGGGCTTGAGGGTGACGGTGAAGTGCCCGTCCACGGGCGTCACGTCACCGGTGTGCACGAAACTGTCAGAGGCGCTGCCGGACGTGAGATCGGTGGCCCAGATGTGCACCTTGCCGGTCGGCAGTCCGCCGCTGACCGTGAAGTCGGCGGTCTGGGAGGTGCTCGCGGTGGAGGTCTCCAGGATGGTGCTGTACGCCGAGTTGTCCGGCGACTTCAGGGTGACGTAGCTGCCGTTGACCCGGTCCCCGCCGAGGTAGCCGCTCGCCTTGTCGACGAACTTCCAGCCGGGCTTGGTGACTTGGGTGACCTGGGCCGTCGTCCACAGGCTGGTGCCGATGTCGTACGCCCCGGACCAGGGCTGGTTCGCCACCGCGAGGCCGACCGTGTCGTAGGGCAGGTTGGGGTAGATCGCGGCCAGCAGCGGCCAGTTGAGGTAGGCGGTGAACTTGCCGTCGAGGTAGCCGCGGGTGATGGAGCGGATGAGGGCGCCGGCGCCGGTGTTCTCGTCCAGGGAGCCGTTCTCGCTGGCCCACAGGGGTTTGCCGGTGGCCTGGGCGTTGGCCGAGCTGTTGCAGGTGTTGGCGCTGCCGCCGTCGCCGCCCTCACAGGGGTAGTGGACGCCGACGACGTCGACCGACTTGGCGAAGTCCGGGTCGGAGACGATGTCGTCCGCGACGTCCAGACCCGAGTCGGCCCCGACGATCTGTACCGGGAGGTGCTTGGCGGCGAGCGTCGCGTGCAGCTTCTCGTACCAGGCGATGTCGTAGCCGCGCTCGTTCCAGCCGCCCAGGTAGTCGATGTCCAGGCCGTGTTGGCGGGCGCAGCCCAGCCAGGTGGTCAAGTAGTCGATCATGTCCTGGGACCAGAAGTCGCCGCCGCCCGGGGAGTTGTCCGTGTTGCCGATCCAGCCGGGGGCGCCCCAGGCGAGGCCGTACAGCTTGATGTGCGGGTTGCGCTTCTTGGCCTGCTCCATCAGCCACCACTCGTAACCGCTGTCGCAGTGCACGGTTCCCTCGGTGTGCTCGATGCTGGGCTCGGACCCGTCGGTGGAGTTGGTGTCGCCGCCGATCTCCACCTTGAGCATCTGCAGGGCGGCGCCGTAGCCCGGCTTGAAGAGGTAGTCCAGGATCCGGCTGCGCTGCGGCTCCGGATAGTTGATGAGCAGCCGTGAGTTGCCTCCGCCGCCGCTGATGGCGCCGATGCCGTCGAAGGTGCGCCCGGTGCCGGAGCCGTCCACCGCGACGTCGGTCTTGCCCGGAACGGGTGCCTCACCGACGAAGTCGATCCGGTCGACGGTCACCGCGGTGCCGCCGGAAGCGGCGTTCTTCCGGCCGGTCGACGTGAGCGTGAAGGTGTGCGGGCCGTCGGGAAGGGTGGGGCTGGTCCACACGGGGGCGTCGCCGGTGCGGGTGGCGCTGTAGAGGTCGACGTCGACGGGGGTACCGCCGTCGACGGACACGGCGGCGATGCCGTGGCCCGGGTCGGTGATCGCGCGGAAGGTGAGCTGGGTGCCGGTGAAGGCGAAGTCGACCGAGTCGCCGGTGGTCTCCGTCCAGCTGTTGGTGCCCTCGTAGGGATCGGCGGGCGCGCCCTCTCCGCTCGCGTGGCCCCAGCCGGAGCCGTGGTAGTCGAACTGGTCCCGACCGCTTCCCTGGACGGAGTCGTCAACGGTGACGGTGGTGGCGGTGTCGGCGGCTGCGTCGGCCCCGGCCTTGGCCGTGGGGGCCAGCAGGAGCGCAAGTGCGGTGAGGACCACGGCGCCCAGTCTGGGCGCATGGCTCCGTTGGGACTGGGACATACGTGCTCCCGGTGTTACTGGGGTTACGGAGGGAACAACTCCGCGCACAGTGCTACAGGAGCTCACGCAGCCGGGCAATGTTCCAGACAGGATTCAACAGAAGATTGCATCGCGCTCGTGCTGGTCAAACTCTGCCCCGGCGCCGCATCAGACGGCCCCGGCAAGGGGGTTGTGGGGAAAGCCGCGCTCACCCTGGAACCGACCGGCACGTCGCTGCGGCCCGTGCCGGGCTGCCCCCCGGTCGTGTGTCGGGCTGCCCCCGGCCGTCTGCTGGGCCGCCCTCTGCCGTCTGCCGGGCTGCCCCCGGCGGCCGTCTGCCGGGCTGCCCCCGGCCGTGTGTCGGGCTGCCCTCCCGCCGTCTGCCGGGCTGCCCCGGCCCGTCTGCCGCCCGGTGGCGCGCGCCCGCGACGGCCGCCTCGAACAGGTCGCACTATGGATGAAACGGGAGATGTTGTGACACATGCTCCCGTACACGTGCTCCCGTGCGGGCGGTGGTGAACGGACGGAGGAGACGCCGATGGCAGACCTCGGACCTGGAACGAACGTACCGCCCCGGGCGCGGCAGACACTCGCCCTGAGCGCCTGCCTGTGGCTGCTTCGCCTGCTCACCGCCGCCGGTCTGGCGGTGGACGCCTATGTGCACGCGGATCTCGCCGCGAACTATCACCCGGCCGCCAGCACGATCGGCCAGGACGACCTGTTCCGCATCGAGGCCGCCGCCGCGGCACTGGCGGCCCTGCTGCTGCTCCTTTTCGGGACGCGGCCCCTCGTATGGGCGTACGCGCTGCTGGTGGCCGCGGCCGGTCTCGCCGCGGTGCTGCTCTACCGGTACGTCGACGTCGGCACCGTCGGCCCGCTGCCCGACATGTACGAGCCCCTCTGGTACCGGGAGAAGACCGCGTCCGCCGTCGCCGAGGCGGCGGCGACGCTCACCGCCGCCGCGGGGCTCCTCCTGGCCCGCCACCGGCGTAGACGACTCCGAGCAGCGGACGGGCCTACACGAGACGGGCGCCGCGGAGGAGCAGGAGGGCGACACCGGAGGCCGCCAGGCCCAGGCAGATGAGGAAGGGGGCACGGCTCCGCCCGGCCGGCCACAGGGCGACAGCGAGCGTGAGTACCCAGGTCGCCGCGAGCCCGGCTCGGGCGAGGAGGCCGACGGGTCCCGCCGGGCCCAGGACCAGCACGGTTGAGCCCGCGCCCAGCGCCGCCGCGGCCAGCGTCCGCGCGCCGCGGTGGCCGGCGCGTTGCGGCAGGCCGCGGATGTCCGCCGCGAGGTCGTCGCCGATGTCCGGCAGGACGTTCGCGGCGTGGGCGCCCACCCCCATGAGCGCGGCTCCGGCCGACGCCCACCAGGGGGGCCACGGACCGGCCGGCAGGGAGAGGGTGACGAACGCGGGCAGCAGCCCGAAGGCGACCGCGTACGGCAGCCATGACCAGACGGTGCGCTTGAGGCCCAGGTTGTAGCCCCAGGCCGCGGCCACGCCGATCAGATGCGCGCTGCCCGCCTGCCATCCGTTCGCGAGGGAGAGCGGCACACAGGCCGCGAGGGCGCAACCCGCCGCGATCGTCACCGTCCGTGCGGAGACCGCCCCGGTTGCCAGGGGTTTGTCGTGGCGCGTGGCGGCCACGTCCCGGTCGGCGTCGATCAGGTCGTTGCTCCAGCCCACCGACAGCTGCCCGGCGAGTACCGCCGCCGCGCTCAGCACCGTACCGGCGCCGCCTCGCCCGGATGCCGCGGCCAGCACGCCGACCAGCGCGGTCACGGCCACCGAGGGCGCGGGGTGAGCGGCCAGCAGCAGGGCGACGACCCGCCCGGCCCCGCTGCGGCGAGGCTCTGTCATGGCTGGGGCTGTCACCGGGGTTCCGACGCTGCGCACCCCCCGCATGCTAGGCCCGGGCGACTCTTTCCCTCCGTTGCCGCACGCAGAAATGCCAGGAGATATGTGATGAGTGAGGATTCATCACAGTTCATCCCTATTCTTGCCGGATGACGCGTATTGCCGCTGTCCATGGAGTGCTGCCGGCCCACCGCTACGACCAGCGCGAGATCACCGACGCGCTCGCAGCGATGTGCCCTCCCGGAGCCGGAGCCGGAGCCGGAGCCGGAGCCGGATCCGGAGCCGGGGCCGCCGTAGGTGTCCCCGCCGGTGGCCCGGAACGGGACCGAGGCGCGCGGGACCGCGGTGTCCGGGACCGCGGTGTCCGGGACCGCGTGGTGCGGGACCGCGTCGTACGGGACCGGCTGCAAGCCACCGCCTGCGTCCGCACCCGTCACCTCGCTCTGCCGCTGGAGCGGTACGCCCTGCTGGACGGCTTCGGCCACGCCAACGACGTGTTCATCGAGGAGGGCCTGCGGCTCGGCGAGGAGGCACTGCGAGCCGCCCTGGACCAGGCCGGGCTCGTCCCGCACGAGGTGGACCTGGTCTTCGCCACCTCGGTCACCGGTATCGCGGCCCCGTCGCTGGAGGCCCGGCTCGCCGGGCGACTGGGGCTGAGGCCGGACGTGAAGCGCGTGCCCGTCTTCGGCCTGGGCTGCGTGGCCGGTGCCGCCGGGCTGGCCAGGGTCCACGACTACCTGCGGGGCCAGCCGGACCAGGTCGCGGTACTGCTCTCGGTCGAGCTGTGCTCCCTCACCCTGCAGCGCGGCGACACCTCCGCGCAGAACCTGGTGGCCGGCGCGCTCTTCGGCGACGGCGCCGCCGCGCTGGTCGCCGTCGGCCGGGACCATCCCCGCCTCCGGGAATTCGCCGGACCCCAGGTGGTGGCCACCCGCAGCCGGCTGTACCCGGGCACCGAGGACGCCCTCGGCTGGGACATCGGCGACAGCGGCTTCACGATCGTGCTCGGCGCCGAACTGCCGGACCTGGTCAGGCTCCACCTGGGCGAGGAGGTGCGCTCCTTCCTGGCCGCACACGACCTCAAGCCGGACGACATCACCGGCTGGGTCTGTCACCCCGGCGGCCCCAAGGTGCTGGAGGCACTCCAGGAGACACTCGGGCTGGGGCCCGACGCGCTGGAGCTGACCTGGCGCTCCCTCGCCGAGGTCGGCAACCTCTCCTCCGCCTCCGTGCTGCACATCCTGCGCGACACCCTGGACCTGCGCCCGCCCCCGGCCGGCACCCCCGGCCTGCTGCTGGCGCTCGGGCCGGGCTTCAGTTCCGAACTCGTGCTCCTGCGCTGGTAGGTGAGGGATGACCGCTTACACCGTACTGATCCTGCTGGTGGCCGCCGAGCGGGTCGCCGAGCTCGTCGTCGCGCGCCGCAACGCCGCCTGGAGCCGCGCGCACGGCGGCGTGGCGTACGGGGACGGCCACTACCCGGTGATGGTCGCCCTGCACACCGGACTGCTGGTGGGCTGCCTCGCCGAGACCCAGCTCGCGCCGCGGCCCTTCGAGCCGCTGCTCGGCTGGCCGATGCTGGCCCTCACGCTCGGGGCGCAGGCGCTGCGCTGGTGGTGCATCAGCACCCTCGGACCGCGCTGGAACACCCGCGTCATCGTCGTACCCGGCCTCCCGCTGGTCAGCGCCGGCCCCTACCGGGTGCTGCGCCACCCCAACTACGTCGCCGTGGTCGTGGAGGGACTCGCCCTGCCGCTGGTCCACGGAGCATGGCTGACCGCGACCTGCTTCACCCTGCTCAACCTGCCGCTCCTGGCCGTCCGACTGCGCTGCGAGAACGCGGCACTGGCCCACTCCGCCCCGCCCGCGGCCCCCGCGGCCCCGCCGTGCTCGACCTGCTGATCGCCGGCGGCGGGCCGGCCGGACTCGCCACCGCGATCCACGCGGCCCGCGCCGGACTCGACGTGGCCGTGGCCGAGCCCCGGCCGACACCGGTCGACAAGGCCTGCGGCGAAGGACTGATGCCGGGCGCGGTGCGGGCCCTGGCCGAACTGGGCATCACCCCGCCCGGACACCCGCTGCGCGGCATCCGCTACCTCGACTCCGGGGACGACACCCGGCACGCCGTGGCCGGCTTCCGTCACGGACCGGGCCGGGGCGTGCGGCGTACGGACCTGCACGCGGCGCTGGCCCGGCGGGCGGCGGAGCTGGGCGTCCCGGTACACCCGGTCAAGATCGACGCGGCCACGGTGCGGCAGGACGCCGACAGCGTCACCGCGGCCGGACTGACGGCCCGTTACCTCGCCGCCGCGGACGGCCTGCACTCGCCCGTCCGCCGGCGGCTCGGCCTGGACCTGCCCGACCCGCGCCCGCCCCGCTACGGGCTGCGCAGACACTTCGCCGTCGCGCCCTGGACCGACCACGTCGAGGTCCACTGGTCCGCGCGAGCCGAGGCCTACGTCACCCCGCTGGGGCCGCAGTTGCTCGGCGTGGCCATCCTGACCGGCGAGCGGGCACCGTTCGACGCGCAGCTCGCCGGCTTTCCGTCACTGGCCGGCCGCCTGCCGAGGCACGCCTCCTCCGCCGTACGCGGCGCCGGACCGCTGCGCCAACGCGTCCGCGGCCGGGTGGCAGGCCGGGTGCTGCTGGTGGGCGACGCCGCCGGCTACGTCGACGCGCTCACCGGCGAAGGCGTCTCCCTCGCCCTGGCCGGTGCTGCCCAGCTCGTCCGCTGCGTCCGCGACGACCGGCCCCTGGACTACGAACGCGCCTGGCGCCGGGCCTCACGCCGCCACCGCCTGCTCACCGACACCCTGGTACGCCTGCGCGCCCACCCCCGACTCGCCCACCTGATCGTCCCCACCGCCGTACGCCTGCCCGCCCTGTTCACCGGACTGGTCAACGGCCTGGCCTGAAACCACCCCGGCGGCCGGGCGGCCGGTCGTTCCTCATTCCCCTGTAGGCGCGGCGGCCGTCGCGGTCGACGGTCACGAGTCCGGCTTCGCGCAGGCGGGCTGGGCGGCACCTCGGGGAGCAGCGGGTAATGGACCACGGCGGCGGCCCCCGGCTCGTGCGTGACCAGAAGATGAGGGCGGCCGAAGACCGAGGGCAGGACCAGCAGCCGCGTGGTCGCGACGCAGGTCGAGGGAACGGACCTGGCGCCCGTGTGACCTACTGGATCGGGGAGTCGGGCGGGGGGAGGCGGATGGTGCGCTCCCGGTCCACGGCTTCCACGCCGGCGACCTCCGCCAGAGCCGGGATCCGGTCCTCGGCGATGGTTCCGGACAGCGTGCCGAGGATCGGTTGCTCACCCGTGACGGTCAGACCGGCCCGTCGCGCGGCCTCGACCACTTCCGCGAACCGGTCGGGGTCGACCGCGAGGATGACCCCGACCGGTTCGGACGGTGAAGACCCGCTCACGGGGCCTGCAGCAGACCCGAGCCGACGTCCTCGACGGGTTGCGTCAGCGGGAAAGCACCCGACAGGAGACCGGCCTTGAGGTCGGCCGACCCGGCGTTGGGGTTGGCCTCGGCGAGCAGCGCGACGACACCCGCGACGTGTGGTGTGGCCATGCTGGTGCCCGACATCGACTGGTACCCGCCGCCGGGGGCGGCCGAGTGCACGTCCCTGCCGGGCGCGGCGATGTTGATCTCGCCGCCCGCGCCGTTGATGGCGCCGCAGGAGAAGAACGATGTGGTGAGCGACTGGTCGAGCGAGGCCACCGCCAGGATGGAGGGGCAGTTGGCGGGCCGGCCGACGGGCTCGACGGACTGGGGGCGCCGGCTCTCGTTGCCCGCGGCGGCGACGATCAGCGTCCCCCGCTCGAGCGCACGCTGGGCCAGTTGCTCGTACGTCTGGGGGAAGAGCTCACCCGGCCGGACCCGAGCGCCGAGCGACATGGAGATCACCCGTGCGCCGCGGGCGACGGCCCAGGCGATGCCCGCCAGGATCTGGCCGTCGGCGCCGCTGCCCGCGTTGCTGAGCACCTTCCCGGCGAGTATCCGGGCCTCGGTCGCCACGCCGTAGCGGGGCCCCTCCTGAGGGCCGGCCGGGCCGGCGGCGGTGCCGATGCAGTGCGTGCCGTGGCCGTGGCCGTCCTCGACGCTCTCGCCGGGCACGAAGGAGGCCGTGTCCTCGATCCGCCCGACCAGGTCCGGGTGGCGGGTGTCCACGCCGGTGTCCAGGACGGCGATCTTCACGTCGCGTCCGGTCAGGCTGGTGAGGTTGGCCCGGATCGCCTGGAGGCCCCAGGTCCACTTCTGCTCGTCGAGGGCCGGGCCCTGTGCGATGGCCATCTCGGCCTTGGTGTGGCGTTCGACCGTTTCCTCGTCGCTGCGGTAGGCCGGGAAGAACTCGGTCGGTGCCTGCTGCGGGGCGGTGATCACCGAGGCGTAGACCATGCGCTCCGGTTCGGCCGCGATGATCGACGGATCGGCCTCGGCCGTGGTCACCAGCGTGTGGCGCTGGTCGGCCCGCACTTCGACGACGGCGGCGCCGAGTTCTTCGAAGTGCACCGATACGTCGGGGTTCTCGAGGAGTTCGGCGACGTGGGTGGTCTCGGCTCCGCTCACCCGCTCCACGGGCGCGATGTCGGCGGTGGAACGCAGTGTGTTCAGTCCGCTCTCCTGGTTGCCCGGGTCGAGCAGGACCACGTACCGACCGGTGTACTCCGCGCCCCAGCCCGACGGGGCCCCATTGGGGCGGGGCGGCTGTTCGCCGAAGGCGTGCCTGTCCAAGGGTCCGTTCGCCATTGAATTTCCCGCTTTCTGTGCGCTTCCCCGGACGGTGGACGCGCGCCGACGCACACAGGGTCACGTGCCGGGGACGGTGGATCACGGTTCGGCCGCGTATCGACGTGCGAGCCGTCGTGTGCAGGCTCTGCCTGCCGGGCCGCTGTCCGGGCAACGCCCTCTTCCCACCGTCGCACCGGGTACGGGGGCCCGCAACACGGCGCGGCCTGAGCCGTTCGGGAGGTCCTGACTGCCCCTCCGGGTGGAGGAGTTGGCAGCGGACCCGCCCCGGCCGCGAGCCAGTCGAACCGTGATCTCCTCGGCGTCGCCTCCTTCTTTCCCACCGGAATCAATGAGGGACGTCAGAACAATTGACGCGCACTCGCCCCACCTCTACCTTCTGATCGATTCACCGAACTTCGTTCGAAATACCGGCCATTGGTCATTCCGGACGGACGGCCGGAGCAGTCCCTCCCGCATGTCTTCCCCCACGCGGCACGGCCGCCCACCCGCACCCGCAGGCACCTTGGAGAGCACATGAGCGCAACCCCCAGCCCCGGCCCCCACCCGTCGCGCCGGCTGTTCCTCGGCATGGCCGCGGCCGTACCGCTGGCCGCGACCGGAGCGCTGACCCTCGGCGCACTTCCCGCCTACGCCGCGGACTCCGCCTACGTCATGGGCTACTTCACCGAGTCCACGACCATGCTCGAGGCCAATTACGGCCTGCACCTGGCGGTCAGCACCGACGGCCTGAGGTGGATGCCGCTGAACCAGAACAACCCGGTGGTCACGCCGACGGCGGGCGCGGGCGGTCTGCGCGACCCGTTCATCATGCGCAAGCAGGACGGCACCTTCGTCGTACTCGCCACCGACCTCAAGGGCACCGACTGGAACTACAACAGCCAGTACATCCATGTCTGGGACTCGGCGGACCTGCGCGCCTTCACCGGCTACCGCCGGTTGAAGCTGCACGACATGGTCACCCACAGCTGGGCGCCCGAGGCGTTCTGGGACGCCGGTCGCGGCCAGTACGGGATCATCTATTCGTCCGTCAACTCCAGCGGTCACAACGTGATCATGGTGAACTACACCACCGACTTCCGGACCGTGACGTCCCCGCAGGTCTTCTTCGACCCCGGTTACGACATCATCGACGGTGACCTCGCCGTGGGCGTGAACGGCGTCAACTACCTCTACTACAAGAAGGACCAGACCCTCGTCGGCGCACGGTCCACCACCCTCGCCCCCGGCAGCTTCACGCCCTTCAGCACACCGGTCTCCCACGGCGGCACCGAGGCTCCGGCCCTGGTGAAGTCCCTGACCTCCGGCACCTGGTACCTGTGGGGCGACACGTACTCGCCCAACGGCGTCTTCTACGCCTGGCAGAGCAACGACCTGGCCTCCGGCACCTGGACCGCGCTGGACCAGCGCCTCTACACCCAGCCCCTCAACTCCAAGCACTGCACCATCGAGACGATCACCACGGGCGAGTACGACAACCTCGTGGCCAAGTGGGGCAGCCCCGCCTGGAACCGGCTGAAGTCCTACAACTACCCGGGCCGCTACGTCCGCCACGCCGACAACGTCGGCCGTATCGACCCCTACCCGTTCGACCCGTACCCCGACTCGCAGTGGAAGCTCGTGCCCGGCCTGGCCGACAGCACGGGCGTGTCCTTCCAGTCGGTGAACTACCCCACCCGCTACCTGCGGCACTACAGCTACAACCTGCGGCTGGACGAGAACGACGGCACCTCGACGTTCGCCGCCGACGCCACCTTCCACAGGACCGCCGGGCTGGCCGACTCCTCCTGGTCGTCCTTCCGCTCGTACAACTTCCCGACCCGCTACATCCGGCACACCGACTACGTCCTGCGTATCGACCCGATCTCCACCACGACGGAAAAGGCCGACGCCACGTTCTACGTCGGCTACTGACGAGCGGCTCCGGCGCGACGCGAGCGAGGGCCTAGGCCCGAACACAGTGAAGGGGCCGAGGAGTTCGGCCCCTTCACCGGCGCGCGTTCCTCACCGCGGCGGTTCGACGGCGAAATGACCCGGGGACGGTCTGCGCTCGGCCATTGCCTCCCCTGCGGCCAGCCTGGCCCTCACCCGGATGGTGGACCCGGGTTCCGCGTCCGCCAGGAGTCCGCCGGGCACGGCGAGCAGCATGCGCTGTCCGACGTTCCTCGACAGCAGGTCGGCGTATCCGGCCACCGGTTCGGCGTCGAGTACCGTCACCTCCGCCTGATCCCACGTGTCCAGCCTCGGATGCGGGCCCGTACCGACCAGCCGTGCGGTCAGGTCGGTACGGTTGTCGATCGCCTGCACCATGACGGGCGGCTACTGGCGGGGCGGGCCGTTGTGCCGGTACCCGCCCTGTACGTTGCCCGCCTTGGCGAGGGGCTGCGAGCCACTCGTCGTCTCCCTCGACTCGGGGCGCAGGTTCTGCCTCAGGAAGGCCTCGGCCCCCCAGGGTGAGTTCGACACGGCGCGTTCCAGGGAGACGAGCCGCTCCTGGAGATCGTGGATGGTCTTGACCAGCTCCGGTACGGCCTCCGCTTCCTGGCGGGCCGCGGCATGCAGCGGCATGCGCACGGTGCCCGCTGCCGAGACCGACACCGTGGCCGTCATCGTCGCCGCCGGCGCCGAGATGTCCGTGATGGACACACCGGTCGGGGCTCCCACGTAGGAATGGGATCCGGGCTTGCTCGACGGAGTGAACGCGGTGTTGCCGGCGCTCCCGGGGTAGGGGTCGCCTTCGTCGCCGCGATTCGTCCCCCACTCCAGGTCGCGCTGGTTGTCGGCCTGGACCAGTCCCACCATGTAGTGGTTCTCGTCCGAGTTGTCCGGCTGGCCGGTGTCGACGTGCCAGAGCAGCAGCCCCGCGGCGGGCAACGACACGTCGAACCCGGTGCGTTGGCGGTTCTCCAGCAGGAAGTACTCGTTCCCCGGCAGACCGTCCGTCCACAACCGGTACGCCTCGAAGCCGCTCTTGACGTCGGGGATGGACAGGGTCCCGTCGCTCGTGACGTTGACCGCCTTGGCCCAGCCCTGCTGGACCTTGCACCACGCCGACGGGTGGGTCGGAATGTCACCGCCCCCACCCCACGAACCGCCGCCCATCAGACACCAGTCGCCGACCCCCTCCGACGAGCCGTCGATGTCGTACAGGTCGGGGAAGCCGAACAGCAGGTGCCCCAACTCGTGGGCGCAGACCCCGATTTTCGCGTCCTCGGGGATCGTGAGGTAACCGTAGATCCGGGCGCCGTCGGCGTTGTACGCACTCGGCAGAGTCCATTTGTGCGACCAGATGTCCCCCCGGTCACCGGTGGCTTCGCCGCCCGGTCCGGCGTGCAGGACCATGAAGGCGTCGACGAGACCGTTGCCGTCGTTGTCGTACGGCGCGTAGTTGATGAGGGGGTCGGCGGCGACGGCGGCGTCCCGGGCCATGATCTGCGCCCGCGCCTGCCCCGTCGGGCGGCCGATGCCGAAGTTGTCGTTGGCGTACCAGGAGAGTTTCTGCGGCATCCGGACCGGGCCGATGACCTCGCCGACGATGTCCACCAGGCCGTGCGTCACTTCGCGGTAGTAGTCCCGGACACTGCCGTGCGGCAGCTCGCCGAGGGAGAAGAACAGCTTCTCGAAGTGTTCCCTGTCCGTGGTCATGGGCTTGTCCGGGAAGTCCGCGAGGACGACGACGACGCGTACCATCCCGCTCAGCGGCGAGCGGGCGGCCGCCGCGGTACTGATGGCGTCGCGCGGAGTGCCAGGCGGGAACTCGTCGGGCGGGACGATGGTGCCGTCGTCGAATCCGAGGATGCGGGGAGCGCCGCCGAGGCTGAAGGTGCTCGTCAGGTCCGACTCACCTCGGACCCGCTCCAGCTCCTGCCGCATCCTCTCGCGCAGTTCCGGACTGGGGGCGATGGCGCAGAACTCCGACCAGACCGCGGTCGTGGAATTCTGGACAGTACGAGAATGAACCATTGAAATCTCTCCCAGATAGGGATGTTCTGGTTGTCTCTCGCAGCCAGTTACCCACGCCCGTACGGCGCCTGCAAACCGATCACACCGCAGACGCAAAGCGCACAGGGCGCCGTCAGCACGCCGCGCGAACGGCCCCGCCCGACAGCGTGACCGGTCTCCGGTCAGTCGCGGCGGCCGAGGGCTTCCAGGACGGATGCCAGCTGGCGCAGTGGGTCGGGGCCGACGACGCGCAGGACGACCGTGTCCGCTCCGGCCGTCTCCAGTGCGCGGATCTGTTCGGCGGCGCTCTCCGGCCGGCCGGAGACGGCGAACACCTCCTCCTGCGGGCGGCCGAGCCAGCCGCCATGGCCCTCGGTGTGCGGGTGCAGGGTCCGGGCCACCTCGTCGGGGTCCTCGCCGACACAGCAGAAGGACAGCACCGTCAGCGTGTGGCCCGGCGTGGCCCCGCCCTTCGCGGTCAGTGCCCGGGTGTTCTCCAGGTCACCGGGGCCGTGACCCTCGGCGATCAGCGTGCCGTCCGCGACCCGGCCGGACAGCTCCAGCGACCGGGGCCGTACCACGCCCGCGACCACCGGCGGCGGCTCGGCGGGCGGATGCACCAGCTGGACGCCCTCCAGACGCACCTCCCGGCCCTCCAGCTCGACCCGCTCCCCGCGCAGCAGCGCGCGTACGGCGGTGATCGTCTCCTCCAGCAGCGCGAGCGGTGAACGCGGCGCGACGCCGACCGAGACCATCCACTCCCGCACCCCGTGTCCGATCCCGGCCACGAGCCGTCCCGGGAACACCCGGGCCAGCGTGGCCAGTTCCATCGCCAGCAGCGCCGGACTGCGCAGGGGGGCCGGCGTGATCCCGATGCCCACCCGCAGTCGCTCGGTCGCGCCCAGCGCCACGGCCGCCGCCGACACCCCGCCGTTCCAGCCGAGGTCCTCGACCACCCACAGGTCGTCCACCCCCAGTGCCTCGGCCTGCCTCGCGAACCCGGGCAGTCCCTCCGGGGCCCAGTCGCGGTCGTACATCACACCGATCCGAAGATTCGTCATGCGCCGGAACCTATGCTCCCCTCGCGGAACGATCAACGCCGTGTTCCAGGCCGCCGGGTCCGGTGACGGCCGGGCGGGCCGGCGGGCGAAACGGCGGGACTCCGCCCCGGTCCGGGGCGGAGTCTTCGCGGCTGCGGTGCTCCGGTCAGCGCTGGACCGGCTTGCCGCGGCCCCAGGCCCAGGCGAGGCGGTCGGCGCCGGACTGGTTGGTGGTGGCCAGCCAGGGGCGGGCGGGGTCGCCGACGAGGGTCTGCATCGAGTACGTGTCGTCGGTGCGCAGGCCCGGCCAGTACACGGAGCCCATCTTGAGCTCGCGGAAGGTGTCGGTGACGGCCTGGACGTAGTTGACGAAGTTGTTGGAGGCGTCCGGCTTGTTGTAGTTCAGGCCGGTCGTCATCGGGGCACCGAACTCGTCGGCGACGGTCCGGTTGGCGCAGGTGCCGATGCGCTCCTTGAGGTCGGCCACCCACTGGTCGTAGGTGGCGTAGTCCTTCCAGAACCCGTAGTGGTGCAGGGAGAGGTAGGTGCCCTTCAGGCGCGGGTCGGCGCAGACCGAGGTGACGTGGTCGTTGTAGCCGGCGCCGCTGACGAAGACCCGGTTGCGCGGGACCGACGGGAAGGTCGCGAGCCACTTCGCGGCTATGTCGGCCCACTGGGCGTCGGTGTAGCCGTGCGGCTCGTTCATCGGCTCGAAGTAGACGCGCTTGTCGTTCTGGTAGGCCTTGACGACCGTCTTCCACATCGGCCAGTAGGTGGCCTCGTCGTCGATGAAGCCGTCCTTCTGGGCGCCGGTGCCTTCCCAGTAGGACACGATGACCTTGAAGCCCTGGGCCGAGGCCGCGTCGATGACCGCGCGGTACGACTTCCAGTAACTGCCGTTGACCGTGTACGGGTTGATGGGCAGCCGCACGGTGTTGGCGCCGAGGTTGGCGCGGAAGGCCGAGATGATCCGGCTCGACTTGGTGTACGTCTGCCGGTAGCTGTCGGAGAGCGACAGACCGGACAGGACGACCGGGTCGTCGGCGAAGTTGTCACGCGGGTCGGCCCAGTTGACGCCCTTGAACTGGGTGGTGTCGGTGCTCGGCGCGGCGGCGGAGGCGGGGCTGCCGGCGAGGGTCGTACCGGTGACCGCGGCGATCGCGACGGCCACGAAGGCGGCCCGCAGCCGGGGGGTGTGGCGGGTTCTGGCGGGGGTCTTGCGCATCAGCTTGCCCTTTCAGGAGGTGGCGGCCCGGCGCGTGGGGGAGGCGCGTCCGGCCGCCGTGTTTACGCAAACATGGTCGAACAAACGATCGGTGTTTACGTAAACATCGCGGCGCCGGAATCGTGGCATCCGGCTTGGGTCGCGTCAAGGTTTCCCGCACGTAACATCTCCCGTCCTTCCGTGGGCGCAGGCCAACGCGTCGTTCGGGACAGGAGTCATCGCGTTGCCGCGGGGGTATGGCGGGGGCAATGGCAACGAAGACGAAGCACGGCCGGTCTCGGCCCACCCCCATGGATGTGCGGGTCGGGCGTCCTCCCCGGGGAGCAGCCGGACCCTCGCGGGTCCTGCCGCGGGGGGACGGCAACTGCCTCCCCGAGCACGATGTGCCCGGATCCCGGCAGGACGAGGCTGGTCCCATCGGATGCGAGGTGGCCCGTCACCTCGTACCGGCCCAAGGCCTGAGGAGGACGTCATGAACCGTCAGATCCGGGTGCGCGTCAACCGAAGGCCCGCGGCCCCGCGCGATGTGACCATCGACCGCAGGACTCCCTCGGGGCGGATCCTGCCTTACTGACCTCCGCCGCCGGTGACCGACTCCACCGCTCGTACGGGCTCCCTGCAGGAGGCGTCAACGCTTCCTGCAGGCGCGCGGTCGCCGGGCGGGCGGTGGCCGCCCGGCGGCAGTGCCGGCAGCGGCAACAGCGGTGGCGGCGTCAGCGGGCGCGGTGTGCGATCGCCGTGCGCAACGCCGTGCGGACCTCCTCCGGGGGCGGGGCGCCGTCGGAGCCGGTGCTCGCGGTGACCGCCGCGGCGACCGTGCGGAGCTTGGTGTTGGAGAGCTGGGAGGCCTCGCGGAGGATCGTCCACGCCTCGTCGGAGCTGCAGGACTGGGTGGCCATCAGGATGCCGCGGGCCTGGTCGATCACCGGGCGGGAGGAGATCGCCTGGCGCAGTTGCTCCACCTCCTCCTGGAGCAGCCGCAGCTGCTCGGCGCGTTCCAGGGCCACCGCGGAGGAGGCCGACGCGTGCGGGTCGACGCCCGGGGCGGTGTGCAGCGGGTCGGCGGGGTCCAACCCGGCGAGTTCCATGATGCGGCGCGGCTGGCCGTCCCAGTTCCGGGTCGCCACCGGCATCCCGTCCCGGTGGACGTGGTCGGCGAGCTTCTCCAGGAACTGCAGCCCCGCGGTGTCCATGAAGACCACCCCGGCCATGTCCAGTTCCACCCGGCGGACGCCGTCCGGCAACGCGGCCAGCGTCTGGGCCAGGATGTCCGCACAGCCGCGGACCAGCTCTCCGCGTGGCGCGAGCACCGCTCGGTCCCCGTCCACGTGGCTATCGATGACCAGGGCGTTAAGTCGCCCCGGCAGAGGTGTGTACTCCGCTGAGGTCATGTCTCCCCCCTGTGGTTACCGGACAGTCGTTCTGGCGTCGCGTGCCCCGTCGCCGCCGGACCCGTACGGTGGGGCCGGGGTGCTCATGCTGCGCTTGCCCGCCGTACGGTGGACTACACACCCGCCCCCGGCATGACTTGGGGGTTCGGGGGTATGTGCGCTCCGTCCGGGAAGAGTGGGGAGACGGTGTGGGCATCCGGTATGAGGCACCGTCCGGAGTCGTCTCGGCGGCGCCGGCGTTGACGGTGTCACCGCTGACCACGCGCAGTGGACTGCGCGTGGCGGGAGAGGTCGGTCTGGCGACGCACCATGTCTGGGAGCGAGCGCTGGAGCGGGCTGTGCGCGAGGACGGGGACGTGTATCACCTTGAGTTGTCAGCCGTGACGTTCATCGACGTCGCCGGTGCCGGGGCGCTGGCCGCCGCCGCCCAGCAGTTGGGGGCGGGCCGGCGGATGGTGCTCGACCACCCGCCGCACGCCCTGCGACGCGTGCTGGACATGTTCTGGCCCGACCTGTCGACGATCGAGGTGTCGGTGTCATGACTGCCGCGGCCGAACCCTTCGAGTCCGACGGACCTCTCGAGCCCGACGGGACCTACGGGTCCGACGAGTCCGACGAGCCCCGCGGCATCGTGGAGCCCCTCGATCCCTTCGTCCATCCCGCGCTGTTCTACGGCGACGAGCGGGAGTACCTCGCCGGCACCGTGTCCTTCATCCGCGAGGGACTGGAGGCGGGCGACCCGGTGGCGGTCGCCGTGCCCGGGGACAACCTCGCCCTGATCCGCGACGCCCTCGCCGCGGACGCCGGTGCCGTGCGCCTGCTGGACATGCGGGAGGCCGGGCGCAACCCCGGCCGGATCATCCCGGGCGTGCTGCGCGCCTTCGCCGACGCCCAGCCCGCCGGCCGCCGGGTGCGGATCATCGGCGAGCCGATCTGGGCGGGCCGCAGCGACACCGAGTACCCCGCCTGCGTCCAGCACGAGGCACTGATCAACGCGGCCTTCACGGGCCGCGCGGTGAGCATCCTGTGTCCCTACGACACCCGGCGGCTGGCCCCTCAGGTCATCGCCGACGCGTACGCCACCCACCCCGTCGTCATCCCCGTCGGCAGCGGGCCGGCGGCGGGCAGCGAGGCCTACGCACCGGACGACGTCGTCGCCCGCTACAACGAGCCGCTGCCGCTCCTCGCGGACGTGCCCGTCTTCACCTACGACGCGGACTCGCTCTCGCAGGCCCGCCATGTCGCCACCGACATCGCCGCCCAGCTCGGCCTGACCGGCGTACGCCTGCAGGACCTGGCGCTGGTCACCGCCGAGCTGACCACCAACAGCGTGGTGCACGGCGGCGGTTCGGGTGCGCTCAGGGTGTGGGCCGAGGACGGGTACGTGGTCTGCGAGGTACGCGACAAGGGGCGGCTGGCCGATCCGCTGGCGGGGCGCCTGCCCGCGCCCCGCGACCAGCGCGGCGGCCGGGGACTGCTCATGGTCAACCTGGTCGCGGACCTGGTAAGGGTGCACACCGGGGTGGACGGGACGACGGTGCGGTGCTGGTTCGCCTGCTGACGGCCGGCCCGTCGGATTCGTGACCGGGGCAAGCCCCTTCACGCGTTTGCCGGTGTACGTCGCTCAGGCGGCCAGGGGGTCCAGGACCAGGGGTTCGATCTTGCCCTCCAGCATGTAGCCCAGGCCCTGGGCGGCGCACACGTCCGGCCGTTCGGCGATGTGCACCGGCATGCCCGTCGCGTGCCGCAGCATCTGGTCGAAGCCCGGGAGCAGGGCGCTGCCGCCGACCATCATGATCCCGCGGTCGGCGAGGTCGGCCACCAGGTCGGGCGGGCAGTTGCGCAGCACCCGCCCGATGCCGTCGAGGACGGCGGTCAGCGGGGTCTCGATCGCGAACCGGATGGCGGCGGTGTCGACCTTGACGGAACGAGCGAGGCCGGTGGCGACGTCCCGGCCGTGGATCTCGGTGGACGCGGGGCCCTCGGCGGTGAGGCCGTTGCCGGAGAGGGCGAGCTGCAGCGGCCGTACGGACTGGCTGGGCAGCATCAGCTCGTGCTCGTGCCGCAGGTGCTGCACGATCGCGTGGTCCACGGCCTCGCCGCCGACGGGAATGCGCTCGGCGGTGACGATCGACCCGAGGGAGAGCACCGCGATCTGGGTGGCCGCGGCCCCGCACACCATGATCATGGTCGCCTCGGGCCGCTCTACGGGCAGCCCGCAGCCGACCGCGGCGGCGATGAGCGTGTCGACCAGCTCCACCCGGCGCGCACCGAGCCCGACGAGCGTCTCGATGGCGGCGCGCTGGGCCAGCGGGTCGGCGTCGTGCGGGGTGCAGGCGGCGGCCCGCAGCCGGGGCTTGCGGCGCAGCGCACGGCGGACCTTGTCGCCGAGCAGGTGCCGCAGCATGCGCTGAGCCATCTCGATGTCGACGACCGTGCCGCCGGAGACGGGCCTGACGACCCGGATGTAGTCCGGCGTGCGGCCCGTCATCTTCTCCGCGAACTCGCCGACCGCGATCAGCGCACCGGTACGGGTGTTCACGGCGGCGGCGGACGGCTGGTCGACGACGAGCCCGGCCCCCTTCACGTACACCCGCGTCCTTGCCGCACCCAGGTCGACGGCGAAGTGGCAGCGGCGCAACTGCTCCAGACTGGCGGTCATGGCAGGTCCTCCCGAGAGCACAGACCGTGGACCGCCGGGCGGCGGTCTCCTACGCATCCTGCGGGGACGGAGGAGGGGACGCGTCTTGTGGTGGGCCGGGCGGGGAGCGGCTGAACGGGGGTTTCTTGTCGTCCTGTCAGTTCGTCCTGTCAGTTCGTCCCGTCGGTTCGGGGTGCCGGTCGGGGGCGCCGGTCGGGAATGTCAGAGCGAGCGGGCGGCCTCCAGGAGCGGCGCGAGGGACGGGACGGTGATCTCACAGCCGGCTTCGCGCAGGCTCTGTTCCACGGTCGGATTGCGGGCCAGGCCGATGAAACCGAGGCCGGCCTGCTGGGCGGCGGTGAGTTCGGTGACCGTGGAGCCGATGAGTACGCCGGTGGGAGCGGGCGAGGCGGCAGAACCCAGGGCGCGCCGCAGGCAGTCGGGGTGGGGCATCAGCAGGCCGAGGTCGTCGGCGCGGCCGTGGACGCCGGCCAGGGGGAGGCGATACGGCTCCAGGTAGCGGCGGACGGCCTGTTCGCTGACGTCCGTGACGACCAGGACGCGGCGGCCGGCGCCGTGCAGGGTGCGTACCAGGGCGGGGGAGTTGTGGGTCGTGGGTGCGTCCGGTACGGCCCGCAGTTCGATCTCGTCCAGGCGCTGCC
Source organism: Streptomyces violaceoruber (assembly GCA_000720805.1). Lineage (GTDB taxonomy): Bacteria > Actinomycetota > Actinomycetes > Streptomycetales > Streptomycetaceae > Streptomyces > Streptomyces cellulosae_A. The sequence continues at coordinate 111,762 of JODI01000024.1, forward strand.
GCAGGAGCGGGCCGAGCGGGTCCCGGGCGAAGGTGCGCAGCACGTCCAGCGGGTGCACGAACACCTCCCGGCCGAGGCCGTCGGCGGTGGGCAGGGGCCGTCCCTCCAGGGCGTCGTCCGGGTGGCGGTGCTCGGTGACGACGGCCAGCAGTTCCAGCGCGGCCTCGCGGGCGGTCCGCGCCGAGTACAGCCGGGTGAGGGGACCGTCGAAGCCGAGCAGTACGGTCTCGGTCTCGCCGAGGATGTCGGACAGCGGGCGCGGCGCCGGTGCCGGCCGTTCCGGCACGGGTGACGGTGCCCCTTCCGGCGCCAGCCGCACGGAGCACGCCACCGACAGGCCCGGCACCGGCCACGACGAGCGCAGCTTCGAGTTGACCGCCCGCTGGGCCGCGCCCGCCCGGCGCAGGGGATGGCGTCGGGTGACCCGGCCCGCGGTGGCGAGCACATGGTCGAGCAGCGCCCGGGAGACCCGGGGCACCTCGCCGCGCACGAACGCGACCGGGTCCTCCACGTGCCACGACAGCTCCACGGCGGCGTGGAAGGCACCCTTGCCGGAGCTGGGCAGCGACACCTGGTGGACGGACTGCTGGGTGGTGAGGTCGACCTCGTAGTACGTCGTCGCCCTGGGCGGACGCCCGCCGTGCGGCTGGGCCGGGTTGAGGAGGGTGAGGGGGCCGTCGGGCTGGGTGTGCACGATGGCGGTGCGGCCGGGGGCGGGGATGCCGAGGGTGCGCAGGTCGTGGGTGATCAGGGGGCCGCGGACCAGGTCACGGTCGTCGGGCCGGGGCGCCGTGGGCGTCGGGAGGCAGTACCAGGCGATCGGCGGGGCGGGGTGCGGGCCGCTGCCGTGCAGCGGCTGGAAGCGCTGGGTGGTCAGGGCGGCGGAACTGCCCGCGAACTCGTCGTACAGGGCGGGCGGGACGACGACCAGGAGGTCGGAGGGCGTACGGTCCTGCAGGGCCGCCACCTCGGGCGGCGGGGTGGGCCCGTCCCAGAACGTCACCTTGAGAGGCGGCGGGTCGGCCAGGGTGCCGAAGACGTCGGGGAGTCCGCGCAGGACGGCGACGAGGACGGGGAGCAGATAGGTGCCGGAGTCGGCGAGGACGACGTAGCCGTTGTCGCGGACCCGCACCTCGTGCTGGTGGGTGGCGCGGGTGCCCCGGGACAGGAACTCGTGCACCGCGTATTCGAGGGAGATACGGGCCTCGGGGCGGCCGCCCAGGTCGTCGGTCTCGAAGAGGATCGCGGGGCGGAACGCGGCGTGCCGGGCGGCCTCGCGGCGGTTCAACTCGGCGAGTTCGAGGGTGAGTTCCTCGCGGAGGGCGCGCAGGCGGGTGCGGGCCGCCCGGGCGGCGGGGCCGGGGACGCCGTCGAGGGGGTCGCCGTAGAAGAGGTCAACGGCCCGCTGGAGCCGGTCGCGGCGGTGTTCGGGGGGCTGGTCGGCTTCGTGGTGGCTGAGCTTCTCGCACAGGTCCACGTCGATGGGTTGGTCCGCCGCGTGCAGTGCGTACCCGTCGAAGAGGGCGACCAGGGTGCCGGGGTCGACGAGCCGGCGTACCTCGTCGGCCAGGGTGTCGATGACGTGCTGCACCTCGGCCGGCCCGGGCGGGTCGTCCCACAGGCCCTCGGCCAGCTCGGTGTAGGTCAGGCGCCGGCCGTGCCTCAGGAGCAGCATGCACAGCAGAGCCTGGCCGTCGCGCGAGGGCAGCGGCAGGGCGGAGCCCCGGCGGCTGACGCGCACCTCGCCGAGCAGGGTGAACCGGCGTGCCGCAAGGGGTTCGACGTGTGCGAACTCCTCGGCCGCGAAACGGGCGGGTTCGGGCAGGTCGCCGTCTGCGATCCGGTCCACCATGCGCCGGTACTCGGGTGGTGGCTCCGGCACCCGGCGGGCCAACTGCTGGAGCATCCCGTCGAATTCGCGGTAGTCCCACTGCGCGTCCTTGCCCAGGGACTCCTCGCCGAGGGCGAACCGGCTGATCAGCACGGTGCCGTCAGGCCGCAGCAGCAGACCCAGCTCGTCCCGCTGCCCGCGCACCAGTCCGCGTGCGTGCAGGGCCTCCAGTCCCGCCACGCCCTGATGGGCCACCCGGGCGAAGATCTCGAAGGGCAGCCGCGGCCGCTCCCCCTCCGCCATCTCCCGCAGGGTCACCCCGTCCACGAACTCCGCGACCAGATAAGGCTTCCCGCCTTCCACGCCGAAGTCCCGCACCCGCACCACGTACGGACTGTCGACCTCGGCCAGCGCGCCCGCCTCCCGCAGGAACCGCTCGCGATGCCGCTCCGCCTGCTTCGGGAAGAGGTGCACGATCACGTGGTCCCCGGTCCGCGTGTCCACGGCGTCCCACATCCGCTGCCCCGGGCCCCGCCGCTCGGCGAGCCGGTAGCGCCCTGCGACCAGCCGCTGCGGCCCGACCCCGCCCGGCCGTTCGCCCTCCCCCCGGTGCAGCTGTTCCGCCTCGTCCCCGCCCAGCCGCCGTACCGTCTCCTCGCTCACCGTCGCGAACACGGGACCCGTGCCGGACGTGCCGCCTGCCTCCGCCCGGAACTCCCCTGCGGCGAGGCCCGCCCGTTCGTCGATCAGGCCACCCACCCGGGCCAGGAACTCCCGGGTCCGGCCCCGGGCCGTGCGGGGCAGGGAGCGCAGAAGCAACTCCCGTACCCCGGGCCGGTATTCGTAGGTCCCCGCCGGTCCCGGGACGGCCTGGAGCATGCCGCTGAGGATCACCTCGGCCAGATGCTGCGGGCGCGGGTCGCGGTCCACCGTGCGCTGGACGAGGCGCATCACCGGGACGGACGGCACGGCCAGCGCGAGGTGGCCGGCGAGCCGGAACGCCTCCGGGGACGCCGTCGCCCGGAACCGCAGCACCAGGTCTTCCGGTCCCAGCTCGCTCACGTCGGGAGCCGGTTCGGCGGGGTGTGCGGGGAGGTCCGGCAGCCAGGCCGCCGCCCCCGGGATCCGGCCGCCGCCCGGATCGGCCAGCAGCGTGGCCCAGTGGGCGAGCCAGGGCGCGTCCGGCTCCAGGACGGGGAGGGGGACGGCGGCCGGGGGCGCGGGCGCGGTCTCCGGGTCGTACGGCGTGAAGGCGAGCGTGGCGGAGGGGGCCGCCGCGGCCGGAGGGGTGAGCAGTCCCGGCTCGGCGGGCAAGGCGGTGGTAGGCCACAGGTGTTCGGGGAGCGGCTGGACCACCGCCAGCGGCATCCGGGCCGCCCAGTGGCGCAGCGTGCCGTACCAGCGGGCGCCCGCCTCGCCAGGACGCCACTGCGGGCCCATGCAGTCGCTGACGACCAGGGTGACCGTACGGCCGTCGTCGAGGGCCGGGACCTGCCGGGCGCGGCCGTCGGGGCCGGCCGGGTGCAGGCTGACGGTGCGGAAGATGCCCGACTGGGCGAGGACGGTGTGCAGTTCGCGGATCAGGGGGCGCCACACCGGCATCGTGGGGCCGGTGTCGTGCACGAGGTTCAGCCGCAGCCAGCGGTCGGGGGCGGGACGCAGCACCGGGACCCACACCTCGGGGTGTGCGCCCAGCCGGGCGATCCGGTCGGCCGTCGCCCGCTCGTCCAGGACGCGGGCGCGCGGCGACGGCACCTTCCGCTTCAGGGGCCGCAGGGCGCGTTGCAGCGCCAGGGGGTGGGGCAGCATCGGCGGCGCGGGCGCGAGGAGGCGTGCGCCGCCGCCGACGGTGCCGGGGGTCCGTGGCGCCGGGGTGGGCAGGAGCAGGGGGACACGGCCGTCGTGACCCGCGGCGTGGGACGGGTCCGGGGGCCGCCGGGGTGGTGCGGACTCCGGCCGGGGCGGCGGCGGGACGGCGGCGGCGTCCGGCGCCGGGGGTGTGGTCCCGGACTGTTCACCCGCAGCCTTCGGTCCTCCCTCCGTACGCTCCATCTGCTCTGCCAGCCACAGCAGTTCGGCCAGCTCGCGGGGCGTCGGTCCGTCGGATCCGGTCGCGGCGGCCAGGACGGCGGACAGCCGGGCGACGGGGGAGGCGTCAGCGGCCGCGGTGGAAGCGTCCGTCGTGAGAGCGTCCTCCGTCTCAGAAGCCATCGCCGTCCGCCGTCGCGCTCAGGTACGGCATCAGCTGCTCGGCCAGCTCGTCGCGGGAGTCGGCGTCGAGGCCGGCGACCCCGGTGAGGTAGAGGGCGTTGAGCAGTTGGTCGGTGGCGAGTTCGCCGCCGCCCGCGCGCTCCAGGAAGCGGGTGATCAGGGCCTCGGCCTCACCGTCGGGGGTGCCGAGGTGGGCGCGGACGATGTCGGTGAGCCGGTCCCGGTCCGGGCGGCGCAGCTTGAGGCGGACGCAACGGCGCAGAAAGGCGGGCGGGAACTCGCGTTCGCCGTTGCTGGTCAGGACGACGAACGGGAAGGCGCGGCAGCGGACCCGGCCGCGGGAGAGGGTGACGGGGGTGTCCGTGCCGTCGGCGAGGACCTCGGCGCCGCCCTCGCCGGCCAGGTGGCGGGCCGCGCGGACCAGTTCGGGGATCTCGTACTGCCCCTCCTCGAGGACGTTCAGGAGGTCGTTGGGCAGGTCGAGGTCGCTCTTGTCGATCTCGTCGACGAGGAGGGCGCGCGGACGGTCGTAGGGGAGCAGCGCCGTGCCGAGCGGGCCGAGACGGAGGTGGTCGGCCACGCCGCCCGATCCGGGGTGGTGGTTTCCCGGTCCGGGCCGGGCGGCGTACAGGCGGGACAGCGGGTCGTACTGGTAGAGGCCGTCGGCGAGGGTGCTGCGGCTGGTGATGTTCCAGCGCAGGACCGGGCCGAGTCGCAGCTCGCGCGCGACGGCGTACGCCAGGGACGACTTGCCGGTGCCGGGCGGGCCGGTGACCAGCAGCGGGCGGCGCAGGCACAGGGCCGCGTTGACGAGCTGGACGCTCTCGGGCGTGGCGACGTACGTCCGCGCGCGGTGTGCGCGGTCCGGGGAGACGGCGGCCTCGTCGTCGGCGTCGGCGGGCGCCGGCAGCGCGGGACCGCCGTCGAAGGCCCGCCACGGGGGCGGTGCGGGCAGCTCGTCGATGCCGTCGTGCGGCTCGTTCCTGCCGGTGTAGACGGACCAGTGCGCCATGGGATGGTCTCCGGGCTCCTTCTTGCTGGTGGGGGTGGTGTGCGGGGATCGGGGGGCTCGGTCCCGGGGCGGCTCACGTCACCGGGGAACGGACGTGGGCGGTGGTGTCGTGCGGGTCGGTGAAGCAGCGCGGGTCGTCCCACAGCAGCTGGATGTCGCGGGCCCAGTGGCCGTCCTCCGCGTCGGCCTCCTCGCGCAGGGTCAGGACGTGCCGGGGGAGTTCGGCCGGCGGCACGTGGGCGAGGCGGGCGTCCAGCTCGTCCAGGAACGACTTGCCGGTGCAGCCGGCGGCCGTACCCCCGCAGTCCGTCTTCTGGTCGGCCTGGCCGGCGCCGCAGCCGCTGCGCGACCATACGATCACGGGGGCCGGAGCGGTCAGCGAGGTGTGGAAGTGCGGGCGGGTGCGGGCCGTGGCCGGGGCAGCGCCGAAGCCGGCGAGGCAGGCGTCGAGCTTGCGCAGCAGCATCCGGAGCTGCCCGGGTTCCTCGGTACCGGCGCACTCGACGCGGTGCACCCGTACGCCCGGGGAGGAGTCGAGGCGCTTCCAGACGCGGGTCAGGACGTGCCGCGTGCTGGTCTTGCGGCGGGCGTGGTCGGTGACGACGAGCGGGTAGAGACAGCCGAGCGGAGTGGCGTCGTCAGGGGCGCTCTCCCAGCGGTCGACCGGCCAGTCGAGCCAGTCCCGGGGCAGCGCGAACGTGATCAACTCGTCCGCGCCGGGCGTCAGATAGCGGAACGCCTCCTCGATCCGGTCCTGGACATAGGCCCGCAGCCGGGCGTGCGGAACCGTGTCCGAGTCGACCGGATGGCGACGCCCCGCGCTGTACGCGGACACCTCCACGCGGACCCGGTCGTCGCCGGCGCCGCTGTGGGCCAGTTCGACCAGGATGGGCGACCAGTCGGGGGCCTGCGGCTCCGCGGGCGCGGGAGACCGGAACAGGGCGTCCAGCCGGGCCTGCAGCCGGTCGGTGAAACGGGTGACCGTTCCGGCGGCGCCGGGGCCGTCGAGTTCGCACAGCACGAACAGCGCCGCCGACCGGAGCGAGTCGAAGCCCTCCTCGGGCGGCAGCGGGTCGAAACGGTCGGCGGCCGCCGTGTACAGCCGTACGGGGTCGCAGTCCAGGCCGGCCCGGACCGCCCGCTCCACCAGTTCGCGCAGCCGCGCCCGGTCGGCGGTGGCGTGGTCCGAGGTGGGGACCATGCCCTCCAGCTCGGGCCAGTACCGGACCATGACCTCGGTCGGCATCATCCGGCCGTTGCGTACGCCCGGGGCGCCCTCCGCCGTGACCATGCCGACGACCTCGCCGGTGTCGACGAGGGTGACCGCCGACCCGCTGAACCCGGGGGCGAGCGGCTGTCCGCCCGGCTGCCAGGCCTCCAGCTGGATCCACTCCCGGTTGATCAACTGGGGTGCGGTGATGCGGTACTCGGCGAGCGTGCCCTCGTCGAAGCCGACGGGGAAGCCGTACACGACGAGCTTGCGGGGAGCCGTCACGCCATGGGCCGTGTCGACGGGGGCCAGCGCGGCCGGGGCGATCGGCATCTCCCGGTCCAGCTCCAGGACCGCCAGGTCCCCCGGGTCGGTGTCGCCGCCCGCCCAGCCGCCGTGGGCGACCACCCGGGCCGGGACGGCGGGCGAGCCGGGGCGCTCGGTGAACGTCACGGTCAGCCCCGCGCCCGCCCGCCGCACGACATGGGCGCAGGTCAGCACCTTGCTCGGGGAAACGAGGAAGCCTGCCCCGGCGACCTCGCCCCCGCACTCGATCCGGGCGTGCCATTCGGCGCTGTTCATGAGGACGGGCTGGGCTCCGGGACGGACGGGGACGGGTGGCTCACCGGTGGAGCAGTGGTTGCCTCCGCACCCGCCCCCGGCGCCTCAGCGGGCGCCGCTCCGGGCGACCAGGTCAGCTTCACCACCAGATGGCCTTCCGCCGTCCCCTTCGCGATGATCGCGCCGGTCTCGGCGGACAGCTTCACCCCGAACTCGATCTCGACCCCGTCCGGCCGCAGCGAGCCGTCCCGGAAGACGCGGAGCGCCGAGGACGCGGCCGCGCGCACCCCTTCCAGGGCGTCTTCGAAGGTGCGGGCCGCCTGGACCGTACCGTTCCGGGAGACCAGTCTGGAGCCCGACCGCTCCTCGACGGCCTCGACCGACACCACGGCACCTTCGTCGGTCCTGAACTCCACCAAGCGTTCCACGGCGCCCCCGTTGTCACGTCGCGCTTTTCTCACTGCTCTCGCAGCACTGAGCATCCCCATTGTTACGGACGGTACTCGCGGTTGTCGCGTGGGGCGTGCCGGATCAGGCCCAGTTCGGCCAAGTCCTGTGGGCGGATGCGGAGTTGGTCCGCCGTCGCGGCCACCTCCTCCGGTGGGCGCTTGAGGATGGCCGCCGCCGCCTCGGGGGCGATGACCGAGAAGTAGCTGTCGGGGGTGGCCCAGGTGTTGCCGGGGGCGGCGAGGGCGAGGGCGCCGCCGGAGCCGCCCTCGCCGATCAGCAGGGTGGTGACCGGGGTGCGGGCGGCGGCCACCGCGCCGAAGACGTCCGCGATCGCCGCGCCCGCGCCCTGCCGTTCGGCCTCGGCGTCGTTGGCGGCGCCGGGGGTGTCCACCAGGGTCAGGACCGGGATGCCGAGGCGGTCCGCGAGGCGGATCAGACGGGCGGCGGTGCGGTAGCCGGCGGGGCGGGTCGCCGTGCCGGTCTGTGCGGCGTAGGCGACCGTGCGGCCCGCGTGCTCACCGAAGCCGCACAGCATGCCGTCGGGGTCGGTGCCGCCGCAGCGGTCGCCGCTGATCGGGAGGCGGTGGGTGAAGTACGTGTCCAGGTAGCGTTCGGCGCGCGGGCGTCGGGGGTCGCGGGCCCGTCGGACCGCGTCCCAGCCGGTGGCCGGGAGGTCCGTCGTGCCGAGGGAGGGCGGGGGCGGCGCGGGCTCGGTCGAGGTGCTCGTCAGGAGGCGCAGCCAGCGGGCCAGGGTCCGCCGCAGGTCCCGCGGTTCCACGACCGCGTCGGCCGCGCCCGCCGCCACCTGCGCCTCGGCCGTGTACGCCGCCGGGTCCGCGTCCGGCGGCCGGACCCGGGAGCCCGCGAAGCCGACCTGCGCCCCGGGCAGGGCGAGGACCACGTCGGCGCCCGCGCCCAGGGTGGCCCAGCCGCCACCCGTCGTCGGGTCCCGCAGGACCGCGAGCTGCGGCAGCCCCGCCTCCCTGGTCAGCGCCGACTGCCGGGCCACCCGCTGGAGTTGGGTCAGCGCGAGCATGCCCTCCTGCATGCGGCTGCCGCCGGTGGCGATCAACGGGACCACCGGGAGGCGGTGTTCACGGGCGTACGTGTACGCCGCCTCCAGGCGGTCCCCGGTGCGCTCGCCGAGCGAACCGCCGAGGAAGCCGAACTCGAAGGAGAGGAGGACGGCCGGGGTGCCCTCGACCCGCGCGGTGCCGCAGACAACGGACTCCCGCTCGCCGGTGCGTTCGGCGGCGCGGGCGCGGGCGGCGTCGTAGCCCCGCCAGGAGAGCGGGCCGTCGGCTCCGGATTCCCTTGCCGGGTGAGGGAGTTCCGTGAAGGTGGAGTCGTCGGCGACGGCGGCGACGGTCTCGCGGGCGGTGGGGCGGTCAGTCACGGTTCAGCGCCCGCTTCATGATCTTTCCCATGTCGTTGCGGGGGAGGGCCGCCAGGTGGTGGACGACCCGGGGGCGCTTGTGCGGGGCGAGACGGCTCGCGACGTGGTCGGCCAACTCCTCGACCGTGGGCGGTGACGCGGGGTCCGCCGGCACGATCCACGCCACGATCCGTTCGCCCAGATCGGGGTCCGGCTCACCGGTGACCGCGGCCTCCCGTACGCCCGGGTGCTCCAGCAGCGCGTTCTCGATCTCGCCCGCCCCGATCTTGTAACCCCCGCTCTTGATCAGGTCGGTGGCCTTGCGGCCGACGATGCGGACGTAACCGTCGGGGTCGCGCACCGCCATGTCCCCGGTGCGGAACCAGCCGTCGGCGGTGAAGGCGGTGGCCGTGGCGTCGGGGCGGTTGAGGTAGCCGGTGAACAGGTTCGGGCCGCGCACCTGGATCTCGCCCACCGTCTCGCCGTCGTACGACGTGATCGGGGTGCCGTCCTCCTCCACGAGCCGCAGCTCCACGCCCGGCAGCGGGACGCCGACCGTGCCGGGGCGCGGCTCGCCGTCCGCGCGGACGCTGGTGTTCATGAGCGTCTCCGTCATGCCGTACCGCTCGATGACGCGCTGCCCCGTCGCGCTCGTGATCCGCTCGTGGTCGTGCACCGGCAGCGCGGCCGAGCCGGAGACGAGCAGCCGTGCCCGGCTCAGCGCCTTGGCCAGCGCGGGATCGCCGGGGAGTGTCTCCGCGATGCGGTGGTACATCGTCGGGACGCCGAACAGCATGGTCGCGCCGGCGTCCAGCTCGCGGGTCACGCCCTCGGTGCTGAACCGGCCCAGGTGGCGGACCGAGCCGCCGCGCCGCAGCGGGCCGAGGATCCCGAGCACCAGGCCGTGCACGTGGAACAGGGGCAGGCCGTGCACGAGGACGTCGTCGCCGGTCCACTGCCAGGCGTCGGCGAGGGCGTCCAGGGTGGTGGCGACGGCCCGGCGGGGGATGACGGCGCCCTTGGGCGGACCGGTGGTGCCGGAGGTGTAGACGACGAGGGCGGGGTCGTCGTCGGACGCCTCAGGGGCCTCGGGGGCGGGCCCGGTGGCCCGCACGTCGACGTCGACGCGCGGCAGGTCCCGTACGGCGGAGGGCAGTTCGTCGCCCGGTGCGGCCAGCAGCAGGGCGGGCGCGCTGTCGGCCAGGATGTGTCCGAGCTCCTTCTCCCCGGACTTCGGGTTGAGCGGCACGGCGGCCACACCGGCCCGCAGCGCGGCCACGACGGCGACCGCCGTCTCCAGCGCGGGGGTCGCCCAGACGGCCACCCGGGCGTGACCGGCGAGCCGGTGGGCCAGGGCGTCGGCCGCGGCGGCGAGCTCCGCGTAGGTCAGGGAACGGTCGCCGAACCGCAGGGCGGGACGGTCGGTCCGGCCGTCGGTCAGGGCCGGGAAGAGAGAGGACACGCGTCGTACTCCTTAACTGTTCTGCGGGTGCTGGCCGGTGGGTGCCGTCGGTCGGCCTACCCCCAGCCCGGCACGACCATCACCAGCCACGCCACCGCGGGTACCACCGCCACCACGATCCCTCCGTACACCATCAACTGCCGGAAGAAACGCTCGCGGTCGACGTCCGGGGCGGCGGCCAGCACGAGTGCGCCGTTCGTCGAGAACGGGCTGACGTCCACGACCGTCGCCGACACCGCGAGCGCCGCCACCATGCCGACCGCCCCGATCTCGCCCTGGGCGAGGAACGGCACGGCGAGCGGGATCAGTGCGCCCATGATTCCGACGGAGGAGGCGAACGCGGACACCAGCGCGCCGATGTAGCAGAGCAGTACGGCGGCCAGCAGGGGGATGCCGATGTCGCTGACGCCCTTGCCGGCCCAGGTGATGGTGCCCATCTCGTCCAGGACGGCGACGTACGTCAGGACACCGCAGATCAGCAGCACCGTCGACCAGGCGATCTGGCCGACCGCCTTGCGGCTGTCCTCCGGCCAGGCGGTGCTCAGCAGGACGGCGAGGGTGATCGCGGTCAGACCGGCGTCGAGGTCGAAGGCGAGAACGGCCACGACGAGGGCGACCAGGGCGGTGAGCGTGGCGGTCCGGGCGGGGGTGAGGCGGGTGGCGTCCGGGGTGCCGGGGCGGGCTTCGACGAGGGTGGCGGTGGCGGCGGGGCTGGTGCCGCCGCCGGTGTCGGCAGACGTACGGGCACCGCTACCGCTGCCGCTATCGCCCTCCGTCACGTCCCCCTCGCCGGACTCTCCGTCCGGCGTGACCGCGCCCCGCGCCCACAGCTTCAGCCCGCCGAACAGGACGAAGACCACGCCCGCGATGACCAGGTTGGCGATCAGGGACGCGAGGAAGAGGGCGATCTCGTTGCCCGGCAGTTTCTCGCGCTCGACGATGCCGTTGACGATCGTGCCGTAGATGCTGATCGGCGAGAAGCCGCCGCCCTGGGCGCCGTGCACCACCATCGCGCCCATCAGCAGCGGGCTGATCTGATAGCGGGCGGCGAAGCTCAGCGCGATCGGCGCGACGATGGCGACCGCGGCGGGGCTGACCGCGCCGATCGCCGTGAGCGCGGCGGTGATCGCGAACATCACCCAGGGGATGAGGGCGACGCGCCCCCGGACGAGCCGGATGGACGCGTGCACCAGCCAGTCGGTGGTGCCGTTGGCGCGGGCGATGGCGAAGAGGTACGTGACGCCGACGAGCACGACGAACAGGTCGCCGGGGAAGCCGGCGAAGATGCCGTCCGCGTCGAGGTCGGCGACGAGTTCCCCGACCACGAAGGCGGCGGCGAAGGCGAGCGCGCCCATGTTGACGGAACGGGTGGTGGCGATGACGAACACCACGACCAGGACGAGGATCGAGATGAGTTCGGGGGACATACGGGCTCCCGTCGTTGGGTCCCGGAGCGGTTGCGGGTGCACTGGCGGACGCCCTCGGTGGCTCAGTGGCTGAACCACTTGGGGGCGTTGGCTGATCAGCGTGGGCGCGCCCGCGGCGCCCGTCAAGGGGTCGCGCAGGAATTGGCTCAGCCACTCGGCCACCCGAGGGCCCGGTGTTACGCTCCCGACGAGAGGGGGACCTTGTGACCGACGCCCTGCGCCCCATGACGAAGCAGCGCCTGTACGAGCAGGTCCTTGACCGGCTGCGCCAGTACGTCACCGAAGGCGGCCTGAAGGCCGGGGACCGGCTCCCTCCGGAACGTGACCTGGCCCAGCGGCTCGGTGTCAGCCGGGCCTCGGTGAAGCAGGCGATCGTGGTCCTGGAGGTGCAGGGCCTGGTGGAGGCGCGGCACGGCGGAGGGACGTACCTGGTCCGCGACAGCCTGGACGTCGAGCCCGTCGAGCGGATGGTCGAGCGGCGCCGGCGGCTCCCGGACGTGCTGGAGGCCCGCGAGGCCCTGGAGACGAAACTCGCCGAACTCGCCGCCGAGCGCCGCACCGAGGACGACCTGGCCGCGATGCGGTCCGCGCTCGCGCACATGGCCGAGGAGATCGAGGCGGACGGGCACGGCGTCGAGGGCGACCGCCTCTTCCACGCGGCGGTGACGGCGGCCGCCCACAGCAGCCTGCTCGCCGAGTTCATGCGCTCCATCGCCGACCAGATCGCCGAGAGCCGCACCGAGTCCCTCCGCCAGCCCGGCCGCCCCACCCGCTCCCTGGCCCAGCACCAGGACATCCTGGACGCCGTCGCCGCCCGGGAACCCCGGCAGGCGGCCACCGCGATGCGCCGCCACGTCCGCACGGTGGCGAAGGTGCGACTGCTGGACTGGGAGCCGGAGGAGGAGCGTCCGGAGGAGGAGCGCGGGGAGCGTTAGACGGCCGTCTCCACCACGTCCGCGACCACACAGCTGACGTTGTCCGGGCCGCCGGACGCGTTCGCCTCCGTGATGAGGGCGAGGACCGCCTCGTCCGGGGCCGGGGCGGAGGTCAGCAGGGCGCGGATGCGGGCGTCGGGGACGACGCCGCAGAGGCCGTCGGAGCACAGGAGGTAGCGGTCGCCGGGCCGGACCTCGTGCAGGCGGAGGTCCGGGGACGACGTGGGCGTGCCGGCCGGGAGAGCCTTCAGGAGCATCGCGCGCTGCGGGTGGGCGGTGGCCTCCTCGGGGGTGAGGCGGCCCTCGTCGATCATCGACTGGACCACGGTGTGGTCGTGGGTGATCCGGAAGAGGGCGCCGTCGCGCAGCAGATACGCGCGGGAGTCGCCGATGTGGACCAGGGCGAGCCGGGAGCCCGTCCACAGCAGGGCCGTCAGGGTGGTGCCGACGTCGTCCGCGTCCCCGGCCACGTCCTGGACGGCCCGAGTCGCCCCCCGTACCGCGTTCTCCAGGAGGTTGAGGACGTCGCCCGCGGGCACCTCCTCGGTGTCCAGGGACCTCAGCGCCTGGACGGCGGCGCTGCTCGCGGGCGCGCCCGCCGGTCCGAAGCCGTCCGCGACCGCGAGCAGCCGGGTGCCCGCGTACGCCGTGTCCTGGTTCTCGGTGCGGGCCCGCCCCCGGTCCGAGTGGGCGAAGTAGCGCAGTTCCAGCATGGTGGTGTCCTTCCTCGGTGCAGCCGTCAACTGGTCCACGAGGAACGCGGCGAGGTCCCGCCGTACGGCCGTCTCCGCCTCGACCCGCGCCCAGTAGGCGCGGATCTCCCCGGCGGCGGCCGACGGTTCCAGGGCGCACACCTCACGGATCCGGGCCAGCGGCATCCCGAGCCGCCGCAGCCACGCCACGAGGCGTGCCCGCTCCAACTGGCGGGCCGCGTAGTACCGGTATCCGGTGTCGGGGTCGACCCGCGCCGGACGCAGCAACTCCAGTTCGTCGTAGAGCCGCAGTGCCTTGGGCGACAGACGGCACGCCTTCGAGAAGGCACCGATCGTCAGCAGGCCGTCGTCCGCGAAACCGTCGTCCACGCGTACCCCCGGATTCCTTCGTTCCCGTCACCGATGCTGGGGCTTCCCCAAAGGGGAAGGTCAAACGGGTTGCCGCGGTTGCGGGGGCGGCGGTTAGCCTGCGGGTCGAGCCGCAGAAGAGAGGGAGCCCCGCCGTGCCCCGAACAGCCCTGGTCACCTACGACCCCCGGCCGCAGACCAGCAAGGACCGCGACCTGCCCGTGCTGCTGGAGGCGCTGCGGGCGGGCGGGGCCGAGGCGGAGGGCGTGTTCTGGGACGACCCGGACGTCGACTGGGGCCGGTTCGACCTCGTCGTCATCCGGTCCACCTGGGACTACAGCTGGCGGGCGGACGAGTTCCTGGCCTGGGCGGAGCGCTGCGCCGAGGCGACCCGGCTCGCCAATCCGGTGGACGTCGTGCGGTGGAACGCCGACAAGCGGTACCTCGGGGACCTGACGGCGGCGGGGGTGCCCGTCGTGCCCACCCGGTACCTCGCGCCGGGTGACGCCGCCGACCTCCCCGGCGACCACGAGTACGTCATCAAGCCGACCTCCGGCGCGGGCGCCCGGTACGCCGCCCGCTACACGCCCGACCAGCACGACACCGCCGTACGGCACCTCGCCCGCATGCACGAGGAAGGGCTCACCGCGATGGTGCAGCCGTACATGGCCGGCATCGACGTCCGGGGTGAGCGGGCCCTGCAGTTCTTCGGCGGGCGGCTGCTGCACGCCAGCCGCAAGCGGGCCGTCCTCGCGCCCGGTACCGCTTTCGACGCGGACAAGGTCGCCCACCCGGGACTGGAGCAGTGGCCCCCGTCACCGGCCGAACTCTTGGTCGCCGAGCGCGCCCTGGCCGCCGTACCGGACGCACCCGAGCTGCTGTACGCCCGGGTCGACCTGGTGGACGGGGAGGACGGTCGGCCCCGGGTGATGGAACTGGAACTGGTGGAGCCGAACCTCTTCCTGTTCCTGCACCCGGGGTCGGTGCCCGCGGTGGTGGCGGCGATCCTGCACGCGGCCGCCGGGCCCCGGCCCGGAGGGCGGGGACCCGGCTGGCGTCAGCGGGCGTAGACCTCGAACTCTCTGAGTGCCCAGCCGTACCCGCTCGCCGGGGCGCCCGTCTTGGCGGAGGCCCAGCTGTTGACGCTCAGCAGGACATAGCGGGCCTTCGTCGGCGTGAAGGTGTACGTGTGCAGTTGGCCGCACGTCGTCACGCCGTAGGCGGAGCAGGTGGCTGTGCCGCCGGCGGCGGTTTCCGTGGCCACGGTGGTCCAGGTGGTGCCGTCGTCGGAGACCTTGATGGCGTAGTTCTCCGGATAGTTCTCCCAGTCGGGGTTGACCACCACGCGTCCCACGCTGGTGGTGCTCCCCAGGTCCACCCGTAGGCTCCACGGCGCGCCGCTCGTCGACTGCGCCTCGGTCGAGGGGTCGCCGTCGACAGCGTTCTCGGTGGGCTTGGCCCAGTCGACCGCCGGGGTTCCGTCGATCATCTGGACCGGCTTGGAGCGGGCGAGGTTCGACGCCGGCGGGGGTGGTGTCGTCGAAGCGCTCCAGGCCTGCGGTGCGGCGTTCATGGTGAAGTCGAGACGGCCGCCGCCCGTCAGGTCCGCATGGCTGAGGAAGGGCTTGGTGACGCTCCTGCCGTTCAGGCTGAGCGCCTGCACGTACGGGCGGGACGCCGCGTGCGGGGACGAGATGACGAGCGGGCGGCGTGTCCCGGGGAGGTCGAGGGTGACCTTGTCGAAGAAGGGACTGCCCACGGCGTACTGGCCCGAGGCCGGGTTCACCGGGTAGAAGCCCAGGGCGGACAGCAGGTACCAGGCCGACATCTGGCCGGCGTCCTCGTTGCCGGTCAGTCCGTCAGGGGTGTTGTGGTAGTTCGCGTCGGCGATCTGCCGTACCAGCTGCTGGGTCCGCCACGGCCGTCCCGCGTAGTCGTACAGGTAGGGAATGTGGTGGCTGGGCTCGTTGGTGTGATTGTTGTGTCCCCCGGCGAAGTAGGTGTCGAGCCAGGAGGCGAAGGCGGTGTCTCCTCCCTTGAGGGCGATCAGGCCCGGGACGTCGTGCAGGACGTCGTTCGTGTAGACCCACTGGTCGCCCTCGGTCCAGGCGCCGTCGGCCCAACTGCCGTCGAGATTGCGGGCCTGCATGAAACCGGTCGCGGCGTTGTACTGGTTCCGGTAGTTCTTGCTGCGCTTGAGGAAGTACGCGGCGTCGGAGCTCTTGCCCGCTGCTCGGGCGACCTGGGCGACGGCCCAGTCCTCGTAGGCGTAGTCCAGGGTGCGCGCTCCCGCTTCGGCCGTGTGGTCCGCCGCGACCCAGCCGTTGTCCCTGTAGGTCGTCAGGCCCGCCCGGGCCTCGACCGGTGTGCCTTGCTGGCGGTCGCCGTACCAGAGCGTGGTGTCGTCGTCCGGCGGGGTCGTCGCGTCCTTGCGTACGGCCCGGTAGGCGAGGTTCAGATCGAAGCCGTGGAAGCCCTTGGCGATGTCCTCGGCGATCACCGAGTCGGCGTTGGTGCCCACCATGATGTTGGTCTCGGTGAGGTTCTTCCACAAGGGCAGCCAGCCGCCCTGCTGGTAGTCCTGCAGCATGGAGGTCACCATGCCGTTGACCCGCTCCGGCGCGAAGAGGGTGAGGAAGGCGTTCTCCGCGCGGAAGGTGTCCCACAGCGAGTAGCCGGTGTAGCTGACGCCCTTGTGCACCTTGTCGTCGTACGCGCTGTAGTAGCGGCCGTACTCGGACATCTCCGAGGGGTACTGCAGGGCGTGGTACATCGCGGTGTAGAAGATGGCCCGCTGGTCGGGCGTCGCGCCGTCGATGTCGACCCGGTCGAGCTTGTCGGCCCAGGCGGCCCTGGTCCTGGCCACCGTGGCGCCGAAGGTCCGCCGGTCGGGTACCTCCTTGTCGAGGTTGGCCCGCGCCTGCTCGACGGAGATGAACGAGGTCGCGATCCGCACGGTGACGTTCACGGTGCCGGCCGGGAACCGCACGTAGCCCGAGACGTTCTGATCGGTGCGGTCGCGCTGCCGGTCGTACTGTGTGGCGCCGTTCGCGGTGCCGTACCCGGCGAAGGAGGTGTCGAAGCGTGCCACGAAGTAGCCCTTGAAACCGGGTGCCTTGAAGGGCCCGAGGTTGCTGTCCTGGCGGTCGGGGTTGTAACCGCTGATCTCCCGCCGAGCCGGATCGACGTGCACGTCGCCGGTGACACCGGAACGGGTCGCCTGCACCACGTAGTTGGCCGCCGAGCCCTGAGGGTACGTCAGTCGCTGCACACCGACCCGGGAGGTCGCGGTGAGCTCGGCACGGAGCGTCTGGCCGGCCGCGGGATGCATGTTCACGGTGTACAGCTCGGGCGAGGCCGTCTCATCGCTGTGGCTGTAGGGCAGTCCGCGGTCCGCTTCGGCGGTCTTGACGGCACCCACCCCCGGCATTCCCACCACGTAGCCGGAGTCGCCCATCCAGATCGCCGGCTGATGGGTGCCGATGAAGCCCGTGATCTTCGGGTCGCCGAGGTGGTACGGCAGGCGGCTGACGTGGTTCTCGCGCGTCATCGGCGACCACCGCGTCATCCCGAAGGGCGGTGCGGTGCTGGGGAGCATGCCCCCGTACTCGGTACTGCTGCTGCCGGTCGTCCCGATGAACGGGTTCACCGCGTCCACGTTCGAGCGGGCAGAGGTCTCCGCCTGGGCCGCGGCCGCCAGGTTCGCGGTGCCGAGCGGCGGGATGAGCGCGGCCAGCAGGGCGACGAGTAAGAGGACGGTCCGGGTCGGCGGCGTCGGCCGCGGCCTTGTCCGGTGCGACGACAAGGCCTGCGCTCTGAACCGGACAGGGCCCGTTCTGGCGTGCATGGTGTCTCCAGGGAAGTGCGAGCAGACAGGGCATGACAACGTTGCCACGCCATCGGGACATCTTGCTCGCGGTGGGAGCGAGGCGAAAGGAGCGGGAGGGCACATTCCAAAAGGCGAGACGCCGGGTCGCAGGGCCGGCCAACTCCTGGGATGGACGGGGCGATTTGCTCCTGCAGCGTGGTCCGGCACCGAGCGGCCCGGCGGGCGCGAGGGCTAGGGCCCTAGGGACTGTCCGGTGGGACGTCCCCCGCCGTGGCCAGCGCCGCGGCGAGTTGGTGGCCGCCGTGCAGTCCTGCCTCGGCGCCGAGGCCTTGCAGCACCGCCGCCGACCTGCTCACCACTATTCCCCGGCGGCCCAGTACGCGGCCCGCACCTCCCCCTCCGCGAAGTCCCGGCGCGGCAGACGCAGGCCGAGGGACTCCTCCAAGGCGTGGAAGTACAGCTCGAACGTGCTGGTCAGTTCGGGGTGGTCCAACTCGGCACGGCGCACGGCACGGTTGAGGAAGTCCAGCTCGCCGCCGCGCAGATAGGGAGCATGGCCGCGCTCATACCAGATCAGCTCCAGCACACCCCAGTCATCGTCGACGCGGCGACCGTCCCTCATGTAGTCGAAGGTGTAGATGGCCTTCGCGGAGGTGGCGGCCAGCCGCACGCTCTCCTTGATCCCGAGCGCCGCGTATGCCTCCTTGTCGGCGAAGGACCCCGGAGGCGTGTCGTGGTACAGCAGGAACGTCCACCCGCCTGCCTGCCCGAAACAGCAGCTTTCCCACTGCCGGTCCCAGTGGGCCCGGCCGCTGTCCACGGCCTGCAGGTCCTTCAGACGCGTGCCGGCCGCGACCTGTGCGGGATCCGCCCCGTACAGCAGGGCCAGCCGCTCGGCGTCGACGGTCAGCCCGGGCGCCGCGCGGAAGAAGGCAAGGGTCGTGTACGGGTCCTGCTCACGCCAGGGCCCCGCTATCCACGCCAGCCCCTCCAGCGGGTCGCGCCCGCATGCCGCGACCGTCCCCGCGTCCTCCAGGCCGCCACTGCGGAACCGTCTGCCCCACACGGGATCGATCCGCTCCAGCGCTTCGGCCACCTCCTCGACGCTGCCGCCGCGCCGAAGCATCGCGGCCTCGGCGATCAGGTACAGCACCTGTTCGAGGACGCGGGTTGCGAAGACCTCCCGGTACGGGCCGTGATGGCCGCGCACCGTGCCGTCCTCGTCCAGCAGCAGCCACAGGCCGCCGTCCTCAGCACGCTCGGTCCACCTCTGCAGCTCGCCGCGCGAGAGAGCCACGGGCGGCAGCCCGACCTCGTGGAGCAGGGTGTGTCCGGCGGCCGTCCGCTGCCAGGCCTCCGCAAGTGTGCGCTTGGTGATCGCCATGGCGTCAGCATAGGAAGGGCCACTGACAACCGGCCGAAGTCCTCGGGTGGGTGGTCGCCGGGCTCGGTCAGGTACTTGCACGGCAGCGTCCTGCAGCGACAACAGTGGGCGTGGCCGATGCGAACACGCGCTCGGTCAGAAGTATGCTCCCCCCTTGATGACAGCGCTCTCTGCAACAGCCAGTGGTCAAGGGGGGAGTTGGCCGGCTCCCTGGCCGACCGGGTCCCGAGTCGCCGTCGGCCGGGTCAGGGCCTGCAACAGCGGAAGGAAACCACGGTGTCCGACGAAGGACGGCTGGTCGCGGGCCGGTACCGGCTCCTGGACCGGATAGGCCGGGGCGGCATGGGTACCGTCTGGCGCGCCCACGACGATCTCCTGGCCCGTCAGGTGGCTGTCAAGAAGCTCCATCCCCAGCCCCATCTCGACGACGACGAACTTGCTGTTCTCTTCGAGCGCACCCGGCGTGAGGCCCGTAGTGCTGCGAGAGTCAGCCACCCCAATGTTGTTGTCGTCCACGATGTCGTGGTCGACGAGGGCCTGCCCGCGATCGTCATGGAGTACGTGCAGTCCATCACTCTGGGTGACCTGATCGATTCGCACGGCCCGGTTCCGCTCGAGGAGGTCGCCAGGATCGGCCGTGGGGTGATCGCCGCATTGCGGGCGGCGCACCGGGCCGGGATCCTGCACCGGGACGTGAAGCCGGCCAATGTGCTGCTCGCCCAGGGCGGCCGGGTGGTTCTCACCGACTTCGGCATCGCCCAGGCCTCCGAGGCCTCGGCTCTCACCCGTTCCGGACAGTTGGTGGGGTCGGTCGACTTCATTGCTCCCGAGCGCCTGGTCGGTGCCCCGCCGGGCCCGGAGGCCGACCTGTGGGCGCTGGGTGCCACGCTCTTCCAGGCTGTGGACGGCCGCTCCCCCTTCCTGCGGGACTCGGTGACGGAGACGATGTACGCCATCGCCATGGAGCCGGTCCCCGAGGTCCGGGGCGCCGGGTGGCTCACTCCGCTGATCCAGGGTCTGCTCGCCGCGAAACCGGCCGAGCGGCTCTCGGCCGAGGAGGCCGAGAACCTACTGCGCGCACCGGCTGCCGGAGGGGGTTCCGTCGGTGCTCCGCCCGCCGTCCGGGCGGGCGCAGGGGACGCTGCGGCCCGGGCGGCGAATACCGAGCCGGATGCCGAGCCGGATCCCGGGGGCGCAGGGCGCGAGGTGTCCGTTGCGGGGGCGGCCGGGGAACACCCGCCGCTCCCTACGAAAGACCCGCGGGCGAAGCGGGCCTCGGGCCGGTGGAAGAAGCCGGTCGTCGTTGCCGCCGTGGCCGTCACGGCGATATCGGTCGCGACCGTGTGGCTCCGCGATCTGCCCGTGACGCCGACGGAGAAGAACAGCACCAGCGCATCAGTCGGCCCGCTGGTGACCGGCGACACCACCCCGCCGCGGTCCCCGGACACGTCCGCCGCGCCCTCGCCGTCAGCCTCCGCGAGTTCCCGTGTCACCGCGCCTGCGGCGTCCGCTGCCTCACCGTCGACGTCCAAGACCCCGCGGGAGACCGCCCTCCCGAAATCCGTGGGCGGCGGAACCGGGTCCGCCAGGAGCGGACCCGAGACGTCGGCCGCCCCGCTCGGCCGTGCCCTGGTCGTCGCCGCCTCGGGCAAGTGCCTGAGCAGCGGCGACGGGAGGGAGGGGACACAGCTGTTCCAGGCCGTGTGTGACGGCTCCGCGGTGCAGGAATGGCAGATCCGGTCGGATGGCACCATCCGCTCGTCGGGAAAGTGCATGACCGCGGCCGGTGGGGCGACGGATGACCGGACCGAGATCCAACTGGCCGGCTGCGACGGGGACGCCGACCATCGGTTCCACCTCGCCGGTACGGAACTGACAGCCGACCAGTCGCAGAAATGTGTCGACATTTTCGGGGGTGCGAGTGGAACGGGCGCGGTCCTCTTCGAGTGCAACGGCAGAGACAACCAGACGTGGACGCTCCAATGACCACACGGCCCGCGAACTCACCGGCCCCTGCGGAGAATCGACGTCAGAGGATGATGTGAGTTGATGTCCGATTCGGGGCCGGTGTGGGGTGAGCCCCGCTGATCACAGCGGTGCCGGTTGTCCTATGGGTGGGTTTGGGCCGGGCCCACGACCGCCGTCCGCTGCAGCAGCCCCCACGTGAACTCGGCGACCACCTCCTGGCGCACGCCCTGGGCGTCCGGGGCCGCGAAGGTGAGGCCCCAGCGGGTGGGGGCCGTGCCCTGGAGGGGGCGGGCGGGGGCGAAGGCGCGGGCGGCCTCGTCGACCGTGCAGGACCAGGGCGTGAGGTCGTCCAGATTCCTGAGCGCGGGCGCCTCGGCCTCCGGGGCGCGGATCAGCCACTCGTTCCAGACGACGCCGTTCGGGGCGAGGAGCACCTCGAAGCGGAGGTCGGGCCACAGGGGGAGGGGCCAGAGCCGGGCCTCGCACTCCAGGTCGCCGACCTTGCGGGTGAGGACCGACTCGGGCTCGCCCAGGACGGACCGGTACCGCGAGGCGGCGGCCCGGGCACGAGGGGAGCGGAGCATCGCCTGCCAGCGTCTGTTGGCCTCGCGCATGTCGGTGATCGAGGCGCCCAGGGTGCGGCGGGCGTCCTCGACCAGGTCGGGATTGTGGTCGGCCATGCGGCGCAGCAGGACCAGCTGGAAGTCCCGCGGGGTGAAGGGGCTACTCGGCCTGTTTCCTGAGGGCATGCCGTTCATCGTGGCGCATCGGCCGTTCGCCCGGTCGTTCGCCCGGCCGTTCGTCCCGCCGTTCGCCCGGCCGTTCGTCGGGACGCCGGCCGTCGGGCAGGAACAGGACCGAGTTGACGTACCGGGGGCGGTCGCGGAACGGCAGGACGCGGCGCAGCAGGCCGTGCGAGACGACGTACGAGGCCGCCGACTGGTGGGACTCCAGCGGGAAGTCGGCGAGCGGCACCCAGGTGTCGCGGGGCAGCACCCAGCCGTTGTAGCCGAGCAGCGACAGGTATGTCACCACCGGCGCGATCGGCTGGATACGGGACTCCAGTTCGACGAAGAGGGCCGGACGGTCGCGGGTCAGGACGACGGTCGCCCCGCGCAGTACCGCCAGCTCGTTGCCGTCCACGTCGACCTTGATGAAGCCGACGTCGCGCAGGCCCAGCTCGTCCAGGGTCACGCAGCGCACGTCGAGTGCGCGGCCGTGGATGTCCCGGCGGACCAGCGAGGACACGCCCCGGTCGCCGGCGTCGTCCGGCGGCAGCCACAGCCGGGCCGTGCCCGGCCGGTCCGAGGCGGCGGCCTGGACCACCCGGACGTTCGCCGGGGCCGCCGAGGTCAGCAGCCGCGCCAGATGCGGGACCGGCTCGACGGTCACCACCCGCTCGGCCCGTCCCGCCAGGCGCCGCGTCCAGGGTCCGTACCAGCCGCCGACGTCCACGGCCGTGCCGCAGTGAGGCGGGCACAGGTCGGCGAGCCGGGCCAGCTCCGGCTCGAAGCGCGGGTACACGGCCCGCGCGGCCGCGGCCACCAGCCGCTTCGGCAGATGCGGGGCCACCCGGGCGGCCCAGGTGCGCGCGGGGCCCGTCATGACGTGATCCGTTCGAGGAGGGCTTCGTGTTCGTCGTCCGACACCTGTTCCCCGGACGACGGCAGCAGCTGCGGAATGCCGTCCACGATCGGGTAACGGCGGTGCAGCCGCGGATTGTAGAGGTGCTCGGCCCGGTCCGGTCCGTCCGGTGCGACGAGGTGCAGCGGGCCCTTGTCGAGCGGGCACGCCAGGATCTTCAGCAGCGGGTCGTCGGGTTTCATGGTGGCGTCAACTCCTTGGCACCGACAGTGGGTTGGGGTGCCGGGTCGTGTTTGGGCATGGCGAGCAGGACGGCCACCGCGAGCACGATGCCCGCCAGCCGCAGCGCGAGCCGGAGGGGGTCGTGCGGCAGCGCCTCGCCGAACGAGAGCGTGCCGAGCACCGCCGTGAACAGGGCGGTCACCGTCGTGCACACCGGCACGATCAGCGAGGCCCGGCAGCGCTGCAGCGCCGCCTGCGACATGATCAGGCCGAACGCGCCGGTGAACAGCAGGAGATACGGGTACGGGGAGCGCAGCAGGCCGAGGATCGCGCCCCCGAGTCCGCCCGCCGTGAGATAGCTGGAGACGCCCTTGATGGCGAGCGAGCTGACGCCGTAGAGCAGGCCGACCGCCACGCCGTACTCCACACCGGTCGTCGGCGCGCGGTGGCGGTGCCGGGTGCGGCGCTCGGCCGCGTTGTACAGCCACACGCCCGCCGCCAGCGACGGCACGCACACCAGCAGGATCAGCGGGTACGGTGCCCGCTGGCTGACCTGGTCCGCGTCCTCGCGCAACGACAGCACCACCATCAGCAGCGCGAGCAGGATCGCGCCCAGCGCGTACCGCTCCCGGCCGGTGGTCTCCTCGCCGAGCAGCCGGGCGGAGAGCAGGACGAGCAGCACAAGACCGGAGACGAAGATGCCCTGCGCGGCGGCTATCGGCAGCGTCCGGTACACCGCCAGCTGCGCACCGAACCCGGAGGCCAGTGCCAGCGACCCGCCGATCCACAGCGGGCTGCGCAGCACCAGAGCGAGCAGCCGGGCGGGCTGTCGGATGCTCACCTGGGGCAGCGCCGCGAGCGCCCGCTTCTCCAGGACGAATCCGGTGCTGTACAGGACGTTGGCCAGCAGGGCCGCCGCCACTCCCCACCACATCGCCGGCGCCCCTACGTCTTCCGGGCGTGCAGCAGCAGGATCGACGCGAGGGACGGCCTGGCACAGGCCAGCCGGTCCAGCGGCCGCAGCGGACGCGGTACCCCGTGGAAGGGCGCCCCTTCCAGTCGTACGACCTCGAAACCGGCGGCGGCGACGAACTCCCGCAGGGCGCGCGGGGTGTAGAGCCGAAGATGCCCCACGACCTCCTTCCCCGGCCGGCCGTGGATGGCCCGCAGGCTCACCTCGGAGAACACGGGCTGCACACCGGCCAGCAGCAGGGCGCGGTTGTACCAGGCGGCCAGGTTCGGGGTGGACAGCATCAGGTGGCCGCCCGGGCGCAGGACCCGGCGGATCTCGTCCAGCGCGGCGTCCGGGTCGACGAGGTGCTCGATCACCTCGCTGAACAGCACGGCGTCGGCGCAGCCGGTGGCGAACGGCAGCCCGGGGCCGGTGAGTTCGCCGCGGATCGTGTGCGTCAGGTGGGCGCGGGCGCGTCTGAGGGCGTCCTGGGACCAGTCGACGCCGATGACGCGGTGGCCGGTCAGGAGCGGGGCGGCGGTGGCCGCGGCGGTGCCGTCGCCGCAGCCGATGTCGAGGACGGTACGGGTCGTGTGCGGGCCGGTGTTCGGGCCGAGGGCGGCTGCCAGCATGCGGGCCTGGCGGCGGGAGCGGGGGGTGCCGGAGGCCACCGGGACGGCCGGATCCTCGTAGAAGTCCCGCAAGTCCTTCGGGGGTTGGTGGGTGGTGGTGGTCATGGACCGGCCTCCGTGGTGTGCAGGTAGTGCTCGAAGAGGTCGCGGAGGTGGGCTCCGTCGCCGTGGCCGAGCAGGGAGCGCGACCAGCGCAGGGCCAGGTGGAGGCGGCCGGCGGTGGAGGCCGTGGTGACGGTCAGGCCGCGGGGCATACGGGCGGGCGCGGAGAACCAGACGGCGTGCGCGCGGCCGGCCTCCTCGCCGAAGTCCAACGGGTACGGGATCCGGCCGATGTTGCTCAGCAGGGTCGTCGACGTCCAGGGGGCCGCCGCCTTCCGCAGCCCCCGGGTGAGGGCCGCCCGCCAGGCCACGGGGGTGACCGGGGCCGTCAGGAGGGAGGCGCCGTGGCCGAGCTGGGGGCGGGGGAGGGACTTGAGGGCGCGGGTACGGGTCGCCGTGCGGTGCAGGAGGGCGGGCATCTCGGTGGGCCTGGCGTGGATCAACTCGGCCGGGTCGAACGGGACTTCCACCAGGCGGGTGCCGTTGCCGATGGGCATCGAGGTGTCGCGGGGACGGTCGTCCACGGGCATGGTGATGCGCAGGGGGCGGGGGCGGACACCGTGTTCCCTGTTCCAGTGGGTGAGGGTGAGCGCCGTGGTGACCATGAGCTGGTCGTTCACCGTGTAGGGCGAGCCTTTGGGGCGGTGGGGGAGGGGGAGTTCGGTGACGAGGAGCCCGTTGCCGGGAGAGGGCTCGGGGGAGCCGGGGGCGACGCGGGCCGGTTTGGACCAGTTGGAAGGGGCGGGGGCCTGGTTCGGGGGGTCTTCCGGCGGGCGGACGGGGGGTGGTGTGG
>JODI01000025.1 GCA_000720805.1 Streptomyces violaceoruber
TCGCAATCCACACCGAACCGGAAGGCCCTCACCTGTTCAAGACCCCTCAGCCGAGACCTGCCCCACCCGTCCACAACCTCCCGGGACAGAACACCTAGCCGGCCGACGGCGCCGGCGTCGGGGACGGGGCGGCGGTGTTGATGTTCAGGTCCGGACGCGGCTTGAGGACCAGGACCGGCGAACCCGGCTGCGGCGGGGGAGGGGTCAGCTGGTCGTCGGGCACCTTCGGCGCCGTGGTCTGCTGGAAGTTGACCTGCTCGTGATTGACCAGCCCGGTCTTCTCCAGCACGGTGATGTGGTCCAGCACGGTGTCGTTGGCCAGGTCGGCCAGCTGACGGACCATGGTGTTCCTGGTGCTGGCGCGGA
Source organism: Streptomyces violaceoruber (assembly GCA_000720805.1). Lineage (GTDB taxonomy): Bacteria > Actinomycetota > Actinomycetes > Streptomycetales > Streptomycetaceae > Streptomyces > Streptomyces cellulosae_A. The sequence continues at coordinate 367 of JODI01000025.1, forward strand.
TCTTCGCGACTGTCGGGAAGATCTGGCCGTGGGTCACCCGCATGATGGTGACCGCGGTCGAGTCGAACTCCCTGCCGCTGCTCGCGTCGACGGTCGCGACGAACTGCTGCTGCTGCGGGCTCGCCTGGTTGGGCAGCGTGACGCCGAGCTCGGTCGAGATCTTGCGGCACAGCTCGTCGAGGCCGGCATGCCCGACGATCAGGTGCTTGCCGGCCTCCTTCATGGCCGGGGTCGTGCCACGCTCCATCACCATCTCGCCCAGGGGGTACTCCCACAGCCCGGCCGCACGCACCTTGACCACGAAGTCACGGTCGGCCTCGGTGATCGGGCCGTACCGTGTGTTGGCGATGATGCGGTCGGTGGAACTGGTCGTGTTCTCCACGCCGAGCATGGCGGGGTAGGCGAGGGCGGTGAGGGTCAGACCCAGCGCACCGAACACGAAGACGCTGCCGAGTTTCTTGTGGGAGAGGGGCATGGAACCTCCAGTCACGAGTGGCTCGTACGTCTGGAGATACGGACGGGGCACGCCGATCCATCATTGCTCTGGGCAAATTTTGCACACTGCTCCATGTGGTCCGTCACGCCGTCGGTGAGGAGGCCGCGGCTCGGCGTGGGCGTACGCGGAAGCTGTGCACCGCATTTGAGACAACCTGGCCGGGGGAAGGTGCAGACCTGTTCCGGGTGATGGCCTTTCCGCAGGCCGTCCGACGATGCGGGAGCATGCTGCTGTGTCCGAATGAGTCAAGCCCGGAAAATGAATGTTCCCGCCGGTTGATAGTTCAACGGGAGCGCTGCAACAATCCCCTCCCGGCGACGTCGCCACCCATCGACGTATCGACCGGTCGCCGAACAGGGCCCTTGCTTCGCCGGGAATTCGAATCACGCGCATTTCGGATTCACGACCCCCCCACACAGTCCGCACAGAGCATGGCTTCAATGTGCCCGACGTGCCCGCGAGTTGGCCGGTCGGCAGCTCGATGGAGCCCGGTGCGTGGCGTGAAGAGCAGAGAAGGTGTGATTTTGTCAGGGCATTCCATGCGATTCGACGGGCCGCCGCCACACCCCGAATCGCTCTCCGGACATGCGGAGTTCCGATCGGTGTCCCACGATCCCGCTTATCAGTCACTCCGTCGTGCCCACCGCCGATTCGCGGCGAGGTCGACGGCCGCCGCCGTGGGCGGGTTTCTTCTCTACATCCTGTTGTCCAGCTTCGCACCGGGGCTGATGAACAGTTCCCTGAGCGGCCACTTCACCCTCGGACTGGCCCTCGGGCTGGGACAGTTCGTGCTCATGGCCGTGATCGTGTGGCGCTATCTCGTCCATATGCGCACCCGGTTCACCCCGGTGGCCCGCGGTCTGCGCGGACTCGCCCGCCACCGCGAGGAGGCCGCGGCCCGCGGCCAGGCGGCGGCCGAGCCGCCGGTGGTCCCCGGCGCGGGGGAGTTCCGCCCATGGTGACGACCGGGGCCGCGGTCGTGGACCGCTTCGGCCTGCAGCTGACGGTCGTGCTCTTCCTGTCCGTGGTCGTGGTGACCCTGTTCACCGCGTTGCTGACCGCACCGCAGCGCGACGAGATCAGCGAGTTCTACCTCGGCGACCGCACCATGACGCCGCTGCGCAACGGGCTGGCGATGTGCGGGGACTACCTGTCGGCCGCGACCCTGTTGGGCAGCACCGGACTGGTCGCCCTGACCGGCTACGACGGACTGCTGTACCTGGGCGGTACCGCCGTCGCCTGGATGATGGTCCTGCTGCTGATCGCCGAACCCCTCCGCAACGCGGGCAAGTACACCCTGGGTGACACCCTGGCGCTGCGACTCCCTCGGACGCAGCGGCCGGTGCGACTCGCCCTGGCCGTCTGCACGCTGGCCATCACCACCCTCTACCTGGTGGCCCAACTGGTCGGCAGTGTCGCGCTGTTGACCCAGTTCACGGGCGAGCCCAGCGCTGCCACCCGCACTCTGTGCGTCGTCGTCATCGGTACGGTCGTCATCGTGTACGCCGCCATCGGCGGCATGCCCGGAGCCACGTTCATCCAGATCGTCAAGGCCGGCATGTTGATCTCGGGGGTCACCGTGACCGCCGTGATGGTTCTCAACCACTTCGACTGGAACATGAACGCCCTGCTCGGCGCCGCCGCCGACAGCAGCGGCACGGGAACGCGGTTCCTGGAGCCCGGACTTCGCTACGGTGCCAGCACCACCAGCAAACTCGACTTCCTCAGCCTGCAGTTGGCCATCGTGCTCGGCCTGGCCGCGCTGCCGCACGTGATGATGAGGCTGCTCGCCCCGAGGCAGACGGCAGTTCTGCGTTCCTCGGTGGTGTGGGCCATGGGCCTGGTCAGCCTGGTCTGCCTGGCCGCCGGCATCCTCGGCCTGGGCGCCGCCGCGATCGTGGGCAGCGACACCATCGCCGAGACCGACCGCAAGGGCGATGCGGCCGTCCTGTTGCTGGCGCACGCCCTGGGCGGCGGAGTCCTCACCGCTCTGCTGTCCTGCCTGGCCTTCGTCACGCTGCTGGCGGTCGCCGCCGGCCTCACCCTGGCCGCGGCCTCCTCCCTCGCCCACGACCTCTACGGCGAGGTGATCCGCAAGGGCAGGGCGAAGGAGACGGAGGAACTGGCCGTGGCCCGGCTCGCGGCGGCCGTCATCGGCGTCCTCGGTATCCTGCTGGCGCTGGTCTCCTGGGGCGCCAACACCGCCACGCTGGCATTCCTCGCCTTCGCCATCGCCGCGTCCGCCATCCTGCCGACACTCGTCTACACCCTGTTCTGGCGGCGCTTCACCGCACAGGGCGCCCTGCTCAGCCTCTGTGGCGGCCTGGTGAGTTCCGTCCTGCTCGTCGTCTTCTCTCCCGTCGTCTCCTCCATGCCCTCCTCGCTCTATCCGGACGCCGATTTCGCGTGGTTCCCGCTGCAGAATCCCGGAATCGTCTCCATCCCGGCGGGTTTCCTGCTGGGCTGGCTCGGCTCGGTGATGAGCCGGCCGGAAGAGCCCGAAATCTACGACGACTTCGAGGTCCGCACCCTGGTCGGCGCCGAATGAGGGTATGCGGGTGTAAGCCGCTTCCCGGGAAAGGTGGTGAAGGTGTGGAGTTTCTGTCGCCCCTTCCTGCCCGGGAAGTGGGCAGATTGTGCGGTGTGCGTTCTGGAAGCGCCGGAGTTCGGTGCGGGCTTGCGGTCAAGATCTCTCATGCAGTAATCAGGTGAATCATGAACTTGTTCAGCCGTGGCACCGTGTTCCGCCGCCCGGAGCCCGCCGTCGCCCCTCCGTCCTCCGCCGGGTCGCCGGGCGCCGACTCGGCGCTCCTTCCGAACCCCGGTCTGGCGGCTCTGACCGGGGAGTGGGTCATCGACCCCGCACACAGCCGGATCGGTTTCTCGGTGCGGCACGCCATGGTGACCACGGTGCGGGGGGCATTCGCGGAGTACCAGAGCCGCCTCTACTTCGACGGCCGTGACCCGGCCCGCTCGGAGGCGGAGATCATTCTGTCCACCGCCAGCGTCGACACGGGGGTGGAGCAGCGCGACGCCCATCTCGTGGGGCGGGACTTCCTGGACGCCAGGACCTATCCGCGGATGCGGTTCGCCAGCACCGGCGTGGACGTGGTGGGCGCGGACGTCTACCGGATGACCGGCGACCTCACCATCAAGGCCACCACCCGGCCCGTCGTCCTGGAGCTCACCTACATAGGACACGTCACCGACCCCTTCGGCTACGAGCGGGTGGGTTTCGACGGAACCACCACCATCAACCGCTCGGAATGGGGCCTGACGTACAGCTCGAAACTGGCCGAAGGCGGCGCCATGGTGAGTGAGAAGGTCCGTCTCCAGTTCGACATCGCCGCCATCCGCACCCTCCCGGCGGGCTGACCACACCGTCGCGCGGCCCGGACACCCACCGGTGTCCGGGCCGTGTCACGCTCTCATCAGGTCAAGCGTCCCGGACTCTTGACTCGCAAGGCGCCCGCCACGATCCTCGTCCCATATCTTGTGCCGGTCATGACAAGCCTGAGGGTGGTCGGAGCGCCCTCGTCGACCGCGCATCCCGCCGACCGAGGGACGTGGCAGTGACCATGACCGGACGCCCGTACCGCCGACACAAAGACCTCACCTTGGTCTCGCTGCTCCTGCTCGTGCTGGCGATGGCTCTGGGCCCCACGCCGAGTTCGGCAGCCGGCACCGACTGGTGGGTCCCGACCGCACGCCCCGCACCGGACTCCGGCATCGACGTGACCGGTGAGCCGTTCACCGGCACCAACGCCCGGGGCGAGGTGCGCGGCTTCGTCGACGCGCACGACCACCTGTTCGCCAACGAGGGCTTCGGCGGACGGCTGATCTGCGGGAAGACGTTCTCCCCGGCCGGCATCGCGGACGCGCTCAAGGACTGCCCCGAGCACTACCCCGACGGCTCCCTCGCCGTCTTCGACTACATCACCCGGGGTGGCGACGGCAAGCACGACCCGGTCGGCTGGCCCACCTTCAAGGACTGGCCCGCCTACGACTCGCTGACCCACCAGCAGAACTACTACGCCTGGGTGGAGCGCGCCTGGCGCGGCGGCCAGCGGGTGCTCGTCAACGACCTCGTCACCAACGGCGTGATCTGCTCGGTCTACTTCTTCAAGGACCGCGGCTGCGACGAGATGACGTCGATCCGCCTCCAGGCGAAGCTGACGTACGACCTCCAGGCCTACGTCGACGCGATGTACGGCGGTACCGGCAAGGGCTGGTTCCGGATCGTCACCGACAGCGCCCAGGCCCGACAGGTCGTCGAGCAGGGCAAGCTGGCGGTCGTCCTGGGCGTCGAGACCTCCGAGCCGTTCGGCTGCAAGCAGGTGCTGGACATCGCGCAGTGCAGCAGGGCCGACATCGACAAGGGCCTGGACGAGCTGTACGCGCTGGGCGTGCGCAGCATGTTCCTGTGCCACAAGTTCGACAACGCGCTGTGCGGCGTCCGGTTCGACGAGGGCGGTCTCGGAACGGCCATCAACGTCGGGCAGTTCCTGTCGACCGGCACCTTCTGGAAGACGGAGAAGTGCACCGGCCCCCAGCACGACAACCCCATCGGCACCGCCGCCTCCGCGGCCGAGAAGGACCTTCCGGCGGGCGTGGACGTGCCGTCGTACGACGCGGACGCGCAGTGCAACACCCGCGGGCTCACCGACCTCGGTGAGTACGCCGTACGCGGCATGATGCAACGCAAGATGATGCTGGAGATCGACCACATGAGCGTCAAGGCCACCGGCCGGGTGCTCGACATCTTCGACGCGGCGTCCTACCCCGGCGTGCTGTCCTCGCACAGCTGGATGGACCTGAACTGGACCGAGCGGGTCTACGGCCTCGGCGGCTTCGTCGCCCAGTACATGCACGGCTCCGAGCAGTTCGGCGCGGAGGCGAAGCGCACCGACGCCCTGCGCGACAAGTACGGCGTGGGCTACGGCTACGGCACCGACATGAACGGCGTCGGCGGCTGGCCGGCCCCGCGCGGCGCCAATGCCCCGAACCCGGTGAAGTACCCCTTCAAGAGCGTCGACGGCGGCTCCGTCCTCGACCGGCAGACCACCGGTGCGCGCACCTGGGACCTCAACACCGACGGAGCCGCGCACTACGGCCTCGTCCCGGACTGGATCGAGGACATCCGGCTCGTCGCCGGGCAGGACGTGGTGAACGACCTCTTCCGGGGCGCCGAGTCCTACCTCGACACGTGGGGAGCGTCGGAGAAGCACCAGGCCGGAGCCGAGCTCGCCGAGGGCGCGTCCGCCACGGCCAGTTCGTCGGAGTCCAACCCGTTCACGAGCTACGCGCCCGGCCGCGCCGTGGACGGCGATCCCGGCACCCGCTGGGCGAGCGACTGGAGCGACGACCAGTGGCTGCGGATCGACCTGGGCTCCACACACCGGGTCGGGCGGGTCACGCTCGACTGGGAACGCGCGTACGCGAAGTCGTACCGCATCGACCTGTCCGCCGACGGCGTGAACTGGCGGACCGCCTGGTCCACGACGTCGGGTGACGGCGGCCTGGACACCGCCCGCTTCACCGGCACACCCGCCCGCCACGTCCGCGTCGTGGGCCTGGCCCGCGGCACCGAGTGGGGATACTCGCTGAGCGAGGTGGGCGTCCACAGCAGCTGACGGCTCACCGGCACGAGCGCGAGGAACACACATGGCACGCATGCCGTCGGCCGAACGACGCCGGCAGCTGACCGAGGCGGCGATCAGGGCGATGGCCCGGGACGGCGTCGCGCAGACGACGACCCGGTCCATCGCCGCCGAGGCGGGCGTGTCCCTCAGCGTCTTCCACTACTGCTTCGACTCCAAGCAGGCTCTGATCGAATCCGTCATCACCACCCTCACCGACCACTCCGTGACCGTGGTGAAGGAGGCGATACGGCCGCGGGCCACGCTGGAGGAGACCGTCCGGGCCGGATTCGCCGCGTACTGGGACCATGTGCGCGCCCACCCCGACGAACACATGCTCACCTACGAACTGACCCAGTACGCCCTGCGCCGGCCGGGTTTCGAGCATCTGGCGCGCCGCCAGTACGAGCTGTACGGCGACGCGTACGCAGAACTGCTCGACGAACTCGGCCGGGTCATGGGCATCCGGCTCGGCGTGCCCGTCTCCGTACTGGCCCGCTATCTGGCCGCGATGACCGACGGCCTGACCCTCAACTACCTGGTACTCGGCGACGCGGCGGCCTGGACCGACATCCTCGACACGGTCACCGCCCACATCGCCGGCCTGGTCAGCGAGGCCGACACACGACCTCGCTGACCAGGCGCGGGCGACCGGTCAGACGTTGCCCAGCGACACCGGCTGATCGGGCAGGCCGGTGTCGCCGAGCGCGGGAGCCGACTCGGTGCGCTGCGCCGGGAACGGCAGGCCCAGGGCCCGGTCGTCTTCGGCCAGCTCCGCTTCGGACCGGGCGGCCAGGGTGTTGACGGCCGTGTTGAACCGCTCCATGGAGGTGGGGCTGTCCGGGCCCAGCACGTACTCCTTGAGCGTCCGGCGGTCCAGGGCCATCGGATCGTGGCGCGGTTCGCGGACCGAGCGCAGGATCTCCGGCAGCCGGGTGCAGTCGCGGTCGAGCAGATAGGCGCCCCCCGCGGTGGTGTAGGCGGCGCGGAACTCGTCGTCGGGCAGGTCCTGGGCGTTGGTCAGGACGTACGGCTTGAGACTGGCCACGAAGTCGGCGACCACGGAGGAGACGTCGCTGATCAGGATGTCCGCCTGGTTGAAGCACTCGTACAGCGTCGGCAGCTGCTTGAGGATCACGTTGTGGCGTATCTGGCCGCGGCTCTCCCAGAAGACGCGGTGCCATTCGGTGCGCAGCGCCTGCCACTCGTCCGCGCCGTCGAGGCCGGGAACCCGGGCGGTGCGGGTCTGCTCGGCGTAGTCGCCCACGCTGCGTCCGGTCAACGCGTCGAGCTGGGCCTGGATCTCCGCCAGCCGGGGTGCGGCGGCGGCCACCGCGGCCTGCGTCTGTGCCGCCTCGCGCTGCTCGTTGTCGGCGTTCAGCATGGCTCGGATGGCGCGGTCCGCCTCGGTCGCCTCGCGCGAGCGCTTGCCGGTGAGCGGGTGCGGCTTGTAGATGACCCGTACGTTCTCCGCGAGGAGCTTCTCGACCAGGGTCACGCCCATCGGGATCAGCGAGGTGTGGCAGTCGTCGTCGCTCCAGCCCTCCCAGGTGGGCGCGTACAGCACGACCGGCAGCGGACCGGGGGTGTGGTCGGCGTCCAGCCGGATCGGCGCCAGCTGCGGACGGCCCACCTCGACGATGGCGTCGTTGCTGATGGCGTGGCGCACCCGTCGGTACCGGTCGCGGCCCGCGCGTCCGGCCACCCAGATCTCGTCGTACACCTTGCTGACGCGGTTGCTGCTGGCGAGCTTGTCGCTGTCCCCGTGACCGATGAAGACATGCTTGGCCTCCGCGATCCTCAGCATGTGCACGTTCTTGCCCGCGTTGCCGGGATACAGCACGACCCGCACCCCGGACAGGTCCAGCTCGGCCAGGTCGTCGGCCTTGGGCACGCAGACCACCGGGAGCGAGGTCCGGCTCAGAAAACGGAACGAGGCCTGCTCACGCAGGATGATCACCGGGCGCCGGTCGAGCTGCTCCAGCGTCTCGATCCACATGTTGACCTGGTACATGAAGTCCCGCGACACCGCGGCGAAGCTGAAGTACAGCGCCACCTCGGGCCGGTAGCCCGCCAGCTGCCGGTTGACCTCCTGGATGAGCTCGTCGCGCCGCGGGGTGCGGCGGGCCGCGCGGTACTGGCCCAGCAGCGCCAGGACCGCCGCCGCGGACACCACGGCCGTCAACGCGTACCCGATGGCCGCCGGGTACCACGTACCGGCCGCCAGGGCGGCGAGCAGCCCGGCGTGCGCCGGCACGTCGAGGTGGAGCAGCCTGCGCAGGAACCGCCGGTAGAGGAAGGCGGGCGGCTGCTTGGGAAGGCCCGCCTCGCTCATGTCGAGATTGCGCACCGCCACCGGCAGCACCCGCCGCAGCCTGATGGCGCGGTGGACGGCCGAGTACAGCATCGTCGACGCGAAGTGGGCACTGAAGACGACCAGCCCGGCGGCCAGCACCCGGTCCGGGGCGTCCATCCGCTCGATCAGGGCCAGCAGCATCACCGTGCGGGCAGCGAACCGCATGGTCCGGTTGAACTGCAACGAAGCCATGCGGCGGATGAAGCCGGGCGCCCGGACGTGCAGAGCCTCGTCCGCGAGGTAGCTCACGGCCGACGCCGCGGCGAAGCCCCACAGGGACGGCATCAGCGCGAAGACGGGAAGCAGAGCGAAACCGGCGCCGAAGACGAACACCAGAAGAAGGTCGGGCACCCCGCGCACACGCAGGACGGCACACAACCAACGGACGAACACGGACAAGACTTCTCCCCAGGGACTGCGTGGCAGCGGTGCGCTGTTCGACCGTTCGACATGTGTCGGAGTCGAATGGTTGTACACCTGGGGGGTGGAAGTAGTTCACCTTTCCTTCATTTTGGATGTTCGTACGACTCGGACTCCTCGCCCGGCCTACCCGGCCGAAGGGGAGGCGCCGGACGACAGCCCTTCCTCGATGGTGCCGCCGAGCTTCGCGCGTGCCGCTTCCATGGCCGAGCGCGGCGTCGCCGACAGCACCCACCGCTTGCCGACGAGATACACGCCGCCGTACATCTGCGAGACGTCGAGCCACTCGCGCTGGCCCTTGGCCGTGTCGAACGTGAGCAGCACGTACTCGGCAGTGCCCGCCTTGCACACGCCCTGACGGTAGTCGAGGGTCTTCCCCGGGACCTTGGGCTTCCCGCAGTGGACCGCCGCGGCGAGCTGCTCCAGGGTCATCGGCTTCGCGCTGGGTGCGGTCTGCTCGCGGTCGACCCGTTCCTCGATCGTGGCGCCGGAGCATCCGGCGAGGAGGAGCGCCGCGGCGGTCATGAGCGCCGGAGCGCTGAGCAGGCGGCGGAGGGGGCGGTGCATCGGAACTCCAAACGCGGGACAGGGGGACGGTCCGTCCATCGGATGTACGGGACGGACCTGCCCGCTGTTCACGCCCCACGGCCGGCCGGGCCGCGAACGTCCGGCCGGCTACCAGCGCAGGGGCAGACCGGCGAGGAAGCGGTGCAGCAGACCGGAGATGATCCGGTGGTCGTTCAGGGAGGGGTGCCAGTCGCAGCCGAGGCGATCCAGGCCGGGATCGTCGTAGTGCCAGTGGCGCACCCGGTCGTCCCCGCGCCGGTTGCGCTCCTGGACGACGCGCTGCGCGCTCCGGGTGAAATCGTCCGTGTCGGAGAGGTACGTGGAGCTGACCACGAGGAAGGTCCTGGGCCCGTACCGGGCGCGCAGCCGGTCGAGGAAGCCGTGAAAGGCCGCCTGGTAGGCGGCGGTCAGCTGCTCCCGCGTGGCCCAGCGTTCTCCGGGGTTCAGGGGCGTGGAGAAGTCGTTGATGCCCAGGCCGATCACGACGACCTGTGGACGCCAGCCGGGCGGTCGCCGCCAGACATCGCCCTCGATGTTCAGCAGCGCCCGCTCGTAGTAGGTGCGGAAGTCGGTGCCGGGGTCGCCGCCGTTGTAGTTGCGGACCATGCCGCGGCCGGAGAAGGCGTTGAGCTGGTGGTCGGCGTCGAGACGGCGGGCGGTGAGGGCGCCGAAGGCGAGGTCGGCGTTGCTGTTCCGGTTGACTCCGCCGTTGCTCGAACAGTCACGCGTGGTCGAGACGTTCCCGTAGCCGGCGGTGAAGGAGTCGCCGATGAATTCGATCTGTCTGCTCCGCGCGCGGGGCGCGGCGAGGACGGCTCCTCCGGGAGCGGCGACGAAACCGGCGAACCGGCCCGTGGCCCAGGGACTCTCGGTCCGCTTGACGAGCCGCACGCCGTGCTCGGCGTCCGGGAGGCCGCCGACCCGGAAGGTGGTGCGCCCCGGGGTCACCAGCGTGGCCACGGTCGTTTCGTCGATCTGTACGTCGTAGTCGTTGTCGGCGTCATCGAGGGCGATGCCGACCCCGGTCCCGCGGAAGCGCCCCTCGAAGGAGACGCCGGGCCAGCTGTACTCCACCGATGACCCGTCGGCCGATCTGCGCACCCGGCCCACCGTGTGGAACCGGAGGCTCGCGCCGGACGCCCGCGAGGGCGACGCGACGGCGGTGGCGGTCCCCGCGACGGCGGCGGTGACGAACGTCCTTCGGGACAAACGACCAGGCGTGTGCATACGGCCATCCTTTGACGGTGGTGGGATTTCCCCCGCGAACTTCCCCGTGCCTTGGGAGCGCTCCCAAGGCGGACCGGTGCTTCGAAAGTGGACGGCACGCACGCCTTCGTCAAGCCTTCGCGCAAGCATCTCCCGCCGTCGACGGCCCGCGCCGTCCTGAGCCCTCGTGAGATCGTGGGCTGCCCGGGCCCGCAGCGCCGGTGCCACGGACGTCGGGGCGCCGAGCCGACGGGACGTACCGACCATGGAGGGGGAGGTGGGGCAGGTACCCGAAGCACGTGGGGAGACCGACGGCGTCGTGCACGCGGAACGCGAACCCCCGGGGACCACCCGACGCATCATGAACGCGACCCGACGAACGACCATCGAGGCGGGACAAGCCGGTTCCGACACCGCTGTCCGGTCGGCCCGGCATCTGGCCCGGCTGGCGGTGCTCTGTGTCGCCGGTGCCGTCGCGGCGGTGGCGGCGGGCACCGGATCCGGTCGATGGCTGTTTCTGCTGCTCGGCCTCGCCGGACTCGCCCTGACCGGCGCGGGCATCTGGTGGGCCCTGGCCCACCGGGGAGTCGCCCGTCTGCTCGGTGCCCTGCTGGCGCTGGCCGCGCCCGTCTGTGTCCTCGCGCTGTACGCCGTCTCGGGTCTGTGGGTGGCGGCGGTGACGGCGCTCGCCCTGTGGGCCGCGGGACTGGCCTGCGCCAGGAGCGCGCTGCGCCGCCTGCGCAAACCGCACGGCATGCACACCCGGTCGGTCCGGCCGCCCCGCCGCCCGGTAATGATCATGAACCCGCGTTCCGGGGGCGGCAAGGTCGCTCAGCACTCCCTCGTGGAGCGGGCCGAGGCGCTGGGCGCCCGCGTGGTCCTGCTCGACCTGGAGGCCGACCCGGATCCGGTGGCCCTGGCGCGGCGGGCCGTGGCCGAGGGCGCCGACCTGCTCGGCGTGGCGGGCGGCGACGGCACGCAGGCCCTGGTGGCGCAGGTGGCCGCCGAGCACGGTGTGCCCTTCCTGGTCGTGGCCGCCGGGACCCGCAACCACTTCGCGATGGACCTCGGTCTGGACCGGGACGACCCGGCCGCCGGCCTGGACGCCCTCTCGGACGGTGTGGAGATCCGCGTCGACCTGGGCGAGGTGGCCGGCCGGCCGTTCGTCAACACCGTGTCGTTCGGGACGTACGCGGAGATCGTGCAGAGCCCCGACTACCGCGACGCCAAGGCGGCCACCGCGCTCGACCACCTGCCGGACCTGCTGGTCGGCGACGCCGTCACCCCGTTGGACATCCGGGCGGACGACGAGCCGCTGCCCGCCCCGCAGACATTGCTGGTCAGCAACAACGCCTACGCCCGGGCCGACCCGCTGGGCGGCGGACGCAGACCGCGGCTCGACTCAGGCACGCTCGGGGTGATCGCCGTCCGCGTGGACGGCCCCGCGCAGGCCGCCGAACTGGCGCTGCGGGGCGAACGGGCCAGCGGCATCACCGTGCTGACGGCGCGGCGCGTGGTCGTCGAGGCCGACCAGGAGGTGATCCCGGTGGCCGTCGACGGTGAAGCCCTCACGCTGCCTCCGCCGGTGGTGTGCACCGTGCGGCCCCGTGTCCTGCGCGTACGGGTGCCCAGACACCGTCCCGGCGCCCCGTACGTCGCACCGTCCGTGGACTGGCGGCGCGTCGTCCGCCTCGCCCTCGGCGGGACCCCCAGCCCCTTCCACCGCGTCCACCAGAACCAGAAGCAGAACCAGAAGCAGAACCAGAAGCAGAACCAGAAGCAGAACCAGAGCCGGAACCAGGAGCAGAGCGATGCTTGACCGTCCGTCGCCCGAACACCGGGACCAGCGAGACCTGATGCGCGATCTCGCCGCCCTCGACCAGGCGCTCTACGAGGCCGTCACGGTCACCAGGACACCCACGCTGGACTCCGCCCTGCGGCGGCTGTCCGCGGCGGCGGACCACTCCAAGATCTCCTTCGTGGCCGCCGGGCTCCTGGCTCTGCGCCCCGGCCGGCCGCGCCGAGCCGCGGTGCTCGGCCTCGCGGCCATCGGTGTCGCCTCGACGACCGCGAACCTGCTGGGCAAGCGCCTCGTCCGCCGTCCGCGTCCCCACCGCGCCGAGGACTCGCCGTTCCCGGGGCGGCACGTGCCCATGCCCGCCTCCGCGTCCTTCCCCTCGGGCCACACGGCCTCGGCCGTCGCCTTCGCCGCGGCCGTCGGGCCCGCCTTCCCGGCCGCCACGGTGCCGCTCGGCCTGCTGGCCTGCGCGGTGGGCTACTCGCGGATCCACACCGGCGTGCACTATCCGGGTGATGTCATCGCCGGCGCACTGCTGGGAACGGGCGCGGCGGCCGCGGTCCTCGCCGCCGCCCACTGGGACGACTGACCCCGCATCACTCCCCGCGACGTGCCGGCCGACCCCGACCTCGGTGTGACTTTTGGAGGCTGAGGGGGGAGCCGTGTTTGACTGATGCCCATGCCTGCCGCCGGTACCAGCACGAAGAGCGACGAACGACGTCGGACCATCATGGCCGCAGCGGTCGAGCCGTGGGCGCACCTCCTCACCGCTCGGTGACCAGTTCACTCACTGGGGCGAGGCAGCGGGGCGAGGCGGACGGCGTCTGGCTGATTCCGAGGCCTATCGGTCTGGTCCTGGGCCCGGTCCTGCTGGACTCCGTCGCGTGTCCCGGTCAGGTGCCGCTTCCGTCCCGTGCGCCCTGGCACGCCCCGAGGCGGTCCGCACTGGACGCGGGCGTCCGCCGGGGTGCGGTTCAGTTGCGCAGCGGGTTGGCGCGTGCCGCCGCCAGCAGATACCAGGCGGTGGCCCCCGCGTGCCGGTACGGGTAGTAGCCGAACCCGAAACCGGTGTCGAGGGGGCTGCTCGCCGAGACGACTCCCGAGCGCTCGGGAAGGGCCCTGCCGCCGACGGTCTGGCCGCCGCCGAGCAGGTCCTGGGCGCGCTCGACGGAGGCGATCAGTCGCTGGGCCCGCGTCGCGTCGCCGGGGGCGTGCCGGGTCCGCAGGGCGAGCGCCAGGTGCGCCGTCCCCTCGAACCAGACGCCGTGGCGGTCGGGCTTCGGCTGGCCGTCGGCGATCGGGGCGTCCTCGTTCGCCGTCAGGCCGGCCGAACTGAAGGTGACTCCCGCGTACGACTGGCCCGCGGGCACCGTGCTGTTGCGACGGTCGGCCGTGTCCAGCACGGCCAGTGCGCTCGCGGCCCAGTCCAGGGACCGGGCGTGGGCGGGTGAGGAGAGGGCGAGGTGGGTCCAGGTCTGGGTGTCCTCGGGGACGGGCGACTTGTTGACGGTCACGCCGTCGTTGGTGCCGGTGTAGAAGAAGCCGCCGGACGGCTCCCACATCTTCAGGACGAAGGCCTCGGCCCGCGCGCTCCGCTCCCGCCACACCCCGTCCCCGGTGAGGTGGGCGAGCTGACCGAACAGGGCGATCAGGTCGGTGTTGTGCTCGGTGGAGGTGAAGGGCAGCCTCTGATCGGCCCCGTCGACTCCGAACTTGTAGCCGCCGAGCGGTTCGTCGGTACGGCCGACCCGCTCGATCCACTCACCGATCCGCACGGCGCCGGTGAGGAAGCGACGCTCACCGGTCCGGCGGGCGAGCGCGCCGAGCGCGATACCGGCCCACGCCATGTCACCGACGGCGGTGCCGGTGAAGCCGAACTGGGTGCCGACGTTGGCCGTACCGTCCGCCCGCACGAACCCGTCCGGCTGGGGTGAACCGTCGTAGAAGGTGTACGGCCCCACGTTGTAGGCCTGACGCAGTCTCCCGTCGTCGTGGCCGGGGTCGTGCGTCTGGGCGTAGACAAGCGCGTCACCGAGCGCCGCCGCCCGCGAGAGCCCCTCCTCGGTACGGGACGCGAGATGGGCCAGGATCACCAGGGCGTTGTCGTAGGTGAACGCGGTACTGAACAGGCTGGCCTGGTCGGTGTAGCTCTGGACCAGCCGGACCGGGCCGTGGTCCGGATAGGCGTCCATGGCGGCGGCGAGGTAGGCATACGCCCGCCGCGGCGCGGAGGGTGCGCCCGCGGACCGGCCTCCCGTCGCCAGAGCCGTACCGGAACCGGTCGCGGTGAGGAGCGTCGCGCCGACACCTGCTCCGGCTCCGAGGAGTGCGCGACGGCTGAATCCCGGGCCTTGGCTGCCGGTCATGAGTCTCCTCGAAGGTGCGGGTCAGGCGAGGTGGGGGAGGCGTACGGCAAGCGTGAGAGCGTTCTCGGGAGCGCGGGCTCATTCTGCTGGCGCGCGTGGTTCCGGTCAACGTCTGTGCTCTTTGGGACAGTTGGTTGTCCGTCACACGCGGCGCGAGGCGCGTGCCGGGGCCTCTCACCCCTGCCCCGGGCAGGGGTGAGGCCCCGACGCCGCCGTGCGGACGTCGGGGCCTCCTCGATCTGCGTCGGTCGGCGGGCGCCTACTGGTAGCAGGGGCTCCCGCACTTGAGGGTGACGCTGTTCTCGTGGTGGCCGTCCACCGTCCGGACGGTGCCGGGATGGCGGCTGGTCTCCCACGGCATCGGCGCGGCCGCGGCGAGGGGCGCCAGGCCGCCCACTGCGGCGGCGGTCACCACCAGGACGGACGCGATGCGCTGGCGGATGTTCATGGGTACTCCTCAGGTCGGCTGTCGGCAGGAACGCGCGGCGATCAGCGGGTGGGCAGGCCGAGGTCGGCGGCCGTGTGGTCGATGACTCCGTGTGGTCGACAAGTCCGTGCGGTCGAGGAGGAGGACGCGCCGCGCGTGCGGGCCGGTTTCAGGGGGAGCCCGCCGGGGGGCACGCGATCAGGCCGTGAGACGGCGACGGGGGAGGTCCGTGGCGCCGAGGTGATCGCCGTGTCGGCCCTCCGCTCAGCGAGGGAGGCCGGCCAGGAGCTCGCGGACGTGCCGGCGGACCACGGCCCGGCCGGGGGAGTGGAGGGTGCCGATGGCTGTGTCCTGCAGCAGGCCGACGACCTGGTCGGCATCGGCGCCGGTGTCGTACGGGACGCTGTCGTCGAGGACGTCGTAGCCGTCGCGGACGGCGACGCGGAGGTGGCGGAGCTGCCGCACGCCGTCGGCGTGCACGGCCGCGGCGACGACGAAGGGCGGCGGCCCGCCCGCTTCCCCGGCCTCCTTGCGGTACGCGCTGGCGATCGGCTCGCGCCACCGGAGGCCGAGCAGGAGGTGACGCTTGGCCAGCACCTCGGCGAGATCGGTCTCGCGCACTCCGTCGCTCTCCAGCACCACGGCACCGGCGTCCAGCACCAGGGCCGCCGGCAGCAGGCAGCGCAGGGTGCTGCCGACGAGGTTGCCGCCGACCGTGGCGGTACGGCGCACGGCTCCGGTCCCCACGGTCGCGGCCGCCCGGCGCAGTACCTCCGGTACACGCTCGTCGATCTGGTGCAGCATCACCGCCGCGCCCAGCTCCTCGCGCCCGATGACGTTGGCCTCCGGCAGCCGGCGCAGCGACATGGCCTGTTCGGGGAACCCGTCCCGCTGCCAGGTGGCCCACACGAGAGTGGCACCGCCTATCGGTATCGCCCCCTCAGCCAGACACTCCTGCGCTTCGGACACGGACACGGGCAGACGCAACAGCACGGGAACCACCAACCCTTCCGGCGAGGTGGTGGCGGGGCAGGGAGGACCACACCTCGGCCATGATCACGGACATGGCGCATTCTTCCCCCGCGGACGGGGGCGCGTGCAGGGCTCATCGCATCGTGCCGGGCGCCCCTCAGCTTCTCCTGACCGTGTCCCGCCGGGTGCGCGAGGGTGCAGCGGTGCAGCGGGTCGCCGGTCAATGGGAGTCAGCCGGAGGGTGGCCCCCGCCATCCTCGAGCTTCAACCGACTCGAAGGTCAACACCGGTACGGTGCCTGTGATACTGGCGTGGTGACGTCACTCTCCTCGCCGCAGCCCCCGATACCGGACGGGCCCGTCACCGGGGACGCGCCCCGCAGTGTCCGGCGGCCGCTGCTCACTCAGTCCTGGCTGAATGTGACGTTCCTGCACTGGCCCGCGGATCCGGCCGACGTGGCCCGTGTGCTGCCGCCGGGAATCCGCCCCGACACCGTGGACGGCGTCACCTACGTGGGCCTGGTCGCCTTCCGGCTGCACCGTTCCGGCTGGCTCGGCCTGCCACCGGTGCCGTACCTGGGCAGCTTCCCCGAGACCAACGTCCGCCTCTACACCGTGGACGCACACGGGCGGCGCGGTGTCGTCTTCTGCTCGCTGGACGCCTCCCGCCTTCTCCCCGTCGCCGTGGGGCGCATCGGCTTCGGCCTGCCGTACATGTGGTCGCGCATGACCGTCGGCACTCGCGGCGACACCCTCACCTACACCAGTACGCGGCGGTGGCCCGGCCCGCGCGGCGCCCGCAGCCGTATCTCCGTACGGGTCGGCGACCCCGTGGCGGAGCCCACCGAGCTGGAACACTTCCTGACCGCCCGCTGGGGCCTGCACAGCACCCTCCTCGGCCGGCCGGTCTACGTGCCCAACACCCACCCGCGCTGGCCCCTGCACCGGGCCGAACTCATCGCCTGCGACGAAGACCTGGTCGCGGCGGCAGGCCTGCCCGCACCGGCGGGCGAGCCGGTGAGCGTCCTGTACTCACCCGGTGTCCCGGCCCGCTTCGCCCGTCCGGCCGGTGCCCCTCGCCGGTGATCTGCTCCTTCGGCGCCAGATGCTCCACGGGCACCCGACCGGGAAGCGGTGACCACCCAGTGGTTCTCCGTGGCCGACCAGCCGGCCAGGGCCAGCATGGCGAGGCCCGCCAGGGCGTCCAGCCGGCGGCGAGCGCGACGGGTGAGGGCGGAGTTGTCGGAGCCGGTCCGCTCCGTCGGCACCGACTCCCCGCACACGGCGGTGTACGCGTACCCGAGTGCGCGGCGACCACGGGTTCAGGAGTCGTCGTGCGGGCCTCAGTCCCGACCAGGTGGTGTGCCGAAGGTGAGCGATCCCCGCATGCTGCCTGTCTGGATCACCGAACTGTGATGCACGCCCCCGCTGATCGTGTTGTGGACCTCCCCGGTCTGCTGACCGCTCCCAGGGGTGCCAATTCGTCGAGTGTCGGCCTCTGTTCGGCAGCGGCGGCGGGATCGGCCAGCAGGGTACGCCGCAGGCGTGTACGCCACTCCGCCTCGACGTCCGAGGCGGTCCGCTCGTCGCCGGACTCCCGTGCGGCCGTCAGCTCGCCGCGCGAGGTCTCCGACTCTCCCTCGCTCACGTCCTCCTCGTCGCCGGCGCGGCGTGAGAAGAACGCGACGATGCGGTCACGAGCCTGGGTCCATGAGTCCGCCGCCCTCTGCTGCACGAACGCCGTCGCGCCCGCGGCGGTCAGTGCCATCAACTCCGCTTCCCGGAAGCCCCCTTCACATCAGCAGGGGGAGCCACCGCACTCCCTGGTGCTCTTAGGGTTCATCGGTTTCCGGCGCCCGGGGCCGGCTTCGACGCGGTGGGTGTGGTGGCCGACTTCAGGGTGTGGTCGAGGAAGCGCCGGGCGATCGGCGGTACGGCGCGGGAGCTCAGCCACGCGATTCCGATGTCCCGGGCACCGCGTACGTCGGTGACCTCCAGGTAGCGGATCGGGGACTGCGGGCTCGCCGTGATGTCCGGCGACGAGGGGATCAGGGACACGCCCAGACCGGCCGCGACCAGCCCGCGCAAGGTCTCCACCTCCTCGCCCTCGAAGCCGACGAGCGGGGTGAAGCCGGCCTCGCGGCACAGCGTCTCGGTCATGTCGCGCAACCCGTATCCGGGCTTGAGCAGGATGAACCGCTCCTCGGCCACCTCGGCCAGGCGGGCCCGACGGCGCCTGGCCAGCCGGTGCCGGGCGGGGACGGCCAGCCGCAGGGGCTCCACCAGCAGACGGCGCCAGGTGATCAGCGGGTGAACGGGCTCGGTGCTGGTGATGATCAGATCGGCCGTGGCCTCGAGGAGGTGCCGGGTCAGTCCCGTCTCTCCGTCCTGATGCAGCTCGAACTGGGCCTGCGGGAACGCCTGTCGGAAGTCCGTGACCAGCCTGGGGACGAGCCAGGTGCCCAGGGTGTGCAGGAAGGCCAGCGACACCACACCCGCTTGGGGGTCCATCAACTCGGCCACGGCTCGCCGGCCGCGGTCGTAGTTGTCGAGCATCGTGTCGACGTACTCCTTGAACACCCGTCCCGCCGGGGTCAGGCGCAGGACGCGTCCGACGCGCTGGAAGAGTTCGGCGCCGACCTCGTCCTCCAGCCGGTTCAGGGCCCGCGACAGGGCGGGCTGGGTGACCTGGGCGTCCGCCGCGGCGTCGGTCACCGTCGTCCCCTGCGCCACGGCCTGGAAGGAGCGCAGTACCTGAAGGTCCATACGGTCATTCTCCTCCCTCATGCATCAGGGAGGATCCAGGCCGTGGCGGCATGGGTCACTGTCGTGCCGACGGCCGGGGCGGCTTCGCGCCGGCCGTCCCGGCCGGCAGCGCCTACCGTTCGCGGTCTGCCCCGCCCGCAACCACCTGCGCGGTCACCTGGTCGCAGAGCCGCTCGGCGGCCGCGATCGCGTCCTCCCAGTCGGGCAGGGACCGGCCGGGGCGCACCGGTTCGCCGCGGGCGTGAGCGACGGACCGGCGGGCGTCGGCCAGTTGGTGGTACGCGGAGCGGCGCAGTGCCTGGCGCTGGACCGGACCCGTTTCCGGGGCGACGTCGCGGTAGCGGCGGGCGGCGGCGACGGCGGCCTCGGTCTGCGCCTCGGCGCGGTGCGCCGCGGAGTCGGGCCAGACCACGAAGTGCGCGAGGAGCACCAGCGCGGAGGCCAGAGCGGTGTCCACCATGCGCGTGCCGTACAGCGCCCGGTGGTCGCCGAGGAGGTCGACCAGCACGAACACGACCGCGGTCAGACCCATGGTGGCGAGCGCGTAGTGATGGCGCACGCCCACGGCCATCAGCGCGCCGAAGACGGCCACGACACCGATCACGGTGTACGTGCCGGTCGCGGCCGCGGACACCGCTCCGATCGCTGCCACGCCGACGACCGTGCCGACGCAGCGGTGCAGCGCCCGGGTGAACACCGGGCCGAAGTCGGGCTTGTAGACGAAGGCCACCGTCATGGGGAGCCAGTAGCCGCGCGGGCCGTGCAGTGCCTCGGCGAGCAGATGGGCGACGAGTACGCAGCCGCTCAGCAGAACGGCGTACCGCACCCGTGCCGCTCGCCCGGGCCACGCGTGCGCCGGCAGGCGCAGCGTCGGGTCGGCGGCGTCCGGTTCGTCGATGCCCGCGTACAGTTCGGTCAGCGCGGACCTGCCCGGCGAGTCGGTGTCGAGGGCCGGTGCCGCCTGCTTCGCCTGCCGCTCCGTCGCAATCTCCGGGGCGGGAGCCGAGACCTGCCCCGGGAGCAGGCGCTCGGCCAGCCGCAGCGGTACGCCGGTCAGCGCGGCCGGGAGCGGACGGGCCTCCCACACCAGCGCCGTCACGGTCTCGCCCAGCCGTACGGCACAGTGGAAGGCCCGGACCAGTTCCCGGACTTCCGCCTGCGGCCGCCGCCGGGATCGCGGGGCGAGGTGGACGGCCATCACCTCGTGGGCGTGGTTGAGCGCGAGCGTCATCCGCCGGCGGGCCTCCTCGGCTTCCTCGGTGCCGGCCGCGGCGAGGGCCTCGCCCGCACTCCGGTACACGGCGAGGACGGCGGCCCGCTCGACGTGGTACCGGCGCCACAGCCAGGGGGCCGCGGACAGCACCAGGACGAGGACGACACCGGCGAGCAGGGCCAGCGGCGGCTGCCACCACGGCCCGGGCACGGGGATGCCGGTGCCGATCGTGACACCGAGCAGCAGGTGCATGCCCGACACGGACGCGATCCGCCCCCGCAGACTGATGGTGCCCGCCACCAGCGCGGCAGCGACCAGGCACCCCGCCACGGCCACCGACTCCCCGCTGCGCAGGGCGAGTTCACCGGCGAGCAGGCCGAGCGCGCTGGACACCCCGGTCCATCCGAGCCGTCGCACCCGTACCCGGTAGGGATCGGAGCCGTCCTGGCTCACGCCCCACAGGGCGCCGATCGCCGCGATCACGGACGGCACCACCCAGCCGGTGCACACCCCGACGAGCAGGGGCAGGGCCAGGGCGACGGCACCGCGCGCGGCGGCCGCCAGCGGCAGGGGTACGGGCGCGAGTCCGGCGGCGGAACGCGCCACCCACCGCAGAGGGGACCTACGGCGCGAACGTTCCGGTCGCGCGTCTGCTGCCGGTGTCATGCAACCGTGTCCTTTCGCTTGCCGGGACGGATGGCGGACGTCGGATAGGGGATAGGGGATGGGGATGGGGGGGACAGCGGATGGTGGACAGCGGGGTCAGCCGACCAGCCCGATGAGCAGGGGCAGGGTTACGAAAGAGAGGAGCAGGCTCAGGACGACGGCGGAGCCGATGGTCCGCACGTCCTCCGTGGAACCGTGGCGGGCGGCGAACATCAGGGGGACGGGGGAGACGGGGAACGCGACGATCAGCGCCGCCTGGGCGGCATCGGCCGCGGAGGCCACGGTCAGACCCACACCGTAGACGAGCAGCGGCAGGACGACGACGCTGGTGAGGGAGATCGCCCACACCGCGGGGGTGAGCTTCGGGCGGCCGATGCGGGCCACGGAGACGCCGACGTAGAGCAGCGCGGCGGCCGACGAGGCCCCGGCGAGCAGGGTCAGTGAGGCGTCGGCGACCTCCGGCAGACCGACCCCGCTGACCGACAGGACCAGGCCCAGCACCGGGCCCCAGCAGAACGGCTCACGCAGCGCGTGCCCGACCGTGCGCAGGATCGACGAACGGGGCTCGGAGGAGGCCGCCTCGGCCGCGAGCGGCGCGGTGGCCTGCGCGAGCGGGCCTCCGCCGGCGGTCACCAGGGCCGGCCGCCGTACCGCGGAGGCGGCTTCGGTGGCGACGGCCGCCCGGGACCTCGGATGGTCCGGCATGCCGAGCAGGATCAGGACGACCGGGTCGAGGACGACGTTGACGAGGATCCCCGCGACGGCGATCGGCACGGCCGCCTCGGCGGTACCGAACAGGCCTCCGAGGATGGACGTCCCCATGAAGGCGTACTGCGGCTGGACACACGCCAGGGCGAACAGGGCCGCCCGCCTCAGCGAACGCCGCGCGGCGAGGCGCAGCACGCCGAGCAGGACGGCGTACACCCCGAGCAGCCCGAACGCGAGCAGCCCCACCAGGGGCAGCTGGTCGACCAGCACATGCCGCGGTGTCTGCCAGATGCTCAGCAACAGGGCCGCGGGCAGAGCGAGTTGCATGGTCAGTTCGCGCAGCGCCTGCGCTCCGCCGGCGTCGAACAGTGCGCGACGGCCGGTGCCGTAGCCGACCGCAATGACAAGGAAGACCGGCACCACGACGGTGAAGATCTCGGCGAAAGACATGGCTGCGTCAATCCTTCAGAAAGAGGCCTACGGGCCCTGCGGGTAGGAGCTGATGCGCGGACCGGTGTCCGTCACACGGCCGCGATCGGCGGGTATTCCGGCCGCCACATGGCGGCGCGGACCCGCTCCTCGATCGCGTCGCCGACGGCCTCCCGGGCGACGCCGTCCTCGACGGCGGCGCGGGCCACCGCCACGGCCACCGCGACCGAGGTCTCGCGCAGCCGGTCGATCAGGGGGAGCACCGGCGCGCCCGGCGCCGTGGCGTCGGTCTGTTCCGCGACGGCGCGTGCCGAGGCGACGAGCATGCCGTCGGTGACGCGCTCGGCCCGGACGACAGCCGCCCCCAGCCCCAGGCCGGGGAAGACCAGCGCGTTGTTGGCCTGCCCGATGTGGTGGGTGACGCCGGCGACCTCCACCGGTTCGAAGGGGCTGCCGGTGGCGATCAGGGCCCGGCCGTCGGTCCAGCGGAGCAGGTCGGCGGGGACGGCCTCGGCCAGCCGGGTCGGGTTGGACAGGGGCAGAACGATCGGGCTGTCGGTGTGCGCGGCCATGGAACGCACGATGTCCTCGGTGAAGGCGCCGCCCTGTCCGGAGGCGCCGATGAGAACGCTCGGGCGCACCCGGTCGACGACCTCGGCCAGCGGAACGCCGCCGAGGGAGTCGTCGCGCCGCCAGTCGGCGACGTCGGCGCCGCGACGGACGTAGCGGGTCTGGAAGTCCCGCAGGTCCGGCTGGCCCTCGGTGAGCAGGCCGTGGCGGTCGACGGCCCAGATCGCCTCGGTGGCCTGCTGCGGCGTCAGCCCGTCGGCGATCATCGCGTCGCGGAGCTGGTCGGCGATCCCGATGCCGGCGGTACCGGCGCCGAAGATCACGACGCGGTGCTCGCGCAGCGGAACCCCGGTGGCGCGCACGCCGGAGAGCACGGCGGCCAGGTTGACCGCGCCGGTGCCCTGGATGTCGTCGTTGAAAGTGAACACCTTCTCGCGGTACCGGTCCAGGATGCGGCGGGCGTTGGCCGGGCCGAAGTCCTCCCAGTGCAGCAGGGCGTCGGGGAACAGCTCGGTGGCGGCGGCGACGTACGCGTCGAGGAAGGCGTCGTAGCTCTCCCGATCGACGCGCGGGTGCCGGTTGCCCAGGTACAGCGGGTCGTCCAGCAGCTCCTGCCGGTTGGTGCCCACGTCCAGCATCACAGCCAGGGTGCGGGCGGGGTCCACGCCCGCGGCGGCGGTGTAGACGGCGAGCTTGCCCACCGCGATGTCGATACCGCCCACACCCCAGTCACCGATGCCGAGGATCGCCTCGCCGTCGGTCGCCACGATCAGGTCGACGTCGTCGGCGCCCAGTCCGGACGCACGCAGGGAGCACTCGATGTCCTCGGGCGCGTCGACCGACAGGTACACCCCGCGCGGGCGGCGGTACTCGTAGCTGTAGCGCTCGATCGCGGTGCCGACGGTCGGGGTGTACACGATCGGCAGCATCTCGGCGAGGTGGTCGCCGAGCAGCCGGTGGAACAGCACTTCGTTGCGGTCGCGCAGCGCCGTCAGATACACGTTCTTGGCGAGGTCGTCGGGCTGGGAACGGAACTGCGTGTAGGCACGGGCGGCCTGCTGATCCTGCGTCAGCACCTGCGGCGGCACCAGGCCCACCAGGCCCAGCTCGTGCCGCTCCTGCCGGGTGAAGGCGGTGCCCCGGTTCAGACGGGGATTGCTCAGTACGGCGTGTCCGCGGGCGGTCGTGCGGATGAGACCGTCGACGCTGCGGCTCTGGCTGCCCATGACTGCTCCTGAACGGTCGGAAACGGGGACAGCGACCAAGCCTGCGAGCCAATGGATGCATGCGTCCAATGCCTGAGAATCACGTGATCCATAACCTGACGGTATTCGGTGGTGTGACCTGCGGTTTCGCCGTCGAGAAGGAGGGTGCCCGCCCGTGCGACTGTGACGGACGCCGCCCTCATTTCGGGGCCGGCGGGGCACCGGTTCAGCCGGTGGTCGCGTTGCCGTAGTCGGGCACCCACTGGGCCTTCCGGATCGCGGCCCGCAGTTCCTCCTCGGTGGCTTTCGGGGCGACGCCGTCCTCGACGGCCGCGAGTGCCGCGGCGAGGGCGATCTCGCGGGCCGCGTCCCGCATGCGACCCAGCGGCGGCAGCAGAGGTGCGGGGCTGCCGTCGTCCGGTGCCGAGCGGGCCGCGCAGCGGCCCACGGCGCGGGCGGCGGCGACCATCATCCGGTCGGTGACGCGGGTGGCGTGCGCGGCGGTGACCGCGAGGCCGATCGCGGGGAAGACGTAGACGTTGTTGGCCTGGGCGACGGGTACGTCACGGCCGTCGATCCGCAGTGGCGGGAACGGGGAGCCGGTCGCCACCAGCACCCTCCCGTCCGTCCAGCGGGCCAGATCGGCGGGGTCGGCCTCGGAGTGCGAGGTCGGGTTGGAGAGGGGGAAGATCACCGGCCGTTCGCAGCCGGCGGCCATCCGCCGTACGACCTCCTCGGTGAACGCCCCGTGAGCGGTGGACAGGCCGATCAGCGCGGTGGGCCCGACCTGGCGGACCACCTCGGCGAGCTCCGGGTTCCCGTCGCCGTCCCAGTCGCGGACCTCGTCGTCGGCACGGGCGTAGGCCCGCTGTTCCTCGGTCAGCCCGGAGCGCGACTCCAGGAGCAGGCCGTCGACGTCGACGAACCAGAAACGGTCGAGCGCCTCACGCTCCGACAGTCCCTCGTCGGCGAGGGCGGTGCGGATCATGTCGGCCACGCCGACCGCGGCCGATCCGGCACCGAGCACGACGAACCGCTGGTCGGCCAGGCGGGTGCCCGCGATCTCGGTGGCCGTGGTGAGCGCCCCGAGTGCCACGGCGGCGGTTCCCTGGATGTCGTCGTTGAACGTCAGCAGCCGGTCCTGATAACGGGTCAGGATCGGACGGGCGTGGACGGTCGCGAAGTCCTCCCACTGCAACAGCGTGCCGGGCAGCTCCGCCTCGACCGCCGAGACGAACATCTCCACCAGTTCGTCGTACTCGGCGCCCGTCACCCGGCGTTGCCGGCGGCCCAGGTAGTGCGGGTTGTTCAGCAGGTCCTCGTTGTCCGTCCCGGCGTCAAGGAGGACCGGCAGGGTGCGCGCGGGATGGATGCCGCCGATGGCGGTGTAGAGGCTGAGCTTGCCGATCGGGATGCCCATCCCGCCGACGCCCTGGTCGCCGAGGCCGAGAATGCGCTGCCCGTCGGTGACGACCAGCACATCCACCTCCTTGTTCGGCCGGTTGCGCAGGATCTCCCGGAAGCGGTGCCGGTCGTCGTAGGACAGGAACAGGCCGCGCGGCCTGCGGTAGATCTCGCTGAACCGGCGGCACGCCTCGCCGACCGTGGGGGTGTAGATGACCGGCAGCATCTCCTCGACGTGCTGGGTGATCAGCCGGTAGAAGAGCACCTCGTTGGTGTCCTGCAACTGCCGCAGGTAGATGTGCCGGTTGAGCGGTTTGTCGTAACCGAAGAACGCGTCGTGGGCGCGCTCGGCCTGCTCATCGAGGGTCTCGACGGCGGGCGGCAGCAGCCCGTCGAGGCCCTGTGCGGACCGCTCCTCGCGCGTGAAGGCGGTCCCCTTGTTGCGCAGCGGGTCGGAGAGCAGTGCGGTGCCGTGGATGGTGTCGCTCACTGTCATGACGATTCGCCTGCCCGGGATGTCGCGGCCCCCACCCCAAGATATCGGCAAGCCGAGGGAAAGGCCGTTCGGAGTTTCCTGCTTCCTGCGATGCCCCACGCGGCACGTGACACGCCCCCGAATGGCTCATCCAGCTCGTTGGCAGTTCATCAGACCATATCGTGCTGAATATGACGAAATGCCAAATTGCGTACTGGGCGTGCGCCGCCGCGGTCGCCGGGGCGAGCCTCGGGGCCGCTCCGCCGAGCGCCGGTCACGCGACCCACGTGGTCCACCCGGGGGAGTCGATCCAGAAGGCGGTGGACGCCGCCGCGCCGGGTGACACCGTTCTGGTGTCCCCCGGCACCTACCACGAGAGCGTCAAGGTGAGCACGTCCAGGCTGACCCTGCGCGGCACGGGCCTCGGCACGGTGATCCAGCCGGGCACCAAGAAGGACGCCAACAAGTGCGCCGAGAACGGCAACGGCATCTGTGTGGTGGGGACGAAGGACAGAAACGTAGAAGGGGTCACGGTCACCTCCCTGACCGTGACCGGCTTCGCCAAGTCCGGCCTGTTCGCCATGGCGACGGACAGGCTGACCGTGCGCAACGTGACCGCGGTGAAGAACGGGGTGTGGGGCATCGCCCAGCAGCGCTCGGTCCGCGGCGTGTTCCGCGGCAACACCGCGCGGGACAACGGCGACGCGGGTCTGTTCCTCGCCAACACCATCACGGCCGAGCAGGGCGCCGCGGACACCCGGGGAACGGTCGTCCAGGGCAACCGGCTGGAGGGCAACCGGATCGGCGTCACCGTCCGCCGTCTGCGCAATCTCAGCGTCGAGGGCAACCTCCTCACCGGCAACTGCGCGGGTGTGTTCGTCGTCGGTGACGAGAACAAGCCGAAGGCCGGCCTGCTGACCGTGCGCGCCAACAGCATCGAGAGCAACAACAAGCTGTGCCCGAAGACCGAGCGGCTGCCCTTCCTGCAGGGCTCCGGCATCGTCCTGACGGGCGCCGAGGATTCGCTGGTGACCGGGAACGTGATCACGGGCAACGTCGGTACCTCCCCGCTGTCGGGCGGCATCGTCCTGTTCAAGAGCTTCGTGGGCGTCACCAGCGAGCGGAACCGGATCACCCACAACATGCTGCAGGGCAACTCCCCGGCGGACCTCGTCAACACGGACACAGGCAAGGGCAACACCTTCACCGGCAACTCCTGCCAGGCATCCAAACCCACGGGCCTGTGCTGAACGGCCGGCCGTAAAGCCCCCGATCCCCAGCAGCGCCGAAGAAGCACCCGAGAAGAACCAAGAAGAACCAAGAAGAACCAAGAAGAGCAAAGAAGACCAAGCAGAACAAAGAAGAAGGAAGGCGGCACATGACGACCGCTCAGACCGCCCCACCGCCGTCCATGCGGCTGCGGGAGCTCGTGTTCGGGGCGGCGTGTGCCGCCGCCCTTCGCGCGGCCGCCCGGCTGGGGGTCGCCGACGCGCTCGGCGACAGTCCCATGGCCGTGGAGGACCTCGCGGCAGCGGTGAAGACCGAACCCCGGCCGCTGCGACGGCTGTTGCGGGCCCTGTCCTGCTACGGCGTCTTCGCCGAGCAGCCGGACGGGACGTTCGCGCACACCGACATGTCCCGGCTGCTGCGCGAGGACGACCCGCACAGCCTCCGCGACATCACGCTGTGGTGCACCGAGCCGTGGACCTGGGACGCCTGGCCGGAACTGGACGAGGCGGTGCGCACCGGCCAGAACGTCGTCCAGGGCCTGTACGGCAAGGAGTTCTTCACCTACCTCAACGAGGACGCCCCCGAATCGGCGGCGGTCTTCAACCGCGCGATGACGACCTCCAGCGAGCAGTCGGCGCGGGACGTCGCCGCCTTGCTCGACCTGTCGGGCACCGCGTCGGTCGCGGACATCGGCGGCGGCCAGGGGCACGTGGTGGCGAGCCTGCTCGACAAGTACCCGTCGATGCACGGCACGCTGCTCGATCTGCCCCGCGTGGTCGACAACGCCCTGCCACGGCTGCGCGAGCGGGGCGACCTCGCGGACCGCGCGCGCATCGTGCCCGGCGACGTCCGGGTGGCCGTCCCGGTCAAGGCCGACGCCTACGTCATCAAGAACATCCTGGAGTGGGACGACGACAGCACCGCCCGCACCCTGCGCAACGTCATCGAGGCGGGCGGACCCGGGGCCCGGGTCGTGGTCATCGAGAACCTCGTCGACGACACGCCCTCCATGCGGTTCAGCACCGCCATGGATCTGCTGCTGCTCCTCAACGTCGGCGGAGCCAAGCACACCACCGACAGCATGGTCAGCCGGCTGACCGAAGCGGGCCTGGTCATCGACGACATCCGCCCGGTCAACCCCTATCTGCACGCGTTCGACTGTCACGTCGCCGTGTGAGCCGACGGCCACTGGTCGCCGGGCCCGCGACGCTGCGGGCCCGGCGACCAGTGGCCGTCCGTGGAGGTGGGGGGTCAGCCGCGCTCCCAGACGTAGAAGCGATGCGCCATCGCGTCCTTCGGCGAGCGCCAGGTCTCGGGATCGTACGCGGTGACGTACGCCGACAGCCGCTCGCTGATGTCACGGAACTCGGGATGGCCGGCCACCTTGGCGATGGCCGGCCCGGGGTCCTGGTCCGACTCGATGAGGTGCAGGTACACGTCGCCGAACTGGAAGAGGCTGCGCCGGGCGACCCCGACGAGATGCGGCAGCTCTCCCCGGTCGGACTCCTCGAAGAGCTTGGCGATGTCCGGGGCGGAACCCGGCGCCATCCGGGCGACGATCAGGGCCTGGTGCATGGGAGTGTCCTCCGTCCGGATCAGTCGGTCAGGACGGCCGCGGAGCCCTGCTCGGCGGCGGCCTTCTCGATGCGGTCCCGGATCAGGGCCATCTGGACCTTCGAGTTCCGGTTGATGTTGTCCGTCATCCAGTCGTCGTCGACCGGCGCCTCGGGCTTCATCTCGAAGTCCTGCGTCCACACCATCCGGGTGCCCGCGGGCACCTTCTCGTACTGCCAGCGGATGTTCATGTAGGCGAAGGGCCCGGTCTCGACGCGGCGGGCCTTGACGGTCAGCGCGTCGCGGTCCGTCTCCCGTTCCGACACCCAGCTCCACACGGTGCCGTTCTCGTCGGGGTGCATCGTCAGCCGGAAGGAGGTCTTGTTCCCCTCCTGGGACAGGATCTCCACCGAGGCGTACTCGCTGAACAACTGCGTCCAGTTCGCCACGTCGTTGGTGATGTCCCACACCAGGTCCAGCGGTGCGGCGATCGTGATCTCGTTCTGTGTGTGTCCGGCCATGTCACGCTCCTGCCAGGAGGGCACTGTTGACGAGGTCGAGGAACTGCCGGGGGGTCTTGCAGCGCTCCGTGTCCGGCGGCATGGGCGTGCCGTACCGGTTCTCCAGCTCGCCCACGATGCCCAGCAGCCCCAGCGAGTCGATGCCGATGGCGTCGAAGCCGGAGTCGTAGCGCTCCTGCAACTCGGCCGGGGCGACGGTGACGCCGGCGGCCTTCTTCATCAGCTCGGCCAGCTCTTCCACGGTGATGCGGTCACTCATGCGGTTCCTCTCCTTTGCTGTGCGGCGCCTCGTCACGAGGCGTGAGCGGCGCCGTGCCGCAGCACCAGCGCCGAGTTGGAGCCCATGAGCCCCCGGCTGAGGACCAGCGCCGTGCGCACCTCGGCGGCGCGGGCACGACCGGTCACCAGGTCGAGGTCATGGCAGATGTCGAAGACGTTGGGGGTGGGCGGGATCAGGCCGTGCTCCATCGAGAGCACCGCCGCCGCGGCGTCCAGCACGGGTGCCGCGCAGTAGCCGCGCCCGATACCGGTCTTGGGCGCGGTCACCGGCACGCGCTTGGCGTGGGTGCCGAGCCCGTCGGCGATCGCCAGCGCCTCGGCACGGTCCGCCTCCGGCACGCCGAGGGCGTCGGCGAAGACCACGTCGATCTCCTCGGGTGCGCAGCCGGCCTCGTCCAGGGCACCGCGGATGGCCTCCGCGAGCCCTGCCCGGGACTCCTCCCAGCGGGAGGCGCCGGTGAACGTAGCCGTGTGTCCGGCCAGCACGGCCCGTACCCGCGCGCCCCGTTCCCGGGCCGCCGTCTCCTCCTCCACGACGAGCATCGCGCCGCCCTCCGCGGGCACGAACCCGCAGGCCGAGCTGGTGAACGGGCGATAGGCGCGCGTCGGGTCGTCGGCGAGGCTCAACTCCTGGTAGCCCAGCTGGCAGACCACCGAGTACGGGGCGAGCGGGGCCTCGGTCGAGCCGGCCACGAGCACGTCGGTGCCGCGTCGCACGGCCCGCGCCGCGTGTGCGAGCGCGTCCAGACCGCCGGCCTCGTCGGCGGCGACCACCGAGCAGGGCCCCTTGAAGCCCCGCCGGATGGAGATCTGGCCGGTGCTGGCGGCGTAGAACCAGGCGATGGACTGGTACGGCCCGACGAAGCGGCTGCCCTTGCCCCACAGCTGTTGCAGCTCGCGCTGCCCGAACTCGCCGCCGCCGGAACCGGCCGCGGTGACCACGCCCACGGAGAACGGCGAGCCGTCGGTGTCGGCCTGGCTGAGGCGGGCGTCGTCCAGCGCGAGGTCGGCCGCGGCCAGCGCGAAGTGGGTGAACCGGTCGGTCTGGACGAGGTAGCGCTCCTCGACCGCCACGGCCGGTTCGAAGGCGCGGACTTCACCGGCCACCCGCAGAGGCAGGTGCTCGCACCCCTCGCGGGTGACCCGGTCGAGGAAGCTGATGCCTTCCTGGGTGGACTTCCAGAAGGCCTCGGTGCTGGTTCCGTTGGGCGCGACCACACCGATTCCGGTGACGGCGGCGCTCCGTGGATGCGGTTCGCTCATCGTGTCCTCTCCCTCGGCCGGGTCAGGACCACCGCGGACTGGAAGCCGCCGAACCCGCTGCCCACGGAGAGCACGCTGTTCAGTGTCCGTTCGCGCGCGACGCGCGGAACGTAGTCCAGGTCGCACTCGGGGTCCGGGGTCTGGTAGTTCGCGGTGGGCGGTACCACCTGGTGGGCCAGGGCCAGCACACAGGCGACGACCTCGATCGCCCCGATCGCGCCCAGGGAGTGGCCCACCATCGACTTGATGGAACTCATGGGGGTGTCGTAGGCGTGCTGTCCCAGGGCCCGTTTCACCGCGGCGGTCTCGTGACGGTCGTTCTGCTGTGTGCCCGACCCGTGCGCGTTGACGTAGTCGATCGCCGTGCCGTCGAGCCGGGCGTGGTCGAGGGCGTCCTCGATGGCCCGGGCCATCTCCAGGCCCTCCGTGGTCAGACCGGTCATGTGGTAGGCGTTGCCGAAGGTGGCGTAGCCGCTGAGCTCGCAGTACACGTGCGCGCCGCGGGCCCGGGCGTGTTCGAGCTCCTCCAGGACGAGTACGGCGCCGCCCTCGCCCATGACGAACCCGTTGCGGTCGGCGTCGAAGGGACGTGAGGCGTGGGCGGGGTCGTCGTTGTTCGGGGAGGTGGCCTTGATCGCGTCGAAGCAGGCCATGGTGATCGGGGAGATCGGCGAGTCCGCGGCACCCGCTATGCACACGTCGGCCCTGCCCTCCTCGATGGTGTGGAAGGCGTATCCGACCGCGTCCAGCCCCGAGGTGCAGCCCGTGGAGACGGTCTGCACCGGCCCGTGCGCCTCGAACCGTTCCGCCACCGCCGAGGCGAGCGTGCTGGGCGAGAACGCGCGCTGCAGGTGCGGGCCCGCCTCCTCGTGGCCCACGTCCCAGCGCTGCCCGCTGTGGCTGACCAGGACGTAGTCGCGCTCCAGCCGAGTGGTGCCACCGACCGCGGTTCCCAGGGAGACCCCTACCCGCCAGGGGTTCTCGCGGGTGAGATCGAGGCCGGAGTCCCGTACCGCTTCCTCGCCGGCGACCAGCGCGAACTGGATGTACCGGTCGCACCGGGCGACGTCCTCCGCGTCCAGGCCGTGGGCCGCCGGGTCGAAGTCGCACTCGGCGGCGATCCGGGAACGCAGGCCGGACGGGTCGAAGAAGGTGATGCCCCGCGTCGCGGTGCGCCCGTCGGCCAGCAGACTCCAGAACGCCGGTACGCCGATGCCGCCCGGGGCGACGACACCTATGCCGGTGACCGCCACGCGCCTGGTCATGACCCCACCTGAGGTCCTGAGGACACCCGGCCCACCCCGGCGGGGGCCGCCTCCGTGGGAACCGGGACGGCGTCGGTCTCCTCGGTGTCGACGTGGCCGAGCGGCGGCGACGGGGCCAGCGGCCCGAGATGGAAGACGATGCGGGCCTCCACGTTGCCCACGTTGCGGAAACGGTGCCGCATGTGGGCCGGGATCATCAGCCCCTGCTCGGGCTGCAGCGAGTGCGGCTCACCGTCGAGGTCGACCTCCAGCTGCCCGCACAGGGCGTAGACGAACTCCTCCGAGTACGGGTGGTAGTGCTCGGCGATGCGGTCGCCGGGCTGCACGATGGCCACGCCCATGAAACCGCTGGTGGAGCCGACTGTGGCGGGAGTGAGGAGGGCGCGCAGATCGCCGCCTCGCCGGGTGTTGGGCTCGACCTCGCTGAGGTCCACGATTCTGGGACGGTGTTTGTTCACGACGTTGCTCCGATCGTGTGCTGTGTCGACGGGTCGCGGTGGCCGCCGCGCCCCGGCCGCTCGAGGAATCAGGCCTCGGGCGAACGGCGGTCGGTGACGAGTTCCATGCGGGCGAGCTTGAGCAGGTGGCTGAGATCGCCGTCCCGCCCGCCGGCGTCCGCACCGGACATGCCGTCCGGGAACGTCGTCAGCTCGGCCGCCTTCGCGGCGTCCATGAGGCCGAGGGACAGCGCGGGGTCACCGGCGTCGAGGCCGCCGCGCAGGTCGATCAGCCGCACCACGACGTCGTCGCGCTGGAAGATCGTGCTGCGCAGGACCGGGCTGCGCGGATCGTCGGCCGCCGCCTCGTCGTGCTCGGCGAGCAGCTGCGCCAGCTGGAGGCCGCGACCGGGCCGGGCCGGGTAGTACAGCGCGTGCCGTTCCGCCGCCGGGTCCTCCTGCTCGGCCGTCACATGGTGGACGGCGGGCAGCGCGGCCCGGGTGAAGAAGACCCGTGCGGACTCGGGGTCGTCGAGGTCCCGGTCCTGCTCCAGATACGGGTTGATGGCCTCCTCCACGGCCCGCACCTCGGGCTGCCGGGCGACGTGACGCAGCGCCGCGAGCAGGTCGCCCCGTACCTCGATGGCCCGCACCACCCGGTTGCCGTGCATGAACAGGGAGGTGCGGCACAGCCGGGTGGTGTCGTCGACCCGCGGCTCGGGCGAGGCGTAACCGGCGAGGATCTCGGCGACGGTCGCCTCGCTGCCGGGCTTGACCGTGAACGTGAGGGCGTGCCGGATCACGCCGTCACCCATGCGGGGCGCGGTCTGCAGTCCGCGCCGGCTCATGGGGGCGTGCGCCGCCGGGCCGCCGGTCTCCCGGACGACGTGGAAGCGCAGCGACCGGGTGTCCCGGACACAGCTGTGCAGTGGCTCCACCATCCGTACGTGCGCTTCGCTGTTCACCCAGGTGAGGAAGGGGGGAGCGCTCTCCCACTCGCTGGTGATGAGCCACTGGGAGGGGTTCTCGATCGACTGGCACAGCTGGTCGCTGACGTGCCCGGGGACGGACGCAACCTGGTTGCAGAGTTGCTCGTACGCCTCCAGGAACTGCTGCTGGGCTCCGTCGTAGACGTCCACCAGCAGGACGACCCGGAGCCTGGAGCCGTCGAACACTGACTGGGAGACACGCGGCGACACCTTGCCGGTCCGCGGCTGTGAGGCAGGTGCAGACGTGGTGGTCATCCTGGGCACTTCTCCTTACGGGGCGGGAAAGCAGCGACATGGGCTGCGGCGCTTCTGTGTGAGCGTGACTCGATCCTGTGCCGGTCCCCTCCGGCGCGCGATTCGTATGGACTACGAGGGTGACCCGGACGGCCGTCGGACGCGTTCACGTGAGGTGGGCGAAGACCACCAGGTTGTCCGTGTAGTCCCTGACCGTGCGGTCGTAGTCGCCCGCGCAGGTGATGAGCCGGACCTGGGCCTGCGGGGTGTCGCCGTACACCCGCCGGCTGGGGAAGTCGTCCTTGGCGAACTGCTCCACGTCGTCGACCACGAAACTCGCTGTACTCCGGTCGGCCCTGACGACCCGGAAGGTGTCGCCCTTCTTGAGTTCACCGAGGCCGGCGAAGACCGCCGCCGAGGTGGCCGTGTCCACGTGCCCGGCGATGATCGCCGTGCCTGTCTCGCCGGGCGAGGCGCCCCCGCCGTACCAGCCGACGAGGTTGGTGTCGTGGGGCGGCGGGGCCTCGAGCTGCCCGGTGGGTCCGATGGCCAGGGTGGTGAAGGGGGCGTCCACCGAGATTTTCGGGATGAGCAGACGGACGGGCCTCGATCGCGGCAGATGCCGGCCGACGGGCTGGAGGCTCGGGGAGGCCGACAGGGCGGTCTGCGGGGCGGCCTGCGGGATTCGCGGGGCCTGCGGGGCGGGGTGGCCCTGCGCGGGGCGAGCGGTGTCGGTCGGCGTGCCGGGGCCGCTGAACAGGCTCATCGCCAGGATCAGGAGGGCCGTGGCGCACAGCATCAGCAGGCCTGTGTGAGGGCTTTGGCGGGTCGGCGGCGGCTGGTCGTCGGTGGGGGAGGACGGAGGGACAGCCATAGGGGGGATCACCTCACTGGTGCGCGGCGGCGGGCGGACGGAGCGGGCCGTGGGGCGTCAGCGGAGCGGCCGCCACACGATGCACCGGTGGCGGCCGCTCCGCTGACGCGTCCGGCATGGATCAGGCCGGGCCGGGGACCGACTTCTTGCGCCGGGCGGCGTACAGCCCGCTCCCGGCGACGGCCAGGACCGCCAGTCCGCCCGCGGTCACGGCGGGCGTGGCCAGCGCGCCGCCTCCGGTGTGGATCCCGCCGCTGGGCTTTTCGTGGCCGCCGCTCCAGGACTCCTCGCTGTCCTTGGTCCAGGAGGAGTCCTTGCCGCCGTCCTCGCTGTCCTTGGTCCAGGTGGAGTCCTTGCCGCCGTGCTCGCTGTCCTTGGAGCTCTGCGAGTCGTGCTTGGCGGAGTGGTCGCCGTCCGAGCCGCCGTCGTTCACCGCGGTCAGCGCACCACCGCCGGTGTGCATGCCACCGTGGGGTCCGTCATGGCTGCTGCCCTTGTCGTGCTCTTTGCCGCCCTTGTCGTGTTCTTTGCCGTACGACGAGTCGTCGTGGTCCCAGCCGTCGGCCGCGTAGGCGCCGGGTGCGGTGACGGCGAGGACGGCCGAGGCCGCCGCGGCGGCCAGGAGCATGCGAGAGGAACGCATATGAGGGTCCTTTCGCCACGGCCGGGCAGCTGCCGCTTCGTCAGCTGAGGTGACCCGGCCCTGACTGATCCACCGTCAGCCAGCCGCCCGGCTCGCACCACTTGGGGCGCTCACCCGGGTGAGCGCCCCACCTGGCGATCGGAGGTGCGCGCCGTTCCCCGAAGGCGGATCGGTCAGCGCAGCGCCAGCGTCAGGGTCAGGACCTGACGCAGCGTCGACTCGGTGTCCGGTACCGGGCCGGGCGAGCGCCAGGCGACGAACCCGTCGGGCCGGACCAGAACGGCACCGCCGGGCGCCAGGCCGTGGCCTTCCAGCCAGTCCGCACCGTCCTCGGGTACGAGATCGGCCCCGGTCCCGCTTCCGACCCGGTACGAGGCGAGCGGAAGGGACATCTCCTCGGCGAGGCGGGTGGCGCACTCGTGCCATCCGCCCGGCTCGGCGGCGTCACTGAGCAGGACCAGGGACCGCTCGTACAGGTCGAGGGTGGAGATCCGCTCGGCCTGCCGCCGTACCCACAGGTGGGGTGCCCGGCTGCCGGGCTCCCCCGTCAGAGCGAGTTTCTCCGGGACCACCGCGGTGGCGGGATCGGTGCCGATGACGGCGCCGTTCGGGTAGCGGTAGCCGAGGGCCACGCTGAGGATGCCGCGCTGAGGGGCGCCGCCGCCGGGGCCGGGCGGCGGGGCGAAGCCGGGGTGGCTGTGCTCGACGGACCGGGCCGCCGCGCGGGCGCTGGTCGCCTCCGCCACCGGGCGGCGTTCGGCGTCGTAGGTGTCCAGCAGACCGTCCCCCGCCCAGCCGCCGAGTACCGCGGCCAGTTTCCAGGCGAGGTTGTGCGCGTCCTGGATACCGGTGTTGGAGCCGAAGGCCCCGGTGGGGGACATCTCGTGGGCCGAGTCGCCGGCCAGGAGGACCCGGCCCGCCCGGTAGGTCCGGGCGACGCGCTGGGCGGCGTGCCAGGGAGCCTTGCCGGTGATCTCCACGTCGAGGCTCGTGTCCCCGATCGCCCGGCGGATGTGGTCGGCGCAGCGCTCGTCGGTGAACGCCTCGATGGACTCGCCCTGTTCGGGATGCCATGGGGCGTGGAAGACCCAGTTCTCGCGGTTGTCGACGGGCAGCAGCGCGCCGTCGGCGTCCGGGCTGGTCAGGTAGCAGACGATGAAGCGACGATCGCCCACGACCTCGGCGAGGCGGCGGGAACGGAAGGTGACGCTGATGTTGTGGAACAGGTCGCCGGGGCCGCTCTGGCCGATGCCGAGTTGTTCCCGCACGGGGCTGCGCGGGCCGTCGGCGGCGACCAGATAGTCCGCGCGGATGGTGCTGTGCTCGCCCGTCTCGCGGCTCTTGACCACGGCGGTGACGCCGGTGGGATCACTGTCGAACGACATCAGTTCGGTGTGGAACCGCAGGTCGCCGCCGAGTCCGGTGGCGTGGTCGAGCAGGACCGGCTCCAGGTCGTTCTGGCTGCACAGACACCAGGAACTCGGGCTGAACCGGGCCAGGCCTCCGCCCGGGTCGATGTCCCGGAACAGCCACTCGCCGGCGTCGCCGACCAGGGTGGGCGTCTGCAGGATGCCGTGGTTGTCGGCCAGCGTGGCCGCGGCCTGATGGATCGCCTGTTCGACACCGGCGACCCGGAACAGCTCCATCGTGCGTACGTTGTTGCCGCGGCCCCGGGGGTGGATGGACGTGCCGGCGTGACGCTCCACCAGCATGTGCCGCACCCCCAGTCGGCCCAGGAACAGAGAGGTCGACAGTCCCACCAGCGAGCCGCCGACGATCAGGACGGGGACCTTGTGGGTCGGGTCGCCGGCGTGACCGGCTCTTTGATTCATCACTCGACTCCAGCGCGTTGTATCCGCCTATTCGGCCGGAAATGGCCGGGAATCTCATGCATGCCCCGCACGACGGACATCGGGTCAGGCTTCACCCGCTTAGGGCCCTAACCGCCCCACTCGCCCGCGCCGGGGTCACGGGAGGGAGGGAACAGGCTCGGCGGACGCGGCGCTCGTCAGGCGTTGTCCGCCGCGGCCTTCACGAGGGGGGCGACGCCCTACCGGGCCGAGACCGCTCGCTCCGCCCGGCGTGCCCAGCACGGTCGTAGGGCCCGGCAGCGGTTCCTCGAAGAAGCGGCGGTTGTCGGCGCGGAACTCCGGGTCGGCGAGCCGGTCGACGGTGATCGCCTGTTCCGGGACACCGCACCGAACCGGAAGAGCCGCACCCTGGTGTGGGTGTACCGCGGCGCCGGACAGACTTGACCGGCGCCGGCGCCGGCGCCGGCGCCGGGGGCGGGGGCGGGGGCTGGTGTGCGTGTGTGTTCGCGGGGATCTGCGGAGGGGCTCATGAGGCCGCTCCGGTCTCGACGGCTTCCAGCACGACGATCGTCTCGTCCGCGGCCGTCAGCTCGGTGCCGTCCGCCGACATGAAGCGGATGGTGACTCCGAGCAGGACGAAGTCGCCGGACCTGCCGTGTTCGGTCCCGCCCCGGGCATCGCCGAGGGGGCGGGCCGGTGACCGGCCCGCCCCCTCGGCGACAGCTTGCTCCACCTGTTCTGTCAGGCGGTCGCCTCGCTGGTCGAAGGCGTCACCTCCGCGCTCTCGTACTCCTTCGCGGGCTCGGGTGCGGCGGCCGGTGGGGCGAACATCAGCCGGAGTCCCAGGGTGGCCGCGAGCGGGCCCAGGGCGCACATCCCGGCGGCGCTGACGAACGAGGCGCCCAGGTTCCCCCCGTCATAGCCGAACCCGCCGAAGTACGTGGCGAAGGTCGACGCGAAGCCGAAGAACATCGCCGGGATGAGAGCGAACGGCTTCAGCCGGCCGGTCGCCAGCAGGGTCCCGTTGACGACGAAGATCACCACGCCCAGGGCCAGGGTCTGGGCGAACTCCCCGGTGCCGAACATCGTGCCCGTCTCCCGGTTGAGCAGGACGGCCACCACGGCGAACCCCGCCCCAGTCGTGGTGGCGGTGATCATGGCGATGGCGTTGGCGATGCTCGGGCCACCCTGCATGAACGTTCCGGCCCAGGTGATGAAGATCGCCCAGGTCGGCATGTGGAGCGGGCTGAGGAGGAGGAAGACCGTGGCGAAGGCGACGATCGAGGCGCTGACCTCGTGCGGCAGTCTGATGCGTCCGCTGCGGACGGTACGTACGCTGCTCATGGCTACGCCAACCCGCCCGGCTTGGCCAGCAGTTCCCTGATGCCGGTGTCGATGAACTCGGTGTCCTTGGGGCTGCTGCCGCCGCCGGCGAAGTGGCCCCAGATGCCCGGGATCACGCGGAGTTCGGCGCCCGGTATGTGACTGACGGCCCAGGCCTCGTCCTCCGGCGGGAAGTAGAGGTCCTTCTCGGCGGGCATGTCGAGCGTGGTCGCCTTGATGGAGCCCAGCGCCGCCTCCGTGTCCCCGTCGAAGCCGGGGGTGCGGCCGACGTCGCCGTTCTGCCACGTCCAGAGCATGGTGAGCAGGTTGTTGGGGTCGCGGCCGTCGAGGAAGAAGCCCTCCCAGAAGCCGACGAGGAAGTCCTCCAGGGAGGTGTAGCCGAGCTTCTCGTACTCCTTCTCCCAGTAGAACGCCTGCGAGAAGCCCCACCCCGCGTACACCCGGGCGAGCGCGCGCAGTCCGGTGGTCGGCCACTTGTCCGCGTCGTACCAGCCGCCGTCGAAGACCGCGTCGGCGGTCAGCGCGGCCTTGACTCCCTCCAGGAAGACCTTGTTGTGGGCGCTGGTGCGCGGGGAACCGCAGAAGGGGGCGATCCGTTCGACCATCTCCGGGTGGCTGACGGCCCACTGGAAGGTCTGCCCGGCCCCCATCGACCAGCCGGTCACGAGAGCGATCTTCTCGATGCCGAACTCCTCGGTGACCAGTTGGTACTGGGCCTCGATCTGGTCGTACACCGTGATGTGCGGGAAGCGGGCGCGGTCGTACGGCGGCGGGGTGTTGCTCGGCGACGTGGACAGGCCGTTGCCGAGCATGTTCGGGACGATGATGAAGTACTCGGCCGGGTCGAGAGCCATGCCGGGGCCGATGAGCCACTCGTTGTCCCAGTGCCGGCCGGAGTACCAGGTGGGGTAGACGATCACGTTGGACTTGTCGGCGTTGAGTTCGCCGTACGTGGTGTAGGCGAGGTGCGCGCCGCGCAGGGTCGC
Source organism: Streptomyces violaceoruber (assembly GCA_000720805.1). Classification (GTDB taxonomy): domain Bacteria; phylum Actinomycetota; class Actinomycetes; order Streptomycetales; family Streptomycetaceae; genus Streptomyces; species Streptomyces cellulosae_A. Next base: position 39,479 of record JODI01000025.1, read on the forward strand.
ACCGCCCTGGGTGGTGAAGTCACCCAGCTGGAAGGTGAGATGGTCGCTCATGGTGCTGCCTTTCCGGGAACTGCCGTGGATTGCCGGTGCAGGACGTGACGGAAGACGTGACGTCAGGACGTGACGGCGCACTGGCCGCGGTCGGCCTTCCGCGGCCCTTCGGCCGTCGGCCGGATGTCGAAGTCGAAGATCGCCGTGGGGAGGTAGAGGGTGCTGCACGCGTTCGGGATGTCCACGACGCCGCTGATCCGGCCCTCGATCGGGGCGGAGCCGAGCAGGAGGTAGGCCTGCTCGCCGCTGTAGCCGAAGGTCGTGAGGTAGTCGACGGCGTTGAGGCAGGCGTTCTTGTACGCCATCGTCGCGTCGAGATAGTGGTTGGTGTCGGTCTCGTGGTCGACCGAGATCCCCACGAACGAGATGAACTCGGTGTACTGCGGTGCGACGTTGCCCGGCATGAAGATCGGGTTGGTCGTGACGCCGTACTTCTCCATGCCGCCCTTGATCAGGTCGACGTGCAGGTCGATGAAGCCGCCCATCTCGATGGCGCCGCAGAAGGTGATCTCGCCGTCGCCCTGGCTGAAGTGCAGGTCGCCGCCGGACAGCAGGGCACCGGGCACGAGCACGGGGTAGAAGACCCGGGAGCCGCGGGTGAAGTTCTTGATGTCGTGGTTGCCGCCGTTCTCCCGGGCCGGCACCGTGCGGGCCCCTTCGGCGGCGATACGGGTGGCCGTCTCGCCGGCCGCCGTTCCGGCGAGCGCGTTGTCGGCGAGCGGGGGCAGCGCGAGCGCCGGCACGCGGTGCGGGTCGGTGTCGATGAGCGCCTGCTCGCGGGCGTTCCAGCGGGCGAGCAGCTCGGCGGAGGGCGCGGTGCCGAAGAGGCCGGGGTGGGTGATGCCGGTGTAGCGGACGCCGGGGAGGTGGCGGGAGGTGGCCTGCTGGCCGTGGAAGTCCCAGACGGCCTTGTACGAGTCGGGGAAGCGGTCCGTGAGGAAGCCGCCGCCGTTGTTCTTGGCGAAGACGCCGGTGTAGCCCCAGCCCTCTCCCGATCCCTCGCCCTGTGCCTGCGGTACGGGGCCCAGGTCGAGGATGTCGACGACGAGCAGGTCACCGGGCTCGGCGCCCTCGACGGCGATGGGGCCGCTGAGCATGTGGGCGTGGGTGAGGTCGACGTCGCGGACGTCGTTGGCCGAGTCGTTGTTGCCGATCTGGTTGTCGGTCCAGTCGCGGCACTCGATGCGGAAGTCCGTGCCCGGCTTGACGGTGACGGCGGGCGGGATGTCGGGGTGCCAGCGGTTGTGACCGGGGACCTTCTGGTCCCGCATGGACATGGCCTGGTCGACGCTGAAGACGACTTCGGGCATGGGGGCTGCCTCCAAAACGGACGGATCAGGGCTTGGGCAACAGGGCTTGACGGGGATCGGCCGCGGGGGCCGGACGGCGGCGGGCCGGCGGCACCTCGGTGACGATCCGCGGTTCATGGGCGCTGGCCTCCTGGGCGCGCAGGGCGCGAGCCAGGGGGGCGGACGTGCGGGCCAGCATCGGCGCGCTGTAGACCCGGCGGGACCGGTCGCCGCACGTGTCGCACGGCTCTTCGGCGCGTGCCGCGCCCATCGGACGGGTCACGTCGAAGGTGCCGCAGCCCGTGCAGCGGTACTGATAAGTGGCCATGACGACCAACCTCCAAATGCTTCGAGAGAAAAGTATTTCTGGCCGAAGCAATTGGGCAAGAGGTTGGCGTGTTACGTGCAGGTAAACAGGCGAAAGGGTCTTCCGGAGCCGAGAACGGCTACGGAAGCTGCTGGAGTACGTCCCACCGCAGCCCGTCGGCCGCGGCGAGGAACACGCGCTGCTTGAGATGGCGGTTCTGGATCTGGACCGTGCCGCGCGGGGTCTCGTACTCGAGTCCCTCGGCGGCCGCCTGGATCCGGGCCACGTCCACCGCTCCGGCCCGGCGCAGCAGCTCGGTGAGCATGCGGACGCCTTCGTAGCAGGACTCGCCGAGGCTGTTGAGCACGGGCGCCCGGGGACCGAAACGGCGTCCGTACGCGGCGGCGAAGTCGAGGCCGTACGCGGTCGGCAGGTCCTCGAAGTAACCGGCCGAGGTCATCAGGCCCCGGGTGTTCTCCGGCCCGGTCGCCAGCAGGACGTTCTCCTCGATCAGCGAACTGAAACGGATGTGGTCGCGGTCGAGCCCGGCCGCGGTGAACGCCCGGTTGAAGAGCACGGCGTCGTCGCCGATCAGCAGCATGAGGACCGCCTCGCAGCCGCTGGCCGCGACCCGCGCCAGCACCGGCCCGAAGTCCTCGGTGCCGAGCGGCACGTACATCTCGTCGCAGACCTCGCCGCCGAGTTCGCGCAGATAGCGGTGGGCGGCGCGGGCGGAGGAGCGCGGCCAGACGTAGTCGTCGCCGACGATCGTCCAGCGCCGGATGCCGAGTTCGCCGGCGAACCACTGCAGCGCGGGCCGCAGTTGACTGCCCGGGGTCTCACCCGTGAGGAACACGCCCGGGGAGCGTTCGCCGCCTTCGTAGAGCGCGGTGTAGACGTACGGCACCCGGCCGTCGATGCGGGGGGCGACGACCTCGCGTACGGCGGAGATGTGCCAGCCGGCCACCGCGTCCACGACGCCGCCGGAGACCAGTGCGTCGACCTCGCTCGCCACCTGCTCGGGCGGCGCCCCGCCGTCGACGAGCACCAGCCGCAGCTCCCTGCCCAGCACGCCCGCCTCGGCGTTGACCTCCTCGGCGGCCAGCTGCGCACAGCACTCGCAGGACGGACCGAAGATGCCGGCCGGGCCCTGGAGCGGGATCACCAGGGCGACATCCAGCGCGTCCCCGGTCCGGCCTGCCGGAGAGCCGAGCCGGACAGACGCCTTCTCGATCATAGGCACGCACACTATCGATTGGTTGCTACGAGAATATTTCGCGGCGATAAGGAAATGACTGTATCGTGGAACCACCCCACGCGAACCCTGTCTGCCGCGCGAGCCCGCACGACCGCGACCGCCGCAGCCCCCCACACCCACCACGAATCCTGGCAGGGCGATGACCACCACCACCCCCGCGACCGCAACCGACCTCGACCTGGCACGAGTCCTCACGCTCGTGGAACGGACCCTCGTCCAAAGGCTCGGTGAGGCGCTGAAGGCGGAGGGCACGACGATCGAGGAGTGGCGTGTGCTGTCGTTCCTCGGTGACGGCGCCGGACATCCCATGACCGAGGTCGCCGAGGCCGCCCTGCTGACCGCGCCGACCCTGACCAAGATCGTCGACCGTATGGTCTCCCTCAACCTCGTCCTGCGGCGGGTCGACGACGCCGACCGGCGGCGCGTCCTGGTGTTCGCGTCGGAGCGCGGCAGCGAGGCGCTGACCCGCTGGACGGCGGCGGTCGAACGCGAGCAGGAGCACATCGTGACGGCCGTCGGCGCCGAGGAGACGGCCCTGCTGCGGACGCTGCTGCAACGGGCGTCGCGGCGGCTGGGCTGACGGGCGCGAGTGCCTCACCGGCCGGCCCGGTCCGCACCACCGCTCAGAGGTCGAGCACCAGCCGGGGACCGCAGGAACGCGAGACGCAGATCAGCATGGTCTCGCCGGCGGCCCGCTCGTCCTCGTCGAGCAGCGAGTCCCGGTGGTCCGGCGTGCCCTCCAGTACGTCCGTCTCACAGGTGCCGCAGGTGCCTTCCCGGCAGGAGAACAGCACCGGGACACCCGCCTCCTCCGCCACTTCGAGCACCGAGCGGTCCGGCGGCACGGTGAGCGTGCGCCCCGACCGGGCGAGCACCACTTCGAAGGAGGTGGCCGGAGTCTCCTCGGCCGCGGCCGGCCGGACCGGCGCGAACCGCTCGATGCCCAGCGTGCCGGCGGGCCACTCCGCGCACCGCTCCTGCACGGCCCGCAGCAGCGGCTCCGGACCGCAGGCGTGCACCAGCGTGTCCGGGCGGGGCGGGCCGAGGAAGGCGGCGAGGTCCAGCAGGCCGTACTCGTCCTGCGGCCGGATCAGCACCCGGTCACCGTAGGGCGCGAGGCGGTCCAGGAACGCCATCGAGGCGCTGGTACGGCCGCCGTACAGCAGTCGCCAGTCGGCTCCCGAGGCCTCGGCGGCCTCCACCATCGCCAGGATCGGTGTGATGCCGACGCCGCCCGCGACGAACAGATGGTGCTCGGCCGGGCGCAGCGGGAAGTTGTTCCGCGGCCCGCGCACCCGCACGGCCGAGCCCTCCCGCAGCTGGTCGTGGACGTACGAGGAACCGCCCCGGCTCTCGGGTTCGCGCAGTACGCCGATCTGCCAGGCCGCACGGTCGGCGGGGCTCCCGCACAGCGAGTACTGGCGGACGAGGCCGTTGTCCAGCAGCACGTCGATGTGGGCACCGGGCGCCCAGGCGGGAAGCGGTCCGCCGTCCGGGCGGCGCAGCACGAGGGAGACCACGCCGTCGGCGGCATGGATACGGGCGTCCACGTGGAGGGTCAGCTCCTCGTGGTCCGCGGGCGAGGACTGGGGGGCTCTGGAAGCCTGGAGCGGCTGGCTGGTCATGTGCGTCAACCTGGGTCTCGTACGGGTGGGGGAGCGGGCGGAGGGCCGGGAGCCTCAGGCGCCCGGTACACGCAGGAGCAGTGCGTCGCCCTGGCCGCCGCCTCCGCACAGGGCGGCGACTCCGGTGCCGCCGCCGCGCCGCCGCAGCTCGTGGGCGAGGGACAGGACGAGTCGGGCGCCGGTCATGCCGACCGGGTGGCCGAGGGCGATCGCGCCGCCGTTGACGTTCACCTTCTCCAGGGGGACGCCGAGTTCGCGTGCGGAGGCCAGGGCGACCCCGGCGAAGGCCTCGTTGATCTCGAACAGGTCGAGGTCGTCGGTCTTCAGCCGGCCGTCCCGGGACAGCGCGTCCCGGACCGCGCCGGCCGGCTGGACGAGCAGCGAGGGATCGGGACCTGCCACGGTGCCGTAGGCGCCGATCTCGGCGAGCGGCGTCAGCCCCTCCCGGCGGGCGCGGTCCGCGCTCATGACGACGACGGCAGCGGCTCCGTCGGACAGCTGCGAGGCGTTGCCCGCGGTGATCGTGCCGTCGGAGGAGAAGGCGGGACTGAGGCGGCCCAGGCTCTCGGCGGTGCTCTGCGGCCGGACGCCCTCGTCGGCCTCCACCACCGTCTCGCCCCGGCGCCCGGCCACCGTGACCGGGGCGATCTCGGCGGCGAAAGCGCCGGACTCCTGAGCGCGGTGGGCCCGCTGGTGCGACAGGGCGCTGTACTCGTCCTGCTCCGCACGGGTGAACGCGAACGGCCGCTGGTAGCGCTCGGTGGCCGCGCCCATGGAGACCCCGTCGAAGGCACAGGTCAGCGCGTCCCGGTCGAGGGCGTCCTCGACGGTCGTCGCCCCGTACTTCCAGCCGGTGCGGGACCCGCGCAGCAGATGCGGGGCGCCGGACATGGATTCCATGCCGCCCGCCACGACCACCTCGTGGCGCCCCGAGGCGACCATCAGGTCGGCCAGCGCGATGGCGTGCAGCCCCGACAGGCAGAGCTTGTTGACGGTGCTCGCCGGTACCGAGAACGGGATGCCGGCGGCCACCGCGGCCTGCCGGGCGGTGTTGGGACCGGCGCCGGCCTGGACGACATGGCCCATCACGACGGCCTCCACGGCGGCCGGGTCGAGCCGCGCCGCCGACAGGGCGGCGCCGATGGCACGGGCGCCGAGGTCGGCGGCGGACAGGCTGCTCAGCCCGCCCATGAGCTTGCCGACGGGCGTTCTCGCTCCGGCGACGATGACGGATCCGGGCATGTCCGGTGCCTCCTGAGGGGCTCTCGAAGATAGGGGGAGGGCGTGAGCGGGGTGTCAGCCGACGGAGTCGACCGCACGCTCCGCGACCAGATGGGCCGTCTCGTTGACGGAGTGCAGCACGATCCGGCCGCCGGGCATGCGGCGCACCCTGCTGACCGAGGTGTAGCCGGGGTGGAACCAGAACATCCGCGGTATCCCGAGAACGGTCGCCAGGTAGGTGTTGGTGATCCCGCCGTGGCACACGGCGGCGATCCGCCCGCCGGGGTGGGCGTCCAGCATGGTGTTCATGGCCCGTACCGCCCGGGCCCGGAAGGCGTCCCAGTCCAGGTCCGGTACGAAGTCCTCGTACCGTCCCTCGGAGAGCGCCACCGATCGCGGATCGTCCGCGTTGATCTGCTCCGGCGGCGTGTACGGGTGCGAGACGTCGGTGTCCCACTCGCGCAGGTCGTCCAGCACGGTGGCGGTCAGGCCCGTCAGCCTTTCCAACGGCGCCGCCGTCTCACGGGCCCGCCGGTACGGACTGGCGTAGAGGGCGTCGACGCCCTCGTCCGCGAGCCACGGGGCGAGGCGCTCGGCCTGGGCGACGCCCTCCGGCGACAGCTCCGGGTCGAACACGCCGGCGACGGGCAGGCCGTGCCGGACGAGCAGAAGTTCCGTCATGAGGGTCCTTCGTGTGAGGAGTGAGGAGGAACAACGGTGCTCAGCCGGCGATCGTCCGGTCGGAGTCCCAGTACGGGCGGCGCATCGCCCGCTTGTCGAGTTTGCCCATGGCGTTGCGGACGAGGGCCGGGACGATCTCGTACGACTTCGGGCACTTGTAGGCGGCCAGCCGCTCGCGGCAGAAGGCGCCCAGGTCCCCGTCGGCAGGCTCGTTCCCGTCGGCCACGACCACCAGGGCCCGCAGGGACTCGCCGAAGTCCGGGTCCGGTACGCCGATGACCGCGACCTCGACGACCGCGGGGTGCTCGCGCAGGACCGCCTCGCTCTCCGCCGGGTACAGGTTCACCCCGCCGGAGACCACGACGTCCGAGGCCCTGTCGGTGATGAAGATGTAGCCGTCCGGGTCGACGTAGCCGATGTCGCCGAGGGTGAAGACGCCGGGGGCGACGTACGCCGCCTTGGTCTTCTCCTCGTCCGCGTGGTAGCGCACGCCGCGGCCCTCCGGCGCGCGGAAGGCGAGCAGGCCGAGTTCCCCGGCGGGCAGGGGACGGCCGTCGTCGTCGGTCACGAGGATGTCGAAGGGCGGCTGCGCGCGTCCCACCGAGCCGGGGTGCTCCAGCCACTCGGTGCTGTCGATCCGTGCGACGGTGCCCGCCTCGCTGGCCCCGTACGACTCCGTGAGCACCGGACCGAACCACTCGATCATGGCTCGCTTCACCTCCGGGGGGCAGGCGGAGCCGGTGTGCGAGACCTGGATCAGGCTGGAGACGTCGTAGCGTTCGCGTACGTCCTCGGACAGGGCCAGCAGGCGGGTGAAGTGGGTCGGCACCATCACCGACGAGGTGACCCGCCACCGCTCCACGCGGTGCAGGAACGTCTCCGCGTCGAACCGGCCGAGGATCACCACCGGCCGGCCGGCCGCGAGATGGCGCAGTGAGGTGAGCGGTCCGTTGTGCTGGAGCGGGCCGCACACCAGGTGCGGTCCGGGTGGGAAGCCGGGACGGGCGGCCACGGCGTCCAGGTAGGCGGCGCTGTCCGGCACCGAGTCCCGCACCCAGCGCACCTCGGTGCCGCGGGCCCGTCCGGTGGTGCCCGAGGTGTAGACGAGCGGGGGGCGGGCCGGGCGGCCGACGGGCTGGGGCACCGGCTGCGCCTCGGCCAGCCACTGGGTCCAGTCGAGGGCGTCGTCCTTGGCCGGCGTGCCGTGCACGACGACCGGGAGGCCGAGTTCCGCGCCCGCCTGCCGGGCGGCCGACTCGCCCGCCGGGCCGCTGATCACCGCCTTCGCGCCCGCGTCGGTGAGCAGGTCGACCAGTTCCCGGACGGTCAGCTGGCGGGAGGCGGCCACCGTGCCGACACCGGCCCGCAGCCCCGCGAGATGAGCCACCATCGTGGCCACGGCGTTGTCGCCCAGGACCGCGACCCGGTCCTCCGGGCCGGGCGCGACCTCCAGGAACCGCCCGGTCAGGCGAGCCACCTGATCGGCCAGCCGGGACCAGGACAGACTCTCCGTGTCATCGGCCACAGCGGTCGCGTCCGGCAGTTCCCGGGCGCGCAGGTCGAGTGACTGTAGGGACATGAATCCTCCGGCGCTCCTCGGTTCGTCCACTCCCTCGCTCCACCGGGTGCTACCCCGTCTGCCCAGCGGCCGGGCAGGTGGGAGAGTCGACGACAAGACTGTAGCGTTTATCAAGAAAGTACGGAACACTCGGACCCGGGTCGACGGAGCTTCCCCTGTTGAGCGGGTGTGGTGCTCCGCCCCGAGTCGCCGTTACTCAAGCAGGCATCTGGTAAGTGCCGTGTGGACACGTGTGCCGAGGAGGTCACCATGCCCCAACCGAACGTGGACGAGTGGCGGAGCGAGGCCCGGCACTGGCTGGCCACGGTGCTCGAACCGCGGCGGGCGGCCGAGACCACCGGCCCCACCGCCGCCGAGCCCGCCGATCTCGCCGTCTTCCACAACCTCACGGACGCCCAGGAGCGCCGGCTGCTCGACCGTTGCCGCGCCTACCAGCGAGCCCGCCACGCGGCCGGCTACCAGGCCCTCACCCTCCCCAAGGAGAACGGCGGCCAGGGGCTGACCGCCGCCCACGCGGCCGTCTTCGCCGAGGAGGAGTCGGCGTTCGACGTACCGCCGTCCACGGAGCTGATCAGCGTCACGGTGCGGCTGGTCGCGATGTCGGTCTCGCTGTTCGGCACACCCGAGCAGCGCGAGACATACGCGCGCGCCTTCCTCCGTACGGATCTGCTCGCCTGCCAGCTCTTCAGCGAACCCGGCGCCGGTTCCGACCTGGCCGCCCTGCGCACCCGCGCCCGCCAGGACGGCGAGGACTGGGTCATCGACGGGCAGAAGGTGTGGACCTCGGGCGCCCAGTTCGCCGACCACGGCCTGCTGCTCGCCCGCACCGACCCGGACGTCGTCAAACAGGCCGGCATCACCGCCTTCCTGGTCCCCATGGACAGCCCCGGCGTGGAGATCCGGCCGATCCGCCAGATGAGCGGCGGCGCCTCCTTCAACGAGGTCTTCCTCAGCGGCGTACGCGTCCCCGACACACTGCGGATCGGACGCCCCGGCCAGGGCTGGGAGGTCGCCAATGCCACCCTGGCCTTCGAGCGCACCGCCTCCGGCTCCGGGAACCGGCGCAAGGGCGGCACCTTCGACGACGTACTCGCCCTCGCCCGCTCGCTGCACCGGACCGGGGACCCGCTGGTACGCCAGCGGCTCGCCGACCTGTACGTCCGCAGCGCGCTGCGCGCCGCCACCGTGGACCGCGTCGCCAGGGCGAGCGCGGCCGGCGGACGGCCGGGCCCCGAGGCCTCGCTGACCAAGCTCATGGCATCCGACCTGCTCACCCGTACCGGCCAGGTGGCCGCGGAACTGATGGGTGCCCGGATCACCGCCGACACCGGCGAGGAAGGCACCTTCGCCTGGACACAGCACCTGCTCGGCGCGCCCGGCTACCGGCTGGCCGGCGGCACCGACCAGATCCAGCGCAACCTGATCGGCGAACGGGTGCTGAAACTGCCGGGGGAGCCACGGGTCGACAAGGTGCCGTTCTCCGAACTGCCCGGCAACTGAACGCAACCCCGCGGGATCCCGCCCGCGGCAGAGGCAACAAAAACAACAAGGCAACAAGTCAACAAAGGCACTGAGGAGTGACATCGATGGATCTGGGACTGACAGGTGCGAAGGCGCTGGTGACCGGCGCGAGCCGGGGCATCGGCCGGGCGGTCGCGGGGACCCTCGCCGCCGAGGGCTGCGCGCTGGCACTGTGCGCCCGCGGCGAGGAGGCCCTCGCCAAGGCCGCCGCCGAACTGCGCGGCGAGGGGGCGACCGTGTTCGCCGAACCGGTCGACGTCACCGACCCGGCCGCGCTCGCGGGCTTCGTGGAGCGGGCGGCTGCCGAACTCGGCGGGCTGGACCTGCTGGTGTCCAACGTCTCGGCGGGCAACGTCAAGGGCCCCGAGTCGTGGGAGGCCAGCCTGCGCGGCGACCTGGTCCCCTTCGCGGGACTCGTCGAGGCGGCCATGCCGTACCTGGAGGCCTCCGAGCGGGCCGCCGTGGTGGCCATCGGCACCACCAACGCCTCCGACACCGCACGCCCGGCCGGAGCCAACTCGTACTCCGCCCTGAAGGCGGCCGTCGTCCAGCACGCCTCCGCCCTCGCACACTCCCTCGCCCCGAAGGGCATCCGGGTCAACACTGTCTCGCCCGGCCCGATCGACTTCCCCGGCGGCGCCTGGGAGACCATCCGCACCAGCCGCCCGGAGGTGTACGAGGAGGTCCTCGCCAAGCTGCCGATCGGCCGCTACGGCACCGCCGAGGACGTGGCCGCCGCGGTCGCGTTCCTGTTGGGCCGGACCGGCTCGTTCTGCGTCGGCGTCAACCTCGTGGTGGACGGCGGGCTGCTCACCCGCGTCCAGTACTGAGCCGTGGCGGGCCCGGCCGGCCGCCTGGACGCGGTACTGGTCTCCGGCGGGAAGTGGCACGACTTCGACTACGCGCGGCTGCGGCTGCTGGACCTGCTGGGCGGCCACCCCCGGGTGCGCACCAGCGTCCACCAGGACTACGACTGCCTGCCCGCGCTGGAACAAGCCGACCTGCTGGTGACCTACACCTGCGATGTGCGGCCCCGCCCGTCCCAACGGGCCGCACTGGCACGGTTCGTGCAGCGGGGCGGGCGCTGGCTCGCCCTGCACGGCACCAACGCGGTGATCGAGGCACCGGCCGCCGGCGGGCCCCGGGTCTTCACCACCCCGCGGCTGTTCGGCGACCTGGCCGGGGTGCTCGGCAGCCAGTTCCTGGCCCACCCGCCGATCGAGCCGTACCAGGTACGGGTGACCCGGCCGGACCATCCGCTGGTCGCCGGGATCGCACCGTTCACGGTCACCGACGAGCTGTACGTGTGCGAACTGCACGGGGAGCTGGAAGTGCTGCTGCACGCCGAGTACACGGGGCCGTGCCGCGGATTCGCCGAGGGCGACACGGCGGCGCTCGACGACGCGCCCCGCCCCGTGCTGTACCTGAAGAGACATGGCGCCGGCGAGGTCTGCTACTTCAGCCTCGGGCACTGCCGCGGGCGCTACGACGTGCAGGACCTGGGCGTCGACGACACGGGGCGGGTGGACCGGGGGCCCTGGGAGACACCGGAGTTCCTGACGGTGCTGGGACGTTGTGTGGAGCGGATGGTGGGTCGCTGAGCGAGGGGTTCTCGCCCCCGCCGCCAGTCCGGCTACGGGTTCACGGAGGGCGATGAGCAATTTCGTTTCGAGCCCGAGTCATAGCGCCAGAACGGTCTCACCAGGAGCGCGCTGGCCAAAACCAGGACCGAGCACACGAAGGCGCTGCCCGACCAGGCCATGCCCAGACCCGTGGTGGCCGCCATGGCTCCCGCGCGCATATCACCCAGCCGGGGCCCGCCCGCGACGACGACGGTGAAGACGCCTTGCAGGCGTCCCCGCATGGAGTCGGGAGCATAGGTCTGCAGAATGGTCTCCCGGTAAACCGCGCTGACAAGATCGGCGGCGCCGGCGCAGGCCAGCAGGGCGACAGTGCACCACAGCGAGGACGTGGTTCCCGCGAGGCCGACCGCTGCGGCCCAGCCTGCCACGGCCACCGTCAGAGCGATGCCCTGACGGCGTACCTTTGCGACCCACCCGCTGAACAGTCCCGCTGCGAGAGAACCGATGGCGATCGAGGCGTAGAGCAGGCCCACGCCGCCGGGGAAGTGGGATTCGGCCACCTCCGGGAACAGGGCTGTCGGCATGGCCAGCACCATGGCTGCGATATCGAGCGCGAATGACATCCACAGCACAGGGTTGGCGCCGATGAAGCGCAGTCCGTCCCACACCGAGCGGAATCCGCCCCGCGACGAGGGCGTGTCGATCGGCTGTACCGGGGGCAGGCGATACGCCGAGTACAGCAGCAAGGCGAAGAGGACGGCGTCGACGCCATAGGCCCAGGCGAACCCGCCCGGCAGCGCAACGAGAATTCCTGCGAAGAGCGGGCCGACCACCTGGCCGAAGTTCCCGACAGTGAAGTACAGGGTGTTGGCCGCAGGGATCATGTCGGCCGGAACGATGCGGGGAATGATCGCGCCGCGTGCGGCGGACGATATGGCGAATGCCGCCGCCTGGCCGGACACCAGCACGATGATGAACGGCACCGAGCGCAGATCTGCCAGCGCCTGTGCCAGCAGGGCGAGGGTGATCAACCATGTGGCGGCGGACGCGGACAGATAGAGCAGACGGCGGTCGACGCGGTCGGCGATGGCTCCGCCGTACAGGCCGAAAACCACGATCGGGAGCAGTCCGGCCAGCCCGGTGAGACCGACATACAGCGACGAGTGCGACAGCGCATAGACCTGTACCGGCACGGTGACACTGGTGACCATCGTGCCCACGTAGGCGGCTGCCTGTGCGAGCAGGAGGCGCCGAAAGGCCGCCACGGTCAAGGGACGTGGGTCCAGGGCCGCCGCGCGTAACCTCCGCGCCAGGCGCACGGACAGGCCCCCCACGTGTTGCCCGCGATGGCCTGGCGAAGACGAACGTGTAGTGCTCATGGCCTCACGCTCGCAGGCAGACATGATGTCGCGCTTCCGATAATCTGCCGATCAATGTCGGAGAACAGCCAGTCAGGTACGAGCCCGACCATCACGAGGCACGAACACATCGCCGGTCAGGTCATCGGCCGCCACCGCCATGCGTTCCACCAACTCGTCTACGTCAGCACCGGCGTTCTCGCTGTCCAGACGGGAGAAGCGTCCTGGGTCGCCTCCAACGCCCAGGCCATGTGGATTCCGGCAGATACCTGGCACCAGCATCGGGTCTACGGCCCCAGTTGTGTGCACACCATTGGATTTGCTCCGGATGACGCTCCGCTACCGACCGCATCACCCACTGTCGTCTCCGTCGAGCCGCTGCTGCGCGAACTCCTCATAGCCCGCAGCGATCCGGACCTGTCGGCGCCGGAGTCGGATCGCCTGCAGGCGGTCATGCGCGACAGGCTGCGGCGCTCTCACGTCCAACCGCTCATCCTGCCCGCACCCCGGGACCCCAGGCTGGTGCGTGCCTGCAACCTGGCCGCCGAGGATCTGGCCCAGCTGCGCACCGTGACCTGGCTGGCCCGGCAGTCCGGAGTGGGCGAACGCACCTTGTCACGGCTGTTCCGGACCGAGTTCGGCATGACGTACCCGCAGTGGAGAACCACCACCCGGGTGTTCCACGCCATGATCCAGCTCGCTGAAGGTGCGACTGTCACCGAGACCGGCCGTCGCTGCGGATGGGCAACGACGAGCGCCTTCATCGATACTTTCACCCGCACCACCGGCCAGACGCCCGGGAGTTACCGAGCCGCGGCGTGCGGCATCGCCCGCCATTCCCCGACACGTGCGAAGAAACCCGCAGCGGGATGATCTTGCAAGGCTGACGGGTCGCCAACGACGTACGTCCCTGCGCCGCCGAGGCCGCAGCGGTCTGCTCGTCGCGCTCACGCAGCATGCGCATCACGGTGAGGTTCCGTACCTCCGCCCCCGGTCCCTTCGGGGAGTTGCCGTCATGACCGGGTCAGCGGGCCGTCGGGAGTTCCGGCAATGCGGTGACCTCGGCCATCCGAATCCGTGAGCGGCCGGCCAGTGGGTGAGAGGCGGTCGCAGCGCAGCCATGCTCGCTGTCATGAGTGAGAAGACGATCGCGCTGGTCACCGGCGTGAACAAGGGCATGCGACACGCTGACGGGCCCCGGCGGATCGGGCACGAGATCGCGGCCGGGCTGGGCGCATTGGGCTGGAGCGTCGGTGTCGGCGCTCGGGACGAGCAGCGCAGGACGGACGCCGTGGCGAAACTGCGAGCGGCAGGTGCCGACGCCTTCGGCGGGACGCCTTGAGAGGGCGTCCGCCCCAGCGGATGCCTTTCGCGCTTCGGATGCGGGCGCGTTCCTCGCGTTCGGCGGCCAGGACGTCGCGGTGACGGGCGTTGGCGTCGCGCGGTGTCCTCGTCGGCCTGCACCAGTTGGGCGATCACCGGTACCCGGTTCCCGCCGGCCGAGGCCAGCAGCATCATCGCGCGCCGACAGCGCACCGAGTTGGTGCTGCCCCGGCGCACGATCTGCTGCAGCTTCTGCCCCTCCTGGTCGGTCAGTCTGCGCACACGGACAGGCTCTGCCACCACACCCCCAGCGGTCGGAACGGACGTCACCGCACATCCAACCGCCACGGTTTCCGACCCGGCGAACCAATGTGGCCAGAGCACTAGCCGTGTGGCAGCACCACCGCGCGGCCGCTGATCTCCCCGGCGTGCAGGCGCTCGTACGCCAGCGGGGCGTCCTCGATCGAGAACGTCTCGACGTGGGAGGAGACAACACCCTGTCGCGCGAGCTCCACCACGTCGATGAGTTCGCCGCGGCTGCCCCAGTAGGGAGCCGAGGCGGACACCTCGAACGGCAGACCGCCGCCGAAACCGACCGCGAGTGTGCCTCCGCCGATGCCGACGACGGTGACATCGCCCGCCACCGCCACCGACGCGGCGGCCACCGCGAGGGTCGCCTCCGCCCCCACGAAGTCGAGCACCACCTCGGCCCCGACGCCCCCGGTCAGTTCCCGCACCCGGGCCGCCGCCTCGCCGTCGGAGAGCAGCGTCTCGTGAGCGCCGACGGTACGCGCCAGTTCCAGCTTCTCCTTGCTCACGTCGAGGGCGACCACCCGGGCCGGCGTCAGCGCACGCAGCAGTTGGACGGCTAGATGACCGAGGCCCCCGACACCGATCACCACCGCCGTACTGCCCGGCACGAGCTTGGGCAGACAGGTGCGGATCGCGTGGTACGGCGTCAGCCCCGCGTCGGTGAGCGGTGCGGCCTGGACCGGGTCCAGGCCGTTCAGCGGCACCAGATGGCGGGGCGAATCCACCACCATGTACTCCGCGAGGGCGCCCGGAGAGCCGAGCCCGGGCGGCATGATGCCGAGGCCGGCGGCGTGCGGGCAGGCGTTCTCCCTGCCCTCGGCGCACCTGCGGCAGCGGCCACAGCCCCACGGGCCGTACACCGCCACCTCCTCGCCCTCCGCGACTCCGGTGGCGCCGCTGCCCAGGGCCGCGACGGTACCGACGCCCTCGTGACCGAGCGTCATCGGCAGCGGATAGGGGAACTGCTCCTCCGGCCAGCTCATGACCGCCAGGTCCGAGTGGCACAGTCCCGCGGCCGTCACCTTCAGCAGCACTTGGCCCGGGCCCGGTTCGGGCACCGGAACCTCGACGACCTCGGGCGCACTGCCCACCGCACGGTACTGAACCGCCTTCATCTCAGGCCTCCTCGTTCGGGACGGGCACCGAGCCGTCCGCTGTGAATACCGTGCCGTGCTGAGGCGACGTCCGGCGCCGCAGCACGGCCGGCAGTGTGAGGCGTCCGCCCGTGAGGACGAGCGCGACGATCAGGACCGAGCCGGTGAACAGGCTCGCGGCCCACTGGGCGCTGGTGGCGAGCCCGAGCCCGGTGGTGCCCGTGCCGAGCAGCAGCACCGCGATCACCGTGCCCCAGGCGTTGAAGCGGCCCGCGCGCAGCTGGGTCGCCCCGACGAAGGCCGCCGCGTAGGCCGACAGCAGATACGGCGTGCCGGCGGTCGGCGATCCGGATCCCACCGAGGACGCGAAGACGACTCCGGCGAAACCGGAGAGCAGCGCGGACGCCACCAGGGTCGAAAAGCGCAGCCGGTTGGTGCGCACCCCTTGCAGGCGCGCCGCGTCCGCGTTGAAGCCGGTCGCGTACAACCGGCGTCCGGTGGCGGTGTGTTCCAGCAGGAACCAGATGGCCACCGCGGCGACGAGCAGATACAGCACCGGCAGCGTGATGCCGCCCGCGTCCAGTTGCGCGATGCCGGCGAACGGTTTGGCGAGCAGCTGGACCCCGGTGATGGAGCTGTCCTTGGTGACCATGGTGATCAGGGACTGGATCAGAGCGCCGGTGGCCAGGGTGGCGATGAACGAGTCCACCCGCAGCACCACGACCACGATGCCGTTGACCACACCGATCAGCAGGGCGGCGCCCATCGACAGGGCGATCGCGGTGACCGGGCCGAGGCCCGAGGAGACCAGGAAGTGAGCGGTCAGCACACTGGTGAGCGACATCGTGTAGGCGACCGACAGGTCGAAGACGCGCGCGGTCAGCGGAAGTACGACGCTGAGCGCGACAAGGCCGGCCACGGCGTTGCCGTTGAGGACCTGCTTGACGGTGATGGACGTCGGGAAGGTGTCCGGCGCCCACACCGAGAAGAGCACGATGATCAGCATCCACACGTAGACCGCGCCGACGTTGCGGAACGACAGGGCGGCCACCGCCCGCCGGGCCAGTGTGCCCAGTGGCCCCGGGGACACCGCGGCCGCGTCCGGTCCGCTGGGCCGCAGTTCCGCGGCCCGGGTCGGGGTTGATGTCATGTCACTCGGTTCCTTCCATGGCTTGGAGCAGCGCGCGTTCGGTGATGTCCCGGCCGCCGATCTCACGGACGATCCGGCCGTCCCGTACCACCAGGACGCGGGTGCACAGCGCGAGCAGGTCCTCGGTGTCGGACGAGGACACGATCACGCCCATGCCGTCGTCGGCCTGCTGTTCGATCAGGTCGTACAACTGGAGGCGGGTGGCGATGTCGACGCCCGCCGTGGGTTCGCACAGCACCAGCACGGGGGGTTGCTGGGCCAGGCAGCGGGCCATGACGACCTTCTGCTGGTTGCCGCCGCTCAGTGTGGTGATCCGGGCGTCCCGTCCGGCTGTGCGCACCCCGACCCGCCGGATCCAGTCCTCGGCGAGCGAGGATTCACGGCGCCGGTTCAGTCGTCCGGCCCGGGCGCGGAGCCGGTCGAGCAGGGGCAGGGTGAGGTTCTCCCCGACGGAGAAGTCGCCGATGACGCCCTCTCCGGCCCGGTCCGCGGGGACGAGGGGGATGGCCAGGCCGTCGGCGGACCTTGCGTCGGTCCAGCGCCGGGAGCGCTCCGGGACCCGCACCTTCCCGCGTACCGGCCCCGAGTACGCCCCGCACACCGCGTACGGCACGACCTCGTGGCCGGAGCCGACCAGGCCGGTGATGCCCAGCCGCTCGCCGCGTCCCAGGTCGAAGCCGACGCCGCGCAGCGGGCCTGCCCACAGGCCGCGGACCTGGAGGACGGCCGCGGCGGTACCCGAGGGGGCCTGCGGCCGGTACTGGGTCTCCATCTCCTCGCCCGCCATCAGCTCCGCCAGCGAGCGGGGAGTGAGTTCGGCTATCGGGCGGGTGGCGATCCGGCGTCCGCCGCGGATCACGGTGACCCGGTCGGCCAGCGCGAAGATCTCGTCCATGCGGTGCGAGACGTACAGGACACTGGCCCCGGCGTCGCGGACCTCGCGCACGATGTCGAAGAGCCGGGCGACTTCGCCGGGCGGCAGCACGGCGGTCGGCTCGTCCAGCACCAGGACGCCGCGCCGGCCCTCCCAGCCCTGCAGGGCGGCGGCGATGGCCACCACCGCGCGCTGCACCGGGGTCGCCGTGGACAGGGGACGGCGTACGTCGATGCCGAGGCCGAACCGCTCGACCAGGGCCGTCGTCCGGCGCTCCATCTCCGGCCAGCGGATGTTGCCGAGGGCCGTACGGGCGAAGCCGCGGCTGAGCGCGAGATTGTCGGTGGCGCTCAGTTCGTCGACCAGCCCCAACTCCTGGTGTACGAAGCGGAGTCGGTCGTGCCGTGACCCGGCGACCTGGGCGAGGTCGAACGGCTCGCCGTCGAGTTCGGCGACCGATCCCGGATCGGCGTGGTGATATCCGGCGAGGATCTTGATGAGCGTGGACTTGCCGGAGCCGTTGGGCCCGATCAGGGCGTGGATCTCGCCGTGCGCGATGTCGAGGCCGACGTCTTCCAACGCCTGGGTTCCGCCGAATCGCTTCGACAGCCCGGACAGCCGCAGCACGGGCCGGTCGCCCGCGTCGGCGGCGGCCCGGTGCGGTGTCTCCGGTGACGTATCAGCGTGCACTGTTGCTCACTCCGTCGAACGGCCCGCCGCCGGCGCGGGGCCGGCGGCGGGGGCGGGTCGGTCAGTTCAGGCCCCACAGCGCCTCGAACTGCGCCTGGTAGTCCTTCACGAGCGGGAAGTCCCCGACAGCCATCGAGAGGTTGTTCTTGGTGATCAGCATGTTGGGCAGCACGGCCTTCTGGTCCACGTCCATGGACTGGCCGGTGAAGTGGCGGGCCAGTGCGTCGGCCTGGAGCCAGGCGGTCTCGTGGGAGTTCAGCGCCATCGCGCCGTCGCTGAGGCCGCTCTGGATGTACTCGTAGTTCTGCGCGTCACCGACGTTCACGGCGATGTGCTTGCCGGTGACACCCGCGGTCTTCAGCGCGGTCGGGACACCCACGTTGAGCAGGCCCAGGGAGAAGACGACGTGGTCCACCTTCGGGTGCGAGCGGAGGTACGACACCACGCGGTCCGGCATGTCCTTGCCGATCGCGGTGATCGGCACGTCTACCGTGTCCAGCGCGCAGCCCTCGCACCACTTCTTGTACTGGGCGGCGAACGCGTCCTTGACGGGCTTGAGGATCGTGTAGACGGGCAGGTCGAAGTAGACGGTGTCGGCCTTGGCGCCGCTGTCGGACACCACCCATGAGGCGAGCATCTTGCCCTGGACGGCGACGTCCTCGGGCCCGTTGCTCAGCAGGTCGATACCGTCGCCGACCACGTCGTCCGCGTTCGACTGGATGACCGGGACATGTGCTGCCTTCAGCTGTGCCAGTTGCTTGGCGTAGACCGCGCGCGGGAATCCGGAGCTGATGACGGCGTCCGGCTTGTCGCGCAGCGCCTGGTCGTAGGCGGCCTGGACGGACTCCGGGGTGCCCTGCGTCGAGATCTCGTTGACCTTCCAGCCGAGCTGGTTGGCCGCTTGGGTGAAGAAGTCGGCCAGGTCCTGGCAGGACTGCACGCCGCACAGAATGAAGTCGATCTTCTTGCCCGCGGGGATCGCCTTGCCCACCGGTTGGGTGAGGGGGATCTTGCCCGGGCGCTCCGAGTACTTCGCGAGCGCCTCCCGTGCCGCGGTCAGGCCGGGGGAGTCCGAGGCCGCCGCCTTCGCGGAATCTGCGGCCGGAGTCGTGTCGGTCCCGCACCCCGCGAGGGCGAGGAGGGCGGTGACGGGGACGATCGCGGTGAGCGCGCGACGGACCGCGCGTCCGGGTCTGGAACTCATCTTTGAGTACTCCCGTGGTGTGGCGCCTGTTTTGATGCGGCCCGCGTCGCTCCCGCGTTCGCGGCGGCCGGCTCTGTACAGACGGATCCCGTGCCGCCCAGCCAGGGACGGCACGCTCAGTTCGAGCGGATGGTGTGGTCGTCGTGGGGTACGACGCGGGCCGCCGGGACATTCGGGCGGCGCTGTGGCCGGGACACGGAGGATGCTGTCCCAGTCGGAGAGAAACTGTTGAGGCTCTACAGCCTCGGGTGCGACGGAGTGTGGCACGGCATGTCGGACTTGGGGAGGGGGCGGTAATAACGAATTCAAGGTGAGACCTACAATTTTTCCGGCTCACCGGGCTCTGCGGCGCCCCGACGGCGTCCCGAGTATTGCTCCCAGCAGGGACCCATAACTACACTCACTCTAAAGTTTCTGGCTGAGGAGAGAAGATGGACGAAACGTCGGAGATGGGCGCGGCGCGGTGCCCGGGGCCCAGCGTCCAGGACTACCTCGACCGGGACAGCCGGCCGGTTCCCCCCGCTCTGAGACACGTCCACAACGACTACCTCGGCAGCGAGGACATCGACACCACCCGCTTCACCTCCCGGGAATGGGCCGAGCGCGAGATGAGCCAGGTGTGGCGGCGCGTGTGGCAGTTCGCCTGTCTGGAGAGCGAGATCCCCGAGGTCGGCGACCACGAGGTCTACGAGATCGGCGACGACTCACTGATCGTCGTGCGCACGGCGCCGGACGAGATCCGCGCGTACGTCAACGCGTGCCTGCACCGTGGCCGCAAACTGCGCACCGGCGGCGGCAACGTCGGCGAGTTCCGCTGCCCGTTCCACGGCTTCGCCTGGAACCTCGACGGAACCATGCAGACCCCGCCGTGCGCCTGGGACTTTCCCCATGTCACCCCGGAGAAGTTCGCCCTGCCGGAGGCCAAGGTGGCCACCTGGCGCGGCTTCGTCTTCATCAACATGGACCCGTACGCGGAACCGTTCGAGAGCTACCGCGGCACCTTCGACGAGTACTACATCTGGCCGCTGCAGGACCGTTACAAGTCGCTGCACATCGCCAAGGTGCTGCCCTGCAACTGGAAGATCGCCCAGGACGCGTTCATCGAGTCCTTCCATGTGATCGCCACCCACCCGCAGATGCTGCCGTGGCTCGCCGACGCCAATTCCCAGTACGACGTCATGGCGGACCAGCCCAACTGGAACCGCATGATCAACATCCAGGGAGCCCCCAGTCCTCACGTGGCCGACTCGGTCACGGAGGAGGACGTCCTGGAGACGTTCTACGACTCGCGTGCCTTCTACGCGGCCGCCCAGGGCCGGGACCTGGTGATCCAGGAGGGCGACGAGATGCCGGCGATCCCGCCCGGCGGCACCGCCCGCCAGGTCCTCGCCGAGCGGATGCGCGCACAGCTGGCGATCACCTCCCAGCAGGACTTCTCGCAGACCGCCGACACCGAGCTGCTGGACGCCATCAACTATCTGCTGTTCCCCAACTTCAATCCCTGGGGCGGCGCCAAGTCCAACATCATCTACCGGTTCAAGCCCAACGGTCTCGACCCCGACTCCTGCACCGCCGAGATCATCTTCATGTCGGCCCCGAAGACGGCCGGCGAGATGCCGCCCCCGGTCAAGATCCGCTGGGTGCCGGAGGACATGCTCTTCGCGGACATCCCGGAACTGGGTGTGCTCGGGCCCGTCTTCGACCAGGACTGCGAGAACCTGCCGTACGTCCAGCAGGGCCTGAAGACCCTGCGCAAGCCGGGCATCACCCTGGCCAACTACCAGGAGAGCCGCATCCGCCACTTCAACCAGACGCTCGACCGGTGGATGGACAAGTGACCGTCACCCACCGGGTCGCGGTGCGGCCCTCCGGTGTCGAGCTGGAGGTGCGCGACGGCGAGGACCTGTTCAGCGCCGCCCAGCGGCTCGGCTACCGCTGGCCCACCGTCTGCGGGGGCAAGGCGACCTGCCGTACCTGCTTCGTGCAGGTCGAGGAAGGCGCCGAGAACTGTTCTCCCGTGGGCCCGCTGGAGCGCGAGGGCATCGAAGCCCTGCGCAGACCGGTGGACGGCCTCACCCGGCTCGCCTGCCGGCTACGGGTCGAGGGCCCGGTGACCGTGACCAAGCGCGGCGTACGCCGCAGACCGCAGGAGTGAGCCGTGAGCGCCAAGCAAGTGACCCATCCGCTGACCGGGCACGTGTACCGGCTCACCGAGGACGGGCTGGTGGAGGTGACCGACCCGAAGACCGGGGCGTGGGGCATCTTCGACTTCCAGGCCCGCTGGCAGTCCGGGGAACTGCGCCACGCCGACCTCCAGATGGCCGGCTGGGTGGGCCGTCTCGCCCAGCGGCGCGGTGTCCAGCCGCCGGCGGAGTGAGCCGATGCCACCCCGCAGCACCCGGGTGGTCTGCCTGGTGCGCCGGCCGGCCGGAGAACCGGCGCCCGGCGACTTCGCCGTCGAGGAACGCCCGCTCCCGCCGCTCGGCGAAGGGCAACTGCTCGTCCGCAACCTCTACATGAGTGTCGACCCGTCGATGCGCGGGCGGCTGGAGAGCACCGAGAAGCACTACACGCACAACTTCACCCCCGGATCACCGCTGGACGGCCGGGCCCTCGGCGTGGTGGAGGAGAGCCGCTGCCCCTCCGTGCCTGTGGGCACCTTCCTGCGCCACCAGCTCGGCTGGCGCGAGTGGGCCGTGCTCGACCCCGCGGACACCGATGCCGCGGGCCGCATAGACCCACAACTCGCGCCGCTGCCGACCTGGTTGGGGCTGCTCGGACAGACCGGCTTCACCGCCTACGTCGGGCTCGCGCGGATCGCCGGGGTGCGGCCCGGCGACACCGTCTTCGTGTCGGCGGCGGCCGGGGCCGTGGGCACCGCGGCCGGACAGTTCGCCCGGCTGCTGGGCGCGGAGCGCGTCGTCGGAACCGCCGGGGGGCCGGACAAGTGCGCCCTGCTGGTCAAGGAGTTCGGCTACGACGCCGCCGCGGACTACCGCGCCGAGCCGGTGCGCGACGCCCTGGCGCGGATGGCGCCCGACGGTGTCGACGTCTACTTCGACAACGTCGGCGGGGAGCAACTCGTCGCCGCCCTGCACGCGTTGAGGACGGGCGGCCGTGTCGCGCTGTGCGGCATGATGTCGCAGTTCGGCGGCGAGGGACGGACCGCCGACATCAACCAGCTGATCCAGGCGGTCCTCAGACGGCTCACGCTGCGCGGCTTCATCGTCCGCGACCACGACGATCTGCGGCCCGAGTTCGAGGGCCGCGTCGCCGACTGGCTCCGCTCGGGCCGGGTCACCGCCCGCGAGACGGTGACGGACGGCCTCGACAGCGCACCTCAGGCCCTGCTGGCCCTGCTGGACGGCGGCAACGTCGGCAAGATGCTGGTCAGGCTGGCCCAGGACCCTTACAGCCGTTTCAAGCCATAGAGGGCGACGGGCAGACGCACGGTCCCGAGCCGGCCTCACCGCCCGTCGCCGCGCCTCTCACCTGCCCCAGATCTTCCGGTACCCCTCGCGGTACCCGGGTGGATCCCAGCTCGTCGCGCCGCCGCTGTTGGCGGCCGTGGCGACGTGGACCGGGGCGACGTATCCGCTGGCGGGCTCGCCGGCGAAGGCGCGGTTGAACTCGTCGACGATCTGCCAGCCCTGCTCGGTGAGCGGCTCCGGGACGGTTGCGGCCTGGAACTGCCCGCTGTTGATGCGCTGGAAGGCCGACGGGTCGCCGTCACCGGCGCCGATGTTGAAAGGGGGACCCGAGCCCTCGCGCCCCGCCTCGCGCAGGGCGGGCGCGGCGTCGGCGAAGTACAGGTCGTTGATGGCCACGGAGTACGTCCACCTGCTGCCGAAGCGGGACAGGAGGGAGGAGACCTCCTGAGGGGTACGGCTGCTCGCGTCCGGGATGGGGATGTTCTCGGACGCCAGCAGGCGCACATCGGCGCAGGTGGCCAGCTGCTTCTCGATCAGCTGGGACTTCTTCCTGGCGAAGGGGATCGAGGCGTCGGTGAAGACGACGACACCGGCCCGGCCGCCGGAGCGCGCGATGATCCAGTCGGCGCTGATCTCCGCGACGTCCCCGACCCGGGTCGTGACGTTGGTGAAGAGCTTCGGGTGTCTGCTCGGCCCCGGGGAGCCGACCGCGTGCCAGCCGATGAGCGGGATGCGCGCCGCGTCGGCCCGCGCGAGCTGGGACGAGGTCGCGTTGGGATCGAAGCCGCCGAGGACGATGCCGGATGGTCTGACGCCGACCGCCTGGCTCAGAGCCGCCTGGATGCCGGCGGGGGTGCCCTGCCCGTCGATGACCCTGACCTTCCAGCCGATCACCCGCGCGGCCTCCCGCAGGCCCTTCGCGACGCCCGCGACTCCGGGATTGGTCATGGTCTGTGCGACGTAGACGATCGTCCTGCCCGGCAGTGCCGTGGGTCCGGTGGTGGGGCCGTTCCAGGAGACGTCCACCTTCTCGGCCTGCCGGACGGCGGATCTCGCCTTGGCGAGGGCGGCCGGGCAGCCGGCCCTCGTGACCCCTTCGGAGGGGTTTCCCGGACCGGTGGACGAGCCTCGCTCACAGCCGACGACGGTGACGACGACCGTGACGAGGGCCGCGAGGGCGGGGGCGACCCGGTGGTACGAGATCACGGGTGCTCCTTGCTGGTGCCCGCCACCACGTTGCCATGACGGTTCGCGGTGGCGCCGGAGCGCAGTCGACGGCGGGCGGAGTACCCGGCGAAGCCGACTGCGAGCAGCAGCGTGACGCCGTTGAACAGCGGGGTGACCCAGAACTGCGCGCCGAGCTGGCCGATGCCGGCCAGCCCGATGGCGAGGACGGCGACCGCCACGAGAGTGCCCAGGGCGTTGGGGCGACCGGGCCTGATCGCGGTGGAGCCGAGCAGGGCCCCGACGAAGGCCGGCAGGAGGTAGTCCAGACCGACGCTGGGGTTGCCGATCTGCTGCTGAGCGGCGAGCAGGACGCCGGCGAAGCTGACGATCAGACCGGACAGGGTGAACGCGCAGACGCTGTAGCGCCGTGTGGGAATGCCGACCAGATCGGCGGCGCGGGGGTTCGCGCCGATGACATAGAGGTAGCGGCCCAGCGGCAGGCGTTCCAGCAGCAGCCAGAGCACGAAGGTCAGCGCCAGGACGTAGAACGCGGGCACCGGCAGGCCGAGGAACGTGGAGTCGTAGAGGTCGGTGAAGGCCGGCGGCAGTCCGTCCGGCCCGGGGACGACGCGGGTGCCGCCGGTGATCCAGCCGGTGACGGCGTACAGGACGCTGCCGGTGCCGAGGGTGGCGATGAAGGAGTCGATCCGCGCGAACTCGACGACGACGCCGTTGACGACACCGACCACCGCCCCGCCCACCAGGACCACCGAGCAGGCGAGCGGCCACGGCCAGCCGGTGCTGACGATCAGCTGGAGCACCACGACGTGCGCCAGGCCGAGCAGGTAGCCGATGGACAGGTCGAACTTGCCCGTGACGATGGGGACCATCGCGCCGAGGGCGAGGATCGCGGGGACCGACTGGTTGGACAGGATCGAGGAGATGTTGTCGAGCGTGGGGAAGGTGTCGGGCAGGACCAGGGAGAAGACGAGGAAGAGCAGGACCGCGAGCGCGAGCAGTCCGTACGCCCCGATGAACCGCCCGGGGGAGCGGCGCGGCCGTGGCCTTGGCCGGGGCACGGAGGGCGGCGACGGCGGTCGAGTCGTCCCGTCGTCCGTCGGTTCGTCGCTCATCCGTCCGTCTCCGGTCCGGTGAGGGGTGGCACGGCCGACGCGGTGTGGGTGAGCCGGGCGACGGTGAGTGCCTCCCCGGTCAGTTCGGCCGCCACGGTCCCGCGGACGAACACCAGGGCGCGGTGGCACACGTGCGCGACCTCCTCGAAATCGGTGGAGATGAGCAGAACGGCGAGCCCGGTGGCCAGCTCGTCGTCCAGCAGGCGATGGATCTCCGCCTTGGCGCCCACGTCCACGCCGGCCGTCGGCTCCTCGAGGATCAGCAGACGACGATTCATGCGGAGCCACCGGCCGAGCATGACCTTCTGCTGGTTGCCGCCGGACAGGACGGCGATCGGTGCCTCACTGTCGCGGGGGCGTACTCGGAAGCGCTCGATGAGAGCCATGGCCTTGCCGCGCTCGTGCCGGGGACTGATCCAGCGCGGCCCCGGCAGGCCGCCGGCGCGGGGGTTGGCCAGCAGGTTCTCCCGTACGGTCAGTTCGGCGGCGCAGCCCTCCTCCTGACGGTTGCTGGTCGCGAAGCCCACACCCGCGCCGACGGCGGCGGCGACCGTACGCGGGCGGTAGGGCCGCCCGTCCAGCAGCGCACGCCCGCCCAGGAAGGGCCGGACCCCGGCCAGTGCCCTGCCCAGGTCCATGTGACCGGCGCCGATGAGGCCCACCATGCCGAGGATCTCGCCGGAGCGCAGCCTCAGGTCGACCGGGCCGGCGTTCTCGGTCCGCACGCCGTCGAGACGCAGGACGGCCCGGGCACCGGGGGCGGGGCCCGGAACGGCGGCGGGCGGCCGGCGAGCCGGGTCGCGGCCCACGATGTCCCGCACGAGGCGGGCGGGGCTGTGGCCGGCCAGGGGACCCCGGCTGATGATCCGGCCGTCGCGCAGGACGGCGAAGGAGTCGGCGACCTGGTACACCTCGTCGAGCCGGTGGCTGACGTAGATGACGCCGTGGTCGCGGTCGCGCAGCTCGCGCAGGACGTGGAAGAGGCGGACGCAGTCGGCCGCGGGGAGGCTGGCGGTCGGCTCGTCCAGCACGACGAGTTCCGCACGGGTCGACAGTGCCCGTGCGATGGCGACCAGCGAACGCTCGGCGCGGGTGAGGTCGGCGACGCGGGCGTCGGGCGCGAGGTGTCCGGCGACGATCTCCAGAGCGTCCACGCAGCTCTCGCGTGCCATCCGCCAGGAGATCAGTCCGCGGTGGCGCGGATAGCCGGTGCCCAGGGCGATGTTCTCGGCGACCGTCATCCACTCGACGAGGCCGAGATCCTGGTGGATGAAGGCCATGTGCCGGGCGGCCGCGGCCGTGCCGAGCGGGTGGCCGGCCACGGTGACCTCGCCCTCGTCGGCGTGATGCACACCGGCGAGCACCTTGATGAGAGTGGATTTCCCCGCACCGTTGGGACCCAGCAGGGCGAGGACCGCGCCACGATGGACGTCGAGGTCGACCTCGGACAGCGCACGGGTGCCGCCGAACCGCTTGCCGAGACCCCGGATCCGGACCAGAGGGTCCCGGCCGCGGCCCGCGGAGCTGCTTGTCGAGGCGTCGGGAGCGTCGTGCACGGACTCTCTCCGGGGGTCGGCTTGCGAGTTCCTTCCCGACCGCACCGGCACAGCTCACTTATTCGACGTCGGGAATGATGTCGGGAATGTCATCCCAATCTATCCCGGCGGCGACCGGGATTCCCGCAGGAACATCCAGGGCGCACTCGGCCCAGATGACCTTGCCGTCGCCGGTGTAGCGAGCGCCCCACGCCTGAGCGAGCTGAGCGACGAGAAACAGGCCGCGACCCCCTTCGTCGGTGGCGGACGCGTGACGCAGCCGGGGGGCGGTGCTGCTGGTGTCGGCGACCTCGAAGATCAGGGAACGGCCGTGGACGACGCGTATCCGCAGGGGACCGCTCGCGTGGCGGATGGCGTTGGTGACCAACTCACTGAGCAACAGCTCGGCGGAGAAGACGGCCTCGCCCAGCCCCCAGTCGGTGAGCCGCCGGGTGACGTCGGCGCGCAGTCCGGAGACACGAGCCGGGTCGGCGGGGAGGTCCCAGGTCGCGATCCGGTCGGGGTCCACGGTCCGGGTACGGGCGACGAGCAGCGCGATGTCGTCGGCGGGGTGGTCGGGCACCACGGCGTCCACCACCGCCCGGCAGGTGTCCTCGGGCGAGGGGTCCGACCGGGTCAGGGCGGCCCGCAACTGGTCGAGAGCCGTGTCGATGTCGCGGTGGCGGTCTTCGATGAGTCCGTCGGTGTAGAGGGCCAGCCGGCTGCCTTCCGGGACATGGATCTCGGCGGTTTCGAAGGGCAGGCCGCCCAGTCCGAGGGGCGGACCCGCGTGCAGGTCGGGGAACGTCACTGTGCCGTCGGGACGGACCAGCGCGGGCGGGGGGTGGCCGGCGCGTGCCAGGACGCACTGCTGCGAGGTGGGGTCGTAGATGGCGTACAGGCAGGTGGCGCCGATGATGCCGGTGCCGCTCGCGCCCGGTTCCTCGCTGCCCTCGTCCCGGTCGAGGCGGGCGACGAGGTTGTCGAGCTGCGTGAGGACCTCGTCGGGCGCCAGGTCCAGCTCGGCGAAGTTGCGTGCGGCGATACGCAGTCGGCCCATGGTGACGGCGGCGTGCAGGCCGTGGCCGACGACGTCACCGACGACCAGCGCGACACGGGTGCCGGAGAGGGGGATGACGTCGAACCAGTCGCCGCCGACTCCGGACTCGGCCGGCAGATAGCGATGGGCGACCTCGACGGCGTCCTGCTCGGGCAGGCGGTGCGGAAGCAGGCTGCGCTGCAGGGCCAGGACCATGGTGTGTTCGCGGGTGTAGCGGCGGGCGTTGTCGACGCAGACGGCGGCCCGGGCGGCGAGTTCCTGGGCCAGCGAACTGTCGTCGTCCGAGAAGGGGGCGCGCTCTCGCGTGCGGTAGAAGCTGACGATGCCCAGGACGACACCGCGGGCGAGCAGCGGGGCGGTGATGAGAGAGCGCAGCCCGTACGCGAGAAGGCGTCCGGTGTGCTCCGGGTCCTGTGGGAGCCGGGCGGCGGTGATGCGCAGGTCGGGTTCCAGCACTGCCTGTCCGTGGGCCAGGCAGCGGAACTGGGCAGTGGCGGGATGGAGGTCCACCCGCTCACCGAGCGCGCTGAAGGGGGCGTCGTCGCGGGTGCCGTGGATCACTCTGCGGTGCAGGTCGGTGCGGGGATCGGCGGACTCCTCGCCGCGCAGAACCGCCTCGGACAGGTCGATGGTGACGAAGTCGGCCAGGCGCGGTACGGCCATCTCGGCGAGTTCGAGGGCGGTACGGGGCACATCCAGTGTGGTGCCGATGCGGGTGCTGGCCTCGGACAACAGCTCCAGGCGCTGCCGTGCCGCGACGGCGTGCATGCCCACCCCCCGCTCGCCCAGCAGCACCAGTCGCCCGTCGGTCATGCCGTCGGTGCCGCTGTCGGCGCTGTGCGGCGCGGCGGCCGGCTCGGCTGTGTGAACGCTCGTGAGCTGCGCCTGCGCCGCAGCCGCCGCATCCGTCTCCGTGCGGGCGGGCCGGAAGAGTGCCAGGTCGGCAGGGTGTCCGGTCGGCGGGATGACGGGTGTCACGGCTTCCCGTGCCGTGGGGCTGAGCGGCGCGAGCGGATGTGTGAGTCCGGCGGGCCACTGCCCGGCGTCGATGAGGACCGCCTCGACGGCGACGCCCTCCACGCCGGACCCGCTCGTCACGGCACGGCTCAGCAGGACGACCCGTCGGCCGTTGGAGAGGGACACCTCGACGCCTGCTCGTTGGGCCGAGGAGATCAGCTCGGCGGCCTTCTCCTCGAGGACCGTCTGGTCGCGACGGCTGAGCCCGCTGTGGATCAGCTCGTCCACCCGGAGCAGCTGCCCGTTCCGGCCCGTCGTCGCTCCGGCCCGCGCACCGCGCCTGGCGTCGAGATATGCGTTCAGCAGTCCCCGTTCTCGCGCGGAGTTCTCCGCCAGGAGCCGGCGCTCGATGGCGTGTGCCGCCTCGCGTATCACGGTTTCCATCGTGGGATCCACGTCGGTGCGCGGGTATCCGAGGGAGAGGATGCCCTCGATCCCTCCGCTGAGCAGGTTGTGCACCGGGATCGCCGAGCAGGCGTTGGACTGTGAGCGCTGTGCGAAGTGCTCGGCCCCGTGGACGTGGCACAGCCGCCGTTCCGCGAGCGCGATGCCGATGCCGTTGGTTCCGGCGACCTCCTCGGCGAACACGAATCCCGGAACACTCTGGATGGGAGCGAGTTGGCTGGCCATGGACGCCAGCCCGAAGCGACGCTGCAGCACCGTTCCACTCGCGTCGGCCAAGGCTATGTTCATGGTGCGCCCGTCGAACCTGGACCGAAGCCAGTCGAGCACCGGTCGGGCCGCGTGCACGAGTCGGCTGTCGAGGTCGACGTCCTCGCGATAGGGGAGCTCGGTCTGGTCAGGCGAGAGACCGAGGAGCACGGAGCGCTGCCAGGAACTCAGGATGAGGTCCCGCACGCCTCCCTCGACCCGGCCGCCTTCCAGGAACCGCTCACGGACATGTGAGGGACCGGTGGAATCCCTCACTACGCGCATGTGGATCACTTCCCTCATCGGACCGTCGCCGCGCCACGTGGCCGCTTCGGCCGAGGAATCGCCCGCTCTCCTGTAGATATTAGAACTTTGTCCTTGAGTGGGCTTATTCCATCTTCTGGGTGACCGGTGAGGGGCGCCTATCGCATGGAACGTCCCGCCGCGACGCTGAAGGTCTCCAGGGAAACACCCACCCGCGTCAACCCGGACGTGGCCGCGCGGAACTCCTTGATGTGCACCGTCGTGAAGTGTTCGTCCAGTGCCTGCTGGGACACCCATCGCTCGTACACCCGGATCCGGCGAGCGTCGGTGGGGTCCGCCGTCATCGCGTAGTCCAGACAGCCGGGCTCCTCCTCGCGGGTGCGCCGTCCGACCTCGACGAGGTGTCCGAGCATCGGGTCGCGGTCCGCGGGTTCGTAGTCCATCCACCCGGCGACGATGATCTCGCCCGCGTTCTCCTCAGCCATGCTGGTCCCTTCCGCGGTCATGCCCGGGGCCCGCCGCCCTCTGTCAGGAAGAAGCGGCGGGCCCACGGGCTGTTCAGATGGCGAGTGCCGCCGGGACGCTGTCCACGGTGACCGTGCCCTTGGTGCCGTCGACCGTGATCACCATGCCGTCCCGCAGCCGTTGCGTGCCGCCTTCGACGGAGATGACGGCCGGGATGCCGAGCTCGCGGCAGACCACGACGGCGTGGCTGTTGAGCGCGCCCACGTCCACCACGGCCGCTCCGGCGACCAGGAACAGCGGGGTCCAGGCGGCGTCGGTGATCGGCGCCACCAGTACCTCGCCCGGCTCCAGCGCCTCGCACGAGGCCGGGTCGGTGACGACCCGGACCCTGCCGGTGTAGGTGCCGTGGCTGCCACCGACGCCCTTGAGGACGTCGCCCCCGACAGCGGCCTCGGTGTGCTCCTCGCTGCGTCGCGGCCAGCTGTCGATCTCGGTCCGGGAGTCGTCCGCGATGAAGAACGGCGGTTCCAGTTCCCGGAGTTCGTCGTATTCGTGAAGCCGCTGGGTGATGACGGAGCCGAAGCGGTCCGGATCGGCGACATAGTCGTCGAGCTCGGTGTCCAGCAGCATCATCACGTCTTCGGGCTGCGCGAAGCGTCCGGCCTCGACACCGCGGCGGCCGAGCTCGCGGAGTGCCATCCGGATCTCGTTGATGACGGTGACGCAGTTGGCCTTGGTCCGCTCGCGCGCCGGGATCCACACGTTGGACGCGTGCATTCCGGCGTCGAACATCGGCTGCGCGTCCTCGGGGAGGGCGCCCCGCACCTCCGCGGCCGTCGCCTGACGGTGTGCCGTGAGCCGCTCGTGCCGGGCGGCCGGAGAATCACCGTCGGAGCTGTGCCGGATCCGGTCCACCAGGGACAGTGCCTGGATCGGGGCGGCCTCCCAGGACAGCGCGTGGATGTCCCACTCGTTGGGGCCGCGGTCGCCGGACTCGGCGAGGAACTCGTCGAACGAGTCCCGGAACGTCTTCACGTCCCCGCTCGCTCCCTCGAGCGCCTGCTCCACCGCGGCCGGCCCCTGGTCGAACAGTGCCGTCAGTTCGGCGGAGGCCACCACCTGGCGGGACAGCGTCCACAGGCCCGCCGAGGGGCCCGCCGAGTCCACGTCCCCCAGACCGCTGATGAGGTCGAGCATCGCGCCGGGACGGTCGATGCTCGCGCACAGCGGGCCGAGGATCGCCGGTCCGACCGATGCGGGCAGCGAGGACTCGACATGCCTCTGGAAGGTGGTCTCCACCTCGTCCAGCAGGCCGCGGGCACGCGCCACCAGCTCGGCGTCGGACAGCTGCGTCAGGTCGGGCCGCTCGCGACGGATCCGGCGCAGCCGCTCATGGTCGGCGTCGCCCTCCGGGTAGCCGGTCTGGCCGAGCATCTGCCCCAGAATCCCGCCGGCCCTGGCCGTCAGCTCCGCGTCCTGGTCGTCGGGGTGTGCCACGTACACCGGGGTGTCGGAGCGCTGGCCGACGAAGGCCGCGTCGATATCGGCCGCGGTCTGGCCCATGCGGATGCCGAACAGCCGCAGGTGCGAGAGGTTGAGGTAGAAGTAGCCGCCGAAGATTCCGACGAACGGAGGCCGGGTGCCGGCGACCTCCTCCTCGCGGTAGATGCTGAAGTCGACGAAGCCGCGGCGCCAGCCCTGCAGACCGCGCCCCCAGACCAGGCTCCAGCCCAGCGGGCTGGCCGGCTCCGGCAGGGTCTCGCCCGCGTTGGCCCGGGTGTAGTGGGACAGTCGCTCGTGGCGCTGCCAGTCGGTGATCCAGTGCTTCATGGTGATGGGGCTCCCGCCGTCCGCTCCGCCGCTCACCACTGCGCCGTGCCGCCGTCGACGCTGATCAGTGTGCCCGTGATGCCCGCGCCCGCGTCGCTCGCGAGCAGCCTGGCGACTCCCGCTATCTGCTCGACGGTGGTGATCTTCTTGGTGGCGGCGTGCTCGGCGAACCGGCCCAGCCACTCCTCGTAACTGATGCCCTCGGCCTCGGCCGCGGCCGGTCCCGCGGCACGCATCAGGTCGGTGTCGACGGCGCCGGGGCAGATCGCGTTGCAGGTGATGCCCACGGTGCCGTACTCGAAGGCGGTCGCCTTGGTCAGACCATGGATGGCGTGCTTGTTGGTGATGTAGTGGCTGATCGCGGGCTTGTTGGCCTGCTTGCCCTCGACCGAGGAGATGTTGATGACCCGGCCCCAGCCGCCGTCCAGCATGGGCTTCAGCGCGCGGCGCGTGCCGTAGAAGTAGGCGTTGAGGTTCAGGTCGAGCGCCTTGTGCCAGGCCTCGTCGCTCAGCTCGTGGACGGGCGCGAAGCCCTCCGTGCCGCCGACGTTGTTGACCATGATGTCCAGCCGGCCGAAACGCTCGACCGTCCAGTCGACGAGTGCCTCGATGTCCGCCTGGCTGCTCGAGTCGCAGGCGTGGAAGGCGGCCTTGTCACCGGCCTGGAGTTCCTCCAAGGCCTGCTTGCCCTTGATCTCCGAGCGTCCGCTGAGCACGACCGTCGCCCCGTCGGCCAGGAAGGCCTCGGCGATGGCGCGGCCGATACTGCGCGTGCTGCCCGTGATCACTGCGACACGTCCGTCAAGGCTGCCCGTAGCCACCATGCTGTTCTCCTGCGGGTCTCGTGGGTTGGTCATCTGGACGCTTCGTCCAGGAGGCGGTGGATGGTGCGGTGGAAGTGCTGGAGCCCGGGTTCGTTGCGTCCGAAGACGAAGTCGGTTCCGGCGAGGGCCTTCAGCCCCCGCTGCACTCCGTAGGTGGTCGCGTAGTCCTCGTCGCGGACCACCTCGTAGAACCACTCGCCGAACTGGTCGGCGGCGTGGCGCTCCTCCTCGGTGACGGCGGGCTCACGCAGCAGAATGATCTGCTGGGTCACCGATTCGGTGGCTGTACGGGGGATCACGATGGAGACGGCGATCTTGTTGCGCCAGGTGCCGGCGATGGCGAGACCGGGGAAGAGCCAGTAGATGGCTCCTACGATGTCGCCCGGATCGCGCTGCTCCGCGGGCAGCTCCGCCAGGTCGGCGACGGGCCGCAGGGCCGCAGCGAGCCGCTGATGAGGGCCCCAGGTGTCGTGGGCCATCATGTTGGAGAAGTTCGTCTCGAAAACAGTCTTCGTGTGCAGCGACGCGAAGTGGTAGGTCTCCAGGTACCCGTCGAGGGTGACCTTCCAGTTCGGGCTGAGCAGCTCACGGGTCGCGTAGTGGTGGCAGTCGGCGAAGCGCAGCCCCTCAAGGAGCGGCTGCAGATCCCCGAGCCAGGCGTCCAGGTCGTGCTCGGCGGCGGGATCGAGCGATACGAAGACGATGCCGGCGCGCTCACCGACGGGAAGCTGGATCAGGCTGCGCTTCTCGCGCGGTACCTCGCCGAAGGTCTTCTCGGCGTGTACGCCGCGCAGCTCGCCCGACAGGTCGTACGACCAGGCGTGGTACGGGCAGGTGATCCGCTTCGCCACGCCGCAGCCCGGCTCGACGAGCTCGGCGCCGCGGTGCCGGCAGGCGTTGATCATCGCGTGCACGACGCCCTTGCGGTCCCGGGTGATCAGGATGGGTGCGCCGAGCACGTCCAGGGCCTTGTAGGTGCCCGGTCCGGGGAGCTCGCACGACATGGCGAGGGGCAGCGGAACGCTCCGGTGGACGGCGTCCATCTCCCGCAGCCAGCGGTCGGCGTCGAGGTAGTTGTCGACGGGTTCCGTCCACTGTTCCTCGGCCTCGTGCGTGGTGTTGTTGATGTAGTGCTCGATGACCCGCTCGGCGAGCTCGGCCGCGTCCTGCCGCATCGCCGTGCCCGCGGCGTCCGTGGAGCGGTCCTGGCCGATCCATGAGGTGTATTCCGGAGCGGGAGGCGGCAGGGGACGTTCGTCGTCCGCCGTCTGGGTCTCCGGTGAACTGATCTGGACCACGATGTCCTCAATCCTCCCAGCCGCGAGCTGGTGAAGGTTCCTGGTGCTACAGCTGCGCTGCGACCGCCACAAGAACAGGAGTTAGTGTTGTGTGTCAATAGAAAGTGCTCAACTTGGCCGGACGGGGATTCCACAGGTCACGCCTGCCTTCTGTGGCAGGGACACGCCCGGACCGACTGGATCTTTCTATTGAACGGCTCCAGCTACCGGGATGTGATGGCTGACTGACGGAGGGGTGGCCCCATGGCCGATGAGACGACCGGGCCGGTCGAGGTGTCCGGGAGGGCGCGGATCACCCAGCCCTTCGAGGCGGGTGTCGTGGTGCGGGACCTCGAGGTGATGGAGCGCTTCTATGGTGAGGTGCTCGGCTGTGTCCCCGTGCACCGCTCGCGCATCCCGCAGGCGATCGCCGGTCCGGCCGGACTGGGCGGACAGCTCCTCGTCGTCTGGCTCGAGGTGCCGTCCGGGGGCCGGATCAAGCTGATCCACCCGCGGGTGAGGGTGACGTCGTCGCCGTGGGCCGGGCCGCTGGCCGAGCGCTGCGGCCTGGCCTACCTCACCTTCCATGTGGACGATATCGCACCCCTGGTCGCCGTCCTGCCGGCCGCCGGAGGCCGGCCGCTGTCGTCGCCGGTCGTGGTGTCGGCGCGGGGTCGGCGGATCAGCTTCTGGGCCGATCCGGAGGGCAATGCCGTGGAGCTCGTGGACCGGCGTGGCGGCGTCCTCGGGGCGGGTTGAGTCCTGCCTGTAGTAATTAGACAACCTCTTCAGTAAGGTGCCCCCCAGCCGGTTACTGTAGACCGACACAACAAAGTCCGATTGCGTGACACACCTCGCTCGGGGCGAAGGGGCGGACGATGGCTCAAAGGGCATCGAAGAAGTCGGCCGATCCGGCCGCGAACCAGGCTTCGGCGCAGGTCGTCAGGGATCTGCACGAGCGCATGGTGCGCATCCGCCTGTTCGAGACGGAGGCGGGAAAACTCATGGAGGCGGGCAAGCTGCCGGGCTTCCTGCACCTCTACGTCGGTCAGGAGGCGGTCGCCGCGGGAGTGATGGCGGCCCTGCGTGACGACGACCAGATCACCTCCACGCACCGCGGGCACGGACACGCCGTGGCCAAGGGCGTCAGCTTCAGGCACATGTACTCCGAGCTGTACGGCCGCGTCACCGGCGCCTGCCTCGGCCGCGGCGGAAGCATGCACATCAACGACGTCACCCTCGGCATGCTCGGCGCCAACGGCATCGTCGGCGCCGGCGTCCCGATCGCGGTCGGCGCCGCCTTCGCCGCCCAGTACCGCGGCGAGGACAACATCGCCGTCACCTTCTTCGGCGACGGCGCCACCAACATCGGCAGCTTCCACGAGGGTGCCAACATGGCCGCCATCCTGCGCCTGCCGGTCCTGTTCATCTGCGAGAACAACGGCTACGCCGAGTTCACCCCGCAGTCCAAGCACATGCTGATCACCGACGTCGCCGAGCGGGCCGCGTCCTACGGCATGCCCAGCGTGATCGTCGACGGCATGGACGCCCTCGCCGTCCACGAGGCCACCGTGGAGGCCGTCGCACGCGCGCGGGCCGGCGAGGGCCCCGTGTTCATCGAGGCCAAGACCTACCGCTACTACGACCACCAGGGTGTCAAGGGACTGCGTCACCCCTACCGCTCGCAGGAGGAGGTCGAGGAGTGGAAGGCCCGCGACGCGATCGACCTGCTGGAGGCCCGTGCCCTCGCCGACGGCACCGCCACCCGCGCCGAGCTGGACGACACCTGGCAGCGCACCCGCGACGAGATCGCCGAGGCCATCGCCTACGCCGAGGCCAGCCCGCTGCCCGACCCCGCCGACCTGCTCCTCAACGTCTACTCGGGATGACCGCCATGACCACCGTCTCCGAAGCACCCGCCGTCGCCCCGGACGCCACGTCCCGCAAGCTCACCTATGTCAAGGCCTTCAACGAGGGCCTGGCGCAGGTCATGCGCGAGGACGAGAGCGTCTTCGTCGCCGGGGAGGACGTCGCCGGGTACGGCGGTGTCTTCCGCATGTTCGACAACCTGCTCGACGAGTTCGGCCCCCGCCGCATGATCGACACCCCGATCTCCGAGGCCGCGCTCGTCGGCCTGGGCGTGGGCGCCGCCGCCCGGGGGCTGCGTCCCGTCGTCGACCTGATGTTCATGGACTTCATCGGCGTCTGCCTGGACCAGATCGTCAACCAGGCCGCCAAGATGAAGTACATGTTCGGCGGCTCGGTGTCGGTGCCGCTGACCATCACCACCGCTTCCGGCGCCGGCCTCGGTGCCGCCGCCCAGCACAGCCAGAGCCTGGAGGCCTGGCTCTGCCACGTGCCCGGCCTCAAGGTCGTCATGCCGTGCGACGCGTACACCGCCAAGGGCCTGACGGTCTCCGCGATCCGGGACAACAACCCGGTCGTCGTCATGCTCAACAAGGTTCTGCTGGGCAGCAAGAGCGAGGTGCCCGAGCAGATCTACGGCATCCCGCTCGGCCAGGCCCACACCGCGCGCCAGGGCACCGACGTCACCGTCATCGCCCTCGGCCGCATGGTGGGCGAGGCTCTCGCGGCGGCCGAGGAACTGGCCGCGGAGGGCATCGAGGTCGAGGTCATCGACCCGCGCACCGTACAGCCCCTCGACACCGAGACCATGATCGCCTCCGTACGCCGCACCAACCGGGTCCTCGTGGTGCACGAGGCCGTGACCTTCGGCGGGCTCGGCGGGGAGATCGCCGCCCAGATCCAGGACGCGGCCTTCGACTACCTGGACGCTCCGGTCCTGCGCATCGGCGCTCCCTTCTCCCCGGTGCCGTTCTCGCCGGTGCTGGAGAAGGCCTATGTGCCCGACCAGGCCCGCATCGTGCAGGGCTGCCGTCGTCTCCTCGAAAGGTCGTGACCGAAGTGGCGGTCGAGGTTCTGCTGCCGAAGATCGGCCTGACCATGCAGGAAGGCACGATCGACGAGTGGCTGGTGCCGACCGGCGGCGTTGTCGCGGAGGGCGACCCCCTGGTGCGGCTGGCCACCGACAAGGTCGACGTGGACGTCGAGGCGGAGGCAGGGGGACTGTTCCACCCCGTGGTCCCGGCCGGCGCGACCGTCCCCGCAGGGGCGCTCATCGGCTGGCTGCTGGCCGAAGGGGAGGAGCTGCCGGGTGTGGGGAGTGCGGGGGGTGCGACCCCCGCCGCCGACTCCGTGCCTGCCGGCCCGAACGCGGTGCCGATCGGCGGGGGCGTTCCCTCCGTGGCGCCGTCGCTCAACGGCACCGCCGGACTCAATGGCTCGGGGGGCCGGCTTCTGGCTTCCCCGAACGCCCGGCGGGTGGCGGCGGAGGCCGACGTCGACCTCACCGCCGTACGCGGCACCGGACCGGGTGGCCGGATCGTCTCCGAGGACGTGGAGGAGTACCTGCTCGCCTCGGCGGCGCAGCCGCCCGCCCTCCTCTCGGCGGACCCGGTCACCCCCACTTCGCCCCTGGTCCGTCGGCTGGCGAAGGAACGGGGCATCGACCTCGCGGACGTACGCCCCACGGGTGCGGGCGGACGGATCCGGCGGGCCGACCTCGACGCCGCCACCCCGGCGGCCACGTCGGTACCGACCCCGGCGGACGCACCGGCACGCTCCGCGGCGACGCCCCGCCAGGCCACCGCCTCACCCCAGCCCGGAGACGTCATCCCCCTCACCGGGATGCGTGGCGTCATCGCCCGCCGGATGCACGCCAGCCTCCAGGAGATGGCGCAGCTGACACACGGCTACGAAGTGCGGATGGACGCCGTCGTGGCCCTGCGCGCCCAGTTGAAGCAGGAGTGGGCCGACACCGACCTGCCCGTGCCCAGCCTGGGCGACTTCCTGATGAAGGCCGCCGCACTGGCCCTGCGCGCACACCCGCTGCTCAACGCGTCGGTGCTGGAGGACGGCGTCCACCTGTACGAGGACATCCACCTCGGGTTCGCGGTCGCGGTGCCGGGGGGCCTGCTCGTCCCGGTGATCGAGAACGCGGCGGAGCTGTCGTTGCCCGAAGTCGCCCGCAGATCAAGGGAGTTGGCGGAAAGGGCCCGATCCGGCCGGATCTCCCCGGCACTGCTGGAAGGGGCCACGTTCACCGTCACCTCGCTCGGGGGGTACGGCGTCGACTTCTTCACCCCCGTGATCAACCCCGGCAACGTCGCCATCCTCGGTGTGGGCAGGCTCAGGGACGGCGTCGAGTGGGTGGACGAGCAGCCGCGGCGGACCCAGGTGCTCACCCTGAGCCTGACCTTCGACCACCGTGCCGTGGACGGGGCGCCCGCCGCCGAGTACCTGCGTACGGTCGGTGAGCTGCTGCGTGCACCTCTGCGGCTCCTGGTCTGACCTCCCCGGCTCCGCGCCCGCCGACCGCTCCACTCACGCACCCGGTCGGCGGGCGCGGCCCACTCATGGACCGCTTCTGCTACTCGGCCGCCGGATCGGCGATCCGATCGGCGAGCCGGCCCACCTCACGGAGGAACGAACGGTGCCCGAGGGAGCGGTAGACGTCGTCACCCCGGACCTGCGAGATCGCCGCGCTTTCCAGCAGCGCTAGTACGCCCAGGCCGATCACCGCCGCCTCGGCGTCCGTGACCGGCTCACGCCCCTTGCGGACCAGCCGCACCAGCTCCTGAAGCAACTGCGTACGGATCTCGTGGCGCAGCGCCTCCGCCTCCTGGCTCATGCCGGCCGAGGACACGAAGAACACGGTGGCGGCGGACCGGTGCTCGCCCAGCCAGACCACCAGCGCGGTCACGGCCGGCCCGATGTCCGACCCGGGCTCGTGCGCCTCGGTGAGCGTCTCCACCTGTTCACGCAGTGCGGCGGCGAACACCCGCATCCCCTCCACCAGGACCTGGTCCTTGGAGGAGAAGTGGTAGTACACGGCGGCCGACGTCATCTCCGCCCGCGCCGCGATGTCGGCCACCGTCACCTCGTCGGGAGGCTGCGTGGCGAAGAGTTCCGTGGCTGCCTCGATCACCCACTGCCGGCGCGAAGGGCGGTGGGCTGCGCGCGTCCCGGATGTAGTCATGGTGTCAAGTATGCCGTGATCTTCGCGCTTCAGAACCACTGGGGTGCCAGGATTTACGGACCCGACCTGGGACAGTAACTGGATAACATGGTCAGTACGCCGGGGCGCACAAGCACCGGTCACGGCAACCGCCAGGGAGCATGATGGCCACCACGAACGGCAAGCAGCCCGCCCACCGTCCTTCGCGACGACAGCACATCATCAGCGCCGCTGTCCGGGTGTTCGGCCGCAACGGCTTCGCGGAGACCAGTGTGCAGGACATCGCGGACGAGGCCCAGGTGGTGCCCACGGCCGTCTACTACCACTTCGCGGGCAAGGAGGAACTGCTCGAGCTGGCCATGCGGCGCGTCTTCGACCAGCTGAACACGGTCGTGGAGACGGCGCGCCCGGACACCGAGCCGGGAGACGCCGAGGGCCTGATCCGCACCATCGACGCCGTGTGGGACTGGGTGGAGAAGAACCCGGACGAGGCCCGGCTCTATCAGGTCCAGATCGCCTCCGCCAACGGCAACATCAAGCTGCTGCGCGACGAGTTCGAGCAGCGGCACATCCAGCGGGCGTACGATTATCTGCCCGAGAGCACCACCCGAAGTCCGCGCGCGGCCAAGGCGCGGCACGCCTCGCAGGCGCTCGCGGTCCGCACTTTCATCAGTACGACCATCCTGGTGACCGCGCTGCGGGCGGAGGGCGGGCCGCTGTCCCAGTTGCCGTCCCAGTCCGTACAGGAAGCGGTGAGGGCCCTGGCGCTGCGCATCGTCGCCGGCGAACAGAAGGCCGAGTCGGAGGCCACCCCGGCCTGAACGGCGAACGGGTGGCGGGAAGCCTGCTCAGGAAGGACAGCGGTGCGCACGCGTCCCCGAGCACCGTGTGTCGCGCGTCACCAGGGCAGCGGTCCGCGCTCGGCGAACAGTCCGCCGGTCGTGTCGTCGCCCTCCGGAAGGGTCGCCAGCCAGACGGGCGTGTCCGCGCCCTCCTGCGGGCCGCGCGGAGCGGCCGGGCCGCCCATGCCGCTCCGGGTCCAGCCGGGGTCGGCCGCGTTGACCAGGACGCCGGTGCCCGCCAACTCGCCCGCGAGCATCCGGGTCAGCGCGTTGAGGGCGGTCTTGGAGACGCGGTACGCCGGATGCCGGCCGGAGTCCATCAGCGCCAGTGAGCCGTACGAGCTGGTCAGGTTGACCACGCGTCCGTAGCCCGCTCGCACCATGCCCGGGACGACAGCCTCGGCCATGCGCCAGGCGCCCACGAGATTGATGTCCAACGTGGCGCGCAGGACGTCCTCGTCGAGATACGGCGGCCGCAGGTCACCGTCGAGGGACACGCCGGCGTTGTTCACCAGGACGTCGACTCCGCCTCCGCCACCGATCAGTTCCCCGGCCTCGCGCATCGCTTCGCGGACGCTGAGCACGGACCCCACGTCCAGGACGAGCGGCAGCGCCCGCGGGCCGATGGCGTGGCACGCCTCCTCGGCCGCGTCCCGCTTGCGCGCCCCGACCAGAACCCGCAGTCCCCGATCGGCGAGTTGCTGGCAGATCTCCACGCCGATCCCCCGTGCACCGCCGGTGACCAGGGCCGTTCTGCTCTTGCTCATGACAGTTCCCTTCGGTTCTCGATCCGCCGGCAAGGACGTGCGCGGTCAGACCGTCAGCACCGCGCAGGCGCTGATCCCCGGCGCCCCGTACACGTGGGTGAAGCCCACCCGTGGGCCGCCCGGCACCTGTACTCCCGGCGCGCGGCCCTGCAACTGCCGTACGACTTCGTGGAACTGGCGCAGTCCCGAGGCGCCGACCGGTTCGCCGCCCGCCAGGCACCCGCCGTCGGTGTTGACGGGGATCCGGCCCGTGGGGTCGGTGTCTCCGGCGGCCAGCAGTTCCTCCTGCCCGCCGTGCTCGCACAGTCCGGTCTCCGCCAGGTGGATCAACTCCGAGCCGCTGTCGGTGTCCTGCAACTGGGCCACCTGGACATCGCCGGGCCGCAGACCGGCCCCACGGAAGACCGCCTGAGCCGCGTCGACGCTGGGGCTGCGGTGTGGTCCCGGCGGCAGCCAGGGCGAGAACACCTCGAACGAGCCGAATCGCCGGGTGCGGAAGGCCAACGAGGCCAGTCTGACCGGCCGTTCGCACAGGTCGAACGCGCGGTCGCCGCGGGCCAATACCAGCGCGGCCGCGCCCTGCCCCGGCGAGCAGAACATGTACTGGGTGAGCGGCGGGCTCACTTCGGGGGAGTGCAGGATCTCGTCCTCCGTCAGCTCCTTGCGCCGCCAGGCCAGAGGATGGCGGGAGCCGTTGCGGAAGGCGCGCGCGGCCACCGTCGCCAGCGCCCGCTCCGGGATGCCGTACTCGTGGAGATAGCGCTGCGTCTTGAGGGCGAAGAACTGGGTCGTCAGCATCAACCCGGTCTCCGCGTACCAGTCACCGAGACCGTAACGGGCCGCGGAGACATGGAACGCGCCCCGTTCGTGCTTGTCGAACCCCACGGCCAGGCCCAGCGACGCCTCGCCCGCCCGCAGCGCGTTGGCCACCGCGAGCACCGTGGACGCGCCGGTCGCGCAGCCGTTCTGCACATTGACGAACGGCACACCGGTCAGCCCGAGTCGGCCCACCAGTGTGTCGGGTTTGCCGGACACGTCGGAGCCGCCGGCCGCGTACCCGATGTCCTCCCAGGCGACCCCGGCGTCGGCCAGCGCCTCCCGTACCGCGCGGGCCGCCATGTCCATCCCGGTGACGGACTCGTCGCGGCCGAAGGGGTGCATCCCGCATCCGACCACGTAGATCTCGTCGGCCCGGTTCATCGCCGTCCTCCCGGATCCGGACGGAACGCGAAGGTAAGCACGTCGGTCCCGTCCTCGTCCTGGTACGCGGGCACCGTGGTG
This sequence comes from Streptomyces violaceoruber, assembly GCA_000720805.1. Classification (GTDB taxonomy): domain Bacteria; phylum Actinomycetota; class Actinomycetes; order Streptomycetales; family Streptomycetaceae; genus Streptomyces; species Streptomyces cellulosae_A. The sequence continues at coordinate 81,181 of JODI01000025.1, forward strand.
AGCCGGACCGGCAGCCCGATCCGGATCTCCGGGCGGGCCACCTCCAGCCGCGCCTCGACCAGCACCTCACCGAGGTCCACATAGCCCACGTGATACGGCCGGTAGCCGTCGGCCGGTGCCCGGTACGGCGGCTTGGGCGGGAACGCCTGCGCCGTCCACGACCACACCAGGCCCCTCACCGGCAGCGGGTGCGCGGACATGGACCCGTCCGAGCACCTGGGGCAGGCGTCCTGCCGGGGAAAGACGACGGTGCCGCACCCGGAGCAGCGCGCGCCCACGAGGCGCGGGGGATCCGCGCCGTCGAACAGGCCGTCGTCGATGAGTCTGGTGGTCATGCTGTCGTCCTGTCCTCTTGCCGCTACGGGCTACGGGGCATCTGGCTGCGGGTCTGCGGGTCTGCGGGCCACAGGGCTACGTACGGCCCAGGGCCGCGGGCTACCAGCCCAGCAACCCGGCGAGCCGTTCCCGGTGGTGTGCCGCGCCGCCCAGCAGCACGGCGTCGGACTGCGCGCGCCGGAAGTACAGGTGCGCGTCGTGCTCCCAGGTGAAGCCCATGCCGCCGTGCAGCTGGACGCACTCCGCCGCGACGAACGTGAACGCCTCGCCGCACCACGACTGAGCCACCGCCGCGGCTTCCGCGAGCGCCTCGGGGGAGCCGGCCGCACGGACCGCGCGCACCACGGCCGACCGCGCCGACTCCACCTGGAGCAGCATGTCCGCGCAGGTGTGCTTGACGGCCTGGAAGCTGCCGATGGTCCTGCCGAACTGCGTACGGTCCCGCACATGCGCCACCGTCATGTCCAACGCCGCCTGCGCTCCGCCGAGTTGCTCGGCGGCCAGCGCCACCAGAGCCGTGTCCAGGGCGCGGGTGACGACCTCGGCCCCCTCACCGCCGGCGGTCAGCGCGTGTGCCCGGGCACCGGAGAACGTGACCACCGCCTGGCCCCGGCTCAGGTCCAGGGTGGGCACCCGCAGGACGCTCACGCCCGGTGCGCGCGGGTCGGCGAGGAAGAGGTCCACGCCGTCCGGACCGGTGGCCGCGACCACGAGCGTCTCGGCGTCGGCCCCGTCCAGCACGAAGGGCGCCGTGCCGTTCAGGACCGCGTCGCCGCCTCGCCAGGTGACCGCCACCGGTACGGCGTCCGGTCGCCACACACCGTCGGGCGCGGCCACCGCCGCCGCGTGCACCCGGCCTTCGGCCAGCTCTGCCAGCGGCCCGGCGGCGGTGCCGCAGCCGGCCAGCACCTGCCCGGCGAGCACGGTCGAGGACAGCAGCGGCACGGGCGCCAGTGTCCTGCCCAGCTCCTCGCAGACCACGGCGATCTCCGCGAGTCCGCCCATACCCCCGGCGGACTCCGGCAGGCCGAGAGCCGCGAGGCCCACCTGCCGGCCGAGGGTGTCCCACAGGCCGGCGTCGATGCCGGGGGAGTGCTCGTCGAGTCCGCGCACGGCCGCGATGCCACCCGCGTCCGCGCACACCGACCGCACGGTCTCGCGCAGGTCCTCCAGCTCCGACGCCGAGGCCTCGGTCGCTTCGCCGGCCATGTCGGTCACAGTGGTCATGTCGCCGTCCCGTTCCGGTCGCTCCCACGCTCGCGCAGCGCGCTGTGCGCCGCCGCCATCCGGGCGACCGGCACGCGGTGCGCGGAGCAGGAGACGTAGTCCAGTCCCAGGTCGTCGCAGAACGCGATCGACTCGGGGTCCCCGCCGTGCTCACCGCACACGCCGAGCTTGATGTCGGGCCGGACGGTCCTGGCCCGCTCCACGGCCAGCGCGATCAGCGCGCCGACACCGTGCGGGTCGAGCCGGGCGAACGGGCTGGCGGTGAGGAACCCGCGCTCCTGGTACGCGGTGAGCACCTGGCGCTCCACGTCGTCGCGGGAGAACCCGTAGGTGAGCTGGGTGAGGTCGTTGGTGCCGAAGGAGAAGAACTCGGCGTGTTCGGCGAGCTCGGCGGCGAGCAGGGCGGCCCGCGGAGTCTCGATCATCGTGCCCAGCCGGTAGGGGACCCGCACGCCGGTGCGGGCGGCGACCGTCGCGGCCGCGTCGCGCACGAAGCCCGCGGCGGCCTGAAGTTCCTCCGGCAGGCTGACCAGCGGGATCATCACCTCCAGCTGGGGGGTGACACCCGTGGCGGCGACATCGGCCCAGGCGGAGAAGAGCGCCTCGGCCTGCGCCGGGTACAGCCGCTCGTGCAGCAGCGCCAGACGCACGCCGCGCAGCCCCAGCATCGGGTTGGCCTCGCGCAGCGACGCGGCCCGCTGTTCCGCCGCCGGGTCACCGGCGGCCTCGGCCTCGCCGGGGGCCGGCAGGAACTCGTGCAGCGGCGCGTCCAGCAGGCGCACGGTGACCGGACGGTCGCCGACCGCCGTCAGCAGCGCCTTGAAGTCCTCGTGCTGGGCGTGTTCCAGCGCGAGCAGCGCCTCGTCGCGGGCCTCGGGGTCGGCGGCCAGGATGACACTGCGGATCAGCGGCAGCCGTTCGCCGAGGAACTGGTGCTCGGTACGGCACAGGCCCACGCCCTCGGCTCCGAGGGCGATGGCCGTGTCCACCTCCGCGGCGGTGTCGGCGTTGACCCGCACGCCGAGCCGCCGCGCGTCGTCCGCCCACTCCAGCAGGGTGGACAGTTCCGGCGGCGGGCCGGCGACACTGACGCTCAGCGTTCCGGCGTAGACGGCGCCGGTACGGCCGTCGAGGGACACGGGATCGCCCTCGCGCAGCGTCCGGTCCCCGATCCGTACGGTGCCGGCCGCCCGGTCGACCCGCAGTCCCTCCGCGCCGCACACCGCGGGCTTGCCGGCACCGCGCGCCACCACGGCCGCGTGCGAGGCGATGCCCCCGCTGCCCGTGAGGACCGCGGCGGCGGCCAGCATCCCGGGAACGTCCGCCGGGGTGGTCTCGTGCATCACCAGGACGGCATGGGTGTGCTCGGCGGCCAATTCCAGGGCACGTTCGCTGGACAGCACGACGACGCCGGCCGCCGCGCCGGGGGACGCGGGCAGGCCGCGCACCAGAAGGTCCTCGTCACCGGTCAGCCTCAGCTGGGGGTGCAGCAGCTCCTGCACCTGGGCGGGAGCGATCCGGCGTATCGCCTCTTCCTGGTCGATCGCCCCGTCCCGGGCCAGGTCCGCCGCCAGGCACACCGAGGCGCGCAGCGGCGGACGACTCTGCACCGAGGCCGCGAGCAGGGAGATCTCGCCGTCGCGGACCTCGAAGTCGACGGAGACCGGCGCGTGCAGATGGCGTTCGAGGGTGAGCAGCGCATGCTCCAGGAGCGTGGTGCCCGCGGCCGGCTTCCGCAGCGGTTCGCCGGTGTGCGGGGGCGGCGCGCTGCGGCGTACGCCCCGGAAGTACGAGCCCTCCGCACCGAATCTGCCGGTCTCGGGGTGGCGGCTGACGGCCGTCCCGTACCCGGAGCGGTCCGAGGGGCCGATGCGCAGCGCCTGTACGTGCAGGGCGATGCCGAGGTCGGCGGGGAGCTTCTGCGCCTTGCGTGACCTTCTGGCCCGCGGCGAGTCCCAGCGCGCGAGGACCGCCCGGGCGGCCAGGGCGAGCTGCTCGGCCGGGTCGGCCGGGAAGGGCCGCTCGGCGTGCTGTGCGACCAGGGCCAGCAGGGCTTCGACGCGGGCGCGGGGCTCCGGGGTGTCGAGGAGGGCGTCGTCCAGCACCGCCGCCGGTACGTCGAGGGCGTACTCGGCGATCATCCGGACCGTGGCCGCCCACACCTCGGACAGGCCCTCCGCGCGGCCGATGACGGCGACCAGGTCCGCGGCGTTGTCCGGGGTCACGCCGAGACAGGCGAGGTCGGGCGGCAGTCCGGCGACCTCGCGCGGCGCGCTCGCCGACAGCCGCAGCAGCAGGGGCCGGGCCGGGTCGCCGATGCGGCGGCCCGACAGCTGCTCGACGAGTTCGACGGCCGCACGGGCGGTGCCGGGTTCGCCCAGCGACCTCGCGGAGCCCGCGGGGACCGTCAGGCCCGGGACGACCGGCAGCCCGAGGGCCACCAGCCGGTCCATCGCGGTTCCGTGTGCGCCCAGCTCGTCGGCGTCCAGCCCCCGGATCCGCCCCTGGCCGTACGGCACGAGGGCGAGGCCGGGGGACTGGGCCTGGGGCTGGAGCGGGCTCTGGGTCTGGGTCCGGGCGACTGTTCCCGCCGGCCGGTCGGTTACGCTCAACCTCGGCTCCTTCGGACCAGCTCCTCTTCGAGGGCCTCGTCCTGGGCCCGGCTGATTCCGAGGACCAGCAGCAGCTCCTGGTGCAGCCGCATCCACACCGTGTGGTAGGAGTCGCACAGCGGTGAGGCCAGCCACTGCGGGCCGCCGTCGTCGAACCGCTCGAGCGCGTCCTCCAGGCCGGTGAGATACCGGCCGCTGTCCGCGAGCAGCCGCTCCAGCCGGCGCAGCACCGGCTGGATGGCCTCGTGCACGTCCTCCAGCGCCTCGCGCACCTCGGCGTCGTAGACGCTGTCGCTGTGGTCGTTGACACTGCCGTCCGGCCGGCACTGCCAGGCCGTGCAGACCTCGCGCACCTTCCGGTTGACCGGCAGGAACGCCTCGTAGACGGCGTTGATCTGGTCCTGGAGCTCCGAGCCGGCCGGTATCCGCAGCATCTTCGCCGCGGCGTTCTTCGCGGCCTCGGTGGGCAGCACCATCGGGCCCTTCACCATGGCGAGCCCGGCCTCGACCAGTGGGCGGTACTCGGACTCGGGCGCACCGCGCCACATGCCGCGCAGGACGAGGTCGATCACGGCATGGGTGAGGGACTTGTCCAGAGTGTCTGTCCGCTCCGCGGCAGCAGAATGCATCTCCACACCTTCTCTGTGGGGCGCGGGCTCATGCCGCGCGGCGACGGGGTTGCCGGGTCGCAGGGGGTGCGACGACTGATTCGTCGCAGGGGACCGGGAACTGTGTTGCCCGGAGGTTACGCCCGAGGGGACCTGTTAGTGAAGAGGTACTCAAGAAACACTTTGCGGTGCCTCCTCCTTCGGCCGTGCGGAGGGTGCCCTGCCCCGGGACCGTGCGGCGAGGAACGACTCCATCGCGGACTGGGCCTGGGGGCCACCCGCCAGTGCGGCGATCGAGCGGGCCTCCGCGGCGAGATGGTCCTTCAGTGGCGCTTCGGCGCCGGCCCGCAGCAGGTCCTTCGCGGCGCGCAGGGCAGGGGTGGATCCCGCTGCCAGCTCGGCGGCGGTCCGGTACGCGGTGTCGTCCAGTTCGTCGTCCTCCACCACCCGGGACACCAGCCCCCAGTGCTCGGCGTCCTCGCCGGTCAGGACCCGGTTGGTGAGGATCAGGTCCGCCGCCCGTCGAGGGCCCAGCAGGCGTTGCAGTGCCCATGAGGCGCCGCAGTCCGGGGTGAGGCCGATCGCCGTGTAGGCCAGCCGGAACCGCGCCGACCGGGCCGCCAGAACGAGGTCGCCCGTCAGGGCCAGTCCGACGCCGCCACCCGCCGCGGCGCCGCGCACGGCGGCCACCACGGGCACGGGCAGCTCGTGCAGGGCCCGTACCGCCTCGTGTGCGGCGGTGGCGACGGCGTGTACATAGGAGGAGGTGTCCGCGCCCCGTCCGGCGAAGGCGCGCAGGTCACCGCCCACGCAGAAGTTCCCGCCGGCCGCCCGCAGCAGGACCGCGCCGCCCGGATCCGCGGTGATACCGGCGGCCGCGTCGCGCAGGGCTTCGGCGGTCGGGAGGTCGAGGGCGTTTCCGCGTCCCGGGTCGTCGAGCAACAGCTCGACGACTCCGTCGGGGTGGCGGACGACCCGGACCGGCTGGGTGCTCATCGGAGGCCTTCTCCCGTCGTCGGGACCTGCTCGAGAATGGCGCTCACATACTGGACCCGCTCTACAGTTTCGGCAATGGGGTGCGCCCCGCTCTCATCGAGTGACCTATGCCGCACCGCATTCTTCGCTTACCTGGTGGGACAGATACTTGACCCGCTGTACAGTTCTGGCGATGCGACGGGCACTGGCGCCCGCTCGCCCGTCGGCGGGAGGAACCGTGCCGATCCAGTTCGATGTCGATCCGTCAGTCGCCCGGCTTGCCGAGGCCACCGCGGAGTTCGTCCGCGAGGTGGTGATCCCGGCGGAGCGCGAGTGCGGCGGGTCCGTCCATGACGCCCCCCTGGCCCTGCGGGAAAGGCTGCAGAAGGCGGCCCGTGAGGCGGGCGTGTTCGCGCCGCACGTTCCCGAGCGGTGGGGCGGACACGGCCTCGACCTGCGCGGACAGGCGGTGGTCTTCGAGGCCGCCGGGTACTCCGTGCTCGGCGCGCTGGCGCTGAACTGCGCGTCCCCGGACGAGGGCAACATGCACCTGCTCGAGAAGGTGGCCACCGAGGAACAGCAGGAGCGCTATCTGCGCCCGCTGGCCGCCGGAGAGTACCGCTCGTGCTTCGCCATGACCGAACCGGCGCCGGGCGCGGGCGCCGACCCCCGGGCGCTGATGACCACGGCGGTCCGGGTCCCCGGCGGCTGGCGCATCGACGGGCGCAAGTGGTTCATCACCGGGGCCGACGGTGCCGCCTTCGCCATCGTGATGGCCCGCACCGACGGCAGCCCCGGAGGCCAGGGCGGCGCAACCATGTTCCTAGTCGACGCGGGGAACCCGGGTATGCGGATCGTCCGGAACATCGACACGCTGGACGAGAGCCTCTTCGCCGGCCACAGCGAGATCGTGTTCGACGGCTGCGTGGTGGGCGAGGACCAGGTGCTCGGCCAGGTGCACCAGGGCTTCGTGAACGCCCAGGTCCGCCTCGGTCCCGCCCGGCTGACCCACTGCATGCGTTGGCTCGGGTCCGCGCGGCGGGCCCAGGACGTCGCCCTGGAACGTGCGGGGACCCGGCAGGCCTTCGGCTCGCTGCTGGGGGATCTCGGCATGGTGCAGCAGATGCTGGCCGACTCGGAGATCGACATCGAGGCGAGTCGCGCGCTGATCTGGCGTACCGCCTGGGAGTTGGACAACGCCTCCGCGAGTGCCGCGCAGTTCTCCTCGGTCTCCAAGGTCTTCGTGGCGGAGGCGGTGGGCCGGGTCGTCGACCGTGCGGTGCAGATCTGCGGCGCGCTGGGCATCTCGGCCGAGGACGCCCCCCTGGCGCGTCTGATCAGAGAGGTGCGGCCGTTCCGGATCTACGACGGCCCGTCCGAGACCCATCGATTCGCCATCGCCCGCCGCGCGGTGAAGCCGTACCGCCGGCCGCACGCGACCGGATCCGCCGACTCCTGACGGACTGTCGGCCGTCCGTCTACCGCCTAGTTTCTTTTCATTGACTGCAGTCAGACGATGAGGGACGCTTCGAAAAGTCATGCGTCGCGGAGGCTCCTTCCCTGAGGTGTGCGGCTCCCTCACCACTTTTTACTAGGACGTCCTAGTAATTTACTAGGACGTCCTAGTAATCTGACGTTCCCCACCCGTCGCCCGTCCCACGGGCAGGCCCGTCCGGAGTACACCGTGACCGATGGCACCCGCACCCCGCAGCTCCACCAAGCGCAGCACCCGGTGCGCCTCGTCACCGCATCCAGCCTCTTCGACGGCCACGACGCCTCGATCAACATCATGCGCCGCATCCTCCAGGCACAGGGGGCCGAGGTCATCCACCTGGGCCACAACCGCTCGGTCGGCGAGGTCGTGGACGCCGCCGTGGAGGAGGACGTGCAGGGCGTGGCCGTCAGCTCCTACCAGGGCGGCCACGTCGAGTACTTCGAGTACCTCGCCGAACTGCTCCGCGAGCGCGGCGCCGGTCATGTGAAGGTCTTCGGCGGCGGGGGAGGGGTCATCGTCCCCGAGGAGATCCAACGGCTCGCCGACGCCGGAGTACGGATCTTCTCCCCGCAGGACGGCCAGCACCTCGGTCTCACCGGCATGATCAACACCATCGTCCGGGACTGTGACTCGGCTCCCTGGGAAGAGGCCCCCGCCCAGCTCACCGCCGTACTCGCGGGCGAACGCCCCGCGCTAGCCCGGCTGCTGAGCGCCCTGCAGTCCGCCACCGTGCCGGACGAGGACCTGCGGACCCTGCGCCGCGCCGCCGCCGCACGCTCCGTACCCGTCCTCGGCATCACCGGCACCGGCGGCGCGGGCAAGTCGTCCCTGACCGACGAACTCGTACGGCGGCTGCGCGTCGACCAGCAGGACAAGCTCCGCGTGGCCGTACTCGCCGTCGACCCCACCCGGCGGCGCGGCGGCGGAGCCCTGCTCGGCGACCGGATCCGGATGAACAGCCTCGACGGCGACCGGGTCTTCTTCCGGTCCCTGGCCACCCGCGGCCACCACGAACTCCCCGAAGGCCTCACCGACTCCATCGCCGCCTGCAAGGCCGCCGGTTACGACCTGGTGATCGTGGAGACCCCCGGTATCGGCCAGGGTGACGCCGCCATCGCCCCGTACTCCGACGTCTCGCTGTACGTCATGACGCCCGAGTTCGGCGCCGCCTCCCAGCTCGAGAAGATCGACATGCTGGACTTCGCCGACGTCGTCGCCATCAACAAGTTCGAACGGCGCGGCGCGGCCGACGCGATGCGTGACGTCGGGCGCCAACTGGTGCGCAACCGCGAGGCGTTCGGCTCCCGCCCGGAGGACATGCCGGTCTTCGGCACCAGTGCCGCCACCTTCAACGACGACGGCGTCACCGCCCTCTACCAGCACCTGCTCGGCCTGCTCACCGACCACGGCCTCCCGGCCGCACCCGGCACCCTCCCGGCGGCCACCGTGCGGCACTCCACCGGCGCCGCGCAGATCGTGCCCACCGGCCGGGTGCGCTACCTCGCCGAGATCGCCGAGACCGTCCGCGGCTACCACGCCGACACCGCCACACAGGCCGACGCCGCCCGGCGCGTCCAGCGCCTGACCGCCGTACGCGACGAACTGGCCGCCGTCGACGCACCCACCGCCGACGTCGAGAAACTGCTCGCCGACGCCGAGGACGGCCTCGACGCGTCCGCGCGCCACCTGCTGGAGGACTGGCCGGAGACCGTACAGGCGTACTCGGGCGAGGAACTGATCACCGTCACCCGCGGCCGCGAGCAGCGCACCGCCCTGGTCCGCGAGTCCCTGTCCGGCAACCTCGTCCCCCGCGTCGCCCTGCCCCGCTACGTGGACCACGGCGAACTGCTGCGCTTCCTGCGTGCGGAGAACCTGCCCGGTCGCTTCCCCTTCACCGCAGGCGTGTTCCCGTTCAAGCGCGAGGGCGAGGACCCGGCGCGGATGTTCGCCGGCGAGGGAGATCCGCAGCGCACCAACCGCCGCTTCCGCTATCTGTCCAAGGACAGCGAGGCCACCCGGCTGTCGACCGCCTTCGACTCCGTCACCCTCTACGGCCACGACCCGGCCCTGCGCCCCGACATCTACGGCAAGGTCGGCACGTCGGGCGTCTCCGTGGCCACCCTCGACGACATGAAGGCGCTCTACGCGGGCTTCGACCTCACCGCCCCCACCACCTCGGTCTCCATGACCATCAACGGCCCCGCGCCCACGGTCCTGGCCTTCTTCCTCAACACGGCTATCGACCAGCGGCTCGACGCCTTCACCGCCGAACACGGCCGCGAACCGACGGCCGACGAGTCGGCGGAGATCCGGTCCTACGTCCTGCAGAACACCCGGGGCACGGTCCAGGCCGACATCCTCAAGGAGGACCAGGGCCAGAACACCTGCCTGTTCTCCACGGAGTTCAGCCTGCGGATGATGGCCGACATCCAGGAGTGGTTCATCGAGCAGGGCGTACGCAACTTCTACTCGGTGTCCATCTCCGGCTACCACATCGCAGAGGCCGGCGCGAACCCCATCAGCCAGCTCGCCTTCACCCTCACCAACGGCTTCACCTACGTGGAGGCGTACCTCGCCCGCGGCATGTCCGTCGACGACTTCGCGCCCAACCTGTCCTTCTTCTTCTCCAACGGCATGGACCCCGAGTACACCGTCCTCGGCCGGGTCGCCCGCCGCATCTGGGCCGTGGCCATGCGGGAGAAGTACGGGGCGGGGGAGCGCAGCCAGAAACTCAAGTACCACGTCCAGACCTCGGGCCGCTCCCTGCACGCCCAGGAGATGGACTTCAACGACATCCGCACCACCCTGCAGGCGCTCATCGCGATCTACGACAACTGCAACAGCCTGCACACCAACGCCTACGACGAGGCCGTCACCACCCCCACCGAGGACTCCGTCCGCCGGGCGCTCGCCATCCAGCTCATCATCAACCGTGAGTGGGGCCTGGCGATGAACGAGAATCCGCTGCAGGGCTCGTACATCATCGACGAACTCACCGACCTCGTCGAAGAGGCCGTACTGACCGAGTTCGAGCGGATCAGCGAGCGCGGAGGCGTGCTCGGCGCCATGGAGACCGGCTACCAGCGCGGCCGCATCCAGGACGAGTCGATGCTCTACGAGCAGCGCAAGCACGACGGCACGCTGCCCATCATCGGCGTCAACACGTTCCGCAAGCCCGGCGGCGACGGCGAGCACCAGGTGGTCGAACTGGCCCGCGCCACCGAGCAGGAGAAGCAGTCCCAGCTCGCCCGCGTCGAGGACTTCCGCGACCGCCACCGCGCCGAGGCCGAGGCCGCGCTCACCGCGCTCAAGCGCGCCGCCACCAGTGGCGAGAACGCCTTCGCCGTACTGATGGACGCCGCCCGGGTCTGCTCGCTCCAGCAGATCACCGAGGCGTTCTTCGAAGTCGGCGGCGAGTACCGCCGCAACGTCTGAGCACCGCCCGCACACCCCCTGTCCACTCTTCGTCCCACGCAAAGGGCTCCTCGCATGGAAACTGTCTCGCGTCTCGGTGTCGTCGGCTGCGGTCTCATGGGCTCCGGCATCGCCGAAGTAGCCGCCCTGAGCGGCAGCGGCATCGACGTACTGGTCGCCGAGTCGTCCGCCGACGCAGCCGAGGCCGGCCGCAAACGCGTCGAGGCCTCCCTCGACCGCGGGCTGCGCCGCGGCAAGATCACCGAGGAGGCGCGGGACGGCGCACGCGCCCGTCTGAGCTACACCGACGACCTCAGGGACCTGGCCGACCGCCAGTTCGTGATCGAGGCCGTCGCCGAGGACCGCGACCTGAAGACCGGTGTCCTCAAAACCCTCGACCAGGTCGTCACCGATCCCGAGGCGATCCTGGCCACCAACACCTCGTCGATCCCCATCGTCGACCTGGCGGTCGCGACCCGGCGGCCCACCCATGTCCTGGGCATCCACTTCTTCAACCCCGTACCCGTCCAGGCCCTGGTCGAGATCATCCCGGCCCTCACCACGACCCCGGACACCCTCGTGCGGGCCAGGGCCTTCGCCTCCGAAGCCCTGGGCAAGGAGGTCGTCGAGGCGACCGACCGCTCCGGCTTCGTCGTCAACGCGCTCCTCGTGCCCTATCTGCTCGCCGCGGTGCGCATGGTGGAGTCCGGATCCGCGACTCCCGAGGACATCGACCGCGGCATGGAACTGGGCTGCGCCCACCCCATGGGCCCGCTCCGCCTGCTCGACCTCATCGGCCTCGACACCGCACAGGCGGTGGCGGAGTCCATGTACGAGGAGTTCAAGGAACCCCTGTACGCGCCTCCCGCGCTGCTGCGCCGCATGGTCGCCGCCGGCCGCCTGGGCCGCAAGAGCGGCCACGGGTTCTACGACCACACCGCCGCCTGACCGGCTCGCCCGGATGTCCGGGCGAGCAGACCCTGCTCACGGCCGTGCATCTCCCGGGATCCGGTAGACGGAGACGTGAGAAGGCGACTCGGCGGTGAGTTCGGCGAGTCGGTCCACGGCCGGTCCCACGATCTCGGGAGCGAACATGCTGGCGCCGGGTGTGTCATAGCGCTGCGCGGCGGCAGCGTCCCAGATGTTCTCCTGCTGCATTGGGCCAAGACTCGCCGCAGGCCGGTGCGATGTCCACCGAGTTGTACAGGGCGCGGTGGCACTTTGCTCCGTGGGAAGGGGGGAACCGGGTGCCTGTGCGCGCCGGTGGCGGGTACACGGTGTGGGTACGCACGGATGCTCGACGGCAGGGACGGGAGCGAAGCGGGTGGCGGTCAAGGCGATGGGTTGGGCGCATTCGTTCCCCGTGTCCGGTGGCGTGCGCGCCGGTCGGCAATGGACACGGCGGCAGCTGGAGTCCCTGCCATGGACCGCTGCTGAGCCGGAGACGGTGGACGCTGTCGTCCTGACCGTGTCCGAGCTGCTCACCAACGCTCACATCCACGCGCACAGCGACGCGCATCTGGTCCTGACCTGGGACGGCGACTGTCTCCACGTGAGCGTCCATGACGAGGACCCGACACTGCCGCGGCAGCGTACCCCGCAGGAGGGTGAGGCGTCCGGTCGCGGGGTGGGGATCGTGCGGATGCTCGCTGATGAGTGGGAGATGAAGTGCCAGCGGCACGGCAAGACGGTGACGGCGTGCTTCCGCCCAACCGGCGCCGACCGGTCAGGCGACAGCTGAGGAGACCCTCGCCACGGCGGGCGGAATGAGGAACTCGAGCTCGGGACGGTCCCACGCCACCGCGGGTGGGTTCGCGGACACGGTCCCGGTGTGCACCGCACCCACGCTGCGGTAGAAGCCCTCGGCGGGAGGATGCGACACCACCCGGACCCGGTCGAGCCCGGCGGCACGGGCCTCGCACTTCATGTGCGCCACGAGCAGCCGCCCAAGACCGCGTCCCTGTACTCCGTCGGCGACGAACAGCAGGTCGAGCTCCGGTGGGACGAGGACGAGCGAGTAGAACCCGAGGACACGGCTCTCATGCTCGTCCTCTGCGACGGCTACGAAGACAGGGTGGGTCTCGATGTAGTCGGGACCGACCCGGTAGTCCGCGACCGCGGCGGCGTACTGCCCTTCGTAGGCGCGTGATCCCCGCACGAGCCGCGTGAGCCGTCTGGCATCCCGCGCGACGGCCCGCCGTATCGTGACCGGACCGCTTTGGGGCGTAACGCGTGCATTCATCAGGGCAGTATCGCCTACCGGGAAGCACCTTCAGGCGGCGGGTGCGGCGAACCGGCGGCGACGGCACCTGCGCCGGCCGGAGGATCGCGGCCCCAGCGGCCCGAACATTCGCCGTCCGCGCGGTGCTTTCAGGCGACGGTGAACCGGAACGCTCCCGTGCCCCCGCCCATGGTCAGCCAGATGTGGCCCTCCTCCTTGACGATCCGCACCGCGATGTACGCGCATCCCGGGCAGCGGGCAGCGGGCAGCGGGCAGCGGGCAGCGGGCAGCGGGCAGCGGGCAGCGGGCAGCGGGCAGCGGGCCGTGAGGCCAGGACCGGGGCCGTAGACGTGCAGCTCGGCGAGCGGACCCGAGAGGGCGCATTCCGGTCGGCGCCACCAGGCGGTGGCGGGTTCGGCGGTGAGGATTTCCGAGAGCGGTCCGGCAAGGCAGTTGCCGTCGAGGTGAGCGGCGGTGTCGTCGGCAGGCCCAGGCCACAACATCACCCAGTGGCATAAATACGGTGGGCATCCTGAGCAAGGGGCCTGGGGTGGCTTTGTTCACCGACTGCGGCAGGACCCTGCCCGTCGGCTGATCCGAGGTGGGCCAGTCGGCCGGGGCGACCATCGTCGGCGGCGTCCTCGCCACCCCCGAAGCCGCGGGCCTCTTCCGCCGGGCGATCGTCCAAAGTGGCAGTGGCCTGGGGGCGTTCACCACCGAGCAGGCCGCCCGCGTCACCCAGGCAGCGGCCGAGGCCCTGGGCATCGAGCCCCGCGCCGACGCCTTCGCGGACATCTCCGACGACGGCCTGGTCGAGGCCGCCTCCCGGCTCGCGGGCATCGACCTGCAGACCGAGACGCACCACGATCCGCTGATCGGACTCAGCCCCTTCAGCCTGGTCCTCGAAACGCAGCCCAACCCCGAGTCCGCCACCTACGCCTACGAGTTCGCCTGGCGCTCCCACGCTCTGGACGAAGGGCTCGGCGCCACCCACGCGGTCGAGCTGCCCTTTGTCTTCGATCTCGCGCACCTGCCTCAGCTGCACGGCCCATGCGCCCTGCTCGGCCCCGACAAGCCCCCCGCGGATCTCGCCGCCCGTATCGGACCGACCACGCGAACGGATAGAGAACAGCCAGTCAGAACTTGCGGGCCGCAGAGCAGTTTCCGATTCCGGTCCGGCAGATGCGAACGGACCAGCCGGACGGGAAGATACCCACCCACTGCTCCGTGGACGTGCAGACCATGTCTTCATACCAGCGCCAGCTGGTGTCGTTCTCGTCCTTCACCTGAAAGCGAGCGCAGTGGCCGTCGGAGAGAGTGTCGCGGGCGTAGAGGTCCCACGAACCGTTCTCGAAGTAGTCGATCGCGCCGGCGGCGCCGGTGGTGCTCATGGTGTAGGTATGAGCCTCGGCCGGAACGGCCGCGAGGCCGACAAGGGCAGCGGCGCTCGATACGGCGAGTACTGCCAGCCTCTTCGTTCTTGAGACGCGAAGCCTGGTCACAATCCCTCCCTGTTTCGTCGGACTCTCCATCGCCTGTCGAGGCAATGACTTGGGGGAAGCCCGGGCCCCCATCGGGCCGGGCCTTGCCGCGATCAGCTCGACGGCCAGTCCGTGAAGATGCCGCTGCACTTCGCCGGCGTGGACCGGATGCGGATCGCCGTCACGGTGACGGACGCGTCATTGTCCAAGCCGGTGTTGGGGTCGAGGCAGATGGCGCCGCTTGTGCTGCCGATCCGTAGGAGGACCGTGTCATCGTTGCGCGTGTTGTAGACGACGTCGGCGCCTCTGCTGCTGGAGCCGAGCGTCTGGTTGTAATCCGCGTCCTGGTATGCGGCCGTCGGGGTGTTGGCGTTCCATTGGGCTTGCGTCATGTAGAAGCACACCCGCGGGTAGGCACATCCGTGCACAGCCGGCTCGGCAGCCGCAGGTGGGGCACTCGCCACCACTACGCCTATCGCCGCGAACGCCGACCATCCGGCCACGATCTTCCGTATCTTCATGCTGGCTCCTTCCGGCCGCCGGCGGGTTCCCCCGTTTGGTCCCCCGAGCTGCCCGTGGGCTGTGTGGCGTCCGCTGGTTGGGCGGTGCCGATGCGCCATGACAGTAGGGGCGGCGGCACAGCTGTCGCGTCCCGCAGCGGGTGGAACTCCCGCTCCACCGCGCGCGGCAGTGGCTCGGTTCTGCGACTTTCGCGGTAGTGGGTTTCTGCAACTTCCGTGGTACCGCAGAAAGTTGACGCAGCCGCGGGCGTATCGGTATCGGGGGTATCGGGGGCACCCGCGGCGAGGTGTCTGCGGGTGCCCCCCCGGGAGGAGGTGCCTTGTCGGCGCCTATGCTCTCGACTTTTGCATGGCCGCGCCGACCGCGCTCATGAGCAGGCCGGGCCGGGACGGACCTGCTCTCGGTGCGGGCCATGAGGGCGTCAGCGACCGCCCGTTCCGCTGCCGGGAGGTGGGCGGTGTCCAGTGCGTGTCGGGTCTGTCGCCGGCCGGCCGGGAGTGCTGGTTCCCTGCCCGGTGTGGTCCGCCGCGGAGGCCGCTCCCGGGGTCGGCCAGGTCCCCGCGGCGGTGGGCATGGGCAGCCTGGGTGTCCGGGTGCGCCGACGGAGCATCCACGGGATCAGCAGGGCGGGCAGGGTCGCCCATGCCAGCCAGGGAAGGGGCTCAAG
Organism: Streptomyces violaceoruber; assembly: GCA_000720805.1. Taxonomy (GTDB): domain Bacteria; phylum Actinomycetota; class Actinomycetes; order Streptomycetales; family Streptomycetaceae; genus Streptomyces; species Streptomyces cellulosae_A. Next base: position 96,739 of record JODI01000025.1, read on the forward strand.
TCCCGCCGGGGCCAACGGGCTCGCGGACAGTCCCGTCGTCGCGTAGGCGTCCTCCTCGACGATCCTGGCGTCGAATTGGACGTTGCCCGCGGTGGAGGAACCCAGACCGGTGATCGAATAGTACTGTTTGTACTCGCTCCAGGCGGTTTCGCTGAAGTGAAGGTCGAAACTCTTGTACACGTCGTTGGCGTATTCGTCCGGTCCAGGTCGGTCCACCACCCGACCACTGGGGCAGACCGCCGTCGCGCCATCGTCCGAGCAGTGGCCGGGCAGCCCCAGCGTCACCCGCTCGCCGTAGTCCATCGCGTAGGCGCCGGAGTTGTGGACGGCCACCGCCACCAGGCCCACCGCCGCCACCGGTGCCGCCACGGCCGCCGCCACCACGGCGAGCCGGCGTCGCGCCCCGAACGCACCCGTCGGCGGCAGCGGCCCTCGGCGGATCAGCGACCCGCACATCACGTACGAGAGGGGTCCCGGCAGGGCACAGAGCAGCATCGTCCCCGGCAGGATCCACCACGACGGACCCCAGATCCCGCCCAGCCCCGCCACCAGCGCGGCGAGGAAAACCGGAGCAGGCCAGTCCTTGCGCCATGACCAGGCCCGCCCGTCGTCCTCGCGCCGGCGCCGCTCTCCGCGCTCGCGCATCCACCGGCGTCCGAGTAGGGCCATCAGCGCGGCGTCGGCCACCGCCACCCCCGTCACGATCGCGGGAGCCCACCCGTCCTCGATCGGCGGCTCGGCCAGCGTCGTGATCGCCTCACTGATTATGTCGCCCAGCGCCATGTCCCCGTGCCTTTCCGCCGCCCCAATGGCTGGTCCGCCGGGTGACGTCGTATCTGTTCCGCGGAGTCAGACGAACTGGTCTCGCAAGCCCGGCCAGAAGGTGACTCATCGGGTATCCCACGTACTCTCCGAAACCGCGTGGTGTCAGCCGCAGCTACGGTAGTTGTAGCCGGCGAGCCGGTAGTCCTCGGTACCGTCGTACATGTAGAAGCCGTAGGTACCGTTGGCCTGGCGGACGAAGGTGGGCTGGTAGTAGACCCCGTCGTAATACAACGTGAGTGTGCCGTCGGAGTCCTCGTCCCACTTCCTGAGGTTGTCGTCGGCCCGTCCGAAGGTGTCCTTGCCGGCCACCCCGTCGACGTCCGGCAGCTTCTTTTTGGTCTGCCATGCCTTGGTCGCGGCCTTGGTCTTCGCGCCGAAGGCACCATCGATGTCCGAGACGGAAAGATAACCGTCGGCCCACAGGATCTCCTGCCACAGGCAGGTGGCGTTGGAGTACGTGTTCATGCTGGTCGACAGGACGCCCTCGTCGCCCCAATCGTCTCCGAAGCCGTCGGCGCCGTAGACGTAGTCGCGACCGCTGTAGGTCCCGCTCGCCAGGGCCGGTGACGCGCTCAGCGCGAGGGTGGCCGCTCCGGTGAGCAGCACCGTCAAACCGGCCCGTATCCGTCTGTGGCGCTTTGCAATGCCTTCCATGCTCTGTTCGCCCTTCTTCGATGATGAACCGCGGTGCGCGGTTCCTCCCGCGGCATGTGGCCCGCGCGGCCCGCGGCTGCGCGGCGCCGCTCGCCGGGTGGTGCCGGTGTGCCATGACGGTAGGGGCGGCGGCGTGGCTGTCGCGTCGTGTCCCGGGTGGAACTCCCGCTCCACCGTGCGCTGTAGTCGCGGGGTGCCTGCGACTTCCGCGGTAGGGGCTTGTGCGCCTTCCGCGGTAGCGGGCGGTTGACTCCCTCGCGCGCGCGTGGGCGTACGCTGCGGCGATGCGCATGAGTACGCCCCGGCCGCTCGTCGTCGACACGCTGATCGCGCTCGTCATGACCTCGCCGGCCGTCCGGCTGGGACAGTCGTCGGTGGCGCGGGGCTGGGCATGTGCGACTGGGACGGCCGATGGGACCGATGGCATCCACGTGCCGACATCAGGGACTGGATGCGCACGCTGACCGGACATGCCGCGATCATCGTGGCCTCCGCGCTCCGCGCCCAACCGCACGGGGCCCGACTCCTGTACGAGCTCGCCGACGAACGCCGCGTCGATTCGGCCATCCGAAGCGCCATTCACAGCGCGGCGCATGGCAATCGCGATCGCTGAGCCATCATCCAAGTACAGCCCATCGTCCGCAGGAGAGCTCCGCTATGCCGCTACGCCATGCCCGCAGGCGAAACCCACCCGCACCGATCAGCCGCCGTGATCCAACTCGCCGCCATCAACCTCATGCCCCGCGCCTCCCACGAAGCCACCGCAACCTGGCGCGACAGCTAAACCAAATGAAACGGATGAGCAAGAACCAAACGCTCACTCAGGATTCCGATTCACGACGACTGTGGGAGTCGCCGCCTGACCGAGTCTCCGATGCCAGCATGTTTTGACGTCAGTTGAGGGTTTGCAGGGGAAGCGGATCGACCCGTGGCCTGCGCTCGATACCGCCCTGGTGTAGTGCCGAACTCCCTCTCGAAGGCGTGGGAGAGTGCGTACGGGCTGCCGTAGCCGACTCGGCCGGCGATGGTGGCCAGGGTTTCCTGGGTGTCGCGGAGCAAGGTGGCGGCAAGGATCACACGCCACCAAGCGAGGTACGCCATCGGAGGGCGGCCGACCCGGGTGGTGAACCGGCGCGCCAGGGTCGGACGGGAGACGCCCGCCTCTGCGGCCAGGCGATCGTTGCTCCACGGCGCGGCCGGTTTCGAGTGCAGCGCCCGCAGGGCGGCGGCCGTCACCGGGTCGCCCAGTGCGCCGGGCCAGGCTCCGCTGGTGGTCTCGGTCATCCATGAACGGATCATGTAGACAAGGAGGAGGTCGAGCAGGTTCGGGAGCGCCACGCAGGAGCCGGGCCGCATCTCGTCCAGCTCACCGGCGAGCAGGTCGATCGCGGAGCGGAGCTCGAGGTGGCTGCCCACTCGGCTGGGAAGGTGGACGAGCTCGGGCAGCTCTGCCATGAGCGGGTGCATGCGGCTGCAGTCGAGCCAGTACTTGCCGCAGAGCATCTCCGTCTCGTCGCGATCGGGTCGGGCTCGCGGACCTGTGTCCGTGAGCCATTGCTCGAACGGCACTGACTTCTGTGCCGCGGCCGCCGCATCGACGGGAGAATCGGCGATCACATGGCCGGTGCCGTGAGGTAGCAGCACCGCGTCACCCACGCCGAGGTTTATTGCGGTGCCGCCGTCGGTCCGTAGCCAGCAGTTGCCCTTCAGGACGACGTGGAAGCCCGCGCCGTCGTACGGGTCCAGCCGCGCACACCAACTCCCGCTCGTCCGCACCCGGTGGAACCACGGGTGCCCGAGGTGCACGGCAGAGATCGCGTCACTCACCACATCCATCCATCCAGAATATCTCCGGCATGAACTGTGAGACGGATTCGTATTTTATTGAGCTGGATGCGCATTGAGATGCTCTTTTGATCTTTCTTAAGGTCGAGCCCATGAAGAACGAGAACGAGCGTGTGCAGAGCATGGTGCTGGGGGATGTCGAGGTCATCCGGGTCGTTGAGTGGCACGAACCGTTCCTGCCCACCTCCGGCATGTTCCCGGGGGCTGCCGCCGACGTATGGAAGGACAACGAGGACTGGCTGGCACCGGACCACTGGGAGCCGGACAGTGACTTGGTGGTGCTTGCTCTGCAGAGTTGGGTGCTGCGCAGCAGTGGGCGGACCGTCCTGGTCGACACCGGAGCGGGCAACGGGCGCGAGCGACCCGGCATGGGGCCGTTCCACCACTCCCGGAGTGATTTCCTCGGCCTCCTGGCAAGGGCCGGTGTTCACCCGCAGGATGTCGACGTCGTCGTCAACACACACCTTCATGTCGATCACGTCGGCTGGAACACCGTCGACGCGGACGGGCAGTGGGTACCGACGTTCCCCAACGCCCAACACCTCGTTCCGGCCGCCGACGACTTCCATTACGGTCCGGACAACGCGTACGGGAACGGTGCGCAGGAGGTCGACCGCCTGATCTACGAAGACAGCATCGCGCCCATCCACCAGGCCGGACAGGCCGTGCTGTGGGACGGCCTGCACCGCATCGACGAACACCTCACCCTGGAGTCCGCGCCCGGCCACACCCCCGGCTCGTCGGTGCTCCGACTCGCATCCGGGAGCGACCGGGCGGTCTTCGTCGGAGATCTGCTGCACAGCCCGGTGCAGATTCTCGATCCCTGCTGCAACAGCAACGCCTGCCTGGCCCCGGAACAAGCGGTGGCAAGTCGTCGTCGGATTCTCGGGCGGGCGGCTGATGAACGGGAACTGCTCGTCCCCGCGCACTTCGGTGGTGCGGGTGCCCTGGAAGTCCAACGGGACGGTGCTGGTTTCATCCTCGGCCCGTGGACAGCAGCCGGCCCGAAGAAGAGTGCGTCCGCCTCTGAGTGAGCCTTGGCCCTACCCCGCTCACCGCCCCCGCCGAGGCCCTCAACGCCTCGGCGGGGGCGCGCCCGTCGCCACCTGGCTCAGCCTGTGGGAATCCACGGGCCGAGCCGGGTGGATCCGGCATCCCGCACCGAACCACCCACCCCCGGCCTGGAGGCCGTCCCTCATGACGCACACGTCGACCGACTGGCCCGCAGCCAGAGCGAGCGGAGCCCTCGTCCTGGTGCTCGCCTTCATGGGCATCGTGGTCTCGGTGATGGAGACCCTGCTCGTCCCGGTGATCAAAGAACTGCCGCAACTGCTAGGCACCGAGCCGGGCAACGCGACCTGGGTCATCACCTCAACCCTGCTCTCCGGCGCCGTCACCACGCCGAGAGTTCGGCCTCGACGAAGTCACTCCCGGTCGCGACGCCGCGGAGATCCATGAGAAGGGCCCTAGCTGTTGCGGGACATGACGTTGGTGACACAGGCCGATGTCAGTGAAACCAAGATGCTGCGACGGGCATCGGTCGGGTACCGTGCGGGCCATGTCGAGTCCTGAGTCAGACAAGGTGGGGGCTTTCGGTCACGCCGTCAGCCCCCTGAACCACTGAGCTTGTAGCCCAGTCGTCGCGCCGCATTCTGCGGCCGGGCGAGTGTGCCCTTGGGGCTGGCCGCGGTGACGAGATGACCCTCTCGTGCTTCTCCTCACCTCGGAGCCACTCGATGCCTCTCCCGCTGTACCTGCTTGCCATGGCGGTTTTCGCCATGGGCACCTCGGAATTCATGCTCGCAGGCCTCTTGCCGGACATCGCCGCAGACCTCGATGTCACAGTCGCGACAGCCGGAACGCTCACCTCGGCCTTCGCGGTCGGCATGATGGTCGGTGCCCCCCTTGTGGCCGCGCTTGCCCGCAACTGGCCCAAGCGCTCCAGCCTTCTCGGGTTCATCCTCACCTTCGCGGCAGCTCACGCCGCGGGCGCCCTCACCGCCAGCTTCCCGGTCCTGTTCGCCACCCGGGTCGTCGCCGCGCTCGCGAACGCAGGGTTCCTTGCCCTCGCTCTGACGGCTGCCGCCACGCTGGTCTCACCCGACAAGAAGGGACGCGCGCTGGCCGTGCTGCTGTCAGGCACGACGGTGGCCACGATCGCCGGTGTCCCCGGCGGCTCGGTGCTCGGCACGGTGCTCGGCTGGCGGGCCACATTCTGGACTGTCGCCGCTCTCTGCCTGCCGGCAGCTCTCGGCATCCTGAAGGGAATCCCAGCAGGACGTGATGAAGATGAGGTGACTGGCAGGCCGGCGTTGCGAGCGGAGCTCGCCCAGCTCACACGGCCGCGGTTGATTCTGGTGATGCTCCTCGGCGCGCTGGTGAACGCGGCAACCTTCGCAAGCCTCACCTTCCTCGCCCCCGTGGTGACCGACAGCACCGGGCTGGGCGAGTTGTGGATCTCTGTCGCCCTGGTGCTCTTCGGCGCCGGATCCTTCGTGGGCGTCACCGTCACCGGCCGGCTGTCCGACCGGCGTCCCGGTCCAGTCATCGCAGCCGGCGGCCCGCTGCTGCTCATCGGCTGGCCGGCCCTCGCGATGCTGGCCAACGAGCCGGTCGCCCTGTTCATCCTCGTGTTCGTGCAGGGCGCACTGTCGTTCGCGCTGGGTAGCACCCTGATCACACGGGTCCTCTACGCGGCCGCGGGAGCCCCCACCATGGCCGGCTCGTATGCGACCGCGGCGCTCAACGTAGGCGCCGCCGTCGGCCCGGTCATCGCTGCGGCCACCCTCAGCACCGAAGCCGGGGACCTCGGGCCGCTCTGGGCAAGCGGACTCCTCGTCGCGGTCGCGCTGCTCATCGCGTTCCCCCTCCTCACCGCCATCACGGCCGGCCGGAGCACCGAGGTGCTCCGATGACACATGCGAACGCCCCCTTGAACATCGAAGGACGCCGAAGGCTCGTGGAGCGCTGCCGCACCGGTCCGATCGCGCACGTCGCCGCCGAGGCCGGTGTCTCCCGCGCCTGCCTGTCGCCGGTTCCTCGACCCGACGGCTCGGCCAACAGGCGCCCGTCGAAACGGATCGTGGCCCGCTACCCGGTCCACATGGTCCACCGGGACGTCGGTGCCACCGGCATCGAGGCCGTCCAGGGCGAGCAGTCCGGCGGAGCTCTTCCTTGTCCCGGCGTCCGACACGCTAGGTGTACTGACCCGTGAGGTTCGGGGCGCACGCGGCTTGCCCACGTGTGCACCACCGCCGGTCCGTCGGTGCACAGACGCCCCCTGTCAACCCACTGCCCCTGATAGGGCCGCCCGTTCCCGAGCGGCGCGTACGGCCGCGGACAGGGTGGCGATGTCGTAGGCGCCGTGGTGGCGGCGCCCGTTGACGAAGAACGTGGGGGTGCCGGACACCCCGCTGAGGTCGGCGGACTCCACGTCCGCGGCGACCCTGGCCGCACCCGCCCCCGACCGGAGATCGGCGCGGAAACGGTCGGCGTCGAGACCGATCTCCTCGGCATAGCGGAGCAGATCCCTCGGCCGCAGATCGCCTTGGTGCCGCAGCAGCAGCTCGTGCATCTCCCAGTAGCGGTTCTGGCGCGCGGCGGCCTCCGACGCCTCCGCGGCCAGCTGGGCACTCGGGTGGACGTCGGTGAGCGGCAGATGCCGCCATACATAGCGCACGTCACCGAAGTCGGCGAGCAACTCGCGCACCACGGGCTCGGCGCGCCCGCAGTACGGGCATTCGAAGTCCCCGTACTCCAGGAGAGTCACGGGCGCGTCCATGGGCCCTCGTACGTGGTCACGCTCGACGTCGACGGGGTCGATGAGGTCGACGACGGTCTGGCCGGTGCCGAGGAGGGCACGGGCACGGGAGGTGCGGGGAAGGGCGCTGATCACCCGGGTGACCAGCCAGGTGACGAGGAACGAGCAGACGACTGCCGTCAGGATGCCGATCTTCGCCTGCTCCAGCCGGTCCCCGTCGAAGGCCAGGGTGGCGATCAGCAGGGACACGGTGAAGCCCACTCCGGCGAGAGTGCCGCCCGCGGCGATGGCGCCCCAGCCGACCGGCGGGTGCAGGCGCCCCCCGCTGACGCGTGTCGTGAGCCAGGTCGCGCCGATGATGCCGAGCGGCTTGCCGGCCACGTAGCCGAGCAGGATGCCGAGCGTGACCGGTGAGGTGAAGGCATGGGACAACTGGCCGGTGCTGAGCGTGATGCCGGCGTTGGCGAGGGCGAACAGCGGCACGATGACATAGCTCGTCCAGGGATGGAGCGTCCGCTGGAGCCGGTCGTTGAGCGAGAGCGTCGAGGCGATCCCGCGTCGTACGGTGCGCTCGAGTTCGGGGGTCGGCTGCTCGCGGAAGCGCCTGAACAGTTTGCTGGCCTGTTCGAGGTCCCGGCGCTCCGCCGGGCGTGCGTACGTCAACAGGCCCATCGCCAGGCCCGTCACGACCGGGTCCACCCCCGACTTCAGGAGCGCCACCCAGACCGCCACGCCCAACACCGCGTACAAGGAGGGGACGCGTCCTCCGAGGGTGCGCCGCACCAGCAGGACGACGGCGAAGAGGCCGAGCGCGGTCAGCAGGGCGGGCAGGTCGACGGCCCCGCTGTAGGCGAAGGCGATGACGGCCAGCGCCAGGAAGTCGTCGACGACCGCGACGCTGAGGATGAAGACCCGAAGACTGCCGGGCAGCCGTGCGCCGAAGAGGGCGAGCATGCCCAGTGCGAACGCCGTGTCCGTCGACATGGCGGCACCCCAGCCGTGCACGGAGTCCTCACCCGCGTTGACGGCCAGATAGATCGCGACCGGGACGAGCATGCCGCTGAGCCCGGCGAGTACCGGCAGGGTGACCCGCCGGCGTTCGCGCAGCTCGCCCATGTCGAATTCGCGGCGTGCCTCCAGACCGACGACGAAGAAGAACAACGTCATCAGACCGCTGTTCAGCCACTCACGCAGGTCCAGGGACACCCCGCCGGATCCGACGCGGACCGACAGTTCGGTTCCCCACAGCGTCTCGTAGGAGCCGGGGGCGATGTTGGCCCAGGCGAGGGCGGCGAGCGCGGCGACGAGCAGTATCGCGGCACTGCCGGTCTCGGTCCGCAGGAAGGAAAGCAAGGGGCTGCGGGCCTCATTGCCGCACACGGTCTGTCCCGACAGGGGCGAGGTCTCAGGTGGCACGATCACTCCCGATGGGGCCCTGCGCACGCACGATTCTGGCGCTGTTCATGATCCGGCACTCGGCGAAAGCGGTGATCCGCGGTGACTCGCGATGTTCCCGGAGTGGCCTCCGGCCGCAGGATGGGCGGTCAGCTCTGGTAGCCCTCGACCTGCGACGCCGGGCGTACGTGTGCGTCGTCGGGGTTCCCGCCGAACTCGCTCTTCGCGCGTCGCTGGCGCAGCAGATCCCAGCACTGGTCGAGTGAGCGTTCCAGCTGCCCGAGCCGTTCGTGTTCGGTCGTGCTGTCGATCTGCCCGGAGGCGAGGGCGTCACGGATCCTGCGCTCGTCGTCGACCATCGCCGTGATCCTGGCCAGGATGTCTTCTTGGTCCATGTCCCTGCTCCCTTCTCGGCGTCGAGCCCACTGTACGGGCCGGGGCGTGGTTCAGGCGGTGATCCAGTCCCGTAGGCGGCGAGCGATCCGGGAGACACCGAGGGCCCCGGAGGCGGCGTCGCGTACGAGGGCGACAGCCGCCTTGGGCTCGTACTCGAGTTCGCGGGCGTTGAGGATCAGGTAGGCCTCGGTCGCGTGCCAGGCGAAAGCCTCGTTGGAGTGCTCCAGGCACGGCAGCTTCGCCAGGGTCTGCAATAGCGCGGCGGCCTTGAGCCAGACCGATCCGTAGATCTCGCGTTCCATCGCCCTGGCGTTGACCCGGGCGACCGCGGCGTAGAGCGGGCCGTAGTCGTCGACCTGGGGATCGCCCTCCAGCAGTTCCGCGGCGTGCAGCAGGAAGGCCACCTCGAGCGGGTGCGGCGGTGGTTCCGGCTGGGTCACGCGGCGTGCCCTCGGTCCTCGTGCTGGAGCTCTCGCAGCGCCTCCTGCTCGGCCGCCCGCTGCTCGGCGCTGGGATCCGCGGTGCCGGGCTCAGCGGCGAAGGCCGCGCCGCTGCGGGCCATCGACGCACGGAAGCCTTCGACGAAGCGCCGCTCCACGGCCGTGGCGCGGTCGTAGGCGGCCGACAGAATGTACTCCTGCATGCTGACCCCCGCCTGCTTCGCGGCTGCCGCGATGGCCTCCCGCTGCGCGGGGTCCGGAAAACGCAGGTTCATCGCCTTGGGATCCGACATGACACCCACGGTACCAGCGGTACCACTCGTCTATTCCTCGTCGGCGGGCGCGGCCATCTCGACATCGAGCACGCCGTCGTTGTCGAAGAGGTCGGTGGCCAGCCGGCTGGTGTCCGCGGTGCCTTCCAGTTCCAGCAGGACGCGCGCGGCCGGGTCCGTGCGGCCGGGCAGCCGCTCGGCTCTGACCTGCACGATGCGGAAGCCCTGCCGGGTACACGTCTCCATCAGCTGGGGCAGCAGTGCCCGGCCGGTCAGGTAGGTCAGCCGGACCTCGACGCCGGTGTCCGCGGTGCCGGGGACGAGACGGGCCGAGAGGAGGGGATAACCGCGCACCACAAGGAAATGCAGCGCGGTGACGGCCGCGGCGAGGACGGGCAGCCCGCCGCCGCAGGCCATGCCGACCGCACAGGTGAGCCAGATCGTCGCGGCGGTGGTCAGACCACGGACGGCGTCCCTGCGTACGAAGATCAGGCCGCCGCCGATGAAGCCGATCCCGGAGACGATCTGCGCGGCCACCCGGGAGGGGTCGAAGGAGACGTTCTCCAGACCGAGCACGTTGGTGAAGCCGTGCTGGGAGACCTCCATCATCAAAGCGCTGGCGATGCCCACCAGGGTGTGGGTGCGCAACCCGGCGCTCTTCTGCTGTGCCGCCCGTTCCCAGCCGATCAGGCTCGACAGCACCAGTGCGAGTCCGATCTCGGCAAGTTGCCGCAATCCCTGTCCGTTGTCCACGTCCCACAACGAGACCGCCAGAGCAGCCATGCGCACCTCCTGTCAGGTCTGGCTCCTACCCCCGATGGAGCAGTCATGCCTGCGGAGCACGAACGCTGCCCCCCGCGCCTCGATGACCTTCATGCCGGCGAGCGGGTGAGCCGCCGCGCGGTCGCCCCGGTCGTCCGCCGAAACGTGGTCACGCCTGAACACCTCGCGCGGCACGAACACCGCCCGCTCCGGGCGGTGTTCGTGCCGCACCGACCGCGTACCGCGACCGCGTACCGCGACCGTGGAGTGCGACCGTGGAGTGCAACGCGTTTGCGACCCCGTGACGCCCGATGTACGGGGATGGCCGGCGGCGGAACCGGGGGACGGGCGGGGCGCTCCCCGTCGCTGCGCCGCACCGCGTGGCGGAATAGAGACCTTCACCCGCGTGTTGGCGACACCGTAGTTGATGCATCAACCAGAGGGAGGGTGAGGTCGATGCAGTTCGGCATCTTCACCGTCGGCGATGTGACCACCGACCCGACCACGGGCCGTACGCCGACCGAGTACGAGCGGATCAAGGCCATGGTCGCCATCGCGCTGAAGGCCGAGGAGGTCGGGCTCGACGTCTTCGCGACCGGTGAACACCACAACCCGCCGTTCGTGCCGTCGTCCCCGACGACCATGCTCGGATACGTGGCCGCGCGCACCGACAGGCTCATCCTCTCCACCGCCACCACACTGATCACCACCAACGACCCGGTGAAGATCGCCGAGGACTACGCGATGCTCCAGCACCTGGCCGACGGGCGTGTCGACCTGGTGATGGGCCGCGGCAACACCGGCCCGGTCTACCCCTGGTTCGGCAAGGACATCCGCGAAGGCATCAACCTCGCCATCGAGAACTACGCCCTGCTGCGCCGGCTGTGGCGCGAGGACGTCGTGAACTGGGAAGGGAAGTTCCGTACGCCGCTCCAGGGGTTCACCTCAACACCCCGGCCACTGGACGGAGTGCCGCCGTTCGTCTGGCACGGCTCCATCCGGTCCCCGGAGATCGCCGAGCAGGCCGCGTACTACGGCGACGGCTTCTTCGCCAACAACATCTTCTGGCCCAAGGAACACTTCCAGCGTCTGATCAACCTGTACCGGGAGCGGTACGCGCACTACGGCCACGGCACGCCGGAGCAGGCGATCGTGGGGCTGGGCGGCCAGGTGTACATGCGCCGTAACTCCCAGGACGCCGTACGGGAGTTCCGGCCGTTCTTCGACCACTCGCCGGTGATGGGCGGCGGGATCTCCCTGGAGGAGTACATGGAGCAGACCCCGCTGACCGTCGGCACCCCCGAGCAGGTCATCGAGAAGACGCTCACCTTCCGTGAGCACTTCGGCGACTACCAGCGCCAGCTTTTCAACGTGGACGGCGGCGGACTGCCGCTGGAGACCGTGCTGGAGCAGATCGACATGCTCGGCGAGGAGGTCGTACCCGTCCTACGTAAGGAGTTCGCCCAGAACCGGCCGGCCGACGTGCCCGACGCCCCCACTCATGCCTCCCTGCTGGCCGCCCGCGACGCCGCGGACGCTCCGTCAGCGGATCCGGTGGCCTGAGACGGGCAGACGGACGGACGGGCAGACGGGCAGACGGGCAGACTAAGGAGTACCGATGAGTGACGAGTTCAACGACTACCGGGCGAACGGCGAGGTCGCGCCCGACCGGTGGGCGAGCGCCCTGCACCTGTTCGACAACGGGGCCGGGGTCCCGCACGAGGAGACAACCGTCGAACGCTGGGAGCGGGCCCGGTTGCTCTTCGAGGCCAAGGACTACATCAGCGCCGCCCGGCTCCTCGCCGCCGTCGTGGAGGAGGTTCCGGAACAGACCGGTCCCAGGCTGCTGCTCGCCCGCACCTACTACCACTCCGCCCAACTGGGCCGTGCCGAGGAGCAGTTGCGCAAGGTCGTCGAACGGGACCCGGTGGAGCACTACGCCCACCTGCTGCTGGGCCGCACCCTGGAACGTCAGGGGAGGGACGAGGAGGCGCGACTCTGGCTCCGTATGGCCGCCGCGTTCTCGGGCGAGGTCGCGGACGACCACTGAGGGACGGGCAGGGTGTCGCGGGCGGAGCGGGCCGTCGCTGCTTTGCGGGCCGGTGAGCGGGGAAGCCGACGGTGACCACGCGTGGGAGGCCGCTGAGCGACTTCCGTGTTCCCGCTCCAGAACCGCGGGGAGAAGCCACGACTGCCACCGGGGCCACCGGGGCCACCGGGCCTGCCGGTGTGGCCGACCGAGACACAGCCTCGCCCGCGTGGAGGCTCTGAGCTGCCCCCCGTCCTGTCAGGGGCGGGGTCGCAGCTCCGGAGCGGTCGGTGGCCGACCGGTGACGTTGGTGATCAGCTCGGTGCACAGGACGCGGAGTTTGATGTTGCGCTGCTGGGAGGCGGACCGCAGGATGCCGAAGGCCTCGTCGGCGGTACAGCGCTGCTGTCCCATGACCACCCCGAGGGCCTGGTCGATCACGCTGCGGGACTGAATGGCGGTCTGCAGCTGTTCGGCGAACTCCTGGGTGTCGGCGATGCGTTGGGCCAGTGCGATGGCACCGGTGGCTTGCTCGGCGAGTGAGCGCAAGGCGTCGAGATCCGTCTGCCGGAACGCGTCCGGCGGGGCGGCGTACAGGTTGATCGCGCACGCGGTGTGGGTGTGGGCGGCGATCGGCAGCGAGAGGGAGGAGCGGATTCCGCAGGCCGCGGCGTACGCGGGATAGTCGCCCCACCGAGTCTCCCGCAGCATGTCACCGACGAGCAGCTCCTGGCCGGTGCGCAGGGCGTGCAGGCAGGGGCCGTCGTCCTGGCCGTACTGTTTCTCGTCCAGCTTCGTGGCCACGCTTCCGGCGCTGACCACGGTCAGGGGCCGCCCGTCGCGTTCCAGGGTGAGGCCGGCGCCTTCGGCGCGGGACAGCTCGAGGGCCTCGTCCGCCAGCGTCTGCAGGAAGTCTTCCAGGGAGTCGGTCTCCAGCAGCCACTGGGTGAGGTGGCTGCTGCCGTATGCGTCGTCGGCGCTCATCACAGGTTCCTTCACGGGGCCGCGGCCCAGTTGTGGGCATCTTCTCGTGCCACCGGGGCGACGGATTCCCACGTCCGAAGGACACCTCCAGTGCGGCCGCCGGCTGACACCAGTGCGGTCACCAACGCAGCCTGGGCTGTCCTTACCACGCTACGCCCACCGGAGCCCGGGGAGGAGAGCGGCGCTCACCGGCGTCGATGGCGCTCCCGAGCCGCGGGACCGTCGCCGGAGGCCGGTGCGGGGTCGACCGGCGGCCCGCCCCCTGGCGCCCCGGCCGGCCTGGTGCGCACAGCGCTGTGGCTCCACGGATGACGCGACCCCAAGGGCTCAGGAGGCGGCGGAAAACCCCAACGAGGTCGCTGCCAGGCGGTGTTAGCCTGACGGCATGCAGCTCTGCCACACCCAGATCCATTTCATGAGGCTGCGCCGCGCCTAGCGGCGGGCCCCTTCTCACGCGTCTGCTTCTCCGCGTCACCTCGCAATCTTGTGCGGGTGCGCGTTCCCGCGTTCGTTCAGGCCCCCGCTTCCGGGTCCCGCCGGTGCGGCGCTTCGTGCTGCCCCGGCTCCGAACGGTGTTGCGGAGCAGATTCATGTCATATTTTCCCGGCAGGGCGGCAGACGCGAGCTCGGCCAGAACTTCCTGGTCGACCGGTCCGTGATCGACGCCATCGATGCCCTGGTGGCCCGGACGAAAGGTCCCGTCCTGGAGATCGGGGCCGGTGACGGTGCCCTGACCCTCCCGCTGAGCAGGCACGGCAGGACGATCACCGCCATCGAGCTCGACACCCGGCGGGCCCTGCGCCTCGGCGCCCGCACCCCCGCTCACGTGACCGTGGTGAATGAGGATTTCCTGCGCTACTCGCTGCCGCGCACGCCGCACGTGGTCGTCGGCAACCTCCCCTTCCATCTGACGACGGCGATCACGCGCCGGCTGCTCGACGCCCAGAACTGGCACACCGCCGTACTTCTCGTCCAGTGGGAGGTCGCCCGCTGCAGGGCCGGCGTCGGCGGGGCGACCCTGCTGACGGCCGGCTGGGCGCCGTGGTACGAGTTCGATCTGCACTCCCGTGTCCCGGCGCGCGCCTTCCGCCCCATGCCGGGAGTGGACGGGGGACTGCTGACCGTCCGACGGCGGTCCGCGCCCCTAGGGCCCTTCTGATGGATCTCCGCGGCGTCGCGACGCCCGGCACGCACTCCCCCACTCTCGACTTCGCTCGAGCGGGGGGACCCCCATGCCGCACGGAAGGAGATCCTGAGGCGCAGCGGGCGGATCCCGCACCAGGAGCTGGCGGCGTGGCTGCGGAGGAACGAGATCCCCCCGCAGTCGCTGCCGAGAGATCTGAAGCCCGGTCAGTGGGCGTCGTTGTGGGCGCTGGCCGGCGGTGCGGCGGGCAGGACGTCCGACGCTGCGTCCGGTGGCGCGGCGGGATCGGCCCGGGCGGGGGCCGGCCACCCGGGCCGGGCTCCCGCGAGCCGCCGGGGTGAGCCGCCGGCCCGACCGGGCGGCTCGCGGGAGCCTCACCGGGACTGAGCGGGGGCGGGCAAGGGCCGGGCGGAGAGCCCGCGATACGCGCCGCGTCGTCCGGCCCTCGGCGACGCGGGCAAACGGGCGGTGGTGACCGCGGGGTGGACGGGCTCCGGCCCCTCGCCGGGGGTCTGGCCCCCTGGCCGGGGGTCTGGCCCCCTGGCCGGGGGCCTGGCCGCCGGCCGTCTCCATGTCCCCGCACCTCTTCAACTCTGCTCGCCGATAAGCAGGTTGGGCTGACGGCGGCTGAGGAGTCGGCGGGTCTCCCGGGTGGGGCCGCAAGGCCACTCCGGCGGACGCGCCCCCGTCCGGATGTGGCCAACCTTGCTGGTTGACGCTGTATTGCCGCTTCGTTAAAGGCACATGTGACGGCGCGATTCCCGATGACCTTCGCGGGACTGCCGATTGACCGACTTCCGGACAATGATCTCCGCAGTGCTGACAACCCCCGGACGCCCTTGAAACGATCTGTCCGCGCTCGACCGGCACCCGCCGTGCACCCGTCTTGATCCCACCGCAGGCCGACACCCCGCGGTTTCCCCTGTTCCCGCCGCTGTCCGCCGACAGTCGGCGAAAGGAGCTGCCCACATGACCAACTCACCCATGGATACGGGCCGTTCACCCGTGCGTCCGCGCACGGCAGCACCACGCGGCCGACTGGCGAGCGTACTCGCAGCCGGTATGGCGGTCCTCGCGATCACCGCTCCGACCGCCCAACCGGCCTCGGCCCTGGAGAACGGCTCCAGAGCCTCGGCGTCCCGGCACATCGACGCGGAGCCCAGACCCGGGGCGCGAGGCGTGCCCCTGTCCCTCGCGCAACGGGACCAACTCCTCGACCGCGCCACCAAGTCCGCTCACGACACGGCCCGCGACCTCCGCATGGGCGGCAAGGAGGGGCTGGTCGCCACGGACGTCGCGAAGGACGCCGACGGCACGGTGCACACGCGCTACGCGCGCACCTACGCCGGACTTCCGGTGATCGGTGCCGACGTGATCATTCACGAGCGCGCCGGTGAACAGAGCGTCACGCGTACGACACCCCCGGCGCTCTCGGTGCCCACGACCAAGCCCGTGATCCCGTCGGCCGTAGCGAAGAAGGCCGCGCTGGCGGCAGCCGACGAGCAGCGGACCCTCACGCCGAAGCGGGCGGCTTCCTCGCGACAGGTCGTCTGGGCTGCGAACGGGACCCCCCGACTGGCGTGGGACAACGTTGTCACAGGCGTCCGTGAGAACGACACGCCGAGTCGTCTCCATGTGGTCTCCGATGCCGTCACCGGCGCCCACCTCGCCTCCTACGACGACATCCAGGCCGGTGAGGGCAACAGCCAGTACAGCGGAACGGTTCCGCTGGCCTCCGTGCGCAAGGCGGACGCCTTCGAGCTCGCCGACCCCCAGCGCGGCAACCACCGCACCTACGACGTCACCGGCGGTGTCCGCACGCTGGTGACGGACGCCGACGACGTCTGGGGCGACGGCACTGCGGCCACGGCCCAGACCGCGGCGGTCGACGCCGCCTACGGAGCCCAGCGGACCTGGGACTTCTACCACGATCGTTTCGGCCGCAACGGCATAGCCGACGACGGTGTCGGCGCCGTCTCCAACGTGCACTACGGCACAGGGTTCGCCAACGCGTTCTGGGACGACCTGTGCTTCTGCATGACGTACGGCGACGGCCTGGACGGCAAGCGCCCGCTGACCCAACTGGACATCGCCGCCCACGAGATGACGCACGGCGTCACCTCCGCCACCGCCGGCCTGATCTACACCGGCGAATCCGGCGGACTCAACGAGGCCACCAGCGACATCATGGGCACCGCGGTGGAGTTCTTCGCCGGCAACGCCAAGGACACGCCCGACTTTTTCCTCGGTGAGCTCGCGGACGTCCGCGGTACTGGCAAGCCCCTGCGCTACATGGACCAGCCGTCAAAGGACGCCTCCGCGAAGGGGACGTCACAGGACTACTGGACCACCGGGACGAAGAAGCTGGACCCGCACTTCAGCTCCGGGCCGGCCAACCACTTCTTCTATCTGCTGGCCGAGGGCAGTGGCCGCACCACCGTCAACGGCGTGGCCTATGACAGTCCCACCTACGACGGCAAGCCCGTCGCCGCCTTGGGCCTGGCGAACGCCACCAACGTCTGGTACCGGGCGCTGACCCGCTACATGACCAGCACCACCGACTACGCCGGCGCCCGCGCCGCCACCCTGCAGGCGGCCGCCGACCTGTTCGGCACCACCAGCGACGCCTACGAGGCGGTCGGCAACGCGTGGGCGGCGGTCAACGTCGGTCCGCGCTACGTCAACCACATCGCCGCCGACGCCCCCTCCGCCCGCGACGCCGCCGTCGGCCAGGCGGTCAGCCGGCAGATCACCGCCACGTCCACCCGGCCCGGCGAGCTCGCCTACGCGGCCACCGGGCTGCCCGACGGCCTGAACCTGAACCCGGCCGACGGCCGTATCTCCGGAACGCCCACCCGCGCCGGCACCTTCGCGGTCACCGTCACCGTCACCAACTCCGCGGCGGAGAAGCTCGACCTGCCCTACACCTGGACCGTCCTGGCCTCCGGCGGCGACAACTTCGTCAACCCCGATCGCCACGACATCCCCAACTGGAAGACGATCGAGTCACCGCTGCGCGTCACCGGCCGCACCGGCGACGCCTCCTCGGACCTGAAGGTCACCGTCGACCTGGTCCACGACTTCATCGGAGGCCAGATCATCGATCTGGTGGCCGAGGACGGCACCGTGATCCGCGTCAAGGACTTCGTCTGGGACACCGGTACCGAACTGCATGCCACCTTCACGGTCGACGCCTCCGCGCTGCCCGCGAACGGCGTGTGGAAGCTGCGCGTCACCGACAACACCCCGGGGATCTTCACCGTGGACCCGGGCTATCTGGACCGCTGGAGCCTGACCTTCTGACCTGACCTTCTGAGCCGTACGCGGGGCGCAGGCGGAAAGGTACCGGCGCCCCGCGTACGGACTGACGGGTCCCGCGGGCTCGGACGCCGGCCTCGGCCTGAGGGCCGGCGTCGGCCTTCAGCGGGGGCGGGGGCCTGCCGGCAACTTCCGTGGCCGCCGGCGTCCACCCCTCCATGGGGTGTGGGCTGGCGGAGCGGTCGGGCCTCCGCCCGTGCCTCGCGCGCGGAACTCGTTCGGGCTGATGCCGTGCTCCCTCTTGAACGCGGCGCTCAGGGCGAAGGCGCTGGAGAACCCGACGCGGGCCGCGGCCGCGGCAAGGGTGGCGTCGGGTTCGCGCAGCAGGTCGGCGGCGAGGGCGAGGCGGCGTTCCCGTAGGTAGGTCATGGGCGGCTGCCCGACGAGGTCGGTGAAGCGCCGGGTCAGGTTCACCCGGGACACGCCCGCCCTCGCCGCCGGCGAGGGCAGAGTCCACGGGTAGGCGGGACCGGCCTGCAACAGACGGAGGCGATCCCGGTGACAGCCGCGCGCCGGCCGGGGAGCCGGGCCGCATGGTCCCCGGGCCCCACGGGTAGTTCTCCGCCAGGCATCCGCCTCACAGTGGGACGGTGGGGGACCACATGGGGATCGGCACCTTGCTCGGCGCCACCGACCGGTACGTCTGGAAGGCGCGCATCCGGCCCGTGGTGCTCTCCGTGCTGCCCGTCGCTCTGCCCGCGGTGGCCGTCGCGCCCAAGTGGGCGGAGGGAGGCCGGTTGTGGGCGCTCGTCCAACTCGTCCCCGTCGGCCTGCTGCTGCTCGCGGAACCATTCGGCCGCGCCCGGGGGAAGAGGATCGAGCAGGAGCTCTTCACGGGGTGGGGCGGCAAGCCCAGCGTCCAACTCCTGCGCTGGAGCGGGCCGATGAACCGGACCCAGCTCGTCTACCTGCGCCTGCGGGTGCAGGAGATCGTCGGGAGCTCGCTGCCGCTGCCGTCCGAGGAGGAAGAACGCGGCGATCGCGTCAAGGCCGACGAGGTCTACGAGACCGTGGGGGCCGTCCTGCGTGCCCGGGCCCGCGCACTGACCGGAGGCGGCCTCGTCGCCGAGCACAACTGCGAGTACGGCTTTCGGCGTAACGCTCTCGGACTGCGCGGCTGGGCTCTGACGGGGGCCGCCCTCGGCTTTGCCGGACTCGCGGGCGCGGTGGCCTGGACCGCCGCGGCCGGAGAAGGGATCGAGGCCGGGCAGGTCATGCTGTGGTCGGTGCTCGCGGCAATGGACCTGGCGCTGTTCATGTTCTGGTACGCCGCCGTGCGCCCGAGCTGGGTCGAGTCCGCAGCCTGGGACTACGCCCGCCAGCTCTACGAGACGGTGAACATACCGGATGCCGCGAGCCCGGCCGCCGACGCGAACTGACCCCCTCACCACGGAACGAGCATGTCGATGACCTTCGAACCCTGGCGGCTGCTGGCCGCCGTCGACCTGTCCGCTCCGGACGGCCCTGCCCTGGCGTTGCGGCTGGTGGAACACCTTTACGCAGACGAGCCGGACGACATCGCGACGCCCGACGGGGCACGGCCGGACCCGCGGGACGACGGCTTACGGGTCGCCCTCGCGCTGCTGGGGAGCGACCTGGCCGCCGAGGACCGGGCCCTCGTGTCCGACTTCTGCGCCGGCGCGCTCCTGGAACGCTATCTGCGGCGGCAAGCGCCCCGAGATCTCGACGAGGCCCTGGATGTCCGGCGGGCCCAGGCGGAGTCGACCGGCCCGGAGTGGGCGTGCGCGGCCCACGTCAACCTCGCCTCCCTGCTCATGACCTCCTGGGACTGGACCGGACGGGAGGAGCATCTCCACGAGGCGCGTGCGGCGTTGACGGCGGCGACCGGACACGCCGTCAGCCCCGCGGAGTGCGCCGTCGTCGCGGGCGCGCGCGGAAATCTCCACTCTCGGCTCTACGACCTGCACCGCGATGTCGAGGACCTGCGCGAGGCGATCGATGCCTACACGGTCACGGCCGCCTCCGAGGACCCGTCTGTGGCCGCGAAGGGCCATGCGTCGCTGGCGTCGTCCTACCTGGAGCGCTTCCGCACGGCGGGCGGCGAGGCCACCGACCTGGTTGAGGCGGAGCGGTTCGCCAGGGCCGCCCTGGCGGATCACACCGCGCCCCCGAGCGCCTGGCGCCACGAGCTACTGGTCCGCGTGCTGCGCGAACGTTGCGCCCAGGACGGGGACGAAGACCGGCTCGCCGAGGCGTGGGAGCTGATCAGGACGCTGCTGGACGCGGCCGGTGATGATCCTGCGGCACGGTCGTCCCTGGTGGGCACGGCCGCCTCCGTCGCTCACCTGCGCCACCTCGCCCACCACGACCGCGCCGTTCTCAGCGAGGCGATCGATCTGACGGAGGAGGCCTTGGACGCCTTCGACGGTGATCCCGATTCCGACCCCCAAGGACGGGCGGTCCTGGCGAACGAGGCCTGTCTGCTGCTGACGGAAAGGTTCACCCTCGACGGGGTCCGACACGACATCGACCGGGCGGTCGAGGTGGCCCGCCGGAGCCTGGACAGGGCGCTGCCCCTGAGCATCGGACTGGGACTGCGCACCAACCTCGCCAACGCCCTGTACCGGCGATACGACTCCTACCACCTGGCCAGGGACCTGGAACAGGGCATCGCCTTGATGAGGTGGGTGACGCACCGCGCCCCCGACGCTCCGGAGAAGGCCGACGCGCTCAACTCCCTGGCCCTCCTGCTCGCCGAGAAGGCCCGCCGGACCGAGCGCGACGCGGATTTCCAAGAGGCCCTGGCCCGGATCGACGAGGCGATCGGCCTGACCCCCGCGGCCTCCTCGGACCGCGCCGGCTCCCTGATCAACAAGGTGACGGTGCTCACCGACCGCGCGGACCGCGGACCGGCCCACCCCGGCGCACCGCTAGACGAGCTGATCGCACTGCTCGACGAGGCATGGCGCCAAGCCCCTGCGCGATCCGCGGTGCGCGCCCGTGCCGCCTACCTGCTCGGGTGCCGCCACGCCGAACGAGCCGGGCTGCACTCCGGCGTCGCGCTCCCGGACGCGTCACCTCCGGCAGCGCCGCTCGACGCCGCCGAGGCGGCCGACCTGCGCCGCGCCTTCGAACGGTGGAACGAGGCCGTGAGCCTCGGTGAGCCGTTCGTGACCATCGAGGCGGGCCAGCAACTCGGCAACGCCTCCTTCGCTCTCCAGGAGTGGCCGACGGCGGCCCTCGGCTACCGGGCGGCCCTCGCAGCCGCCGATGAACTGAGCGCCCGGCGCGGTCTCGAGGCCGATCGGCAACTGGCCAGGACGCAGGTGCAGGGTGTCGCCGCGGCCGCGGCCCTGGCGGAGCTGAGGGCGGGATCCGCACGCGAGGCGGTGCTGCGCCTGGAGGAGGGCACCGCCACGCTGCTGGCCCGCTCCCTCGCGCTGCGCACGCACCGGGCCCGCTACGACGACGTCGTCGACGCCGCCAGGACGCTGGACGGACCGCTGGTCTACTGGGCGACCACCCTGGCGGGCGGGTTCGCCGTCGTGGTGCGCCCCGACGGACGGACCGTGGCGTGTCCGCTCGCTGTGACGAGCGCGCAGGTCGAATCCCGACTCAGCGCTCTCCGGGCGGCCTTCACCCGGCAGCAGGCCCGGGCCGACACCATGCTCGCGCACTGGGACACCGCGGTCCGTGAACTGCTGGGCTGGACGTGGGAGGCCGTGGTCGCCCCGGTGGCGGACGCCCTCGACGGCAGCGCCACGGTCGGGCTGATCCCCGTCGGTCACCTCGCTTCCCTGCCGCTCGCCGCGGCGGCCGGTTCCCGGTCGGCGTCCCTGCTGTTCCGCACCGTGCCCAGGCTCCTGCCCGACAGCCGTGCCGTCCGCCCGCAGGCGCCCTGGCCCGCGGCTCCCGGCATCGTCGTCGGATGCGATCCGGGGCAGGGGGAGCGCAGGCTGCCGCACGCCGAGGCGGAGGCCGACCTGGTCGCCGGCTGCTACACCCGCGCACAGCGCCTGTCGGTGCCCCGCCCGGCCGAACTCGTACCCGAGAAGGGGCGGGTCCTGCGGGCCAGAGGGACGGCGCCGGCGGCGCCGGAGACGGAGGCCGGTGCGGCACGGTGGACACAGGCGTTCGCCGGCGCCGATGTGGCCCACGTGATCTGCCACTACGACCTGCACCCCGAGCAGCCGCTCGACTCCGTGCTCCGCTTCGGGGACGGCGTACGGGTCGCGGACCTGCTGGACCATCGGCTGTCCGGCGCCCCGCATCTCGTCCTCAGCGCCTGCGACACCGGACTCGCCGGCATCCGCCTGCCCGACGAGGCACTGGGGCTCGGCACCGCGTTGCTCGCGGCCGGGGCGCGGTCCGTCGTCGCCGCCCTGTGGCCGTTGGACGACGAACTCGCAGCCGATTTCATGGGCGCCTACCACCGGCGGCTGGCAGGGGGCACGGCACCGGCGGAGGCACTGGCCGCGGTGCAGCGGGACGCGGCCGCCGAGCAGCCCGCGGTGGTGTGGCCCGGGCTGGTGCACCTGGGATGACTCAGTGGGGCGGGGCGGCCCGGCTCACGGTGCCGGGACCGACCACGAGCTTGATGCCCTTGGCACCGCGCGGCGGGTACCGAGCCCGGAAGCCGAGCCTGTGCTGCAGGAATCCGTCGTCGTACCGCTCGGTGCTGGGCACCCGGTGGTTGAACCACAGGGTCGGCCACCGGGCTCCGAGGATGAGGCGTGCCATGGTCCGCAGACTCGGATGCGAGCCCTCCCCGGGCCGGTACTCCGCTTCCGCACCCCTGACGGCGGGGCCGCCGTCGGTGGTGATCAGCCATTGGTCGCAGTCGAGCACGTCCAGCAGCTCCGGACTGGTGTTGTGCGCACTGCCGTGGTGGGGCACCTTGCACAGGTCTGCCCGGTAGCGGCCGTCCGGCGAGAGCCGCCTCAGGGCGGCGACCAGGACCTCGGCGTGGGCGTCACCCGTGAACAGCACCCGGCTGCCGTCGGCGGTGTGTTCGGCACAGAAGGCGATGCTGGAACCGTTGCCGGGCGCTTTGTCCGGCGTGTAGTCGAGGGCCAGCCGATGCCAGTCGATCTCCGCGACGGGCTGTGACGGCCCCAGCAGGTCGGGCGGTGCCGGGCGTTCCGCACCCGCTCCTTGCCGCTGTTCCGCCTTCCAGGCGTCCCAGCTGTCGCGGAGCGCCGCGAGCCGTTCCCGTGTGGGGGAGAGCAGTGTCAGTGTGAGCCCCGGCAGTTCGATCACTGGCAATGGTGCGGTTTCGTCCGCGGGTACGACCAGTGACCGGCCGCCTGTCGCTGTGTTCCACGGGGTGCCGGCCTCGGTGAGAAGCGCCGTGAGCTGCTCGGCTCTCGGCATGCCGAGCAGGTCGGGCGGCAGCAGGTGGTGGTGGCCGTTGAACCAGACGTCCTGCGTGCTGAAGCCCTCCGGGGGTGAGGCCAGCAGGCCGAGCAGCCCGCCGATGTGGTCGTCGTCGAGATGGGTGCACACGACCAGTTCGAAGTCCCGTGCGTCGACGGGCTGACGGGCGAACCGCTCGGCGAGCGCCGACCCCGCGCGCACCGTGCCCCCGTCGATGAGCATCCTCCTGCGCCGGTCGCCGTCGTCCCATTCCACCCACAGGCAGTCGCCGGCGAGAGCCGGGAGTGCCTCCACGGTGATCATGACGTCTCCCGCCCACCCGGCGTGCCGTGTGCGGCACGCACCTCCCAGTCCGTGTCGCCGAAGCTCATCAACGCCAGCACGCACGCGTCGCCGTTCGTCAGCAGTTTCCGGCGTGCCCTGAGCAGCGCCTCGCCCAGCGGAGAGCCGGAGGGCTCGGCGGCCGCGGCCCGAAGCTCCGCCAGCAGCCGCACACCGACGGGGACGATGTGCTGCCCGAGCACGGGGACCGCGGTGGCCACGACACCGGGAGCGCCGTCGTCGAGCAGCGCGGTGGAGGCGTCGGAGAAGAGCGTGGACCCGCCGGCGGTCGCACAGCCCAGCAGAAGGACCACCGGCTCCGGTCCGCCGTCATGGGCGAAGAGGAACTCCAGCCCGTCGACGACATCGATCTCGTCGCCCTCGCCCAGCCCCAGGACGGTGACGCCGTCGGCCTTCTCCGTGGAATGCGGGAACAGCACGACCGCGCCGGGCCGGGTGCCCCGCTCGCGCAGTTCGCGGACCAGCGTGTACAGCCCCGTCCAGTCGGCGGCGAGCCGCACCGCCTCCGGCTCCGCCTCGGTCAGGGACGCCACGGCGGTGGTCCAGGCGTGGACGTCGTTGTGGTCGGCCCGCGCGGAGGCGGCGGCGCACACGGGGGCGAGATCGCAGGCGTGCCGTTCGACGTCCGGGCTGACGGCAAGGGCGAAGCGCGTGTCGGCGGACTCCCGCCGGACGTGGCGCTCGATCACCTTCGACGCCCCCCAGAAGCCGAAGGGGCAGACGGCTGTTCGGTCGTCCCGTTCCGGGCAGCCCGCGCAGTCGTCGCCGTCCACGTACGCCGGGGCATGAGGACACAGATGCAGGGTCCGCCCGGGTGCCGTCTCGAGCTCGCGGTCGTACAGGAACTCGACGGGGAGGATCGCCTCGGGTCCCGCCGAGTACACCGAGATGTGGCGTGCCTCGCGCAGCTGCCGGACAAGTCCGTCGCTCTCCCAGTCGACCGCGAACAGGGCCTTGCGCAGTCTGCGTCCGCGTCGCGCCAACTCGATCAGCAGGCCGGCGAAATCGGGACTCCGGTACCCGCCGAAGCCGTCGGCTCCGTCGACCAGCCCGCGCAGCCCGTCGAGCAGCACCTCCAGGTTCTTGCGGAGGCCGTGCGAGGCGCTGAGGTGGACGAATCCCTCCGTCCGTGCCGTGACCAGCGGAAGACCCTGCGTCGTACGCCCGATGAGGAGGGTCGCGTCGTGGGACCGGGCCAGGTCGAGTTCGTCGGTACGGGCACGGACCACGGACTCGACGCGGAACACCGGTGCCTCCCGCGCCCCGACGCGCCCGCTCAGCAGCCCTGTCTGAAGGAGGCGCGAGCCGTACAGCACGGCGATCCAGATCCGGACGTCCGAACCGGCGGCACCGGCCGTGAACCGGAGGTTCGCGGCGCTGCTGTCGCCGGTACCGGGAAGCTCGATCTCCTGCGCCGTGGCGCGTCCGCCGCCCGGCGCGGGGGTCAGATCCATGGCGATCACGGTGAGCCGGTGTGCCCGCCCCTCAGGCAGGCTGTCGGCCGGAAACACCGGCTCCGCGGGGTGCGCCCGTGGGCCGGCGGCGAGGAGCACCCGGACGTGGAACACGCTGTCCGGAACGATCCCGTGAGCCACGGCGGTGCCGTCCGGGTCGACCACGTCGGCCCGCAGGTACCGGGCGGGCGTCTGCCGGGCCCGATGGGCCACCGCGCGCAGGTCACCGGCCGCGGCAGGGGTGAGCGCGGTCTCCCCGGCCCCGGGCGTGCCGCGCAGCGCACGGCCCACCCGGGCCTCCTCGGACGGCTCGAGGGCATCGGGCGGTACGGCGGCCAGCACCGGGCGGATCCGGGTCGAGTCGAGGAAGCGCGGGTCCGCGGCCATGACCGGCACGAGCGCGCCGCACTCCCTGGCGGCACCGGACAGAGCCACGTCGAGGGGCAGGTCGAGGGAGAGCCGGTCGAGCAGGGCCTCCAGCCAGCGCCGCGCCGAGGGGCCGGGGTGCGCCGCGGCGGCGACGGCTGCCCGGTGCCGCGCGGCCAGCGACCGTAACTCCTCGGCAGAAGGCACCAGTTCGGGCGACTCGCCCACCACTACCACCGCGGTGGCGGGCGGCCCGACGTAGGAGCCGAGCGTGCCGCTGTCGCCGGTGTGGGGGACCAGCAGCAAGGACGCACGGCTCCAGCGGCCGTCGGCGGCGACCGGAGCGAGCAGCCCGGCCTTCGCCTCGACCGCCGCGAGGAGCTCCTGCCGCAGGGGTGCGGCCGCCGAGGTTCCCGGCAGGACCGTGAGGCGCAGGGGCCAGCTCCAGCGGGGCACAAGCGACGCGTCGGCCGCGCGGGCGTCGTGCGCGACGGAGAGGACACCGGTGCCCTGCGCGAGCACCGCGGCGACCTCGGCGTTCCCGTCTGCCGCTGTCAGCCGGACACCGCGCGAGGCGCCGGCGACCAGCTGCCAGACATCGGCCACCCACAGTGCCTCCTCGGGGTGCTCGAGGAGCCAGGACAGCGGGTCGCTCCAGGGGACCAGCCTGGGAACGGAACCCCGCAGGATGCTCTGCCGTTCACCGAAGTGCCCGCTCTGCTCCCACTGGCCCGGTTCGACGAGCGCCTCCGCGTCGATTCCCAGGGCGCCGGCGACCCCCGCGGCGAGCAGGGTGTCCGTCATCCTCAGGCCGTCCGCGTACCGGCCCAGGGCCTGGTGCGCGAGGAGTGAGGCCTGTTCGAACCGTTCTCCGGCGTCCGCCGCCCCGGCGAGGGCCACGCACACCTCGCGCCACGACAGCTCGCCGGCGGCACCGGGCCCGGCCCCGCCCGCCGGTCTCAACAGGGCCGGCACACCGGGAAGTTCTCCGGCCAGGGACAGCAACCGCTCGGCGCCACCGGCTCGTTCGCTGTCGCTGCCCGCCTGCGACATCACTTCGATCTCCGCCACCAACCCCGGCCTGAGCAGCAGCCAGTCGGGACTCGCCACCGCGGGCAGGCGTGGCCAGAGTCCGGCCAGCCGTGCGGCGGCAAGGCGAGCGCTCATGGGCAGCCCTCACATTCAGCGGTGCGGGTGAGTCGCGGAAAGCCGCCGCCGTCGCTCCGCGGATCCTAGACTCACGCTGTGAACGCGCTCCCGGCCGCGATCGCGGACTGCGAAGAACACGTCCAAGCCAAGGTTCTGCACCACGAGCGTCTGCAGCAGGCCCTCGACGACCATCTCGACGACGAGGACAAGCTAGCGGACCTGGAGGACGAATCAGTACGGTCCGGCAGAGAACTGCTCGGCCTGATCCTCGACGCAGGTACCAGACGCCGCGTCGAAGTCTGCCTCGCCGTCGACCTGGTCCGGCGCTTTCGCCGCCGGGGAGCAGCCGCGCTCGCCGACCTGGAGGACGCGCTCGCACTCGGCCGCGCCCGGGTCGGGGCCCCTGACGCGAGCACCTGGGTCACCGACCGGGTCAACCTCGCGAGTGCCCTGCTCACTTCCTATGAGGAGCGGGACCGCGCCGACCACCTGGAGGAGTGCGTGGCCCTGCTCGCCCCCGCACTCGGGGACGAGGGCATCGACGACGAGGGGCGGGCGGCGATCGCCCGGAACCTCGCGACGGCGTACAGCAAGCGCTACAGCCTGCACCGGGATCCGGCGGACGTGGAACGCGCCGTCACGACGTCCCGGATCGCTCTCACCGACCCGGACATGGAGGCGGGCACCCGCGCCAACCTCGCCCTGGCGCTCTTGGCCTCCCACCACAGTGGAGCCGGCACGGGAGAGCCGCTGGACGAGGCCGCAGCCCTGATGCGGGACCGGCCACGTGGTCCGATGCGAGCCGCGGACGAGGCGAACTGGTGGGACACCCTCGCCCAGGTGAGGCTGGCTCAGTTCGAACGGGAAGGGCACGGCAGGCACCTGGAAGACGCCGGCGCGGCCATGGGACGGGCCCTCACCCTGCTGCCCGCCGATCACCCGGGACGGGCCGGCTACCTCGGCACCGCGGCAGCGCTGGACTTCGCGCGCTACGGCCACCGCGGTGACCGGCGCGAGCTGGACACCGCGATCACCCGGGCCCAGGAGGCACGGACCCGCGGCGGGCTCAGCCGTCAGGACCGCGCGATCCTCGCCAACCAGATCTGCCTCACCGTCACCGAGCGGTTCGAGCACGACGGAAACCGCGACGACCTCGACCAGACGATCTCTCTGGCGCGTGAGGCGCTCGGCGCGGGTGTCCGCGTCGACATCGAGACGGCGCTGCGCGTCAATCTCGCGCACGCGCTCCATCAGCGTTTCGAGCTGGCCGGCGAGCGGCGCGACCTGACGGAGGGCATCGCCTGTCTGCTCCGCGTCCTCGCGAGGCGACAGGCACCGTCACCGGAACGAGCCGTCGCTCTCGCCGCAGCGGGCGGCATGTACGAGAGCAAGGCACTGGCACTGTGGTCCGACGGCCGGGCGAGCACGGCGATCGCCGATCTCGACCAGGCCATCCGCTACGCGCGTGAGGCTCTGGAACTGACCCCGCGGACGTCACCCGACTCCGTCATCTACCACACGAACCTGGCCTCCCGGCTGTCCTCCCGTGCCGAACTGACGGATTCCCAGGAGGACTTCGAGGAAGCGATCCGCTTCTACGAGAAGGCCCTCGATCAGGCGGAGGACAGCTCCTCGGCCTACGCCCGTATCGCCTACACCCTCGGCTGCCACCACGCCTCCCGGGCCGAACGCACCGAGCCGCCCTCCCACCTGTCCGACCTGCAACGCGCCTGCGATCTGTGGGACGACGCCCTCGCAGCGGAACAGCCCTACATCACGCAGTTCGCCGGGCAGAGACTGGGTGACGTCGCCTTCCAGTTCGAGATCTGGGACAAATGCGAACAGGCCCTCGCGCTCTCGCTGGACGCCGCGCGGAACCTGACGGCACTACGACCCCGTCTCGAGGACCGGGAACGTGCGCGGCTGGCGGTACAGGGGACTGCGGCCACGGCTGCCCTGGCCGCCGTACGGTCCGGCGCGCCGGAGCGGGCCGTGGTCCACCTCGAACAGGCGTCGGCCACGCTGCTCGCCGAAGCCGCGGGACGCCCCGCCGACAAGGTCGTCTTCGATGACGTCGTCGCCGCCGCGCGACGCCTGGACGGCCCCTTGGTCTACTGGGCGGTCACCTACGCCGGTGGTGTCGCTCTCGTCGTGGCCAGGGACGGCGTGGTGACGCCCGTCCTCCTCGACGTGACCGTGACGGACATCGACGAGGTGCTCACCGGTCTGCGGGAGGCGTTCGACACGCGGGACACGACAGACGGCGCCATCGACACGGACCACCAGCTCGACCACTGGAACGCCGCCGTCGAATCAGCCGTGAACTGGACCTGGCACGCCCTGGTCGCCGAGGTCGTGACGGAGATGGACGCCGTGGGAGCGCTGGGTGGCGCGAGCGCCGTGGGTCTCGTGCCCGTCGGCCGGGTGGCGGCGCTCCCGCTCACGGTCGCGCGGACCGAGGAGGGCGAGGCCCTGTTCGAGCGGACCGTCCCCTGCGTCCTGCCCAACGCGCGCGCGGTCGGCCCTGCCGAACCGTGGCCCACGGCGCCCAGGGCGACGGTGGTCTGCGATGCGGGGCAGGGGGCGGACCATCTGCCCGCGGCAGCGGCCGAGGCCCATCGGGTCGCTTCCTGCTACGCGAACGCCGAGGTACTGGTCGCTGCGTCGACCGGTGTGCCTTCGCCCGGTCGCGTTCTGCGCCACAGCAAGAGGTCCTCCGAAAGCCCGGCCGCCTCATCCGCCGTGCCCGCGGACGGCGGTGGCGCCGCCCTTGCGTTCCTGGCACACCTGGAGGACGTGGACGTGGCGCACGTCGCGTGCCACTTCCGAATCGACTTCGAGGATCCGTTCGACTCCGTCCTGTGGTTCGGAGCCGGCGTCCGGCTCGGGGACCTCTTCGGCAGGAGACTCGCCTCCCCGGTCCATCTGGTCCTCGGGGTCTGCGACGCCGCGCTGACCGGCACCCGTCTGCCGGACGAGGCGATCGGTCCCGCTCCGCTCCTACTCGCGGCAGGCGCCCGTTCCGTCCTTGCCGCGCTGTGGCCCATCGATGACGAAACCGCCCCCGACCTGATGGCCCACTACCACGAGCGCCTTGCGCGAGGGGAGCCACCTGCCTTGGCGCTCGCCCGCACCCAGCGGACGCTCTCCGCCACACTGCCCATCGCACTGTGGGCTTCTTTCGTCCATGTCGGCCCGTGATCCGCCGGAGCGATCACCCCTGATCGTTGCCGATGGACCTGCCCCGGCGTCACGTGTACCGCGCAGGGGAGACTCACGGGACCCGTCACAGTCGAATGCCCGTTCGCTCGGTCAGGACGGAGCGACCACCGCCAGGAGCCGGCTGCTCCAGAAGGACGAGCGGGGGCACGCGCCGTCGCCGACGGCCGGGTCGGCAGGCTGACCGCGCGGGGCCTGCCTCGTGGACGCGTCGGGGCGGTGGTCCGCCAGGGGCTCAGCCGCTTGTCACGCCCAGGGGGTCCGGCAGGGCGACCGGCTGTCCGGTGCGCAGTGACTCGTAGGCGGCCAGCACGATCCGGAGGGTCCGCAGGCCGGCCTCGCCGTCCGGGGAAGGCCGTCGGCCCGAGCGTACCGAGTCGAGGAACTCGTCGAGCATGGCGGCGTCCAGGTCCGCCCCGCCCGCCTCCCAGCGGTCGCGACCGGTGGTGGAGTCGAATCCGCCGAGCAGCGGAGGGAAGGCGTCGAACTCCACGATGGCTTTTTCGCTCACGCAGGTCATGGCGAGCCCGCCCCAGGTCGGGTGGTCGGGTGGGTGGCTCCAGCTGCTGTCCACGGCGGCGACCACTCCGCTGGGGTACCGGATGGTGACAAGTCCCGCGGTGTCCACGTCCGGTACGGGGCCGCCGTCGTCCAGGATGCTGTTCGCCTGGGCGTACACCTCCGCCGCCTGCTCGCCGTCCAGCAGCGCGTCCATGAGGTCGGCGATATGGACGGTGTGGTCGGCCAGGGCTCCGCCGCCGGCGAGTTCGGGGTCGGCGAACCAGGGGCGTGAACGGGCCGGGTTGGAGCCGTTGTTGGCTCCGTGGACGCTGATCAGCGAGCCGAGCAGGCCGTCGGCGAACGCGCTGCGCAGGGCGGTGAACGCGGGGCTGAACCGTACGGGATAGGCGGTCATCAGGCTGACTCCCGCGCGCTCACACGCGTCGATCATGGCCCGCGCGTCCGCCTCCGTGGTCGCGAGGGGTTTCTCGCACAGCACGTGCGCCCCGGTCGCGGCGGCCCGCTCGACCAGATGCCGGTGCCGGGCGTTCTCGCTGGTGACCACGACGGCGTCGGGGCGGAGGGCGAACACCTCGTCCCAGGTGTCGGCGTACGCCGCACCCAGCCGTTCGGCGAGGCGACGGCCCCGGGTGGGATCGTCCGGTGGGGCGTCGGGATCCGCGGTGACCAGTTCGATGCCGTCGCGGTCGCGCAGCAGCTCGATGTAGGTCGCGGCGTGTACATGGGCGAAGGACAGTACTGCGACTCTCACTATCCGATTCCCTCCGTGGCTACGGCAGTCGGGTGCGCGGAGATCTCGACGGCCCGCCCGGTACGAGCGGATTCCGCTGCGGCCTCGGCGATACGTACGGCCGCCTCGCCGTCCCGGGCGCTCACCCGTGGTTCCGGGCCGCCCGCGAACGCCTCGGCGAACTCTTGGATCTGGGTGAGGTAGGGCGACCGGCCGAAATCTCCGGCCGGTATGCCCTCCGCCGGGCCGTCGGCCGAGGTGCCGGTGACGCGCAGGTCCACGTGGGCCTGGGAGTCGTGCTGGACGGTGCCGCCGGTGCCCGAGACATGAAAGGTGGTGCGGAAGGGAGTCGCCGGCGGCCCCCACACACCCACGATCTGGGTGAGGGTGCCTCCCACGTGGGTGAGCACGGCGGTCCCGGTGGCGACCGCCCCTTCCGGAGCGGGAGCGGTGAGGTGTCCCTGCTGCCGTGCGTGGACCCGTACGACGTCGCCGAAGAGCCAGCGGGCGATGTCCATGTCGTGGATCATCTGGTCCGTCAGGATCCCGCCCGAACGCGCCGGGTCGGCGAACCAGCCGCTCCAGGTGGGATAGCGGCCGGTGCGGGTGAACCGGGCGACCGCCACCCGGCCGAGGCCGCCGGCGGCGACGAGGGCGCGCAGGCGGGCGTAGGCGGGGAAGAAGCGCACGACATGGCCCGGATACAGCTTCACCCCGGCTTCTTCCGCCGCGTCGGCCATCTCCCCGGCCTCGGCCGCGTTGAGCGCCAGCGGCTTCTCGCACAGGACGTGCGCCCCGGCCGCGACGGCGGACAGAGTGATCTCCCGGTGTGTGTCGGTCGGGGTGCACACGTCCACCACGTGGGCCCCGGCGATCGCCTCGGGCAGGGAGCCCACGGACGTCGCGCCGAACTCCCGGGCCAGGGCAGGGGCGCGGCCGTCGGGTGCGTAGAGGCGTACCCGCGCGCCGAGGGCGACCCAGGCGGGCAGATGCGTGCGGGCGATGCCGCCCGCTCCGATCAGCGCCACTTCGAGTTCTGCCATGAAGTTCTCCGACCTCCTGTGTGTCTGTGGGGCCTGCGTGTTCAGCCCTTGAGGGCGCCGCTGAGTACGCCACTGATGAAGTGCCGCTGGAAGAACAGGTAGACGAGCACCACCGGGGCGATCACGATCAGGGTGGCCGCGGCGAGCAGCGGCACGTCGACGCCGTACTGCCCGGTGAAGAAGCCCAGTCCGGCGGGGGCCGTGCGCCGGGCCGGGTCCTGGATCAGGATGAGCGGGAGCAGGAACTGGTTCCAGCTCCAGACGAAGTACAGGACGCCCAACGTGGTCACCGCAGGACGGGAGTTGGGCAGCAGGATTCGCCAGAGCGTCGCCCACGAGGAGGCGCCGTCCAGCCGTGCCGCCTCCATCAGGCTGCGCGGCATGGTCGCGAAGTGCGCGCGCATCCAGAAGGCCCCGAACGGCATGAACGCGCCGATCTCCGCGAGGGCGAGGCCCGGCACCGTGTTCGTCAGCCCCGCGGCGCGCAGGTCGTAGTAGAGCGGGATGATGGTGCCCTCGGTGGGGATGGACAGGCCGAGCAGCAGATAGGCGTAGAGCTTTCCCCGGCCGGGGACGTCGAGGGTCGCCAGCGCGTACCCGGCCAGGGTCGCGCACACCACGGCGGCCGGCACCACGCACAGCGCGATCACCACACTGGACCGCAGCAGCGTGCCGAAACCGGCGGCGGACCAGGCGCGGGAGAAGTTCTCGAAGTGCAGCCCGTGCGGCAGGGCGAAGCCGGTCAGCGGAGCGCCCGCGGGTTGCAGCGATGCCAGCAGCAGCGAGGCGAACGGCACGAGTACTGCGGCCATGAACAGCGCGAGCACGACGGGCGCCGCCAGCCGTCCCGTGACCGCTCTGGCGGTCGAGGTCGCCGAGGCCGAGGACGTCGGTGAGGTCGGTGAGGTCAGCGAGGTCACGGTGCCTCCCTCGACAGACGGTTGATCACCAGGACCGCGAGGGAGATGACCGCGGTCAGGACGACCGCCAGCGCGCTGGCCACCCCCACCGCGCCGCCCCCGAAGGCCAGGCGGTAGATGAGGATCCCGGGGACGACGGTGCTGTTGCCGGGGCCTCCGCCGGTGGTGATGTAGATGAGGTCGAAGCTGGACAGCGCGGCGATCACGGTGATGGACAGCGCCACCGCGAACTCCGGCCGCAGCAGCGGGACGGTGATCGCCGTGAACTCCCGTACCGGGCCTGCCCCGTCCATCCGCGCCGCCTCGTAGATCTCCTGGTCGATGCGTTGTGTCCCGGACAGGAACAGCACCATGCACAGGCCCGACACGACCCAGGTCCCGATCAGCCCGACGGCGGGCAGGGCCCAGGTGAAGCTGCCCAGCCAGGCATCGGTGAGGCCGCCCAGACCGACGGCCCGCAGCGCCTGGTTGAGGGTGCCGTCATCGGCGTACACCCAGCGCCAGAGGATTCCGACCGCGACCAGCGGGATGACCTGTGGCAGGAACAGCACCGTGCGGACCAGGGCGGTGCCCCGGCGGCCGGCACGCCGGGACACGATCGCCGCCGACACCAGCCCCACGCAGATCGGCAGGACGGAGAAGAACAGGATCAGCGCACCGGCGTGCCAGGCGGCGGCGCGCAGTTGCGGGTCGGTGACGATACGGCGGTAGTTGCCGAGGCCGGTGAAGGACGGGAGGGTCACCCCGTCCCAGTCGAACAGCGAGAGGTAGGCGGTGTGCAGCATCGGCAGTACGGCGAAGAGCGTGTACGGCAGCAGGGCCGGCAGCAGATACAGCAGCGCCACGGCCCGGCGCCGTCGGCGCCGGCGGTCGGACGGCGGTGTGCGGCCGTGCCGCGGCACGGCGCCGCCTGCCGCGCGTTTCGCCGGAGGCGGGGCGCCGGGGGCAGGGGCGGGGGCGCCGGTCAGTCGGTCGGCAGTGGTCATTTGTGGTAGTTCTCGAAATCCGCCTGCAGACCGGACAAGAACTTCTCCACGGTGACCTTGCCGCCGGCGAGCAACTGCAGCTGGGTGGTGAGGGTGTCGCCCATCGTCGGGGTGGAGGCGTTCTGGATGAACGGCTGCAGGCCGGCGTCCTTGACGACCGTCTGCCAGCCCGCCTGGACATCGCCCAGCAGTCCGCTCTGGCTCGGCATGGCACCCGCGTCGGGGGCCATGAAGCCCGCCTTGGCGGTGATGGCGGCGGCCTGCGCACTGGCGGCGAAGTCGAGGAACGCGGCGGCCGCGGCCGTGTTCTTCGACTTGCTGGACACGCAGTAGTACACCCCGGCGCCGGTGGTGCGGACCTTCCCGCCGGAGGCGACCGGCGGCATGTTGAAGTAGCCGGCTCCCTCGCCCAGGCCCTTGGCCACCGCGGCGGCGGCCCAGTTGCCGCTGATCCGGAAGACCCCCTCGCCCTGGGCGAACGCGGCCGTGGCGTCGTTGTCGCTGACACCGTTGACCTTCGGGGTGACATAGCCCTTGTCCACCCACCGCTTGAGCGTTTCCGCCGCTTTTTCGGCCTCCGGCAGCACGATGGTGGCGCCCTTGTGGCCATAGGCCCACGCTTCGCGGTCCTTCGGCGCCAGATAGGCGGAGAGCAGCACGTTGAAGGGGTGGTTGAGACCGCCGTCGAGGTTGCCTGCCACGAGCGCTGTCTCACCGGCCGCCTTGGCCTTGGCGAACAGGGCCTCCAGGTCCTCCAGGGTGACCGGGGGCACGGTCAGGCCCAGCTTCCTGGCCTTGGCCTTGTTGTAGTAGACCCCTTCGAACGACAGGCCCCCGCCCACCCCGTACAGGTCACCGGTGCCCACGGTCTTGCCGTCCGGGGTGAGGGTGATCTGGTCCAGGCCGGGGAACTTCTCCGCCCAGCCGTACGCCTTGCCGTACTCGCCGACCTTGAGCAGCAGCCGTCCCGGGACGAGGTTCTGCATGCCGGAGGTGAACTGGGCGATGTCGGGGGCGCTGTCGGCCGACATGGTGGTGTTGATGCTCTTGAGGTAGTCGTCCCAACCTGTGTACTGACGCTTGACGCTGATGTTGGGGTGCTTCGCGCGGAAGGCCGCGATCAGGCCGGGAGTCATGGTGGTGTCGTCGGCGTCGGCGACCACCAGCGTGATCTTCGTGTCGGCCGGAACCGCCGTGGAGGCGGGGCCGGCGCTGTTCTTGTCGGATGCCGAGGCGCCCGGGGTGAGATCGCTGCACGCGGTGAGCACCGCTGCCCCGACCGCGCCGGTGGCCGCGAGGAAGGTACGTCTGGACAGGTACGACGGGCTGGGACTCATGGGGTCTCCTGGGCGTGAACGGGACAGGGGAGCCGAAGGCGGGGCGGGGGGAAGGGGAGACATCAGGCATGAGGCCGCGAGGGTGTGCGGCATGGGGGATGCGGAGGGCGCGGGAGGCGAGGAACGCGAGCAGGTGAGGGGGCGCCGTGGACGAGCCGCGATCGCGTGGGTTCTGCGGGCGGCGGTGTCGAGGGTTCGGGGTGTCGACGGTGGTGCAATGTCGACGCTGTCGGGGTCGACGCTGTCGGGGTCGACGCTGTCGGGGTCGACGCTGTCGGGGTCGACGGTGTCGGGGTCGACGGTGTCGGGGCTCGACGGTGGTGTGCGGGGGTGGTTCGATAAAGCAGTTGCGTTTTATAATCGGAGGGGCTCCGGGACGCGTCAAGGCCCCATGGCTTGATTGTTATCGTCGGGGCGGTAGGCGCCGGCTCGGTCGTGCCGCTCGTGTGCCGCCGTCGTGCTGCTCCTCAGGAGGTTGATCATTGGCCACGTTCAGGGACCGCTCCCCGGCCACAGCCCCCGCCGCTCCGGTGCTGTGGCCGCTCGGCAGTCCACGGGAGCCGAATTCTCCCGGCCGTGAACTGCCCGCGGTGGTGGGCGTCGCGGACCTGCGCGCCACGAACGCCGCGGCCATCCTGGCGGCCGTCCGCTCGGCCGACCCGCACCCCCGGCTCTCCTCCCTCGCCGAGGCGACCAAGCTCTCCCGTCCCACGGTCGAGGCCATCGTCGAGGAACTCACCGAGTGCGGCCTCATCGAGGTCGCTCCGGCCGTCTCCGCGCGTGGTCAGCGCTCGCCCGGCCGCCCGGCCCGCCGGTTCCGCTTCTGCCCGCACGCCGGCTTCGTCGTCGGCGTGGACGTACGGGCCCGCTCGGTGAGCGCCTGCCTGGCCGATCTCGACGGCCGGGCGGTGGCCGTCGAACGAAGGGCGGTACGAGCCGACTTGGGCGGTGCGGCCAGGGCCCGCGCCGTGACCGACGTGGTCCGGCGTGCGATCGACGGTTCCGGAGCCGACGCCCGACGGGTGTGGGCCGCGACCGTGGGGACCCCCGGCCTGGTGGATCGGAGCAACACCCGGGTCCGGCAGGCCGACAACCTCAAGGGCTGGGCCGAGGCGGACATCGTCACCACCCTCGGCGACACCCTCGGCTGCCCGGTCGCCGTGGAGAACGACGCCAACCTCGCCGCGCTCGGCGAGCAGTGGCGCGGGGTCGGCGGCGCGGCCGACGAGATGGTCTTCGTCCTGCTCGGTGAACGTCTCGGCGCCGGTGTCATCACCGGGGGGCGCCTGCTGCGCGGCCATCGCGGTGCTGCCGGTGAGATCGGCTTCATCCGCTTCCCCGGCAGCACCTCGTCGCAGCCGGGCCTCGAACCCCTGGTGCCGGACGCCGTCGCCGCGGACGCGGCACGTCGCACCGGTGCCGACATCATCCGAGGCGCCGCCGAAGGAGACGCGGGAGCGGTCGCGGCCATCACGTCGTACGGGCGGCGGCTGGCCGCGGGGATCGCCCCCGTACTGCTCGCACTCGACCCGGCGGTGGTCGTGCTCGGCACCAGCTTCTTCGCCCTCCCCGGCCTGGCACCCGCCGCGGAACTGCTCGTGACCGCGGCCGAGGAGGAGGCCGCCAGCCTCCTCGTGGACCTGCCGCAGTGGCGGCTGTCCGCCCTCGGGGACGAGGCCGTGATCACCGGCGCGGTCCGCTTCGCCCTCTCCTCCGTCGAGGAGATCCTGCGCACCCGGCCCACCAGCCTCCCGGTCCGGGGCGCGCTCGGCCGGACCTAGGTGTATTGGCCCGCAGCGTTGTTCACACGGCTGATTGGCGGCTTGCCTCCGAGTGCGGTGTGGCGCCTGCCGGGCGGACGGTCCGCAGTAGCCGGATCTCAGCGGGGCGGGTCTACGGCGACCTGGGCGCTCCTGATTCCGGGACGGCCGGCCGCCCACCGGTCCGCTTCCCTTCCGGCGGGCCGGAAGGACGCGTCGGCCTCGCCACTGTGCCGGCCTTTCGGTCCACGACGCGCCGTTCTCCTGGCCCGCCGACGGCCGATGGGTGGACCTGGGACGTCGGCGCCCGTGGCCGCAGCCCCGCAGCCCAAGGGACCATGCCACCCTCAACGGCGCCGCTGTCGCACCGTCGGTGCGGGGGTGTCGACGCCCGGGGCTCGGTAGGGCTCAAGCCTTTTGAGCTGTGCGTGGGTGCGCCGCGTCCGCTGGAGGCGCTCGGGAAGCGGTGTGCGGTAGTCGGGCAGAAGGCGCTGGACGCGGAAGACGGTCTTCAGGAAGAGGCGGACGACGCGCTCGCGGCGGGGGCTGATCCAGCCGATCCGGTGGAGCCGGCAGACACGCTCGCCGGCGAGGTAACGCGTCAGGTCCCTGCCGAACGCCCGTAAGGGAGCGGGAAACCAACGCTCGGCGAAGAAGTTCATCATCGCGGTCGCCACGCGATGACCGGACTCCGTCTGCTCGTACGGCCGCGAGTCGAACTTCAGCGCGAACTCGGTCATCGCGTTCCAGTCCTCCGGGAACGCCTCGCCGGCCAAGGGGCCGGACTCACGTTCCAGGAGACGGAAGAGGCTCTGCGCCCAGCGATGCCACGCGGTCTTCATGGGCTCGCTCATACCGGGCAGGCCCAGCGAGATCTGCAGGCGATCGCCGAACGTGGCCAGCAGAACAAGGGGATAGACGAAGTCGTCGACGTCGTCGAAGTTGCCGGAGAGGTGCGGGGTCCTGCGGGCGATGCCCAGGTGGATGCGGTTCAGCCGTGCGGCGGCCCTGCGGCCCGCCGCACTGGACAAGCCGTCCACCATCCACGCCATCAGAAAGTCGTTGCCGTCCTGGAAACGCCGGTGGGGCCTCGTTTCCAGCTTCGAGGTGTGGGCCAGGGTGGCGGACCCCGCAGCTGGTTGCATCATCCGCATGGTGCCCGGATAGATCATCATCGCCAGGGCGAACTCCGGGACGCGATGGCCCACGTAGAGCGAGATCATCCGCTCCCAATCGGTCTCCGGGTCCATCCGGGCCAGTTCGCGGTCGACCCACTTGTACTTGTGTCCGCTGTACTTGTGTCCGCGGCGCAACGCCGGTTCCCCCTGTCTCGAAGCCACGTCCCGTGTCGCCGTGAATCCCGCCGGGACGCCGGCGCTCATGTCCCTGACGTCCGGTCATCTCCGTCGTAGGACCGCTTGCTCCCGGGGGAGGACGCCCTGGAGGCCGCTTCCCGATGCCCTCACCCATAGTGATCCGCATCACCCCGATCACGCGTCACGGCAGGGTCACCGCGTCCGGTCAGGTTCTCCGAGGTCCCGGCTGCAAGACGCATGACGCCGTGGACTCGGCGCCTCCGCCGCAGCATCAGGCGTCCCGGGCCCAGGGTTCGGCGTCCGGTACGACGAGTTCGGCAATCCGGCCGAAGACGTGCCCGTCGTGGCCGCACCCCGTACGAAGCCAAGGGCCCGGTCCCCACCGCGGTCAGCCAGTGCGCGGGTCGACGTGGACCTTGGGCCCCGGCCCGGCCCCGATCGGTCGCTCGCCGGCGAGAACAGAGCCGACCTGATCCAGGCCGACGGTCGCGGCGACGAGGGGCCTGGGGTCGACGGATCCGTCGGCGTACGCCCGAATGGTGGCGTCGAGGCCGGGGGAGGCGGACAGGATGCCCACCGCGGTCACGTCCTTGAGGGCCAGGGTGCGGGTGTCGATGCGGCTGGGTTCACCGGCCAGTCCCACGTACACGACACGGCCGGCCGGTTCGACCAACTTCAGGGCCAGATCGGGCAGATGGGCGGCGTTCGAGGCGTCGACGACCGCGTCGAACGGCAGGTCCGGGAGGGAGTCCTCCGTCCACACGTGCTCGAAGCCCAGATCGCGGGCGAAGGCGAGCGAGCTGTCGGTGCGACCCATCAGGTGCACCTCCGTACCGGCGGCGCGGAGGAACATCGCGGCCAGCAGTCCGATGGTGCCCGGGCCCAGGATCAGGGCACGGCCCCCACGGCCCAGGGCGGTCGCCCGTGCGGCGCGCAGGGCATTGCCGCCCGGCTCCACCAGCGCGCCGAGTACGGCGTCGACGGAGTCGGGAAGGAAGTGCAGCGAGGTGGCCGGTACCGCGAGCTGCTCGGCCAGGGCACCGGGCCGCTCCCCGCGTACGCCGACCTCCTGCCGTTTCTGACAGACGTGCTGGTGCCCGCGTCGGCAGCGGCGGCAGACGCCGCAGCCGAGCATGGTGTCACCCATGACGCGTCGGCCGATCCAGGCGGGGTCGACGCCGTCGCCGACCTCGGCCACGCGCGCGGCCCACTCGTGGCCGAGCCGCATCGGGTAGGAGGAGTGTCCCTGGTGGAGGTAGGCCATCTCGCCGGTGAAGAACTCCACGTCGGTGCCGCACACGCCCACCCGCTCGACGTCGACGACGACTTCGCCGGGGGCGGCCACCGGCGTCGGGACCTCCTGCACCGCGTACGTGCCGGGGGCGGTCAGCACGAACGCGCGCATGGAGCGGGCGCTCACCGGGGCCCGAGCACGCGCTGACGCCGCGTAGCGAGGTCGAAGGTCATCGATTTGGTGCGGGCGTCGTCGACGAACAGGATCGGCTCGGCGGCCACGGGCATGCCGCCTTCGGCCGCGTCATCGCGGTGGTCGAGCCCGGTGCGCAGAATCTCGTGCGGACGCATCAGGGGAGCGCCGGAGTGCGGGGCGACGTCCGAGAGGGCGACGCACGTCTCGTCGTCGACGCGGCCAACGGCCTTCTCGGCGCCGGGGGCGCCCATGCGCATGAGGTACACGAGTTGCATCTCCCGGGTGGACCGGCGGGGCAGGGGGATCGGGTCGGGTCCGGCCGGGACCGGCGGACCGGGTTCGTACGGTGGCTCGACGTATGTACCCGCGCGGCGCGGCAGGCTGTACCGGTGCCGGCGGGGGGCGGGGCTGATCCCACCGTGCTCATCCATACGGCTCTCCCAGAGGCCCGAGCAGCGCGCGGATCTCGTCGACCGCGTCGACCAGGGTGCGCAGGGGGGTCCGGTAGGTCAGCGCGCTGATGCTCACGGCGCCGGAGGGGACGGCCGGTGAGGTGGCGTAGACGGGCAGCGAGAGGCAGTTGACTCCGCTCTCGTTCTCCTGGTCGTCGAGGGCGTAGCCGCGTTCGCGGGTGGCCCGCAGGTCATGGTGCAGGTCGGTGGCCGTGCCCAGGGTCCGCGGTGTGCGGCGTACCAGGGGCGAGGCGCCGATCCACGCCCCGATCTCTTCGACAGTGCCCAACTGGTGGGCCAGCAGCACCTTTCCGACGCCGGTGGCGTGCGCCGGGTTACGGCCGCCGACCGTCGAGGTCAGCCGGACGGCGCCGGTGGGCGGGTCGGCCTTGGCCCGGTAGACGACCTCCCGGCCGTCGAGAACCGCGTAGTGTGCCGTCTCGCCGAACCGGTGGGCCAGCGCCTTGAGTACGGGCCGAATGCGGACGTGCTCGGGACGGGCCTCATGGTGGGCGAAGGCCATGAGCAGGAACTCGTCGCCGAGTACATAACGGCCGCGGGCGTCCTGCCCGGCCAGCCCGGCCCGGCGCAGGGCACCCAGTGCCCGGTGCACGGTCGGCTTGGGGCTGCCCATCACCCGGGTGAGCTCCTCCAGCCCCACGCCGTCGGGATACCGCGCGAGCTCTTTCAGGACGGCCAGCACACGGTCCGAGCCCACAAGCCGACTGCTCTCGGCGCCCGTTGCGCTGTCCTCGCCGGGGGCTGTCGGTTCGTCGGACGTCTGCGTATGCTTCACGGCGTTCCAAAATCTAGACCTCCGTGTCGATTATTGGAAGGGACCCAAGGGTGAGGCTCCGCAGCGCGCAGTGGTACGAGGGCCAGGACCGCAACGCCTACATCCACCGGGCATGGATGCGGCGCGGACTGCCGGGCGATGCCTTCACCGGCCGCCCCCAGATCGCCATCGCCAACACCGCCTCGGACCTGAGCCCCTGCAACGCCCACCTGAACGAGGTGGCCGCCTCGGTACGCAACGGTGTGTACGAGGCGGGCGGCATTCCGCTGGACCTGCCCGTGGTGTCCCTGGGCGAGACGCAGATGCGGCCCACGGCCATGCTCTGGCGCAACATGGCGGCGATGGCCACGGAGGAGATGCTGCGGGCCAACCCCGTCGACGGCGTGGTGCTGTTGGGCGGCTGCGACAAGACGATCCCCTCGCTGCTGATGGCCGCCGCCTCGGTGGACCTGCCCGCCGTCGTCGTGCCCGGCGGCCCGATGCTCACCGGGACCTTCCGCGGCGCGCCGCTCGGCTGCGGCACCGACGTGTGGCGGCTGTCGGAGGAGGTCCGGGCCGGCACGCTCTCCCAGGAACAGTTCACCCGCTCCGAGTCGTCGATGATCCGCAGCCGCGGGCACTGCAACACCATGGGCACCGCCTCGACGATGGCCCTGGTGGCCGAGGCCCTGGGCACGGTCGTCCCCGGCGTGGCGGGCACCCCCGCCCCCGACAGCCGTCTCCTGGAAGCCGCCCACGGCACCGGCCGGCTGGCGGTGGAGATGGTGTCCGCCGACCGGCGTCCGGGCACCTTCCTGACCAAGGCGTCCTTCCACAACGCGATCGTGGCACTGGCCGCCGTCGGCGGCTCCACCAACGCGGTCGTCCACCTCCTCGCCCTCGCCGGCCGACTCGGGATCGACCTGTCGCTCGACGACTTCGACCGCATCGGCTCCCGCGTGCCGGTCCTGGTCGACCTCCAGCCGGCCGGCCGCTTCCTCATGGAGGACTTCCACCGCGCCGGGGGCCTGCTCGCCGTCCTGCGGGAGGTGCGCGACCTGCTCGACCCCGACGCGCTGACCGTCACCGGCAAGCCGCTGGCGGACTACCTCGACGACGCCCCCATCTGGGACGGGGAGGTGATCCGCACCCGCGTGAATCCGCTGGTGGCCGAGGGCGGCATCGCCGTCCTGCGCGGCAACCTCGCCCCCGACGGTGCCCTCGTCAAGCCTGCGGCGGCCTCACCGCACCTCCTGCGCCACCGTGGCCGGGCGGTCGTCTTCGACAGCATCGAGGACTTCCACGCCCGCATCGACGCGCCGGACCTCGACGTCGACGCCGACTCCGTCCTGGTCCTGCGCGGCTGCGGCCCCAAGGGCTACCCGGGCATGCCCGAGGTGTCGAACATGCCGCTGCCGAAGAAGCTGCTCGAGCAGGGCGTCCGCGACATGGTCCGCGTCTGCGACGGCCGCATGAGCGGCACCGCGTACGGGACCGTCGTGCTGCACGTGGCACCGGAGGCCGCAGCCGGCGGCCCGCTCGCGCTCGTACGGACGGGAGACTTCATCGACCTCGACGTCGAGGCCCGCCGCATCGACCTCGACGTGCCCGCCGACGAACTCGCCGGCCGGACACCCGACGAGGCCACCGTCACCGGCTTCGCGAACCCCCGGCGTGGTTGGGAGCGCCTCTACGTCGACCACGTCCTGCAGGCCGACACCGGAGCCGACCTGGACTTCCTCGTCGGCTCCAGCGGGTCGCAGGTGAGCCGTGAATCGCACTGACCGACCCTATCCGGCGCCCCCGGCACCGGGACGAGACCCTGCTCTCCGCCGACGCCACACCGCAGGCGCGCAGGGAGGAGGCCGCACCGGGCGTCGAAGCCGCCCACGCCCGTGACCGACTCTCCTTCGCCCGCGACGCCTTCCGCTGTCTCCTGGTGCCACGGGCCGTGGTCACACCACGCGACGCATTCCCCGTACCGGCTCCCCAGTATCGGCATCCCGCCCGGGATCGGCGTCTACTGGCCGAGCCAGAGGTCCGGCCCGAAGACCTCGTAGTGGATCCTGTCGGCGGGCACGCCGTGCCGCAGCAGGTCGCCACGGACTGCGCGCATGAACGGCAGCGGCCCGCACAGGTAGGCGGTCACGTCGGCCGGGAGGCGCAGGCTGCTCACGTCGGCTTGGCCGGTTGCCGCCTCCGGCGCCTGGTCGCCCGGCACCTCGTACCAGAGGTGATGCCGGGCGTTCGGCAGTGCCCGCACCACGCCGAGCTGCTCCGCGCGGTGCGCGTGGTCGGCGGGGGAGCGGTCGGCGTGGATCACGGTGACAGGGCGGTGGGAACCGGTGGAGGCCAGGTGGTCGAGCATGGCCAGCATGGGCGTGTTGCCGATTCCCGCGGATGCCAGCAGGAGCGGACCGTCGCCCTCGGGCAGGACCAGGTCGCCGAACGGGGCCGACACGGTGAGCGTGTCACCCGGCTGCGCGTTGTCGTGGAGCCACGTCGAGACCTCGCCGTCCGGGGTCGTCACGCCGTGGACGCGCTTGACGCTGATGCGCCAATTCGGTCGGCCGGGGGCGGAGGACAGGCTGTACTGGCGGATCTGGCGGGCGCCGTCCGGAAGTTCGACCTGGACACTGACGTACTGGCCCGGCCGGAAGGGGACAGCCGGACCCCCGTCGGTGGGCCGCAGGACGAGGGAGACGACATCGGACGTCTCCTGGCGCCGCTCCGCGATCTCCATGCGCCGCCAGACCTGGCCCTCGGTGGCGCCGGTCCGCTGGTACAGGCGCGCCTCAAGCGCGATCAGCGCGTTGGCCATGAGCCAGTAGACCTCGTCCCACGCTGCGGCGACCTCGGCAGTGACCGCGTCGCCGAGTACCTCGGCTATCGCGGCGAAGAGGTGGCGGTGGACGATCTTGTACTGCCCGGAGGTGATGCCCAGTGAGGCGTGTTTGTGCGCGATCCGCGCGAGCATGGCGTCGGGGCGGGCGTCGGGTTTCTCCAGCAGCAGCCCCGCGAACGCGGCGATGGAGCCGGCCAGTGCTTTCTGCTGATCTCCGGTGGCCTGGTTGCCCCGGTTGAACAGGTCCCTCAGCAGCTCGGGATGGGCTTCGAACAGCTTCTGGTAGAAGAGCTCGGTGATGTTCCCGATGGCGGCTCCGACCGCCGGAAGGGTGGCCCGGACGACGGGGACGGACTCTTCGGAGAGCACTGCGACTCCTGGATGGGTGAGTGGATCGGCGAGATAATAGGTAAAGGATCTTCGTGTTTTGGTGAACAAGTGACCGTGCCCCCAGGGGCCCCGACGCTCTGCGTGTGTGCCAGTGGCTCGGGCTATTGCGGGGGAGGGCCGGCCAGGGCGATCAGCACCGGCCCGGTGGGCGAGGTGACGAGGTCGGCAACGGTCAACGGGTCGAGCGTCGCGTAGAACGCCTCCTGGGCGTCGCGCAGCGCACGCCGCAGGCGGCAGGCCCCGCGCAAGGGGCATGGCGGGTCGTCGCAGGAGACGACCTCGTCCTCGCCCTCGAGTTCGCGTACCAGCCAGCCGACCGAGGCTCGACGGCCGAAGCCGGTCAGGGCGAGACCGCCGCCACGGCCGCGCCGGGCCTCGATCACACCGAGGTGCTGCAGGCGTGTGATCGCCTTCGCCGCGTGTGTGTGCCGCACGTCCATGGCTTCGGCGACCTCGCGGGTGGTGAGCACCTCGTCGTCGGCGCAGACGGCCAGCCGCATCACGGAACGCAGCGCCAGGTCGGTGAACTTCGTCAGTCGCACAGCTCAGACGCTAGCAAATGCGAATGATAGATTCCTGTTCACTGGCGACCGTGTCCGTGTGGACTGTGTCA
Organism: Streptomyces violaceoruber; assembly: GCA_000720805.1. GTDB lineage: Bacteria > Actinomycetota > Actinomycetes > Streptomycetales > Streptomycetaceae > Streptomyces > Streptomyces cellulosae_A. The sequence continues at coordinate 141,548 of JODI01000025.1, forward strand.
CGGACAGGCGGCTCCCCGGTCGGCCGCGAAGGCGCGTTCTTCCGGTACGGCACCGGACCACCGCCGGTACAGCGTCGGCGCGGGCCGAGGACGGACACAAGCATGGCGACAGGACGGTGGCAGTGGTGACGTTGGCAGACGGCGACTCCTCGAACCCGACCGATGAGGCGCCGGTGCCTCGCATCCTGTTCGACGTCGGAACGTTGGAGGCGCTGGGCCCGGCGTCCACGGGCGCGGTGTGGAGGCTGTCCGAGTCCGGCAGGCAGATCGACGCCAATGTCGTCCGAATCCCGCCAGGGCAGCGCGTCGAGACCCATGCCGAGCCGGATCTGGACGTCCTGCTGCTGGTCGTGGCCGGAGACGGCACCCTGATCACCCCTGAGGGGCCGTCATCCCTGGGCGAAGGCAACCTCGCCTGGCTGCCCCGGGGCTCCACGCGCGGCCTTGAGGCGGGCGAGCGGGGCATGGCGTACCTGACCGTCCACCGGCGACGGCCCGGCATGCGGATCCAGCCCGCCGGACGCCCGGATCGGGGATCGGACGGGTCGCGTCCCTGAACCGCGATCGCGGTTTCCGACGACGGAGTTCAGCCGGGCGCGGTTAGGGCCCTTCTGATGGATCTCCGCGGCGTCGCGACGCCCGGCACGCACTCCCCCACTCTCGACTTCGCTCGAGCGGGGGGACCCCCATGCCGTGCTCAAGCGGCGGCTTGGACGGGGATTGTTCCGGCCCGGCCTCCCAGTCCTGAGTCGGTGGGGCTGGAACACCCGTTGTCAGACGGTGCGTTGGTGGTCCAGGCAATCCCGCCCCCGCTTGCTCCGTGGGGAGACACAGGTGCTGGCGCCGTACCCCGCGTGACAGGGCGCCGGTCCCGTAGGGCAGCATCTGCTCACCATCTGCTGATCGTGAGGAGTCGTCATGCGCTCAACCCGCGGTGCCGCTTCAAGTGTGGTGCTCGCCGGCCTGCTGCTGGCGGGCTGCTCACCGGGGGCGCTCGGTGGCGCGCCGGTACCCGGGACGGGGAGTCCGGCGGCGGCTCCCTCCGGGACGACATCGGGCGGGACCGACGGATCGGTCATCGCGGTCGGCGCGGGCCCGCAGAAGACGTACACGGTGCAGAGGCAGCCGGCGGCGGGCAGCTGCCGCTACCGGACCGAACACGGAGAGCCGCTGGAGGACCCGAAGTGCACGCCGGGTGCGATATCCCCGGCGGTCACCCAGTCGAATCTGACGTCCACGATCTGCCGCAAAGGCGGATACACCTCCGGCATCCGCCCGTCCACGTCCGTCACCGGCAAGGAGAAGAAGCTCAACGCCGCCTCCTACGGGTACACGGGACGGATGGGGGACGCGGAGTACGACCACCTGATCAGCCTCCAGCTGGGCGGTGACCCCAACGACTACCGCAATTTGTGGGTGGAACCCGCCGACCCGGGCCATCGGTCAGGGGCCGGGGTCAACAACAAGAAGGACCCGGTGGAGACGAAGCTGCACACCGCAGTCTGCAAGGGCCAGGTCACCCTCGCGGCCGCACAGAAGGCCATCGTGACCGACTGGACCACGGCCCTCAGCGTCCTCCACGTCGGCTGACCACCTGTTTCCGGCTTTCAAGCGTGCTGTTCACCGGCGTCATCCGCATGAGCTGGTGGAGAAACCCTGACCCAGCCGGCGGAGCCGACCAGGAACCCCAGTCCAACCACCGCCCCGACGTACACCAGCACCAGCAGCAGCCCACAGAAGATCAGCAGCCGGCCCGTCATGATGCCGAGCAGGGCCAGACCGCGGTCGCGGCCTCCCAGACGCTTGCCGCGGCGACGGCCCAGATGTCCTGCCGGGACAGCGACGACTGCCCCGCCTGGTAGCGCCGGGGCACCCCCAGGCGCGCGGACTCTACTACAGCGTCGGGTTCCGGGAGCTCACGCGCGACGTGCCGCTCATCAAATCCAGGATCGCGGGCTGAGCACTCGTCGGTCGGGTCAGCGAACGAAGCCACTCCGACTCTGCGCGCCGGGCCTGACCGGACGCGCACACCTGGAGCGGGCGCACCCCGGGTCGGCGCGGGCTCGGACCCTCGATGTGGTGTCCTCGTCGAACGCCCCGCCGCGGCACGGCATTTCCCGCTCGGCGAAGGTGCGGAAGCCGCGCGGTGGGCGGCCGGTGAGGCGCTGGACGGTGTCGGTGGCGCGGTCCTCGGCTGCCTGGCGATGGCGATGGCGCGGCCCGTGCCGGTGAGCAACTCGGCGGGCATCCCGGCGGCCAGGCGGGCCACCTGCCGTTCGATCTGACCGGGCCTGCCGGTGCTGTCGCTCCCGTTCGGCTCGACCGCGGACGGCCTGGGCCCGGCGGACGCCGACTCCAGAGTCCTCGCCTGCCCGGCAGTCGACGCCGGCGGGATCATGCTTCCCCTGGCCAGGGCCAACGACTGCCAGGTACGACCGTCCCGGCGTGCGGCGAGCAGCCCGCTGGACGACGTGGACCGTTCCGCCCTTGCTCGTCACGACGTGGTGGGCACCCAGCCGGGCCGTACCTCGACAATGGCGCCGCGCCGAGGTGATCTACAGGCGCAGGACGATCAGGGCGGTGTCGTCGGTATTGCCGGTGGTGGGCAGCAGATCGGCCAGGAGAGCGTCGGCCAGGATCTCGGGGTCGGAATGCCGGTGACGGGTGAGAGTGTCCGCGAGACGGGCCAGACTGGCGTCGATGTCCTCGGTACGGCGTTCGATGAGACCGTCGGTGTACAGGACCAGGGTGGAGCCTTCGACGAACGGAGTACGGGCCTGGGGGCGCGGCACGTGCTCGGGCCGGGCGCCGAGGGGCGGGTCGGTGGCCTGGTCGAGGAAGGCCACGGTCCCGTCGGGGTGAACCAGGGCGGGCGGGAGGTGGCCGGCACAGCTGTAGGTGATGGAGCGGTCGCCCCAGTCCACAAAGGTTGTCGCAGCGGTGGTGGACTCGGCACCGTCGACGGAGCGGGCGTACAGCCCCAGGGCCTCCAGGGCGCGGGCGGGCCCCTCGGTGACGCGGCAAGCCGCGCTCAGGGCGCTGCGCAGCTGTCCCATGACGCAGGCGGCTGCCAGGCCATGACCCACGACGTCGCCCACGGCGATCGCGAGGTTCTCGCCGGGCAACTCGACCAGGTCGTACCAGTCGCCGCACACGTTCAGGGCACCTACGGCAGGCCGGTAGCGCACGGCCGCCCCATGCTGTCCCGTCGGGCCGGGCGGGGGCAGCATCGCGGCCTGCAGGGCCAGGGCGGTCTCGCGTTCGTGGGCGTGGGCCTTGCGCAGCCGCTCGTTGACCTCCTGGAGTTCACGGGCGCGGGTGTACAGCTCGGCCTCCAGCACCCGGGACCGGCTGTCGCCACCCCGGCCACCGAAGGCGCGGATGAGTTCGGTGACCTCCTCGACCCGGTGCACGATCAGCGTGACCTGCCCGTCGGGGCCGAAGACGGGTGCGTTGACCGGGCTCCAGTAGTGCTCCTGCCAGTGGCCGGGCCGCTGGGGGTCCTCGATGTCGTAGCGGAGCAGCGCCATGGTGTCGCGCTCGCCGGTGGTCACGGCGCGGAGCATCGACTCCCGGGTCTCGCGCATACCGGCAGCGCCCGGATCGTTCGGGTTTTCGGGGAAGACGTCGAAGATGTAGCGGCCCACCAACTGCTCCCGACTGCGCCCGGCCAGCCGGAGGAAGTCGTCGTTGGCATCCGCGTAGACGAGGTCGGGGGCGAGCAGCGCCACCATGCCGGGCAGGGCCCGGAAGACCGCCGCATAGTCGATCTGCGGTTCCGTCATGTATTGCCTGCCTCGGCGCTGAGCGTCAGTTTTCAGATCCACGATAGGAGCGAACCCGCCATGCGGCGCGGGTACGGCTCACTGCTCGTTCCATATCGCCGACACTGGCCGCGCGGCCGACTTCAGCGGCTCGCGATGCGTGGTGGACATGGGCCGTGGCCGGATGGTCACGGCGTCAGAGCGGTTCCGGAGCCCCGGTCACAGGGCGGAGCCCACCTCCGGCAACCGCTCGCCCTGAGCTGAGGGGGCAGAGGCGAAGGACTCGGGGACCGAAGCGGATCGCGTCCGCCCCACCCCGACCGCCTTCGTGTCAGCGGGCGGCCCTGTGCCTGGTGTTGGTGTTCGTCGGCGTGGTGATCACGCGCCTCCGCCGCGGAGAGGAGGTGACGATCGCAGGCGCGGCAGGGCTGCGGTCCCGCCTGCGCATCGCCGGACGCCTCGGCAGCAGGGAGACGTGAGTCACACACGTCCGTGTCACAGGGTGTCGGGCCGCCTCGTCTCAGAGGTGTAGCCATTGACGACCACGGAGGAGCACACGATGGACGCGCGACTGAACTACTTCGCCAGCCCGAACTCCGGCAAGGCTCTCAAGCACCTCATGGCGGCGGGCAAGGCGCTCAAGGAATCCCCGCTGCCGGCCGCGACGCAGGAGTTGGTGGCGTTGCGCGTGAGCCAGATCAACGGCTGCGCCGTCTGCATCGACATGCACACCAAGGAGGCCGCCGCTGCCGGGGAGACCCCGGTGCGGCTGAGCCTGGTGGCGGCGTGGCGGGAGGCCACGGTCTTCACCGAGGCCGAACGCGTCGCGCTGGAGCTGGCGGAGCAGGGGACCCGGGTCGCGGACGCGGCCGGCGGGGTCAGCGACGAGGTCTGGGCACGTGCCGCCGAACACTACGACGAGGAGCAGCTCACCGCCCTGGTGATCCTGGTGTCCTTCATGAACACGGCGAATCGGCTGAACATCATCACCCAGCAGCCGGCCGGGGACTACCAGGTCGGACAGTCCCACTGAACGGCCCTCGGCAACCGGCCGGGCCCGGCCACGGGCACCCGGCTACCGGCTCGGGGCCTTGCTCCGCGCCGCCGTTGAACCGGATGATCACCAGAAGACGCCCTCGCCGGCGCGCACGGCCGACGCGGGAGAAACGCGAGGGGGAGTCGTCGTGAGCAAGGTCGAGGAGTTCGAAGAGCTGCGGCCGCTGCTGTTCTCGATCGCCTACCGGATGCTGGGCAGCGTGAGTGAGGCCGAGGACGCGGTGCAGGAGACCTGGCTGCGCTTCGACGGCTCGACGACCCGGCCCACGTCGACCAAGGCCTTCCTTTCCACCACGGTGACGCGGGTCTCGATCGACGTGCTGCGTTCGGCACGGTTGAGGCGGGAGGAGTACGTCGGGCCGTGGTTCCCCGAGCCGCTGCTCACCGATCCCTATGAGGATCCGGCGCGCTCAGCGGAGCTGGCCGATTCGGTGTCGATGGCGGCGCTGCTGCTCCTGGAGCGGCTCAGCCCGCTGGAGCGGTCGGTGTTCGTGCTGCGGGAGGTGTTCGGCTTCGGCTTCGACGAGGTCGCCGCGGCGGTGGGCCGGTCGGAGGCGGCGTGCCGGCAACTGCTGGTCCGGGCGCGGCGGCACATGCAGGCAGGACGGCCGCGCTTCGAAGCGGACCGTCAGGACCGTCAGGAGCTGGCGGCGCGGTTCTTCGACGCCCTCCGCGAAGGCGATGTGGCCGGCCTGCGGAATGTGCTCGCCGCCGACGTGTCGATGGTCGGGGACGGCGGCGGCAAGGCCCCGCAGCTGGCCAGGGCCGTCGTCGGCGCCGAGAACGTCGCCCGGCTGCTCGCCTCCGTCATCCCCCGGATGGCCAGGATCGACGTCACCTTCGAGACCCAGGAGATCAACGGTCGGCCCGGAGCGGTCTTCCGCGACCGGGACGGCAAGGTACTCCACATCCTGGCCCTCGAGGTGCTGGGCGGGCGGATCCAGACCATTCGCTCAGTGATCAACCCCGACAAGCTCGGCCACCTCGGGCCGGTCGCTGACGCCTGGGCTGTCGACCGCGAGGTGAAGCAGTCCCGCCTGCGGAGGACATGACATCGGGACGGGCGCGGGTCGGCCCGTTCACCGGCGGCTCATGTCAGCGGCCGCAACCTCGCCGGTCACCTGTCCGGCGAGGTTGCGGCCGCGCGGGCGGGCTGTGCCACGCATCGCTGGATGCACAGCGTCGCCGCGAAGCAGGCGGTCGCGCAAGGTCGTCCCCGCCCTGTTCGTCACACTCCGCCCCCAGCGGCACCGGCCTTCCCGCCCGGTCGCGGGCCCGGTGCTCAGCGGATCTCGCCGGAGCGAGGACCCGCACGGGGCCTGGCCGGCCCCTACCTGCTTCTCGGGCCGTCGTCTCCGGTCCGCTCGCCGTCCGCCAGGCGCGCGGCTTCCGGGCCCAGTCGGATCACCATGTACGTCTCTCCGTCCCTCGGCGGCCTCGTCCAGGAGCGGGTGACGAACGTGTGCAGCCGCCCGTTGACGATCGCGTGACGCGGCAGACAGGCACCGAACTCCCCACTCACCGCTTCCAGCAGCGACCGTTCCACCTCGGCCCCGTCCTCCACGGTGCCGAAGAACCGGCTCGGATCCAGCGCCCGCGGTACCTCCCCGCTTGACCGGACCTCTCTGTCCGCGTACGTGAATGCGTACTGCTCGGCACCGTCTCGCGCCACCGAAAGGTGGAAGAAGGGTTCCCCGCTCCGTGTCCGCAGGCCGCTCCACACCACCACCGCGCGGGTGCCCGCGCTGGCGGCCACGGCTGGGGAACTGAAGCGCTGCCGGTCGAACTGCGCGGCGTCGCCGTCGAAGGCGAAGCTCCAACCGGCGCCGGCCCGGCCGACCGCCATGAGAGCCCTGTCGTCGTAGGAGGAGAACTCCCTCTGGTGGTGCAGCGACCTGCGGCGCGCCTCCCACAAGGTCATGGGTTGGTTCAGCAGGGCGTCGTCCTCGTCCGCGAGACGTCCGGGCAACTCCTCCGGCTCCACCCCCTCCACCAGGACGAACCGGTAGGACGTGCGATTGTTGCCCCCATCCGGCTCCGCGAGCCACGCCAGACGACCCGGGTCGAGCCCGGCCGTCGGCCCCGGTGCCTCACCCCTCTGCCCGCCCCTGGGAACGGACAGCAGCTCACGGCCCCGTTCCGGAGTCAGCAGCGGCCCGAGCACGGGGTCGGCCACCCACCCCAGCGGCACCAGGTGATCCGGTCCCAGCGGCTCCCACAGGGGCACAGCGTCCATCAGCGTCCGCCATGCCCCGTCGGTGTCTCCCCAACGCGCCAGCTCTCGCGCCCGCTCGACCGCGTCCCCGAACGGTCCGGCCGGCGTGTACCGGTACGTGCCGTTCCTCACCTGATCCAGCGTCGCGTACGCCAGTGACACCAGGGCGTCGTCGGCGCCCCGCAGGTGGAACGTCAGCGTGGAGTCGTCCCGGTACGAGTGCGCCGCGTGCTCGGCAACCAGCGGTGGCAGCAGCTCGGGCGCGTACTGCGGGTCCGTCACCAGGCCGTCGTAGTACACCATGTAGGTCTGTCCGAGCAGGCGGCGTATCTGGTCGCCCAGCCCGGCGGCCCGCGGTCTGCCGTACGCCTTGGCCTCGTCCAGTGCCTTGCCGGCCTGTTCCCAGCCGCCCCGCAGCGCCTCCAGCCGGGCCTCCTCCACCAGAGTGTCCAGCCTTCGCGTCGTGTCGTTGGCGAACACCGGCTCCCCGTCGCTCCGGTGCGCCTGCAGGGTGTGGAACTCCCGGTGCATGTCCCGCATGAACTCCAGGAAGTTCGCGTGCCGTTCGGGCGGGGCGGCCCGCCAGCTCGCCCACGTGTACACGGCCCACTCACCGTCCTCATCCACGTCCTCGGGATCCATGAGGACATGCGTGGCGTCGGACTCGACTTCGAGCTGCAACCCGCGCCGCCAGATCTCCACCTCCCGCCGCTCCTCCGGCCCGGCGTCCTCGTCCAGGTACTCCTCGAACATGTACCCGAGACCCGACTCGTCGTTGTGCCATCGCGCGTCCGTGGTCCCCGCCAGCAGCCATACGAACCCGCCCGCGTGCCGCCACCCGTCGCTGACCTTGAGGAACTCCCGGTACGACGGCGGCATCCGTCGGCCGAGGCGCTCCTCCATGGCTGCGATCCGCTCCTCCGACGCGGGCGGGAACCCCAGCCACCGCGCCCGCCGCGCGGCTTCGTCGTCCTCCCCGGGCGTCTCGCCGTCCGGCTGGGAATCCGCCCACTCCCCGCTCCAACTCAGAAGGAAACGCCGCCAGTCGAATGCCGTGGTGTCCGTCATGCACCCGATGCTGCCACCCGCCACTGACAGTGCTCCGTCACCTGGGGCGGCTCATGGGACCTCTCGTACGCGACCGGCCCGGGGAGGCTGTGCCGGTGTGCTCGCGCCGTGTGGAGTTCACGGGTGAACCCTTGCCTTTCAGGCCGTGCGCACCGGCCGCTGGGCGAGCGCGACCGCCGACCGCCGAACGCACGACCAGGGTCCTCCGGCGACCTGGCCTCGGCCGCGCCCGTACCTGGACCTGCGCCCGGAACACTCGACGCGATCAGTGCCAGCACGCCGGCGTCGATCCCCACGGCGAGGAACAGCGTCCCCGAATGCCCGAGATCGACGTACTGGGTGGCGGCTCGGTCAGCGTCTCCGCCCCTGTCGCGGGTGTGCGGACGGCGCGGTACGACCGTCGACCCGGAACGGTGCGATGCGTGCCACGGCCCTGCGGGCTGGGACGGTCGACGGCAGGCGGTCGACCGTGACGTGGTGAGCCCGCTCGGAACTCCTCCCTTCCTCCCCTCAGTTCACGTGTATGGATAAGAATCAAGTACACGCCTGTTGACGCGTTCACGGCAAGCCTTTAGGTTCCGGAGAAAGCGCTTTCCTCTGGGGTGATGCGCAGTAGGCCATCGGCTCCATTCATGTCCTCGAACCAACTGCGTCGTCGCACGACCCGAGCCACATCGAGGGGAGCACTCGAATCCGCGTCGGCATCGACCTGCCCGGCGGCAGGTCGGAATCCCGGCGGCCGACTGACACGACCACGGCATGCAGCAGCAACACCAGCATCCGAACGAGTTGGGAAGACGAATGGGGAGGCGAGGATGAGGCGACCAGTCGCACTGCGACTCCATGCGGCGCTGGCGACTATGGCCCTGGCGGCCGCGACCGGTGCGGTGCTGTCGATACCCGAGGCATCGGCGGCGACCGGTAGCGCCACCGGCTACGCGACCCAGAACGGCGGGACCACCGGCGGTGCGGGCGGGCAGACGGTGCGGGCCACCACGGGAACCGCGATCCACGCAGCCCTGTGCGGCCGGGCCAGTAGCAGCACCCCGATCACCATCGAGGTCGAGGGGACCATCAACCACGGCAACACCAGCAAGGTGTCGGGAGACAGCTGCAACACCGCCGCCGGCGTGATCGAACTCAAGCAGATCAGCAACGTCACGATCGTCGGGGTCGGCAGCGGCGCCGTCTTCGACCAGTTGGGCATCCACATTCGCGACGCCCGCAACATCATCATCCAGAACGTGACCGTCCGGAACGTCAAGAAGTCGGGCTCGCCCACGTCCAACGGCGGTGACGCCATCGGCATGGAGCGCAACGTCCGCAACGTCTGGGTCGATCACACCACCCTGGAGGCGTCGGGTGGGGAGTCGGAGGGTTTCGACGGCCTTTTCGACATGAAGGACAACACCCAGTACGTGACCCTGTCCTACAGCATCCTGCGCAACTCCGGCCGCGGCGGACTCGTCGGCTCCAGTGAGAGCGACCTCTCGAACGGCTTCGTCACCTACCACCACAACCTGTACGAGAACATCGACTCCCGCGCGCCCCTGCTGCGTGGCGGTACGGCCCACATCTACAACAACTTCTATGTGAGCCTCAACGAGTCCGGCATCAACTCCCGAGCCGGGGCCCGCGCGAAGGTGGACAACAACTACTTCAAGGACTCCAAGGACGTCCTGGGCACCTTCTACACCGACGCGGCCGGCTACTGGCAGGTCAGCGGAAACGTCTTCGACAACGTGTCCTGGTCGAGCGCCGGCAGCGAGAACCACCCGGCCGGGCCCAACCCGCAGTCCAACACCACTGTCAGCATCCCCTACGCCTACACCCTCGACGGCGCCGGTTGCGTGCCGGGCATCGTGAGCCGGACGGCGGGCGCCAACAAGGGGCTGAAGGTGTCGGACGGCAGCTGCTAGCGGGGGAGAGGTGGCCGGCTCGCCCCGCTGACGCGATGTGGGGCGGGCCGGGAGTGGCCAGGGCCGGTCAGAGGGTGAGGAGCACCTTGGTGGCGCGCCGCTCGTCCATGGCCGTGTAGCCCTCCGCGGCCTGGTCCAGCGGCAGGGTGAGGTCGAAGACCCTGCCGGGGTCGATCTCGCGGTCCCAGACGAGCTGGATCAGGTCGGGCAGGAACCGGCGCACCGGGGCGGGGCCGCCTTCCACGTGGATGCCGGCGAAGAACAGGTCGATGCCCTTGATCGTGACGTCGTAGTTGACGCCGACGAAACCCAGGTGTCCGCCCGGGCGGGTGGCGCCGATGGCCTGCATCGTCGACTCCTGGGTTCCGACGGCCTCGACCACCGAGTGCGCCCCGAGGCCGCCCGTGAGTTCCTTGATCTTCGCGACGCCTTCGTCACCGCGCTCCTCGACGATGTCGGTCGCGCCGTAGTACCGGGCAAGCTCCTGCCGTTCCGGGTGTCGGGACATCGCGATGATCCGCTCCGCGCCCAACTGCTTGGCGGCGAGGACGGCCATCAGACCGACCGCGCCGTCGCCGACGACCGCGACCGTCTTGCCGGGTCCGGCCTCGGCCGCGACGGCGCCGTACCAGCCGGTGCCGAGCACGTCGGAGGCCGCCAGCAGCGAGGGGATCAGATCCTCGTCCGGCTGTCCCGGCGTGGGAACGAGGGTGCCGTCCGCGTGCGGGATGCGGGCCTTCTCGGCCTGGGTGCCGATCGCTCCCGCCACGAACTCCCGGTGGACGCAGCCGGACTGGTAGCCGGAGCGGCAGATCTCGCAGGTGTTGTCGGAGATCACGAACGACCCGACGACGAAGTCGCCGGGCTTGACGTTCTTCACGTCGGAACCGACCTCCTCGACCACGCCCGCGTACTCGTGTCCCATGGCTGTGTGATCGGCGGGCTCGACCCCGCGGTAGGGCCACAGGTCGGAGCCGCAGATGCAGGTCGCGGTCAGCCGGACGACGGCGTCGGTGGGCTCGATGATCTTCGGGTCGTCACGGTCCTCGACCCGGACGTCGCCGGCTTTGTACATGACTACGCCACGCATACCTGAATCTCCTTGCTTGCCTTGCTTGCCTTGCTTCGCTTGCTTCACGTGTACCTGCGCCTGAGGCGCCGAATCATTCCCTGGTGGGTGACGCGCCCCCCGTCGCCGCTTCTCCGGCTTTCCGGGGCTCGTTCGGCCGTCTCACGTGCTAAGTCACCGGTGTTCAGGTCCCGGGCGAAACCGTCCGGGCGGGGTGCCCGCCGCACCACCGGTGACGGCGAGGCGGACAGTCCCACGCCATCCATACAAGCCCGATTCCGCGCGGGCAGCGAGTTACCGGTGCGGGGTGTACTGGCACTACACCCCAACCCGGCGGACGCGGTCGTACGGTCGTGTCGTGGACAACCGTGACGAAGTCCGCGAGTTCCTGACCTCGCGGCGAGCCAAGATCACCCCGGAGCAGGCGGCGCTTCCGGCCGGCACCCGGCGCCGTGTCACCGGTCTGCGCCGCAGCGAGGTCGCGACGCCGGCGGACGTCGGCGTCGAGTACTACGCCAAACTGGAGCGAGGCAATCTCGCCGGCGTCTCACCGGCCGTGCTCGAAGCCATCGCCCGCGCCCTCCGACTCGATGACGCCGAACGGGCTCACCTGCTCCACCTGGCCCAGGCCCAGTCGGGCCCCGACACCCTCGCCCGCCCCCGACGGCGTTCCGGCCGGCAGCGGACCTCGCACAAGGGCCTGCAGCGGACCCTGGACGCCGTCACAGCCGGGCCCGCGTTCGTCGTCAACGGCCGTCTGGACGTCCTGGCCGCCAACCAGCTCGCCCGCGCCTTCTTCGCCGACATGTACGACAGCGACACCCAGCCGCCGAACCTGGCCCGCCACCAGTTCCTGGACACCGCCGCCCGCCGCTTCCACCCCGACTGGGACCGCACCGGCGCACCCGACGACCTGACCGCCGGGCACCGGACACAGGTGTGGCTCGCCACGCAGCACGCCGTGACCCCGAGCACCGGCGGCTACTGGTATCACCGGCAGACGCGGACACCACACCCCGCGGCGCGCGACGAGAAGTTCCAGGCCCGCCTCCTCCAGGCCCTGGAGAGCCACACAGGCGTCCCCCTCGACTGACGCGACCTGCCGGTACTCCAGGGCGGCGTACGAGTGGCGGCGACGAGACGAGCGCGGACCACGGCGAACTCGCGGGCCGCGTGCACCGTGGGTGTGTCTGTTGACTCCCGGGACGGGGAAGGACGGGGAAAGGGGGCTACCCGACAAGCTCGTTCAGGACGGTGCAGGCACGTCCGACGCCGTCCTCGGCTGTCAGCACACGGCCCAGCCGATGGGCCGCCTCGGCATGGCCGCCGTCCTCGCTGACCGCTCGCAGGCGGTCGGCGAGAGCGGAGACGGTGAGCTGCCGGGACGGCAGGGGCTTCGGCCCCACTCCGAGGCTGTGGACCCGGTCGGCCCAGTAGGGCTGGTCCCCGAAGAAGGGGCAGACCAGGGACGGCACTCCAGAACGCAGCGCCGCGGCAGTGGTGCCCGCACCGCCGTGGTGGACCACCGCAGCCATACGCGGGAACAGCCAACTGTGGGGTGTGTCCTCGACCACGAGCATGTCGTCGTCGCTCGTGGCAGGGTCTCCGGCCAGGACTCCACGCAGTCCCGCGCGTCGCAGTGCGGCGCGTACGACACGGTCGGTGGCCTCGGGGTCGCTGGTCTTCATGCTGCCGAAGCCCACGTACACGGGCGCAGGCCCGTCGTCCAGGAAGCCGAGCAGGCGCCGTGGCGGTTTCCACAGCGGCTGTTCGTGGTGCCAGAAGCCGGTCAGATGGACGTTGGGTCCCCAGTCGGGCGGCCGGGGTACGACGGTGGGGCTGAACGCGCACAGCACGGGAGCCCGGCGCACCCGGCGGCGGGGGCCGAGACGGGAGAGGGCGGGAAGACCGAGTCCCTCCCTGCGCCATGTGTTGATGTACCGACGGCACACCAGCCACGATCCCAGGTCGACCGCCTCGAAGCTGAGGCGGTTCCCGAACGGACCGAGGAATCGCGCAGCCGGGGTGAACGGGTGGGAGAACGTTCCCGTGGGCTGGCTCGGCTGGAAGTGGATGATCGCGTGCGGGATGCGCAGATACTGGCTCAGGTGGACCCCGAGGAGACCGAGTGTGGGCGCCAGAACGAGGTCGGCGCCCTCGGCACCCGCCTGGGTCTGTGCCAGCAAGCGGGAGAACAGTGGCCGCATGATCCGGTCCATGCCGCGGATGAAGGCCACCGGGTTGCGTCGGCCGGCGAGCAGTTCCTGTCCTTCGGGAGACTCGATGATCTCGCTGGGGTCCGCCGGGAGCGAGTGGAACTGCAGCCCCGCCTCGGTGATCAGTTGCCGGTAGCGGGTACTGGCCAGCAGGCGGACGGCATCGCCCTGGCGGGTCAGTGCCCTGCCCAGGGCCAGGCACGGCTGGACGTCCCCACGCGACCCTGCGGCAAAGATCACTACTGTCCGGCCCATGTCTCTCCCGATCCTGGTCGTACGCGTATCGCCCCCGGCGGGATGACCGTGAGGCGGACAGCGCGTCCCGCCCACGGGTGCCGACGGGTCGGTTACGAGAGTTCCTCCATCACCGTGGGCCAGATGAGGTGCAGTTCACGCTGCCAGTAGGGCCAGGAATGGGTCCCGGGTTCGTAGAGGTTCGTCGAGACATCGACGCCCGCCGACTGGAGCGATTCGGCGAATTTCTTCATCGACGCCGGAAGCGGTGTCTCGGCCATCGAGCCCACCCAGATCACCGGGAGCGGATGGCTCTCGTCCAGCGGTCCGGGCGTTCCGCTTCCCGCGGACAGGTGCACCTTCGTGCCGCGGAAGGCGCGTGGCCGGGCGGCCGGGTTGTGAGCCTGCCAGATGTCGGCGCGTTCCTTCGGGTCGCCCCAGACCTGTTTGAGGTCGACGCCTTCCATGACGGAGCTGAGACCGAGGAGGGAACGCACCGAGGGTTCGTCGAGGTCGACGTACGAGCTCATGGACGCCACGTACCGGAACAGGCCCCGGTGACGCGCCGCGTAGTTGAGTGCGCCGAAGCCGCCCATGGACAGGCCGATGGCGGCACGGGAGGAGTTCGCACGGAATTGTCTCTCCATGAGCCGGACCAGTTCGACGGTGTGGAACGTCTCCCAGCGGGGCCTGCCGGCGTACCAGTCGGAGTAGTAGCCGTGTTGGCCGCCGTCGGGCATCACGACAAGGACCTCGGAGTTCTCCGCCAGCGCCTCGACGTCCGTCTCGCGTGTCCAGGAGGTGTAGTCGTCCGCCCCGCCGTGCAGCATGTAGAGCGCGGGGAACGTGCGTCTTCTCTCGCTCTTCCAGCTTTTGGGGAGGATGACGCGGACCGGTACGGAGCTTCGCATGGCCCGTGACCGCACGGTGATGTCCACCGTGCGGGCGTCGAGTTGCCTGACGGCGGTGATCCGGGCGCCGATGTCGGCCGACCGGGACGCTTGCTCCGCGCCGTTGCCGGCCGCGGCTGCCCCGGTGCCGGACAGCGGTGTGAGGAGCAGGAGGCAGGCCAGGAGCGAGCAGCCGGTGATGCGTCCACGTCTGTTGCGAGGCGATGATCGGCGTGTGCAACGCGCCGACGCTGCAACGTCTTCTGTGCCGTCAGCAGGCAGTGCGAGGCGACGGCGAAGGTCTCTGTACCAGCGGGAGCCAGGGGCAATATCGACATACACGTGCATACCGTGCCGAGGTCGACTATCGAATGCCAGCCGACACACCGTTTGTATGTAAATACGATCAACTGTCCCGCTTGGTCGGTGGAGGGGTTGGACGTCTGCCCCGTCACGTGCGGCCGTCATCCCGACCGAGGCTCCGCCCTTCCGTTCGCCACCTGAACCTGATGGACCTTCCGGCATGCCGTTACGCCCTTCGCGCACAACCGCGCATGCCGTTCCACCCGTTGCTGACCTGGGTCTTGCTCACGGGCAACAGCCAGACGGGGGACTGTGCGGTTGCGGTGGGAGGAAGGAGGCAGCTTGCTTTGTACAAGTGACGGGGACTACCAGCCGGCGAAATGAAGGGCAGCCTCACGCAGCCCTGGAATTGGGGAGACTCAATGAGCACGACCATGTCCGAAGCCGTCATCGCGGGTGCCGGCGGGGCCACTCTTGAGGAGCTGCCCTTGCCCGAACAGTTCCCCGCGGCGACGGTGCGTCTGGCCGACATCAAGATGTTCCAGGACACCGACGAGAAGGACGTGCGGAAGTCCCTGTCCGTGGACCAGGTCCCGATGCCCGAACTGGCTCCGGACGAGGCACTGATCGCCGTGATGGCGAGCTCCGTCAACTACAACACCGTGTGGACCGCGATGTTCGAGCCCCTGCCGACGTTTCAGTTCCTGAAACAGATGGGAAAGGCAGGCGGGTGGGAGCGGCGCCATGACCTCCCGTACCACGTGGTCGGGTCGGACGCCGCAGGCGTCATCGTGCGCACGGGGTCGTCCGTGCGCAAGTGGAGGGTCGGAGACCACGTCGTGGTGGCGACGGCGTACGTCGACGACCAGGACCATGAAACACACCGGGACGGCATGCTCGGCCACGGACAGAAGGCGTGGGGTTTCGAGACGAACTTCGGCGGACTGGCCCACTACGCGATCGTGCGGGCGAGCCAACTGATGCGCAAGCCGGCGTTGCTCACCTGGGAAGAGGCAGCCGCCAATCCCCTGTGTGCCGGCACGGCTTACCGCATGCTGGTCAGCGATCGCGGCGCGCAGATGAAGCAGGGCGACGTGGTGCTGATCTGGGGTGCGAGCGGCGGGCTCGGCTCCTACGCGGTGCAGCTCGTCCGCAACGGTGGCGGTATCCCCGTCGGCGTGGTGAACTCCCGGCAGAAGGCCGACCTGTTGCGGTCCCTCGGATGCGAGGCCGTCATCAACCGCTCGGAGCTCGACGAGGGGGACCCCACCCTGCTGCAGCGGCCGGAGGGGTGGAAGAAGCTCGGCGCCGCTGTGCGTGACGCGGTGGGTGACGACCCGCACATCGTCTTCGAGCACGTCGGCGAGAAGACATTCGGAGCCTCGGTCTTTCTCGCCAGACGCGGAGGAACCGTGGTCACATGCGGTTCCAGTACCGGGTACCAGCACACCTACGACAACCGCTACTTGTGGATGCGGCTCAAGAGGATCATCGGAAGTCACGGGGCCAACCTGCATGAGCAGTGGGAGGTCAACCGGTTGTTCACGATGGGCCGTCTGCTGCCGGCCCTGTCGAAGACGTACACACTGGATGAGGTCGCGACGGCCGTCAGGAGTGTTCAGACCAACCAGCACATTGGCAAGGTGGGTGTTCTGTGTCTCGCTCCGCGCCCGGGGCTGGGGGTGACTGACCCGCAGGCCAGGGCGCGAGTGGGCGAGGACCGTCTGCGCACCTTCCAGAGTGAGCCGACCCCAATTTCGTAGCGGCCGGTTCGTGTGTTCTCAGGCGGTGGCCGGGGCGGCCGGTGAACGGCGGCACCCGGCCTCGCGCCGACCGCACCGCCGACGCGGCACCGGCTCAGGCACGGATGTCGCCGTGCTCGTCAAGGGCTTTGGTGAGGTGCTGGGCAATGACCTCGACATGAGGCGGGTCGATGAGCGACAAGTGGTCGCCGGGGACGGGTACGACCTCGAGCGACGGGCACAACGGCGCCCATCCGAGGTCTGCCTCGCTGCGCAGGTAGCGCGGATCGAGGGCCGTGGTCAGCGGCTGTGCCTCCTGGGCGCGATAGAGCACGATGTGGCCCGGATACCGCTGAGGCTCGTACCGCTCTCCCACGCGCGCGTCGATGTAGGACGTTCGCTGGTGCTCCATGATTCCCGGACTCATGTCGAGGCCGGCTTCGGCAACGAGCCGCATGACCACCTCGATCTGCTCCAGGTCGGGCGTGGCGGCCAGTTCCTCGTAGGGCAGGTCGATCGGGCGTCCGTACGTCTTCTCGATGTATTCGGCGAAGCGGCCGAACCGTTCGATGAGCATCTCCTTGGATTTCAGCCCCGGCAGAGCTGCCGGCAGGATGGTGTCGATGAGTCCGAGGAAGCCCACGGCGCTGCCCGTCTCGCGGAGCCGGCGGGCAACCTCATAGGCGAGACAGCCGCCGAAGGACCAGCCCAGCAAGTGGTACGGCCCCCGTGGCTGAAGCTCCCGGATGAGACCGATGTAGTGGGCGGCCTTCTCCTCCATCGTCCGGAGGGAGTCCACGCGGTCGAATCCGTACACCGGCTGGGCGGGCGGAAGCAGCTGGACGAGTGGTCGGTAGACCGATGTCGGGCCGCCGGCGGGATGAAAGGTGAACAGGGCGGGGCGGTGGGTGCCGGGCGGGGCGTCGCGCAGGACACGAAGCGCGGACTCGCCTGTTCCGTTCATCACGGGCCGGATCAGCTCCGCGAGGGTGGCGACCGTGGAGTGGGCCAGAACACGCTCCGCGCCAAGACCCGGAGCTGTGGCATCCAGGCGCCGACGGATGCCCTCCACCAGGCCATGAGCGGTGCCCTGGTCACCACCGGCAGCGATGAAGTCCTGGTTGACGTCTTGCGGCCGCCGTCCGAGGACCTCGTTCCAGACGCCGGCCACCAGGCGTTCCGCGGCATCGCGAGGATCCAGAGTGGTCGGCAGGACGGGGATCGCCGCGGCGCTGACGCCTCCCTGCTCGGTGTCCTGGGGGTGTTCGGCTGCCGTCACGTCACTCGGGTCGGTCCGCACCAGACCCAACTCCCGCAGCACCGCGTCACCGAGGGCGCGAAGACTGGCACCCCGCAGAAGCAGAGGAGCGGGCAACACCACGGCGAAGTCCTGCTTGGCGGCGTTCTGGATCCGCACGGTCATGAGGGAGTCGAGGCCCAGGTCGGTCAGCGGAGTGTTCTCGTCCAGGTCCGGGACCGCGCGTCCCATGACGGCGGCCGTACGTCTGACGAGACGTTCGTAGACCTTGGCGGGGGCCGCTTCGCCGAGCGTCTCGATGCACGCCGGACCGCCCCATTCGTCGTCGGGAAGACCACTGCCGGTCAGAACCCCCGCGAAGAACGGGACCGCGTCCAGTCCGGGGAAAACTTCCAGAACCCGGCGTGCGTCCAGATGCACCACGCCGGTGTGCGTCCTGCCCCGGGTGGCGAGCGCCTGGAGGGCCTCCATTCCTTCGGCCGGGGTGATGGGTTCGAGAGCCAGGGCGGAGTTCACGGCGGGGTTGCGGGGCGCCTCACCCACCTCGGCCCAGGGGCCCCACGCGATGGCGGTCGCCGGCAGCCCGACGGCCCGGCGGCGGCGGGCATGCGCGTCCAGCCAGGCGTTGGCACCCGCGTAGGCCGCCTGTCCGGGGGAGCCGAAGAGCGCGGCGGCGGAGCTGAACGCCAGCCACCAGTCGAGATCGTGCCCGGCCGTGGCCGCCTCCAACTGGAGGGCTCCGGTGACCTTCGGCCGGACGACAGTGTCGATGTCGGACGATGACAGGTCGGTGATGACGCGGTCGTGGAGTACGGCCGCGGCGTGCGCGACCCCGCACAGGGAATGTCCTTCGGACAGGGCCGCCTCCACCAGACGCGCTGCCACATCGGGTCGAGTGATGTCTCCCCGCACCACGACGAGGGAGGTGCCGAGCTCGCCGAGTTCGGTGAGGACGGCCTGCGCCGCGGGGTCCGGGGCGCGGCGGCCGTTCAGGACGATGCGTCCCGCGCCCTGCTCGGCCAGCCGTCGCGCCGTCGCCAGGCCGAGGCCGGTCAGACCGCCGGTGACGATGTAGGCGCCGTCGGGACGCGCGAAGGGCACTCTGACGGATGTGTCGTCCGAGCCCGCGGCAGCCAGTCGGGCGACGAAGCGGGTACCTCCGCGCCAGGCCACTTCGTCGGCATCGCCGTCGCAGAGCAGTTCCTCGGCCAGGTCGTCGACGAGAGCGGGTTGCGGGTCGACGTCCACCAGCGTGGTGCGCAGAGCGGGCTGCTCCAGGGCCAGTACGCGCACGAGACCGCGAAGAGAGGCCAGGTCCGGGTTCCCCGTCTCGTGAGGCACCACAGACTGGGCACGCTCGGTCACGAGCCACAGCCGGGGAACCGACAGTTGCCGCGGGTCCGCGGCCAGACGGCGGGCGACGTCCGCGGCGGCACGCAGTTCCCGACACGCTCCGGGCGGTTTCCTGCCGTCCGTCAGGAGCATGACCAGGGCAGCCCGCCCGTCGTGTGTCTCCGCGCGCCAGGTGTCCAGCAGGCCTTCGAAGCCGTCAGCCCGGCGGTCCGCGACCGCCACCTCGACACCGTGTTCCTGAAGTGCCGACTTGAGAGGTGCGGCGTAGGGGTTCCTGCTGCTGTCGCACTGGTCTGTCACCAGCAGGACATGAGTCGGGGGAGAGGGGACTGAGACGGGTGCTTTCTCCCACTCGATCTCATAGGTGGCTTCTGCGAGCGGTTGCGGGACCTCCCCCGGCTCGACGGTCCGGAGCCGCACCTCGTGGGCCACGATCAGCTCGCGTCCTCCAGCGTCCTGCGCGTGGAGGTCCCACACGTCGCGACGGGGTGACCGGCCGGCGGTGTCGCCGGTGGCCGATTCACCGGTACACGGCAGGCACTGGACCCGGCATTCGGCATGGGCAGGAACGTGCAGCCGTACGTGCAGAGACCGTACGGAGACCGGAACGTCTTCCGTGGCCGACGGTTCGGGGTGCGCCCCGGGATCCTCGCTGTCGGTGCGGTCCCGACGGGCCGGCGCGTGCAGGACGGCATGCAGGAGCTTTCCGTGCGGTCGTAGGTCCGGTGCGTGTTCCTCGGCGGTGGGGACGGGGATGCCGACCTCGAAGGCAGCGCCCCCTTCCGGTTCACGACGCGTCAGCGGTTCGGGTCTGGTGAGAACACGGGCCGAGGCATGGCACAGCCAGGCTCCGGAGGCGGACCGTGAGTGGATTCCGACGGTTGCCTGATCGCGCCCCTCCGGCTCCCAGACGGTCGTGACAGGCGTGCTGGCAGAGATCGGCAGCCAATGATGAACCGCCAGGTTCTCGACGCGTACTGCCTCGATGTCCGTAGGGCTCGTCGCGGTTGCCGCTGCGATCACGAGTTCGGCGCAGGCGGGCAGCGACAGAACACGTCTGCCGTGCACCATGGCCGGCTGCTGGTTCCAGCCGTGGGTGCCGATGTCCCCCTGCCACAGCACACGGTCCGTGCCGGGATCCTCCACCCGCGCCCCCAGCAGGGAGTGGCCGTCCGCGCAGGACGGCCGCTTCGACAGGGTGCCGCGACGGAACCAGTGAGGGACATGACGCCAGGGAGGGCTCGGCACGGTCACCCGCTCGCCGTCCGGCCACAAGTGTCGGGCCAGGCCCTCCGCTCCCGCCAGGTGGAGCTCCGCGAGCGCGGTGCGCAGGTGCAGGCTTTCATCACTGTCGCGGCGAAGGGTCGACAGCACGCGTCCGTACCCCGGGGCCACCGCGTCCAGCGTCTCGGTGATCGGGACGAGGGCAATGGGGTGCGGTGAGATCTCCAGGAAGAGATCGTGGCCGTCGGCCGCGGCGGCGGCCACCGCCTGGTGGAAGCGGACGGGGCGGCGGGCGTTGGCGCACCAGTAGTCGGCGTCCGCGTGGACGTCGGCACGCGGGTCGTCGAGGACCGTCCCGTACCAGGGGACGGTCGCGTCGCGTGGGCTGATGCCGTCGAGGGCGTCGCGCAGCGCCGGAAGGAGCGGATCGACTGCCGGTGAATGTCCGGCGCCGCCGACAGGGAGGAAGCGGGCGAGTCGCCCCTGCGCCTCGACTTCGTCGACGATACGGGCGATCGGCCCACCGGGACCCGTGACGGTGCACCGCTGCGGCGAGGCGTACACCGCGATGCTGACGTCCGGGTAGCGGCCGAGGACGTTCGCGCGGGCTTCCTCCGGCAGCTCCACCGCAGCCATGGCGCCGGCCTGCTCCTGGTCGATGGCCGCGAGCCGGGTGGAACGGGCGAGGATCACCCGTAGGCCGTCGCGGGTGTCGAGAGCGCCGGCGACCACGGCCGCGGTCACTTCTCCCATCGAGTGTCCGATGACAGCGGCGGGTTCGACTCCGCAGGCGCGCAAGGTGGTGGCCAGGGCGAGTTGCAGGCCGAAGAGGAACGGCTGCATGCGGTCGACGCTCGTCCCCTCATCCGTGCGGGAGATCAGGTCCGTCAGGGAGGTGCCCGTCTCCGCCTCGAAGACCGGGTCCAGTTCGCCTACGGCGGCGGCGAAGACGGGATCTTCGCACACCAGCCGGCGGCCCATCCCCGTCCACTGGGAGCCGTAACCGGAGAAGACCAGAACCGGTCGGCGTGGAGCCTTCCGGTCCGCTTCGGAAGCCGGTGCCGTCCGTGGGGGCACGACGCACGGCGGGGTTTCGCCCTTGGCGAGCGCTACGAGGGCTGCGGTGAGGTCGTGCGGCCCCCGGCCGACGACGGCGGCGCTCGCCGGTCCCCGGCGGTGGTGGGCCAGCGTGTGGCAGACGTCGGCGAGGGACAGAGCACGGCCCCGCGCGTTCAGCCACTGGGCGAGACCGGTGGCGACGTCGCCGAGCCGGTCCTGTGAACGTGCGGTGACCACCAGGATGTGCGGGACGCCCTCGGCGGTTTGCTCCCGCGTGTCAATGCTGCCCCGGCCGCGTCGGGGTGTCTCGGCGGGCAACGGAGCGGGCCGAGGCGCCTGCTCGAGGACGGCATGAGCGTTGGTGCCTCCGAAGCCGAAAGCCGATACACCCGCCAGAGCGAGGCCTCCGCGTCCGGTCGGCCAGACAGTCGGCTCAGCGACGACGCGCAGGCCCAGCTCCGCGAAGTCGATGTGCGGGTTGGGGCTTTCGAAGTGGAGGCTGGCAGGCAGCTTTCCGTGGTGAAGCGACAGCACCGTCTTGATCAGGCCGACCATCCCCGCCGCGCCCTCCAGATGCCCCAGGTTGCTCTTGACCGAGCCGATCAGCAGCGGTCGGTCGGCCGGGCGGCCACGGCCCAGGACCGCACCCAGGGCTCCCGCCTCGATGGGGTCGCCCAGCAGCGTTCCGGTGCCGTGGGCCTCGACGTAGCCGATGTCGGGCGCGTCCGCGCCGGCGTCACGCAGAGCGCTGCGCAGCACCGCCTCCTGGGCGATCGGGTTGGGTGCCATGAGCCCGGCCGAGCGGCCGTCCGAGTTGACTGCCGTTCCGCGGATGACGGCCAGAATCCTGTCGCCGTCGCGCTGGGCGTCGGTGAGCCGTTTGAGGACGACGACGCCGCATCCCTCGCCGCGCACGATGCCGTCGGCCCTCGCGTCGAACGGCTTGCATCTGCCGTCCGGTGACAGCGCTCCGACCTGGTCGAAGTTGGCGGTGATGGCCGGCGAGAGGAGCACGTTGACCCCGGCGGCCAGAGCGGTGTCGCATTCGCCGTCGCGCAGACTGCGGCATGCCTGGTGCACGGCTACCAGGGACGAGGAACAGGCGGTGTCGATCGTCATGCTGGGGCCGCGGAGATCGAGGAGGTAGGACATGCGGTTCGCGGCGATGCTGCCGGCCGCCCCGGTACTCGTCCAGGGCCTGACCCCTGACAGGTCGGCTGTGGTCAGATGTCCGTACTCGAGCGCGCTGAGACCTACGAACACGCCGGTGGCGCTGCCTTGGAGGGCCGAGAGCGGGACTCCCGCGTGATCGAGGGCTTCGCATCCGACTTCGAGAAGGAGTCTTTGCTGAGGGTCCATCACCTCGGCTTCGTCAGGCGGGATCCCGAAGAAGTCCGCGTCGAAGCCCTCGATGTCATCCAGGAAAGCGCCCCAGCGAGTGGTGCGTGCCAGTACCGCCGCGGTCTCGGTCGACCCGTCGTCGAAGGGCTGCCAGCGTTCGTCCGGGACCTGACCCACCACGTCCGTACCGGTCAGCAGCCCCTCCCAGAAGGCGTCAGGCCCGTTGATGCCGCCGGGGAGACGGCATCCGACACCGAGCACCGCGATGGCGTCGGCGCTGGTGCGGTCAGTGCGGTCAGTGCGGTCGGTTCGGTCGGTGTGCTCGGCCGCGGTCGGTGTGCGGGTGCTCCGTTCGCGCGGGTCTCCTGACACCAGGCTGCGGACCAGTTGCTCGATGCTCGGGTTCTCCCACACCAACGTGGCGGGAAGTGTCCTGTCGAGCAGCTGTTCCAGCCGTCCGCTGAGACCGACCGCGTCACGTGAGGTCAGTCCGTACTCGGTCAGGGGACGTTCGCCGTCGAGCTCGTCGCCGGGTACGCCGCACATGTCCGCGACCAGATGACGCAGCATGGAGCGAATCTCGGCGGCGGTCGGCTTCTTGGTACCCGGAGCCTCCGGGGGAGACGCGTGCCCAGTGCGCGTCGGCTCGGATCCCGCATCCCCTCCATGTGTGCTGGTCATGCCGTACCGGATCCCTTCCGTGCCGCGTGTTTCGTAGCCGTACGGGCGTCGGCGAGGTATTGCGCACGGCAGGCGCTGCGGGCCACTTTGCCGCTGGTCGTGCGGGGTACGGAGCCCGGTGGGACGTAGACGAAGTCGTGTACGGCGACACCGTGGGTGGTTGAGACAGCCCCGCGTACGGCTCGGGTCACCTCGTCGAGATGGGTGTCCGGGTCGGTGACGGCAGGCGAGTGCTCGGCGACGACGACCAGCCTTTCCCCCTCGTCGGTGGACACGGCGAACGCGGCCGTGTGGTGACGTCGGATGGCGGAGTGGGCGTTTTCCACGGTGAGTTCGATGTCGTGCGGATAGTGGTTGGTACCGTCGACGATCACCAGGTCCTTGATCCGACCGGTGACATAGAGCTGCTTGTCGTGCCAGATTCCCAGGTCACCGGTCCGCAGCCAGCGCTGTGCCGGGTCGGCAGGGTCTCCGCCCTCCAGGACGGCGCCGAAGGACTCCCCGTCCAGCGGGCGGCCCCAGTAGCCGCGTCCGATGTTCGGGCCCTGTAGCCAGATCTCCCCGACCTTCCCGTCCTCCTGCCGACGGCGGGTGACCGGATCGACGATGGCCACTTCCTGATCGGCCGGTCGGCCGCAGGCGACCAGTTCGGTGATGGATCCGCCTTCGGCCGGTTCAGCGACATGCGCGGTCCCCTGTGCCAGCAGGTCCCGGTCGAAGGGGGTGACGGTCGGTTCCTCCCCGGCGGGCGACGTCGCGACGAAGACGGTGGCTTCCGCCAGGCCGTAGGAGGGGCGCATGGTCGTCCTGCGGACGCCGGACGGCGCGAAGGCTTCGTAAAAGCGCTCGAGAGTCCGCGGGCTGACGGGCTCGCTGCCGTTGATCATGCCCGCGACCGATCCAAGGGACAGGCCGGTCCGTTCCTCGGGTGGCACTCGGTGAACGCAGTAGTCGTAGGCGAAGTTCGGTGCGGCTGTGAGGGCCCGTTCATAGTGCGTGAGCAAGCGGAGCCAGCGGACCGGTTGCTGCACGAAGTCCAACGGATCCATGATGACGGATCGCATGCGGCCCACGACCGGCATGGCGATCGCCAGCATCAGACCCATGTCGTGGTACATCGGAAGCCAGCTCACCGAGCAGTGGCGCCCTCCGCCCACGTCGTACGCCGCCAGGGCCTGCCGCGCGTTGACGCAGACGTTGGCATGGGTGATCTCCACCCCGGACGGAATCCGTGTCGATCCGGACGTGTACTGCAGATAGGCGCAGTCCTCGGGCTGCGGCTCCCGGGCTGTCCGATCCTGCGTACCGGCCGTTCCAGCGGTCTGGGTCAGGCCCTCGACGCTCACGACGCGGACTGCGGAACCGATCCCGTGGTCGGCGCAGAAGTCAGCCACCGCCTCCCGTTGCTCGGGGGCCGAGATGGCGAAGGACGGTGCCGCATCGGCCAGTACAGCCGCCAGTTTCTCGCCGTGGCCCGGCAGATCGGGTGGGAAGAGCGGCACGGCGATCGCGCCCGCCGATACGGAACCCAGGAATCCGATCACGTAGTCGAGACCCTGCGGTGCCACGATGGCTACGCGTTCACCCACCGCACCCGCCCGGCGCAGCCCTGCTGCCACCGTCTGTACCTGCGTGTCCAGCTCCTTCCACGTCAACTCGACGGGAGTCCCGTCCCTGTTGGCGCCGAATCCCATGAAGGTGAACGCCGCTTCATCCGGAGCCTGCCGGGCGGACTGGGCCAAATGGCGGCTGAGTGTGTCGCCCATGGCTGACGACATCTGATCACCATGCCTTCATAGGGGTCGGACAGCATGACAGGGCTTTCCCGCGGTTCGGCCGATTGACCATCCGAGGCGCGCTCCGTGCAGCACTGGGAAGCAGGGGTGCGGGCGGGCTTCCGTTCTTTCCGGCAATGCCTGAAATGCCCATATTCGGAGTCAGTAGAACATGAACACATGATGTTGACGGGGTGACACACCGGGTCCATTGCGCGGATAGCGTCATACGCGTTTTCCCAGGCGTGGCTGACGAGCCGAACGCGCGGACTTCGGGTTCTGGGGGCGATGACCTCGCCGCCCTTCCTCCTCGGCCGGCGGTGAAGGGCATGCCGAGCCGGGAGGCAGGGGTCCGCGGTGCAGGGTCGGGAAAAAGGCCGGTGGCGCAGCGGACGGGTGCCGTGCTCTACCTATGTCTGGCGTGTGGAGCCGGTGCCGTCGAGGCGAGCCTCCGTGGCCCCGCGGAGAAGGTCAGGCCGCGTCGAGTTCGGCGAGCAGGGCGAAGGTCAGTGCGTCGACCGGGCGGGGCTCGCTGTCGGACTCCTCGCTGAAGGTGTTCACCATCATCACCACCGCCGTCATGTTCCGCCTGTTGAACGCCGCGCAGGTGCTGAATCCGCCGGTGCCGCCGTTGTGCCAGGTCACAGCCCGGCCGTCGGGCAGCGTACTGAGCTGCCAGCCGAGCCCGAGCCGCCAGCTCTGGTCGACGGTGAAGTGAGGGCGCTGGGTCAGCTCGATCGCGTCCCGCAACGGTGAGCGCTCCGGGCGCAGCTGTGCGGCGAGATAGCGGAGCATGTCGTCGGCGGTGCTGTAGACAGAGGTACCCGCGCCGCTGAGGACGTGATCGTGCCAGTCGGGAACGGGTTCCCCGGCGAGATGACCGACGGTCTTGCGGGAGGCCATGTCCGGCCTGAGGGTCGTCGTCGTGTCGGGCAGGCGCAGCGGCGCTGTCACCTCCCGCTTCAGCATGGCATCCACATCGTCGAAGGCCAGCGACTGGGCCAGCAGTCCGAACCCGAGGTTCGAGTAGTGGGAGGTGGTGCCCGGCTCGGTGCTCAGCGTCGTCTCGGCCAGGCCGACAGCCAGGTCGTCCAGCGTGTAGTGCGCGTAAGGGTCGTAGGGGTCCGCTTCGGCCAGGAGATTCGGAGGCAGTGAGGGCAGACCGGAGGTGTGGGTCGCCAGGTCGGCCAGGGTGATCCGCCGAGGGCCCTTGCGCGGAACGCGGAACGTCGGGGGCAGAACGAGCGGCGCGTCGAGGCGGACCCTGCCCGAACACACGGCGCTCGCAAGCGCGGTGGCGGTGAGGGTCTTGCCGATCGAGCCGAGCTGGAACACCGACCTGCCGCCCGGTGCGGGGCCGTCCTGGGATGCGCCCGCCACGTATCGGTGTGCGTCGCGGATGACGCCGCACACCACGCTCGGGCTGCCGGCGGCCAGCGCACGGTCCAGGTGACGCCGCACTCGCGCGGCCAGGGCGCCGTCGGCCGCCGTGGCGTGCCCGGGTAACAGCGACAGACCGGACCCGGCTGTCACCGAGCCCAAAAACTTCCGTCGGTTCATGAGTCACTCCTTGTCGTCGAGTTCGGTGCCGGCACCACCGCTGACAACAGCACGAGCAGCGGTACCACTCTGCCCGCGGGCACCTGGTAGTGCCCGCGCCCCTCGGCCTGGAGCCAGCCGGCGGCGGTGAGTTGTTTGAGGTGGTGGTAGAGCTGCCCGGTGGTGTTCAGTCCGGCTGCCTCCTGCAACTCGGCCGCGGACCGGGTTCCTCGCAGCACCGCACGCAGGAGGGTGAGCCGCACCGGGTGCCCCAGGGCGGCGTACGGCGTGGCGTGATCCGCCCAGTTCGCTTCGAGCAGGTTCTCCGTCGCCGCGCCTTGCTGCCATTCGTAGTGTTCGCCTGTGGGCAGGTCCAGCGAGCCGGTGAACAGCACCTGTCCATCGCCGGTGAGCCGCCGGCGCAGCCCCTCAAGTGCCCAGAACACATCGCTGCGGGGCTGAGGTCCCAACTCCAGCCGCGACACTCGCTCTTCGAGCGCGGCGACTCGCTCCAGCAGGGGGTCATCAGGCATGAGCCCGAAGTTACGTTATTCCGGAATAACAGAACAAGCCTCCGGGAGGTTTCGCGCCAACCTGTCGAACCCGGCCGGCCGCGTAGCCAGAATCTCCGAACAACTGGTCCGGGCCGTCGGCGAAGGTGCGCATGCCGGTAAGGCCATGCCAGAGGCTAGGTGTATTGACCCGCAGCGAGCAGGCCGGGGATACCCGCCACGCTCGCCCGGCCCAGGTCGGCCTGCGGGGCCGGGTCGAGGACCTGCGCTGGGCGCGGGCCGGTGAGGGGGTGGTCACCGGCCAGCGCCATGGTGATCAGCAGGGCCAGATCGGGCATCGGCTCGGGCTGGGGGACCTCTCCGGCCGCGTACTGCGCGCGCAGCACTCGCCGTAGAGGAAGTCGCCGGTCGGCGGGTACCGCCACGGCCGGACCTCGGACTGGACGACCACGGTGAGCTCGACCGGGCGGGCCTTGTTTCCGGAGCCGGAGATGCGGAGCAGCCCACCGAGGAGTGTCCGTCGGTCCTGTTCGTCCATTCGTCGCCGGGAGACGACCAGTACGTCCACATCGCTGGCCGGCCTGAGTCCGCCGAGCACGGAGGAGCCGTGAAGGTAAGTGCCGATGACATCGTGGCCCAGCACACCGCCGACCAGCCCCACGATCTCCTGCATCTGATTTACCGCATCAGCGTCTCCTGTCATCCGGCGGACCGCACGGCATTGACCTGAATTCGTCTGGTCAGGGAGTTGTAGGGGGTCGAGGGCGCGGCCGGTTCCGGTGATCAGGTCGGCGACGGCGAGGTGATGCATCGGCCTGGCTCGTCCTGACGGCCTGCTCTGTGCCGCGCACCCGCGCACAGCCGAGGGCGGCGATCCCCGAACCGCGAGGTGGAGGGCAACGACCTCCGCCGGCGTCGATGCGTGCTTTCGAACATCGACACCATCTCGTTCCGCGTGCTGCCTTGCGCCCGCATAGAATTACGGTCATAATTTCACCGTTGACGTGATACCGATGAACTCGACCGCGCAGGTCTTCCGCTTCTTCGGTCTCGGATCGTCGACCGCGCGGACTGCAGCCGCAGTCGCGAGACCCAGGTGCCTGCTCTGCGCCGTCCCCTCCGGAAAAGAAGCCGGCACGCGCTCGCAGGAACCCCATCCGAAGGGCACGACCGTGACCGACTCACAGGACATGCGAGGCGACGCGGTGACGTCGTACAAGGACGCACCGACCCGCACCATCACCGCCGGAGGAGTGACCTATGCCTATCGCGAGCTCGGTCCCGACTCCGGTACGCCGGTGGTCTTCATCACGCACCTCGCCGCGGTCCTGGACAACTGGGACCCCCGGGTCGTCGACGGCATCGCCGCCAGGCGCCGGGTCATCACCTTCGACAACCGGGGCGTCGGCGCTTCCACCGGCTCGACGCCGCGCACCATCCAGGAGATGGCGCAGGATGCCGTCACCTTCATCCGGGCGCTCGGGCTCGCGCACGTCGACGTCCACGGCTTCTCGATGGGCGGCATGATCGCCCAGGTGATCGTGCAGACCGAACCGCAACTCGTCCGCAGGCTCATCCTCAGCGGCACAGGTCCCGCGGGTGGCGAGGGCATCAAGAACGTGACGGTGCTGTCCCACCTGGACACCGTCCGAGCGCTGTTCACCCTCCAGGACCCGAAGCAGTTCCTCTTCTTCACCCGCACCGCGGCCGGGCGCCGAGCCGGCAAGGAGTTCCTGGCCCGACTGAAGGAGCGCACCGCCAACCGGGACAAGCCCATCTCCCTCATCGCGTACAGCAACCAGCTCAAGGCCATTCACCGCTGGGGTCTGGAGCAGCCCCACGATCTCTCCGGCATCCGCCAGCCCGTGCTCGTCGCGAACGGCGAGAGCGACAGGATGGTGCCGACGAAGAACTCGTACGACCTGGAGCGCCGGCTGCCGAACGCCGAGTTGGTGGTCTACCCCGACGCCGGCCATGGCGGCATCTTCCAGTTCCACCGGCAGTTCGTGCCGACGGCTCTCGAGTTCCTCGAACGGTAAGGGGCGTGAAGTACGGCCGGCGCTCGGGTCGAGGACGTGACGTCGGTGCCGTGGCGCCCTTTCGGGCGAGCGGCTCCAGGCGCCCGCGGGGCGTTTCCCGCCTCCTTGGTTCGTTCTGCTGACGGCAGTCCTCCGTGCTGCACGAAGCCGAGGTGGGCCCGCTGCCCGGGCGACAGGTATGGGCGAATGAGGTCGTCGGGTCCGGGACGGCGCGGCCGAAGAGTGTCGTACCTCGTCGGCTGCGTGCGCGATTCGTCTGCGACGACGTTGGCCACGAGGTCGTCCGTGGATCGCGTAGAACGCTCCGGTGGTGAGTCCGGCATCCGCCCTCGGTGTGGAGATGCCCGAGCCGTCGATGCCGTCCTGCTTGAACCCATGGCCGGCCTGCTCGATGATCCGTTTCCGGGGCACCGTGTCAGGGGGCGTCGGCGACGCCGTTCACGAGGTGTGACCGTCGCGGCGGAGGACCGGGCGCAGGACCTCGATGACGCCCGGGTCGTCCACCGTGGACGGGATGGGTTCGTCGTGGCCGTCGGCGATGCCGCGCATGGTCCTGCGCAGGATCTTGCCCGAGCGGGTCTTGGGCAGGGCGGCCACGACCGTGACGTCCTTGAGTGAGGCGACGGCGCCGATGCGCTCGCGTACGAGCTGGACGAGTTCGGCCTCGACCTCGCCCGGTTCGCGGTCGCTGCCGGCTTTCAGGACGACGAAGCCGCGCGGGATCTGTCCCTTGAGTTGGTCGGCGACCCCGATGACGGCGCATTCGGCGACGTCGGGGTGGGCGGCCAGGGCCTCTTCCATGCTGCCGGTGGACAGCCGGTGTCCGGCGACGTTGATGACGTCGTCGGTGCGGCCCATGACGAAGACGTAGCCGTCGTCGTCGATGTGGCCGCTGTCGCCGGTGAGGTAGTAGCCGTCGTAGGCGGAGAGATAGGAGGCGACATAGCGGTCGTCGTCGTTCCAGAGCGTGGGGAGCGCGCCGGGCGGCAGGGGGAGCTTCACGACGATCGCGCCGTCGACGCCCGCGGGCACCGGCTCGCCCGAGGGGTCGAGGACGCGGACGTCCCAGCCCGGCAGCGGGCGGGTGGGTGAGCCGGGTTTGAGGGGGGCGGCTTCGATGCCGACGGGGTTGGCGACGATGGGCCAGCCGGTCTCGGTCTGCCACCAGTGGTCGATCACCGGAACGCCCAGGAGATTGCTCGCCCAGTGATAGGTCTCCGGGTCGAGGCGCTCACCGGCGAGGAAGAGATAGCGCAGGGGGGAGAGGTCGTAGCCGGCCGTGAGCGCCCCCGTCGGGTCCTCCTTCCTGATCGCCCGGAAGGCGGTGGGCGCCGTGAACATGGTCTTGACCCGGTATTGGGCGGCGACGCGCCAGAACTGGCCCGCGTCAGGGGTGCCGACCGGCTTGCCTTCGTACAGCACCGTCGTCGCGCCGGCCAGCAGGGGCGCGTAGACGATGTAGGAGTGCCCGACGACCCAGCCGACGTCGGAGCCGGTGAACATGGTCTCGCCCGGGCCCACGTCGTACACGGCGCCCATCGACCAGTGCAGGGCGACCGCGTAGCCGCCGCAGTCACGGACGACTCCCTTGGGCTTTCCGGTCGTTCCGGACGTGTAGAGGATGTACAGGGGATCGGTGGCGGCGACCGGAACGCAGTCGGCCGGCTCCGCGGCGGCGACCAGCTCGGCCCAGTCGAGATCGTCCGGTCCCAGCGCGGCCGGCTCCTGCGGGCGTTGCAGGATCACGCTCTTCTCCGGTTTGTGGACGGCGAGTTCGATCGCCTGGTCCAGCAGGGGCTTGTATGCGATGACACGCTTGCCCTCGATGCCGCAGGAGGCGGAGACGACCACCTTGGGGGCCGCGTCGTCGATGCGGAGGGCGAGTTCGCGCGGGGCGAACCCGCCGAAGACGACCGAGTGGACCGCGCCGATGCGCGCACAGGCCAGCATCGCGACGGCGGCCTCGGGGACCATCGGCATGTAGATCACCACGCGGTCGCCGTGTCCCACGCCGAGCTGTGCGAGCGCTCCGGCGAAGGCCGCCACCTCGTCCCTCAACTGTGTGTAGGTGTAGGTACGGCGGGTGTCGGTCACGGGGGAGTCGTGGACGAGCGCGGGCTGTTCGCCACGGCCGGCTCGGACGTGCCGGTCGAGCGCGTTGAAACAGACGTTGAGCCGCCCCTCGGGAAACCAGCGGTAGAACGGGGCGCCCGAGGAGTCCAGGGCGCGCTGCGGAGTGACGTCCCAGTCGACGCCCTCTGCCGTCTTCAGCCAGAAACTCTCCGGGTCCTCGGTGCTGGCGCGGAAGACATCCTCGTACGTTCCCATCGCGCACTCCTTTGTGGCATCGAGGGACGGTGGTGGGACTGCGTGCGGAACCGTGTCGGACACAAGTACCGCATGCCGGCCGGCATGGTCGAGCATGATGCCGTAGTCCGGCGGGCCGGTCACCGGCATGGCGGTGGTGCGGCGGCCCGGCCGTCAGGCCCCGCGGTCCGGCGCAGCCCACTTCGCCGCGTGCGGCCGGGTGATGTGCTGGGCGTGACGCTACTGGCTGAGTCAAGGAAAGTAAACCCAGACTGGAGGTCACCCACTGGGCGGCCGGCACCCTTGTCGCCCCTCCCGTGAAGTCGCCGTGTTGACCGAACCGCGGGCCTTGGCGATGCGCGCATGGCTGCCGGCGGTCCGCCAGGGAGGTGGTCGCGCACCGGCCACGAAGGCGGCACACCGCGGCGCCGGACACCTGACCGGTGAACGGGGTCCGAGCGTGACTCAACTCCCAGCTACGGACCGCCACTTGACTCGCTTGACAGGAGAGTGGGATCGGCGGGGGTCACGGCGCCGGAGGCTCCCCGACGGTCATTCCGGGGAGCAGTTCGGCGGCCCGATCGGCGACCTCACGCCGTAGAGCGCTCCAGACGACGCGTACGGCGGGGTGCGTCACGGCCTCGCGGCGGACGGCCAGGGTGATGGGGAGCCGGATGTCGATCTCGTCGGCGAGGAGCCGGCGCAGTCGCGTCCGCTGGGTCAGGAAGGCCGGCAGGACGCCGATGCCGGCCCCCTGCTCGGTGGCTTCGAGCTGCGCGAAGACGTTCGTCGAGGAGAACGCGGGGGTCATTCCGGGAAGGTGGCGTTCGATGTCGAGATCGCCGACCTGCAGCATCGATTCGATGTAGAAGATGAGCGGGTGCTCGCGCAGTTCGGTCGGCGTCTTCGGCACGCCGTACCGGGTGAGGTAGTCGTCACAGGCGTAGAGCCCCAGCGTGTAGTCGGTGAGGTGCTCGGTCACCAGGTGGCTGCTGGAGGGAACGCCGATGACGAGAGCGAGATCGAAACCGGACGGGCGAAGGGCGAGCTGCCGTGTCGCGGTGATGAGTTCGACCTGGAGCTGGGGGTGCCGGTGGCGCACCCGTACGAGGGCGGGGGTGACGAAGAGGGTGCCGAAGCCGTCGGGCGCGCTGACGCGCACCGTACCGTGCAGGGACGGCGAGTCCTGGCCCGCCACGGTGTCGACGACGCGGTGGATGGCCTCCTCGATCGCGCGCGCGTCCTCCGAGACGGCCCGGCCGACGTCCGTCAGCGTCCACCCCTCTGGGCCGCGCTCGATGAGGCGAAGGCCGATGCTCTTCTCCAATGCGGCGATACGGCGTGACACGGTGGTGTGGTCCACGCCGAGTGCGTCGGCTGCTGTCACCAGGCGTCCGGTACGGGACACCGCGAGCAGGTGACGCAGATCGTCCGCGCGGAGTTTGCGCGGATCGACGGAGCGAGGGGAGCCGGCCGACTGCGCGGCAGGGATCCCGTCCGGGGATTGTGGGTGCACGGCTCGACCGTATCTGCATTTCTGCACAGCGGGTGTGCGCCATTGGTGGTTGTTTGCACAGGGTGCGGGGCCGCACAGTCAGGGCGGTGGGCGCGACATCCCCGCTTTCTCGCCGAAAGGGCCGCCATGGTTGCCAGCCTTTCCCTCCCGCGGATCCTGCGCGTCGGCGGCGGTGCCGTCGGCGAGTTGGGCGACGTCGTCGCAGGACTGGGCCTGCGCCGCCCGCTGCTGGTGACGGACGCGTTCCTCGCCGGGACCGGTGCGGCGGAACGACTGATGGCGACGCTGAGGGATGCGGGAGCGCAGCCGTGCCTGTTCGCCGGCACCGTCCCGGACCCGACGACCGACTCCCTCGACGCGGGCCTGACCGTGCTGCGGGAGCACGGGGCGGACTCGGTGATCGGATTCGGCGGGGGCAGCCCGATGGACACCGCCAAGGCCCTCGGCCTGCTGGGCGTCCAGGGCGGCCGGATGCGGGACTACAAGGCTCCGCACACCAACCTCGGCCCGGCGCTTCCGGTGATCGCGGTCCCCACGACCGCGGGCAGCGGCTCGGAGGCCACCCGGTTCACCATCATCACCGACAGCGCCACGGACGAGAAGATGCTTTGTCCGGGGCCGGCGTTCCTGCCGGTCGCCGCCGTCGTCGACTTCGAGCTGACCCTGTCGATGCCGTCCCGGCTGACCGCCGACACCGGCGTCGACGCGCTCACTCATGCCGTCGAGGCGTACGTGAGCCGCAAGGCCAATCCGTTCTCCGACGGCCTCGCCCTGAACGCGATCCGGACCATCGGCCATCACCTCCGCCGCGTCTACGCCGACGGGGGCGACCTCGGGGCGCGCGAGGCGATGATGCTCGCCGCGACCCAGGCCGGCATCGCCTTCTCCAACTCGAGCGTGGCGCTGGTGCACGGCATGAGCCGCCCGATCGGCGCTCACTTCCACGTCGCCCACGGACTGTCGAACGCGATGCTCTTCCCCGCGGTGACCGCGTTCTCCGTACCCGCCGCCGAGAGCCGGTACGCCGACTGCGCCCGCGCCCTCGAAGCCGCCGCCGACGGCGACAGCGACGCCTTGGCCGCCGGTAGGCTCGTGGAGGCGCTCCGAGCCCTGTGCCAGGATCTTGAGGTGCCCACCCCTCAAGCCCACGGCATCGACAAGGACGAGTGGTTCCGCCTGTTGCCCCTCATGGCCGAGCAGGCGCTCGCGTCCGGATCCCCCGCCAACAACCCCGTCGTACCCAGCGCGGACGAGATCCAGGATCTCTACGCGCAGATCTACGCCTGACATCCGGCGAGCGAGGAACGTGATGGCCACGACAGCCGACAGCCAGGTCCGCACGGACGGTGAGATGACGACCCATGACTGATACCGCTGCCGACGAGATTCTCGCCGACGTCCACCGGGGCGTCGGCCGCATCCTTCTGAACCGGCCCAAGGCGCTCAACGCCCTGACGACAGACATGGTCGTCGCCATCGACCGTGTGCTCGCCGGGTGGGAGCACACCCCGCTGTCCGCTGTGGTGCTCGCCAGTACCAGCACGAAGGCGTTCTGCGCCGGCGGAGACATCCGCACGATCCGCGAGTACAGCCTCGCCGGTGACGCCGAGGCCAGCGAGCGGTTCTTCGCCTCCGAGTACCGGCTCAACGCCCGGATCGCCGAGTACCCTGTGCCGGTCGTGTCGCTCATCGACGGCGTATGCATGGGCGGCGGCCTCGGTCTGTCCGTCCACGGCACATTCCGCGTCGTCACCGAGCGCGCGGTGCTGGCGATGCCCGAGACGGGGATCGGATTCTTCCCGGACGTCGGGGCCAGCTACTTTCTGCCGCGGCTGCCCGGCGCGATCGGCATGTACCTGGGACTGACCGGGCACCGGCTCGACGCCGCCGACGCCCTGTACACGGGCCTGGCCACACACTTCGTCCACGACGACGGACTCGAGGCGGTCGGAGATGCCCTGGCCGACAACTCCGGCGACCCGGTGGACCTGGTCCTGAACAACCTCGCCGGCCGTTCCCCGGTGGCGGGCAGCCGGCTGGCGGAGGCACGCGGGGACGTGGACTGGGCTTTCGGCGCGTCGTCGCTCGGGGAGATCGAGAAACGCCTGCGCCACCTCGACACCGCCTGGGCGGCAGCAGCGTCGGCCGCCCTGGAGTCCGCCTCGCCGCAGAGCCTGGAGATCACTCACGCCTTGCTGGCCCGGGGCAGGCAGCACACGTTGCGCGACTGCCTCGGCACCGAACTCGCCCTCACGCGCACGACGATCCGCACGCCGGACTTCCTGGAGGGCGTCCGTGCGGCCCTGGTCGACAAGGACCGCACTCCCAACTGGCAACGTGCGTCGCTCGGCGGACGAGCGACGCCGTCCTGAGTACGTCCGCTGTGAGCACGTCCGCTGCGAACATGTCCGCCGTGAGCGGGACATCGCCTCGTGCAAGGGGCCGACAGCGCAGGAGGGCGCGCTTCGACGGGACGGGGCGCGTGGTCCCGCCGACCAGCTCGTCATGGAAGCGGGAGCGGAAGGCGCTACGTGCCAGTCATGTGTCAGCTATGGGCGTCGAGATCTGCGACCCGACGGTGCCATGCCTGCGTGAGCCGACGGTTCGTCCGCCGTGATCACACTCCTGACACGCAACGGGTGCGGGGGCTCGGCCAAGGGCCCTTCGCGCCGTGCGGTGAGCGTGCGTGCCGGGCGTCGCGACGCCGCGGAGATCCATCAGAAGGGCCCAAGGGCCGGGGCGGCATGGAGCCGTTGGTCGGCACGGCTCAGTCGTTGTCGGGCACCATCGAGACCACGACCTTGCCGGCCTTGGTACGGCCCTGCTCGACGTGCGCCATCGCCTCGAGCGTCTGGTCGAACGAGAAGGTGCTGTCGATGACCGGGCGGAGCTTCCCGCTGTCGTACAGGGCGCCGAGCTTGCGCAGCTGGGAGCCGTTGGCCTGCATGAAGAAGAACTCGTAGCGCACGCCAAGCGCCTTCGCCTGCTTGCGGACCTTGCGGCTGAGTGTGTTCATGACCAGACCCAGCAGAGCGGGGGCGCCGAGCTGCTTGGCGAAGCCGGCGTCCGGCGGGCCGACGACACTGATGGCCAGGCCGCCGGGCTTCAGCACGGTCAGCGACTTCTCGAGGTTCGCTCCGCCCAGGGAGTCCAGTACCAGGTCGTAGCCGGACAGCACCTTCGAGAAGTCTTCCTTGGTGTAGTCGACGACGACGTCGGCGCCGAGGCTCCTGACCAACTCCTCGGTCTTGGTGTCCGTGGTCGTCGCCACCGTGGCGCCGAGGTGCTTGGCGAGCTGGATGACCGTCGAGCCGAGGCCACCGGCACCGGCGTGGATGAGTACCTTCTGCCCCGGCTTCACATGGGCGCGGTCGACGAGAACCTGCCAGGCGGCCAGGGCCACCAGCGGCACCGCGGCAGCCTCCTGGAGAGTGAGTGAGGACGGCTTGGGCGCGACATCGTCCACGTCGATTGCGATGAACTCCGCGAAGCCTCCTACTCGCAGGTCGCGCGGCCGGGCGTAGACCTCGTCGCCGACCTTGAGACCGTGTACGGCGGAGCCGACCCGTGTCACGACACCGGCCACGTCGTGGCCGAGCACGAACGGGGGCTTGTACTTCAGGACCTGCTTGAACTCACCGTTTCGGACCATCTTGTCCAGCGGGTTGATGCTGGCGGCGCTCACTCTGACCAGGACGTCGCGGTCTCCGACGGTGGGCTCCGGTACCTCTGCGGCGCGCGCGCCGTCCTTGCCGTACTTCTCGACGACGAATGCCTTCACGACGGCCGCCTTCCTGTGTGGGTAGTTCAGTGGGCGATGTGATGGTTCGGGGAGGTCCCCGGTCGCCGACGCTACTTCCTGAGTGTATAAAAGTAAACTCAGGTGGGGTCGGCGACGTCGCCGCAGTCGTCGTCGACGTACTCACCATGCGGCGGGCGGCCGGCGCCGAGGTCGCACTCCAGCCGGCGAGCCTCCCCGTGGTACCCGGAGCGCACCGCGATCGTCTTCGGTGACGACCGCATCACCTGCAGAGCTCTCGACGCCGCGGCCGACCGGGTCGCGAACCTGCTCGTCTCGCGCGGCATTCAGCCGGGTGACAACGTCGCATTGTCCTGCCCCGACCTGCCTCACTTCACCAGCGTCTACTTCGGCATTCTCAAGGCCGGGTCGGCGGTTGTGCCTCTGAACGTGCTGTTGAAGGCCCGCGAGGTCGCCTACCACCTCACCGACTCCGACGCGATGGCGTACTTCGCCTTCGAGGGCACGGCGGAGCTGCCGATCGGGCAGACCGCGTGGGGGGATTCCAGGCCACCGAGGGCTGCAGCGAGTTCTTCCTGATCGAGGGCGGCGACGCGCCGTGGGCCGGGCACGGGACGCCGGAGTCGTACGCCACGGTCGTCGCCGAGCAGCCGGTGACGTTCCGGACCGTCGAGCGCGACGAGCGCGACGAGGACGACACCGCGGTGGTCCTCTGCACGTCCGGCACGACCGCCGACCCAAGGGCGCGGAGCTGCGTCACCGCAACGTGTACGACAACGCGCTCGCCGGCGTCGACCTGTTCGCCTCCGACCCCGAGCGTCCCGACACGTACCTGTGCGCGTTGCCGCTGTTCCACGCCTTCGGCCAGACCGTGATCCAGAACGGCGCCCTCGCCTTCGGCGGCACGATCGTGATGCAGCCGAGGTTCGAGGCGCCGGCGACCCTGCGTCTCATGGTGCGATACGTCCGCCCCTACGGCGCTGACCGGAACCTTGGTGTTCCCACGGCCTGTAGCGCTCATGCACAGACGATGCCGTCCGGTGAGGTGATGCCGGCGCGGGCTTCGCCGATGACCTCCCCCGTTGCCGGTGAGCCGGACAAAGTCCTGTGGAGACTGTCCTTGGTCTGGAAACCAGGACCTGGCCCAGGCGAAACCGCAGCAGGCAGGAGACCTCACCCATGACCAGCGCCCGCCACGACGTCAGGACGCCGGCGCCGCCCCGCGTCCAGGAAGTCGGCGACGGAATCTTCGCCTACCACCAGCCCGACGGCACCTGGTGGATCAACAACACCGGATTCCTCGTCGGCAGGCGAGGCGTGGCGAGCATCGACGCCTGCTCCACCGAACGCCGCACACGCGCCTACCTGGACGCCATCCGGGCCGTCACCCGGCAACCGGTGCGCACCCTCATCAACACCCACCACCACGGCGACCACACCTTCGGCAACTACCTCTTCGACCGCGCCACCATCGTCGGGCACGAGTCCGTCCGTACCGGCATCCAGGCTTGGGGCGAACCGCGATCGGCCCCGTTCTGGACCGAGGTCGAATGGGGGCAGGTACAGATCGAGCCGCCGTTTCTCACCTACACCGACGCCGTCACCCTCTGGGTCGACGACCTGCGCTGCGAGGTACGGCACGTCGGAACGGCGGCCCACACCACCAACGACTCGATCGTGTGGATCCCGGAACGCCGGGTGCTGTTCGCCGGTGACCTCCTCTTCAACGGAGGGACGCCGTTCCTGGTCCAGGGATCCGTCGCCGGCGCGATCAGCGTGCTGGAGAACATCGTCGCCCCGCTCGGCGCGGACGTCATCGTTCCCGGCCACGGTCCGGTCGGCGGCCCCGAACTCATCGGGGACGTCCTCGGCTATCTGCGCTTCGTCCAGGCGACCGCGCGAGAGGGGATGGCCTCGGGGCTTTCTCCGCTGCGGGCCGCGTACGAAGCCGACCTCGGACCGTACGCCGAACTCGCCGACAGCGAGCGCATCGTCGGCAACCTCCACCGGGTGTACGCCGAACTCACCGGAGCCGCACCGGGCGCCCCGATCGATGTCGCCGCCGCACTGGCCGACATGGTCACCTACAACGGCGGCCGTCCGCTGACCTGCCTCGCTTGATCCAGGCCGGTCTCCAGGAAGATCCCGTGAGTGTCATCATCACCGGCGCCCCATCGGCACACTCGCCGCCAAAGCGGACAATCCGGCGCTGCCCACCCAGCATTGGGGATGTCCATGGCTCACGACCGGAGGCGGGCGCCTGTTCCCAGCCGGGCGGTGACTTCACGGGGAGTGAGGGTGGAGTGATCCGTGGAGCACTCCACGACGACGCGGACCGGGCCGTCGCACTCGGTGTGGCGGACGTCCAGTAGAGGACCCTCGGAGCCGAGAGCGTATGCCTCGCCCCACTGGCTCATCGCCATCAGGACGGGCCACAGGTCCCAGCCTTTGCGGGTCAGACGGTATTCGTTGCGGGAACGGCTGCCGGGCTCCTGGTAGGGGACGGTCTTCAGGATGCCGGACGAGGTCAGCTTGCGGAGGCGGTCGCTGAGGACGGCTTCCGACAGGCCGATGTGGCGATGGAAGTCGTCGAAGCGGCGGACGCCGTTGACGGCGTCACGCAGGATCAGCAGCGTCCATTTCTCCCCGATCACGTCGAGCGTGCGCTGGACGGGGCAGTTCTCCGTGCTCGCCTCAAGCCACTCCATCCCGCCATCGTAAGGCCCTGGCTTCGTCATTGACAGTCAGGTGGGCAAAAGTTGCTTCGCGGGGGAAAGCCGGCTGACGGCCAGAGGGAAGGGCGCTGGACCGTGGGTCGAACGCGTACGTATCACTGGGACGATCCCGAGATCTCGGCGGAGGCCGCCGGGCGCATGGCCGGCATCGACTTCCTGCGGGAGGTGCAGGCAGGGAGGCTACCGAGTGCGCCGATCGGTCGCACCGTCGACTTCGCCCTGGACGAGGTGGAGCCCCGTAGGGCGGTCTTCTCGCTGACACCGGGGGAGGAGCACTACAAACCACCGGCGGCCCGCGGTCTCGATGATCCGCCGCCTCGTCTCCGGCTTGTGCTCTTTTTCCGTACCGCGCCACAGTTCACGCTCCTTCGCCGGCCGGAAGCGAGGGCTGAGTAGCTAAATGTAAACTCAAACGCGGATAGAATCGCTCCCATGGATGCGTGGACCGCAGTTCTTCAGGACACCGGCATGGACCCCCGGCTCGACCGGGACACGTCCAACTGCTCGATCGCGCGGACGCTTGAGATCGTGGGTGAGAAGTGGACGATCCTGATCCTGCGTGAGGTGTGGTACGGCTCGTCCCGGTTCAGTGACTTCGAACGTGTTCTGGGATGTCCTCGCAACCTTCTGTCGACGCGGCTTCGGATGCTGGTGGAGGAAGGGATCCTGGCGATCGAGACGTACAAGGAGCCCGGTTCGCGGAGTCGGCCGAAGTACGTGATCACCCCCAAGGGCATGGATCTGGTGCCGGCTGTGATGGGGCTGCTGCAGTGGGGTGACCGTTACCGCGCCGACCCAGAGGGACCGGCGGTGCTGGCGCGACACCGCGACTGCGGCGCGCACGTCGACGTCCGGATCAGCTGCGAACGAGGCCACCCGGTGCAAGTCCAGGACATCGAGAGCGTGCCTGGCCCAGCCTTTCGTATCAGGTCGCCCGAGTGAGCTGAGGATTCGCCCGTCAGCTTTCCGTGATCCGGCCGCCCTGCCTTGTTCGGGCCTGATGCAGGCGCACCTTGGTGCGGTTTCCGCAGCGGGACATGGAGCACCAGCGACGGTTGTGGGCGGGGGAGCGGTCCAGGAAGCGCAGTGCGCAGCGGTCCGCTCCGCAGACGCGTACGCGCCGGATCTCGGCGGACAGAAGCAAGTCGACGGCGTCCTGGGCGATGAGGGCGAGGGCGAGTGTGGGGTCGGCGGCGAGGGTCGTGGTGCCGGCGGGCTCCAGGCGGTCCTCGGCGATGACGAGTTGCGGGGCGGGTCTGGGGGCCGCTGCTGCCGACCGGTTGAGCAGCGTCACGTCGCCGGCTGCGGGCAGTCGGCCGTCCGCGACCGCCAGGACGGCCCGGTCGACGGCCTCGCGCAGCCGTCGGGCGGAGATGAGAACGGCTGCCGTGGCGGGGGCGGTGGTTCCCGGTGCGAGCAGACGGGCCTCTCGGAGCCAGCCCATCAGGTCGTGCGGTTCCCGGAGCGTCTCCTCCGGAGTGGCTCTCCACCGGCTTCGAAGGGTGTTGGCGAAGTCCAGGCAGACTCGCCCGCCATCCCAGATCCACATGTCGTCCGTTGCCACGTCTTCATTCTGCACGCTAACTTAACCGTCTAAGGCGGTTAGCTCATGTCAGGAAGGCGGCGCATCAGTGGGACATCCGACAGCGGCGACCGGAGTGACACGGGTGGACGGGGTTCGCCTGCACTACGTCCGAGCCGGGTCCGGGCCTCCGCTCGTCCTGCTCCACGGCTGGCCGCAGACCTCCGACTGCTGGCGGCCGGTCCTGGCGGATCTCGCCGCCGACTACACGGTTGTGGCGCCGGACCTGCGCGGATACGGCCTGAGCGACAAGCCCACCACTGGTTACGACAAGCGGCACATGGCCGCCGACATGGCAGGTCTGGTCGAGGCACTCGGCTTCGAGCGGGCCATGGTCGTGGGCCACGACCGCGGCGCCCGCGTGGGGCACCGCTGGGCGCTGGACCGCCCGGACCAGGTGGAGCGGCTGGCCGTGCTCGACATCGTCCCCACCCGGGAGATGTTCCGCCGCCTGGACGCCTCACTCGCCTCCGGGT
Organism: Streptomyces violaceoruber; assembly: GCA_000720805.1. Lineage (GTDB taxonomy): Bacteria > Actinomycetota > Actinomycetes > Streptomycetales > Streptomycetaceae > Streptomyces > Streptomyces cellulosae_A. Next base: position 183,181 of record JODI01000025.1, read on the forward strand.
ACTGGCACTGGCTGTTCCACATGCAGCCCGATCTGCCCGAGCGCTTGGTGGGGCACGACATCCGCGGTTATCTCGAGTACTTCTTCGAGCGGTGGACCTACAACCGCCACGGACTCACGGCCGACGCCGTCGACGGCTACGTCCGTGCGTTCTCCCGGCCGGGTGCCCTGCGCGCGAGCCTCGACGACTACCGCGCCGTGGAGGAGGACACCGCGCTCGATGACATCGACGCCGCCGAAGGCCGCCGTCTCACCATGCCGCTGCTGGCGCTGTGGGGTTCCGTGGGGCTGCCTGCCCGCCTGCCGACACTGGAGATCTGGCGTGGCTACGCGGAGGACGTAACCGGCGCCGAGATCCCGGAGTGCGGCCACTTCATCCCGGAGGAGCAACCGGAGGCGCTGTTGGCGCATCTGCGGCCATTCCTGGCCGGCAAGACGGGCCGGTGAGCTCCACGAGCGGAAGCGGTGCCCCTCAGCGGGTCGAGCGCCGACCGAGGGGTGCGCTGACCGACGGGCCCTCGACCATGGTGTGACGACCCTGCACGGCGAACGAGCCTGGGGAGCAGGGCAGGTTGCTGAGGGGTGGCCCCGCCGAAACCCGGCGGGGCCGCCCCTCGATGCGGGCTTCAGGTCGCGATCGGGGTGCCGGTCGGAGCATTCCCTGCGGCAAGGCCGGCGGCTGGGCCGTCGGCCTTGTGCTGCCTGGGCATGAGCAGCGCTACAGCCGCTGCCAGGGCGACCGCTCCGGCTCCGACCCAGAGGGCCGGGATCAGTCCGTCCACGAACAGTGCGGCGGATCCGTAGCCGCCCTGGGCGGAGAAGACCGCTGCCAGCGATGCGACGCCGATGGCGCCGCCGACCTCACGGATCGCGTTGTTGGCGCCGGAGGCGATGCCCTGCTCTTCGGGGCGGACGGTGCTCAGGACGAGGTTGGCGCTGGGGGCGAAGAACATGCCCAGGCCGATGCCGCAGACGATCAGTGCGGGCAGCATGTGGCTGTAGGCCTCGTGCGGCTCGACGGTGAG
>JODI01000026.1 GCA_000720805.1 Streptomyces violaceoruber
GCCTTCGTGGCCTTTGCGGGAGGCAGCCCGCTCGCCCTGTCGCTGGCCGCCTCCGTGCCCCCGGCCGCACCGGGTGCGCCGTGGGAGCCGACCGGCGACGTCCTGACGAGCCTGGTGGAGCGGCTGGTGGACAACCTCGCCGACGCGCTGCAGGACCTGTTCGGGCCGGTCACGGTGGCAATCGTCGCGCTCATCACCTTCCGCCACGGCCTCCGCGCCCGGCTGCGCGAGGCCGGTCTGACCGGTATCCCCCTGGCCATGCAGGGCACCGCCATGGTCGCCGCATACCTCACCGCCGAGCGGGAGCTTGGGACGCCTGTCCGGTGACGCCGACATCGACACCCTCGCCCCCACACTCGTCGGGGCCGGGCACCTGCTGTTCGCCGACCGGACAAGTGCCCCGCCGCACACTGCCGAGCGCCGTCCGCAACATGGTGACCACCGTCATCGCCGGCGCCTTGCGACCACCCCAGTCGTAGGTCGGGCCACCGGTCAGGTGACGGAGGATCGCGCTGCGTCCAAGCCGGATGACCGAGAAGTTCCCGGGGCTGACCACCACCGACCACAGGTGCTGCTAACGCCACCCGGAAGACTGCTGGCCGACTGCTGGAGATCGACCGACACTGCTAACGCGGACCCGGAACCTACAACCGGCCGCGAGTAATGGCGCGCTCGGACCACTCGCATGCCGTAGGCTGCAGCCTATCGACGCGGGGTGGAGCAGCTCGGTAGCTCGCTGGGCTCATAACCCAGAGGTCGCAGGTTCAAATCCTGTCCCCGCTACCAACTCCGGCCCCCTTGACACTATGTCGCGGGGGCCGGATGCGTTATGCGGCACGGTGAATGACCTCGCCTCGCTCCTTCGTCCACGTTCGCAGAGGCTCACGCGCCGCGCCGCGCCGGTGTCCTCCAACAAAACGATGGTCACTCTGTCACGGCTGCCGTGTATCCCCAGCCAGCCGCGGAACTTCTCCAACGCCACCTCGTGGTCAGTCCAGGTGCCTTCCACGGACGGGCCGCTGGGCCTGAACTGCATCGTGACGTGCCATGTCCCCACCAGGCCATCCTGCCCGACCAGCCGCTACGGCGACGGCACTCGCGACCGGTCCGGCCGGGCACGGTCAACCGGTGGATCTTGCTTCTGCTCCCCGCGCGTCACACCCGGTGCGGAGCGCTCGTCCGGTGCGCTGAAGGCCATGGCCCGCGAGGATGTCCCCGTACGCCCGCCCAGGGATGTCGTACGCCCCGTCACCGCCCGGGACCTTCCTGCCAAGGACTACTGGCCGGGCACCCAGACCCGCTACGAGGTCAAGGCCGACGGGTGGCGGACCGTCGCCGGCGTCCTCGAAGAACACTGTCCCGTCCTGTACTCCCGGCAGGGAGGCGACCTCCGCGCGATGGCCCCGGAAATCCTGGCTGCACGATCTGCCGGTCGGAACGGTCCTGGACGGCGTTGTGTGACCTGCCAGCGTGTCTCAGCCCATTGATGTCTCAAGCTTTCGCCGGGCCGGAACTGTCGTCGGAACGAACACCTGCGACTGCTCCGGGTGGATCCGGGCTATGCCGCCTCGGCGGCGAGCGATTCGGTCTGACGCCGGTGGCGCCCCACTATGCGACCACCAGGTCGCAGGTCGTTTGGATCCTGGAGGAGCGGTCATTCTTGGATACGGAAACGCGCGGTCAGGTGCTGCGCAAGCCGTGAGCTGGGGCCCACGCGAAATTCGAACTCGCCGGGTTCGACGACTCGGCGGCTGTCGGCGGTGACGAGCGAGCAGCGTGCGGCGGGGATGGCGATATCGACGTCGAGGGTCTCGCCCGGGGCGATCTCGGCTTGGACGAACGCCTTCAGTTCCTGCTCGGCCCAGGTGACGCTGGTGGTGACGTCGCTGATGTACGCCTGGACGGTTTCCAGGGCGGGGCGGCTGCCGTTGTTCGTGAGGCGTACCGTCGCGTGGATCGTGCCGTCGGCGGGGACGTTCTGGTCGCGCACGGCGAGGGCGGAGTACTCGACGGTGGTGTAGCTGAGGCCCTCACCGAAGGCGAACAGTGGGTCCTGGGTGAGGTCGGCGTAGCGGTTGCCGTGCTGGCCGCGTACCTGGTTGTAGTAGACGGGTTGCTGGCCGACGTGCCGGGCGAAGGAGATCGGCAGACGTCCGCTGGGCTCGATGAGTCCGAGGAGGAGTTCGGCGAGGGCGCGGCCTCCGCGCATGCCGGGGTTGAATGCCTCGACGAGCGCGGCCGCGTTCAGGGCGGAGTCCGGGAGGGTGCTGGGCTTGGACTGGATCAGGACCACGATCATGGGGGTGCCGGTGGCGGCGATGGCGTCGAGCAGGGCGATCTGTCCGCCCTGGAGGTCGAGGGTGGCCGTCGAGCACCCCTCGCCGGTGAGGGCGATGGTGTCGCCCACGACCACGACGGCGTAGTCGGCGGCCTTCGCGGCGTCGACGGCCTCGCGGAGTTGTGCCTCATCGGTCGAGGCGGGGCTGAATACGGGGGGCTTGGGCTGGCCGTCCGGCCAGTACAGGCCGCTGGGATCGGGGACGAGGACCTCGACGTCGGCTCCGCGGGTGTGGGTCACCGTCCAGTCGGCGGGGGCGATGGCGCGCAGTCCGTCGAGCACGGTCTCCACCAGCTCGCGCGGGTGCCCGTCCGGCATCCAGTCGACCTGCCCGGAGGCTCCCGCCCAGTCGCCGAGCATGGCGTGCGGGTCGTCGGCGTTGGGGCCGATGACCGCGATCGTGCGTGCCGGTCCCTGGCCGGCGGCGCGACCGGATCCGTCGTCGGCCTCGGACAGGCCGCCCTCCAGGGGCAGCGTCCCGTCGTTGCACAGCAGTACCAGGGAACGGCGTGCGGTTTCCAGGTTGAGGTCGGTGTGCTCGTGGCAGCCGATCACCGCTGTCTGCCGCTCGGGGTCAGGGGCGCGGGGGTCCTCGAACAGGCCGAGTTCGAACTTGAGGCGCAGGACGCGTCGTACGGCGTCGTCGATCTGCTTCTCTTCGGCCAGGCCGCGGGCGACGGCTGTCTGGGCGGCTTCGAAGAACTCGGGGGTGGTCATGACGAGGTCGTTGCCGGCGTTGATGGCGAGGGCCGCGGCCTCGATGTCGTCGGCGCAGATCTTCTGTTCCCAGACCATCCGGCCGACGTTGTCGTAGTCGGTCACGAGCGTTCCGGTGAAGCCCCATTCGCCCTTGAGTACATCGTTGAGGAGCCATTTGTTGGCGGTGATCGGTACGCCGTCCATCGACTGGTAGCCGAGCATGAAGGTGCGGCATCCGGCGCGGGCCGCCCGTTCGAAGGGCGGCAGGAACCAGGAGCGCAGTTTGCGCGGGGTGAGGTCGGCCTCGCTCGCGTCCCGGCCGCCCTGGGTCTCGGAGTAGCCGGCGAAGTGCTTGGCGCAGGCGAGGACGGCGGTGGGGTCGGACAGGCCCTCGCCCTGGTAGCCGGCCACCATCGCGGCCCCCAGCTCGCCGATCAGGTACGGGTCCTCGCCGAAGGTCTCGTTCACCCGGCCCCAGCGCAGGTCGCGGGTGATGCACAGCACCGGGGAGAACGTCCAGTGGATGCCGGTCGTCGAGACCTCGGTCGCGGTGGCCCGGGCTGCTCGGCGGAGCAGTTCGGGGTCCCAGGTGCAGGCCATGGCCAGCTGGGTGGGGAAGATCGTCGCGCCGGGCCAGAAGGAGTGGCCGTGGATGCAGTCGTCGGCCGTCAGCAGCGGGATGCCGAGGCGTGTCCGCCGGGCCAGTGCGATGGCTTCGTGCATGCGCGCGGGGGACGCGTGCAGGATCGAGCCGGCCAGCTTGGCCGACACGATGTCCTCCAGGTCCTGGCGGGCGTCGAGTTGCAGCAGCTGCCCGACCTTCTCCGGCAGGGTCATCCGGGCCAGCAGGTCGTCGACCCGTGCCTCCACGGATGCGCGCGGGTCCAGGTACGGCGCCGGGTGAACCGAGTGTTCCAAAACGAGCTCCAAGAGCGTTGTCTGTGCGTATGTCTCACGCCTGCGCGAGGACGGAGTCGATCTCGTGGGCTGTCGGTGGCTGCGCGCCGGCGCGGCTGCAGGCGAGCGCGCCGGCGACGGCGCATCTTCGGAGGGCGGCCCGGAGCGCGTCCGGAGTCGTGGGGATGTGTACGCCGTCCCGTGTCAGCAGGGAGTCGAGGAGTGCGGCCTGGAAGGCGTCGCCGGCGCCGATGGTGTCGACGACGTTCACGGTGGGCGCGGGCACGGTGATGTGGTGGTCGGCGGTGATCGCCGTGGCGCCGTCCGGGCCCTGGGTGACGACGACCAGGCGTGGGCCGAGGTCGAGCAGGGTGCGGGCCGCCGCGTGCGGGGTGAGGTCGGGGTAGAGCCAGGTCAGGTCCTCGTCGCTGGCCTTGACGACGTCGGCGGTCCGGGCGAGCCGGGTGACGGCGGCGCGGTAGGCGGTGCGGTCGGGGAGGGCGGCGGGACGGACGTTGAGGTCGACGGCGACCCCGCGGCCCGGGCGGCCGTGCAACTGGCGGCAGGCTGCGAGGACTTGTTCCGCGCCCGGAGCGAGGACCGTGGCCAGCGAGCCGGTGTGCAGCAGCGTCACGTCCGGGTCGAGCGGGATGTCGGTCGGGTCCCAGGCGGGGAGGAAGTCGTAGGTCGCCGAGCCGTTGGCCGCGTCGACATAAGCGAGGGCGACTGTGCTGCGTCCGGAGGCGCTGCGGAGGCGGCGTACCGGGACGCCGGTGGCGGCGAGGTGGGCGGAGATCAGGGTGCCGGGCGGGTCGTCGCCCCAGCAGGTGGCCAGGGTCACCGGTCTGCCGAGGCGGTGCAGGCCGAGGGCGACGTTGGCGGGGCTGCCACCGGCGTGCGGGGTGAGGCGGTCGGTACCGGTGGGCCAGACCAGGTCGACCAGGACTTCTCCGATCACCGCGATGGTCATGCCGCTTCTCCTTCGGCCAGGTCCGCTGCCGTGGTGAGCGGTGACAGCTCCCATGCTTCGACGGTGTATTCGAGATCCCCGCTCGTCTGGATGCGCCAGGGGGCGTCGCCTGTGGGGTAGAAGCGCAGGGTGAGGGTCTGTCCGGTGGACAGGTACAGCTCGGCCACGGAGCGGTCGACGATGAGCCGCAGCTCCACGGGCTGGGGCGCCGGGTCGGGCAGGGGCAGCCGGTAGGAGCCGCCGTGCGCCCGGGGGTCGAGGGAGGCGCGGTCGCGGTCGACGACGAGTTGCCCGTTCGTCTGGTCGAGACGGATGTCGAGGTGTTCGGTGTCGTCGGCGGTGGTGACCAGTCGCAGGACCGGCTCCTGGGGCCCTGTAACTGTCAGGCGGGCAGTGAGGTCGAAGCAGCGGCCGACCTGGCCGAGGTCGGTGGCGTGGTGCGACGTGCCGCGGCCGGTGGACTTCAGCGTCTGCGGGCCGCGCAGGGCGAGGAGTTCGCGGGCGGGTTGCTGGTGGACCGTGCCGTCGTCGGCGAGGGTCAGCTCGCGTGGGACGGTGAGGAGGCCGGCCCAGCCAGACTCGTCGGCCCAGTCGGGGTCACGGGCCTCCCAGGCCCAGCCCCACAGCAGCAGTCGGCCGTCGGGGGCGGGCAGCAGGGCGGGGGCGTAGAGGTCGGGTCCGTGGTCCAGCGGTACGGGGGCGGCGGCCGAGAATCGCCCGTCGCCCTCGGTGCCGGAGAGGGCGAGTGTGCCGCGCGGTCCGTCGTGCGGGTGCCAGTCGCTGAGGATCAGAGCGCCGGTGCCCGCGCCGAAGTCCGCGTACTGCGGGCACTCCCACCCGGTGTCGGGAACGTCAACGGTCACACCGGCCGCACTGGTGAGGAAGGGCCCTTCGTACGTCCACTGATCGAGGTCGTCCGAGGCGTACATGAAGGCCGCGCCGCGACCGTCCGTCAGGGCGGCGCCGACGAGCATCCGCCAGCGGCCGTTCTGGCGCCAGACGTACGGATCGCGCCACATGACGGTGCCGTCGGGCGGCTCGGATATCACCAGTTCGGCGCGCTTGGTCCAGCTCAGGCCGCCGTCGTGGGAGTCGGCGGCGGCTATTGGCTGCCACCAGCGGTCGTCCCGGTGGGCGGAGTAGAAGGCCACGAGCCGCTCGCCGTCGCTGACCGCGTTCCCGGAGAAGCAGCCGTCGGCGTCGTAGCCGCCGGGGGTGGGCGCGAGGGCGGGCGGCAGGAGCTCCCAGGTGATGAGGCCGGGGCTGCGGAAGTGGCCCCAGTGGATGTCCCCGTGCCGGGAGCCGTGCGGGTTGTACTGGAAGAAGACGTGGTAGTGGCCGTCGTGGAAGACCAGGCCGTTGGGGTCGTTGATCCAGTTGCGCGGCGGGCGCAGGTGTATGGCCGGGCGATGCGGGTCGGCGGGGTGTGCGGACATGGCCGGGCCTTTCGGGACGAGGAAGGGCTCGCCGTGCACGGTGCGCGGGGCAGTGCTCGCCGTGCACGGCGAGGGACGGGAGCCGGTGGTTGTCAGGGAGCACCGGCTCCCGCGATTCATGGGGCGACGGCCGGGTCAGGAGGCCGTAGGCGGTAGTTCGCGGGTGCGGCCGAGGCTGCCGAGCCAGACGGCGGAGGGTTTGGCGGTGCGCTCGAAGGTGATCGGGTCGACGGCGATCAGGCCGAAGGTGGGCCGGTAGGAGCCCCACTCGTAGTTGTCGAGGGCGCTCCAGGCCAGGTAGCCCTGGACGTTGAGCCCGTCCTCGATGGCGGCGGCGACCGCTTCCAGGGCTCCGGTGTAGTAGTCGATACGGCGGCTGTCGTCGGCGGTGGCGATGCCGTTCTCGGTGACGATGAGCGGCGTGCCGTCACCAATGACGTCGGCGGTGTGGCGCAGCGCGTGCCCTACGGCGGCCGGGTAGTACTCCCACCCCGTCAGCGTCCGTTCGGCGTCCTCGGGGGTCTGAACAGGGCCGTCGGGGCCGATCCGGGTGCGGGTGTAGGACTGGACGCCGATGAAGTCGTCGCCGCGGGCGGCCTCGATGAAGACGTCCTCGCGGGGGTGGCTGTAGGCGGCCGTGGCCTCTTCCGCGCCGGGCAGTGGCTGGTAGACCTGGTTGGCGACGGTCCAGCCGACCTTGATCGCGGGGTTGACGGCCCGGACCGCCCCGACCGCGGCCCGGTGCGCGGCGATGAGCGCGTGGGTGGTCTCCTCGTCGGGGGTGACGGTTCCGCCCGCGGTGGGCCAGGGCTGGTCGCCCGTCCTGGCGCCGGCCGCGAGGATCGCGATCACGTTCGGTTCGTTGATGGTGCACACGTGGTGGACGCCGTCGGAGATGATCGGCGCGCAGGCTTCGACGTATCGGGTGAACGCCTCGACGGCTCCGTCGGCCGTCCAGCCGCCGAGGTCCTCGAACCATCGCGGGACGGTGAAGTGGTGCAGGGTCACCATCGGGCGCAGGCCGCGCGCGAGCGCGCCGTCCACCATCCGCCGGTAGTGCGCGATCTCGGCCCGGGAGACGAAGCCGTGCGCCGGTTCGATGCGGGCCCATTCCACGCTGAACCGGTAGTCGGTGAAGCCGAGCCCGGCGAGCAGGTCCATGTCCTGCTCCCAGCGGTGGTAGCTGTCGCAGGCGTCCAGGCTCGGTTCCTCGATCTTCGCCGCCGGGTCGTGCTCCCTGCGCCACCAGTCGCTGTTGACGTTGTTGCCCTCGATCTGGTGGGCGGCGGTTGAGGCGCCCCAGAGGAAGCCCTCGGGGAAGGGGATCGGGCGGGTCGATGTGTTGGTCATCGTCTGTTCTGTCTTTCCTTCTGCTCCGTGGGGGGAGAGCGCCCGACGTGCCTACGGGGCCGCGTCGAGAGCGAGCCGGCCGGTCTTGGCGACCTGGCCGAGCCAGTGGGCGCTGGGCTTGGGAGCGCGGACGAACGTCTCGCGGTCTACGGCGATCAGACCGAAGGTGGGCCGGAAGGAGCCCCACTCGTAGTTGTCCAGCGCCGACCAGTGCAGATAGCCGACCACGCCGATGCCGTCGGCCATGGCCTGGTGGACGGCGGTCAGCGCACCGGCGGTGTAGGCGATGCGGCGGGTGTCGTCGGCAGTGCCGATGCCGTTCTCGGTGACGAACACGGGGACGCCGTCGGTGAGTCTCCAGGCATTGCGTATGCCGTCTCCGACGGCGGGCGGGTAGTACTCCCAGCCCATCTGGGTCGTCTCGACGCCCTCGCGGGGAGGCTTGGGGCCGTCGGGGCCGATGATCGTACGGGTGTACGCCTGGACGCCGATGAAGTCGTCGCCGCGGGCGGCCTCGAGGAAGAAGTCCTCGCGCGGGTGGCCGTAGGCGTGAGCGATTCCTTCGCACCCCGGCTCGGGCTGGAACGCCTGGGTGGCGATCGCCCAGCCCGACTTGATCCTGGGGATCGCGGAGAGCACGTCACGGCTGCGGCGGTGGGCCTGGACCAGCGTCTCGGAGACCTGCGGGTCCGGGAGCGCGTAGACGTGGTTGGGAAGGTTGAGGTTGGCCCCGCCGATGGCGCCGGCGACGCCGTTCGGCTCGTTGATCGTGCACACCCAGTCCACGCCGTCGGCGACGATCGGCAGCGCGGCCTCGGTGAAGCGGGCGAACAGGTCGGCCGCCTCGGGGGCCTGCCAGCCGCCGAGGTCGGCGAACCAGCGGGGGTTGGTGAAGTGGTGCAGGGTGACCATCGGGGTGAGGCCGGCCTCGTGGCAGGCGGCCACCATCCGCCGGTAGTGCTCGATCGCCGCTCGGGAGACGAAGCCGCGCTCAGGCTCGATGCGGGCCCACTCGATGCTGAACCGGTAGGTGTCGAACCCGAGGTCAGCGAGGAGGCGGATCTCCTCGCCGTAACGGTGGTAGCTGTCGCAGGCATCCCCGCTGACCTCGGGCAGCCGGGTGCCGAGAGTGTGCTCGCGGGCCCACCAGTCGCTGTTGACGTTGTTGCCCTCGATCTGGTGGGCGGCGGTCGCGGCGCCCCACAGGAAGCCGGAGGGGAAGTGCAGCTCGTTCGGGTTCGGTGGCACGGTGAATCCTTGGTTCAGAGGTGGGGGCATGTTCGGGTCGGGAGTCACCGGTCCAGAGGCGTCACGGACATCTCCTCGGCCCGGAAGTAGCGCGAGACGACCTTGCCGACCGCGTCGTCCATGAAGCGGCGCTGCAACGGGCCCAGGCCGCCGGTGGTGTTGAGCGCGTTGTTGAGGGCGGCGAGGATCATGCCGTGGTCGAGGGCCAGATAGCGGTGTCCGACGGTGCCGGTGACCGGGTCGAGGGCGTCGTAGAAGCCGTACGGCCCGTATACCTGCGGGTAGGACGTCAGGAGCTGCTCGATGTTGCGGTACGCGGCCTGCGGCAGCACGTCGAGCCCGAGGAACGTGGCGTGCGGGGTCACCGCGTCCTCGCGGTAGTCGGTGTCGGAGGAGCTGGTGCCCAGCTGATGGGAGCCGTAGGCGGAGTAGTTCCCGGTGTCGTCGGGGGTGCTGGAGGGCGACAGGCCCCACACCTTGTAGCCGAGGGCCTTGGTGTCGTAGGCGATGGTGGCCTTGAGGTAGGCCGCGTTGTTCGCGCCGAACGCCTTCGGTGCCTGGGCGACTTCGGGGACGAGGAGGTTCGGCATCAGGCCCTCGAAGACGCTGCCGCCCCAGCTGGGGACGTAGTCGATGCCGTCGTAGGAGTAGTGGCCCTGGACGACCTCGAACTTCTTGCCCGTCAGCGGGTCCGCGATGGTCTGCGTGCTGCCCTGCGGGGCCTGCCGCTGGCCGAACTGGGCGGGCATGGTGCGCCAGGTGCGCCACCAGACGTCGCTGGGCATGGTCCCGGTGCCGATCCCCATGTAGGCGGAGATCCGCGTCTCGGTGTTGAGCATCCCGTACGTGAAGGACGCCGGGCCCTGGTCGATGAGGTAGCCGCCGTACATCTGACCGGCGTTGACGTTCGTGGACTGGTCGCCGTCGTTGTAGAACACGCCGAAGTCCATGGCGTCCAGCAGCGTGGTGGCGCGGTGGGCGAACTGCGGTGCGGCTTGGCGGAGTTGGACGAGGCTCGCGGCGTACCAGCCGTTGTCCACGGTGGAGACGAACTGTCCGGTCAGCGGCTGGCCGGCCAGGCTGGTGCCGCCGGGGCCGGTGATCGGGTCGCCGGTGGTGGTGTCGTACCAGCTGAGCAGGAAGCCGTTCCACTTCCGCAGCTTCTCGATCGCGCCCAGAGCGTCTCCGAGGCGCTTCATCTCCTCGGCGCGGGAGATGAAGCCCAGGTCGTAGGCGCTGATGATGCACCACAGGTTGACGCCGATGTTGGTCGGCGAGGTGTACGTGCCCCGGGCGAGCGTTGCCCCCAGCAGGATGTTGTCCAGCGGCAGGTGGGTCGCGGGATCCACGCCGGCCTTGGCGAAGAACTTCCAGGTGTCCGCGGCGATCGTGCGGAGTCGGCGGCGCTGCCCTGCGGTGAGCTGCGCCGCGTCGTCAGCGGGGGCGGACGCATGGGCCGGGGTGGCCGTGGCGCCCACCGCGAGGGCTGCGGTGGCGGTGAGGACCGCCCTGCGGCTGAACTGGTGTCGCGACATGGAGACATTCCTTCCGGGAGGGGATGCAAGCAGCGCGGAGCGGGCCCGACAGCGGAACGGGACTGGTGTGGGTGGCGGTGGCCTAGGGCTGCTGCGGGGCGACCGCGTTGGCCGCCGCCACCTCGCCCAGCCAGCCGAGCGAGGGCTTCGGGGTGCGGACGAAGGTCTCGCGGTCCACGGCGACGAGGCCGAACGTCGGGCGGTAGCCGGAGGCCCACTCGTAGTTGTCCAGCAGGCTCCAGTGCAGATAGCCCTCGACCTGGACGCCGTCCTCGATGGCGGCGTGCAGACCGGTCAGCGCGGCGCGGGTGTAGTCGATTCGGCGGGTGTCGTCTGCGGTGGCGATGCCGTTCTCGGTGACGAACACGGGCACGCCACCGGTCTTCTCCCACGCGCTGCGGACGCCGAGTCCGAGGGCCTGCGGGTAGTACTCCCAGCCGGTCAGCGTGGTCTCGGTGCCCTCGGGCACCTGGCGCGGGCCGTCCGGGCCGATGATCGTGCGGGTGTACGCCTGGACGCCCACCCAGTCGTCGTCGGCGGCGGCTTCCAGGTACCAGTCGTCGCGCGAGTAGCCGTAGGCACGCGTCTCGTCCTCGCAGCCGGGTTCGGCCTGGAACGCCTGGGTCGCCACCGTCCAGCCCGACCGCACATCGCCGACGCCGGACAGCACCTCGCGTGAGCGGCGGTGGCACTCCAGCAGGGTGTCCGCGACCTGAAGGTCGGGCTTGGGCAGGGCGTAGGCGACCAGGTTCGCCGGGTCCTCGCCGCCGGCGATCATCGCGGCGATGTTCGGCTCGTTGATCGTGCACACCCACTTCACGTCGTCGCCGAGCACCGGCAGCGCGAGTTCGGTGAAGCGTGCGAAGCGGTCCGCCGCCTTGGGGCTGCGCCACATGCCCTCCTGGGCGAACCAGCGTGGCACGGTGAAGTGCGTCAGCGTCACCATCGGGGTCAGGCCCAGCTCCAGCGCGGTGTCCACCATCCGCCGGTAGTGATCGACCGCAGCCCGCGAGAGGTGGCCCTCCTCGGGCTCGATGCGGCTCCACTCGATGCTGAAGCGGTAGGTGTCCAGGCCCGCGTCCCGCAGCAGTGTCATGTCCTCGCGGTAGCGGTGGTAGCTGTCGCAGGCATCGCCGGAAGGCTCGACGATGCCGGTGTCACCCGCGTGCTCGCGCGGCCACCAGTCGTTGTTGACGTTGTTGCCCTCGATCTGGTGGGCGGCGGTGGCGGCACCCCACAGGAAACCTTCGGGGAAGTGCAACACGGGCGAACCTCGTTCGGGGTCGTTCAACGGTGGGGGAGGGGGGAACTACTTGATGCCGGTGCTGGCGACGCCCTGCACGAAGAAGCGCTGAAGGGCGATGAACAGCGCGACCATGGGGGTGATGACCAGGACGGAACCGGCCAGCAGCAGGCCGTACTTGGTGGAGTTCTCGCCCTGCGAGTACAGCGCCAGGGCGACCGGGAGGGTGAACTTGTCCTGGCTCTGGGCGGCGACCAGCGGCCACAGGAAGTTGTTCCACGAGCCGAGGAACGTCAGGATCGTCAGCGTGGCCAACGGCGGCCCGCACAGCGGCAGCACGATCCTGGTGAAGGTCCGGATCTGCCCTGCGCCGTCGATCCTGGCGGCTTCCAGGAGCGAGTCGGGGATGTCGAGCATGAACTGCCGCATCAGGAACACCCCGAGCGGCGAGGCCACGAACGGCAGGATCAGGGCCGGGTAGGTGTCGACCATGCCCAGCTTGGCGACCATGACGAACAGCGGCACGAAGGTCACCACGCCGGGCACCATCAGCGTGATCATCACCAGGGCGAACAGCAGCCGCTTGCCGGGGAAGTCCAGCTTGGCCAGCGCGTAGCCGATCATCGAGCAGAAGAGCAGATTGCCCAGCACGGTGAAGACCGCGACGACGGCACTGTTGAAGAAGTACTGGCCGATGTGCAGATCGCCCAGCCAGGTCGCGTAGTTGTCCAGGGTCGGCGACTTCGGGAGCCAGCCACTGGAGTCACGCAGCAACTCGCCCTGCGTCTTGAAGGAGCTCAGCAGCATCCAGGCGAACGGCAGGAGCGTCGCGGCGAGGGCCACGGTCAGCACGGCGTAGGTCAGGGCACGGGCGCGCCGCGAGGGCCCCGCGAGCCCGGCGCCCGGGCCGCGAGTTTCCCGTTCGGACGGTACGACGGGGGGCGTGGTGGTGGTCTGGTAGGTCATGTCGGCCGCCTCAGTCCTTCGTCCGCAGCAGGCGGAACTGCAGCATGCTCAGCGCGGCGATCGCGGTGAACAGCACATAGCTGGCGGCCGATGCGTAGCCGTACTTGCCGAAGCCGAACTGGTCGTAGGTGAAGTAGCTCACCGACAGCGTCGAGTCCAGCGGTCCGCCCTGTGTCATGACGAACGACTCCTCGAAGAACTGGAGATAGCCCACCGACAGCAGGACCGCGCCGAGCAGCAGCGTCGGGCGCAGCAGCGGCAGCGTGATCCGGCGGAAGCGTTGCCACGCGCTCGCGCCGTCCACGAGCGCGGCCTCGTGCAGTTCCGCGGGGACGTTCTGCAGGCCGGCCAGGAAGATGATCATCAGCGTGCCCATGTTGCGCCAGGCGGTCATCACGATCAGCGACGGCAGCGCCCAGGTGGTGCTGTGCAGCCAGTCGGGTCCGGTGACGCCGATCCAGCCGAGCATGGTGTTGAGCAGGCCGTCGGGCTGGAGGATGAACCGCCACACCACGGCGACGGCGACGATGCTGGTCACCACCGGGGTGTAAAAGCCGACCCGGAAGGCCGTGCGGAACCGGGTGATCCCGCTGTTGAGGGCGACGGCCAGGGCCAGGGCGATGGCCATCGTCAGCGGGATGCCGAAGATGACGACGTACGACGTGTTGACCATGGCCTTGCGGAACTGGGCGTCGCCGAACAGGTCCGTGTACTGCTTCAGGCCGACGAAGCCGACATTGAACGGCGTCTGTGCGTCGCTGCCGCGGAAGTCGGTGAACGACATCAGGAACGAGGAGACCAGTGGCACGAGCATGAAGACGCTGAAGACCAGCATGAACGGCAGCGCGAACAGCCAGGCGGCCAGTCCCTGCCGCCGGCGGGCGGTCGCGGGGCCGCCCCGGGGCCGGCGGCCGGGCCCCGCGCCCCGGCCGGCGCGGCGCTTGCCGGCCGGGGCGTGTGCGGTGGTGGAAGCGATGGACCCCATGGATCAGTCTCCGGTTCCGATGGCGTCGGCCTTGCTCTGCAGTTCCTTCAGCGCCGTGGCGGGATCGGTGCCCTTCACGATCTTCTCCAGCTCGGTGTCGGCGGCGGCGCTGACCTGGGTCCAGGTGGTGTTGGCCGGCGGCGACTTGGTGTCGTTCAGCTGCTTCTTGAAGACCGCGAGCTTCGGGTCGGCGGTCAGGCTCGCGTCGTTCCAGGCGGACTGGACGGCGGGCAGGTCACCGGTGGTCTTGTACCAGGTTGCCTGAACGCTCGCCTTGGACAGGTACTGCACCAGCTTCCAGGCCGCGCCGCTGTTCGCGGACTTCTTGAAGACCACCAGGTTGCCGCCGCCTACGAAGGACGTGGAGCTCTGGTCCTTCGGGATCGTCATGGCGGCGTACTTCTTGTCGAAGCCGGCGCCGCCCGCCGTGTCGAGCGCGCCGATCTCGAACGGACCGTCGATGAGGACGGGCGCCGTGCCCTTGACGAACGCCGCTTCCCGGCCACCGGGCGCGGTGGTGAGATTCGGGTCGGCGATGCCCTCCTTGAAGAAGCTCTGGTAATACTTCAGCCCGGCGGCCATTTCCGGTGTGTCGAGCGTCCACTTGGTCCCGGCGCTGTTCATCAGCGACGCGCCGGCCGACCAGGTGAAGGGCAGCGAGGACTGGAAGGAGTCGGTGCCGCTGGGAACCAGGGCGGCGCCCCACTTCGCGCCCGCCTTGGTCTGCAGCGCCTTCGTCATGGCCTTGAACTCGGCGAACGTCTTCGGCGCGGTGGCGTACCCGGCCTTCTTTGCCAGATCCGTGCGGTAGTAGACGACCCTGGTGTCCACGTACCAGGGCACCCCGAGCGTGGCGCCCTTCACCACGTTCGTCGCTTTCGAGCCCGCGAACATGTCACTCGTGTCGACCCCGCTCGGGACCGTCTGGAAAGCGTTCGCGAAGTCGGGCATCCAGGTCGTGCCCATCACCGCGAGGTCCGGCGTCGTACCGCCTGCGATCGCGGTCTGGTACTTGGAGTGCGCGTCGGCCCACGGGATCGCGGTGACCTTCACCTTCACCCCGGGGTTCTCCGTCTCGAAGCCCTTGAGCAGCGCCGGCAGCTTGTCCCCCTCGGCACCCTGTGCCCACAAGGTGATCGTGCCGGTGGCCTTACCGGACGGCACCGAGGCGGTCGGCGCCGACGACGAGCCGGTGTCACTGCGCCCGCAAGCCGCCAGCACCAACGCGGCGGCCACGCACACGGCGGCCGTGGAAGTCCTTCTCAGCACCATCGCTGCTCCTCTCCTGGGGGCCGTCAGCCATCCGGAGGGCCGGCTGACGGCAGAACGGCCGACTAAGGATCTAAGCGCTTAGATTTTCGGCGTGGTCGGAATCTAAGCGCTTAGAGCAGTGGCTGTAAAGAGTCGATGACAGTCACGTTTCGAGTACGGCCCGGTTGGGCCCCGTCCCCAAGGAGCGCAGGGGACCGCGCGACCAGCCACGACAGCGCCGCAGCCGAGGACGCCGGTCGGCTAGCGGAGCGCTCCGCAGCCGCAGCTCTCCCGTAGGACCACCTGGACCGGCAGCCGGCGCGAGACCGGCGATCCCGCGGGGTCGGCGATGCGCTCCACGAGTATGTCCACCACGGCACGTCCCATCGCCTGCATCGGCTGACGCACCGTCGTCAGCGAGGGCCGTACCACCCGGCCCGCCACGATTCCGTCGAACCCGGTGACGGCCACCTGCTCCGGCACCCGCACCCCGCGCCCGGCCAGCGCCGCCATCAGATTCAGCGCCGCCTCGTCCGTGACGCACACGAACGCCTCGGGCAGACCGTCACCGCCGCGGGCCAGTACGTCGGCGACGATGCCGCCGGTGTCGTGCTGATCCACGGCCAGCCGTGCCAGCGGCTTGCGCGGCACCCGAAGCCCGGCCGCCCGCAGCGCCGCCTGGAACCCGGAGAACCGCTCCTGCGCGTCGGTCATGCTCAGCTCGCCGACGAACTGCAGGTCGCGCAGTCCGTGCTCGACGATCAGGTGCTCCGTGATCGCCCGCATGCCGCCGCGGTTGTCGGCGCAGACAGTGCTCAGCCCGTCGTGCTGGGCCGCCTCCGACAGTGCCACCACCGGTATCCGCTGCGAGATCCGCTCCAGCACGTCGTCGGGAACCGTGCGCGGGAACACCGCCAGTCCGTCGACCCGTCCGACAATGTCCGTGACCACCGTCGGACGGTCCGCCCGACTGCCCCCGCCGATCAGCAGCGCGTACCCACGCTGCCAGCATTCGAGCTCGACGCCACGCTGCACCTCGTCCACGTACAGAGGAAACCGGAGGTGTTCCTCGTCGTCCTCATCCCGGACCACGGGGACCTCACTGCCCAGCGTCCGGCTCACCGGCGTGGCCTTTGCGGGCTTCTCGACCGCCTCCTGGCGGAAGTAGTCGAACGAGTAGAGACCCAGCGCCCGGGTCCGCCCGTGCGCCAGCCCACGCGCGCTCGCGCTGGGTACATAGTTCAGTGCCTCGGCGGCGGCCTCGACGATCTTCCGAGTCTCTTCCTTCACCTTGTGCGGACGACGAAAGGTCATCGACACGGTCGCGATGGACACCCCGGCGCGTTCCGCCACGTCATAGACCGTTGCAGCCTTCGCCACGTTCCCCGCCTCTCACCACTGCCGGACCACGTCCCAGAGCAATGTTAAGCGCTTAGACGCGCCCTGCGGATCGCGATCCGGCCAACGCAGCCCGCGGGAAAACCCACCTGCGGAGACAGTCGAGGGGCGAAAGAACGTGCGCGACTGCAGTCCGGAATAGGAGCCTGCCACTCGGCCCGCCCGCCCCAGGTCTCACCTGACAGCAAGGACTCGACCCCAGTGCAACGGCTGTCTTCGCGCAGCTCCCAGGAGAGTTGCCGAGCCCATCGGCCGGTGGGTTCCAGGACTCCGATGAGGCGCTGTGCTCGGAGGCCCCAGTTCAGGACGACAGCGGAAGAGAGGTGAGTGTGCCGTCTGTCTGGTGGAGCCCCTCGCCCAGGGCTGCGTTGTCCGCTTGTTCTGCGTTGCGCAGGCTGAATGTGGTTGGCGTACGGCGAGGGTGGCTCGGGTCTCCCGCTGTTCGGCTGCGTGCCGGGAGCGCAGGGCGCGATCGACCCGTTTTGAGGCGGGATCCGCGCCAGAGCACGGCAGCAGGCGGCGACCACCGGCGGCATCGTCATCGACACCCGCGCCCGCATCGGCTACACCGCGCTGATCGGCTCCACCGACGACGCCCGCATCCGGCACCTGACCGTCGCGCTCCCGCCGCAGTACGCCGCCCGCCTCTTCGACGCCCAGCAGCAGGGCGCCACCGACCAGCGCCTGCAGGAGATCGCCGCCGAAGGACTCAGGGAGGTCTACTTCCAAGACAGCGGCCGCCGCGCCGGCAGCCTGGAAGAGGTCCGCCTCACCGACATCGAGCACCTGGAGTTGACCTGTAGGACGCAGCCAAGGGTTCGCTGTCGCATGGACGGCACTGAGCCGACGCACGACAGGTGTCACCAAGGCAGCGTGTTGTCACAAGGACTGTCGGCCCCTGTCAGCGGTCAGGCGGTGAGTGCCGTGCGCAGGGTGGTGGCCATCAGATCGATGGCTTCCTTCCCGGCCGGTACCGGGCCGGTGTGGGTGAAGTAGTGGTCGACACCCTCGAAGCAACGGTGGGTGACCGGAACGCCGGCAGCCTGAAGGGCCTTGGCGTACGCATCGCCCTCGTCGCGCAGGCGGTCGTTCTCCGCGGTGATGACCAGGGCGGGCGGAAGCCCGGCGAGGTCGTCGGCCAGTCCGGGCGACACCAGCGGATGGGCGAGGTCGGCGGGATCAGGGACGTAGGCGGCGGTGAAGACCCGCATGAGCTGAGGGGTGAGCAGGGGCTTGGCGATGGGTGACTGCTTGGCGGCCGGGTCAGCGACCTGGTCGAGCGGTGCCGAGTCGATGATCTGGAGGCGGGGCGTGAAGGTGCCGCGGTCCCGAGCGGTGCGGCAGACCGCGGCGGTCAGGTTGGCCCCGGCACTGTGTCCGCCCACAGCGAGTCGCGAACCGTCCCAGTTGTTGGCGGTGCCGTTCCCGGCCACCCAGGCGGTGACGTCGTACGCCTGGATGACGGGTGCGGGGTACGGCCGCTGCGGGGCGACGGCGTAGTCCACGTTGATCACCACGCAGCCGGCCGTGGCGGCTATGTAGCGGCAGATGTGGTCGTCCTGCTGGGGGCGGGTGATCACGAACCCGCCGCCGTGGAAGTTGACGTACACGGGAGCAGGGGCTGCGGCGGCGGCCGACGGGCGGTAGACGGTGCACGTCACCGGTCCGGCGCCGGTCTCCACCCGGATGGACTCCGTGCGCTTCGGGATGTCGGTGAAGCGCAGATCCTTGTGCACGCGGCTCATCATGCGGCCGAGCAGCAGCTGAACCCCTCTGGCCTGGATTCTGGGCCTGAATGACATGACTGGACCCCATAGCTACAAACTTAAAGTATCAGGATTCCTGATAATGGAGGCTCGCCGCTGATCATGCAAGGGGCAACCACGAGCCGACTGCCGAAGGGGGACGACGTAGCACCCCGCCTGTGCGTCCGGGCACCGGGTGGCTCCAAGCCCACCTTGCTGCATCCGTCGGAGGCGGCCGAGGCCGCAGCAACGGCCTGAGCCCCGGCCGGATCCGCTCCCCTGGGTGCGCAGCACAACGGTGCCGACCATGGCGTCCACCGCGCCCGCGCGCAGCGCGGCCGTCACGTCGGCGGCGGTGGCGATTCCGCCCGCGGCGCTGACGGGCAGCGCCACGGCGTGGCGGACGGCGGCACCAGGCCGGGCAGCTGGACGGACTCTCGATCTTCGGTACTGGTGACAGAAAGGGTGCCGGATGAGCATCTATGACAAGCCGAATGCCTGGCTGGCGCCAACGAGGCTGCCTCGCCCCGTCCTGCCGGCCAGCTCAGCCGGCTTCGCCGATGACAAGTACCGGGCTTCGGCTCAGCCCCCTGTCCGGGGGAGGGGGCACGGCGGCCGATGCCGCATGTCGGCCGGGCCGACGCGCCGCTGTCCGCGGCGGCAGGTTTACCCGGTGGAGGAGTCGGGCGCGTGGGGCGAGGTGACGGCGGCGTCCATGTCTGCGCGGGCGTGGAACCTTCGGGCGCCGGCGATCCATTGCCCAGCTGAAACCCGGCGAGCGAGGCTGGCCACCTCTCGGCTTCCCCTGCCAGGCGGCCGGAACGGCTGAACCGCCCAGTTGCTGGAACTGATGGCAAAGCTGGGCAGAGGAAAAGCAGGTGCCGGCTCATGGGCCGTGCGGGCAGCATGCTGGCATGTCTACCGAAACCAGCGGGATGATCGAGTGCCGAGCAGGCACCCGCCTCCGGGGCCCCGACGACGAGGACTCCGTGTGACACGCCGCCATCGACCTCTTCCTGCTCAATGACGGCAACGCCTACGACGCCCTCGCCTGCCTCTTGGGTGTCCGGAACTGTTTCGGCTACCCACCTGCGGCCGAAGGCCGCGGCTTTCCGAACGACGCGTCCGAGGGCCTGCAGACCGAATACGCCGCATACGGCGGACCTCCTGACGTCCACGGCGCAACATGGATCACCTGGGCAGAGCTCGCCGCAACCGACTGGCAGGACGCGGGGCAGGTGCTCGCGCGCGGTCGCGGCATCCCGCCAGAGCAAGGTTGCGGGGGCGGTGCAGCCGAAGTTGCCGCGCAGACAGTCATCGAGTGCGGCCAGGCAGCCGCCGAAGTAGCCGCCCGGCCCGTTGACGGCCTCGCCGAGTGCCAGATAGAGGCCCGGTTCATCGGTAATGTGCCGGCCGTCCAGCTCGTACGCCTGCCCGGCCGGCCGGTCCTGGTGCTCGAGCCGGCAGCCCCGCTCGCGGACGAGATCGAGCCAGGCCCCACGCTGCCGGGTCTCGAGCCCGACCCAGGCGCCAGGTACGTCCGGCGGGCCGACGAGCCAACGCTCCCGGACGGGCCGGGCATATCCCAGTACTGGTGCGAGGTATCCGTCGATTTCCAGATCAATCAGGTCCCTCCCGCAGGAGGACGGTTGCCACGTGCGGACTGTGGGCCGCAACAGCCGGTCGGTGAGCGGCCCGCCCAGGTCGTCCCGTATCTCCAGTCAGGCCTCCTCCAGGTCCAGCGTGCGCCGGGTACGTCGTCAGTGCCCGCCGTAGCCGATCACCCGTGTGAGTGGGCGCGTTGGTGGCATTGGGGGGTGTCAGCAGGGTGGGGGTGCTGAGTACCTGGTCCGGGGGCTGGTGCGTGGGTGGGTTCGCTGTCATGGGGTGACCAAGCGGCTGCTGTTTTTTGACTTGTGTGGGGTGGGCGCGGGGGCGGGGTAGGTCCTGCGGCGAGCCGGGGTGACGAGCGCCGGACAGGCCCGTCGCGATGTCGGTATCTGTGGGATGAACGTCCCGATCGCCATGGCGCAGCGGGGGCCGCCGGCGCCAGGCTGAACGTGGCGTCGCCGAGTGGGCGGCGACCGCACACCAAGGAAGGCGGACACCATGGGAATCGACGGCGCCGGAGCGGCGAACGTGGACGTGCCGGCAACGAAGCTGGCCCGCGAGGCGACGGAGCTGATCCGGGACACCACGAGCGAGCTCATCTACCACCACTCCCGTCGGGTGTACTTCTTCGGCAGCCTGCAGGGCCGCAACCGTGACCTGAGCTTCGACCCGGAACTGCTCTACATCGGCGCCATGTTCCACGATGTGGGCTTGAACACGGCCTTCCAGGGCAGCGGGCGGCGCTTCGAGGTGGACAGCGCGCAGGAGGCGAAGCGGTTCCTGCAGGCGTACGGGATTCCGGACGACAGCATCCGCCGCGTGTGGACGGCGATCGCCCTGCACACCACACCCGGGATTCCGGAGTTCATGGAGCCGGAGGTGGCCCTGCTCACCGCCGGGGTGGAGTACGACGTACTGGGCATCGGCTACGGTGCGATCCCCGAGGAGGACCGGGCCGAGATCGTGGCCCTGCACCCCCGCCCCGACTTCAAGCGCCGGATCCTTCAGGCGTTCACCGACGGCATCCGCCCGAAGCCGCAGACGACGTTCGGCAACGTGAAGGCGGACGTCCTGGAACACTTTGTGCCGGACTTCAAGCGCGGAGACTTCGTCCGCACGATCCTCGAGTCCCCGTGGAAGGAGTAGATCCGCCGGTGTCCCACCACCGCCACACGGTCGCCGTCATCGCCTTCGACGCGGTCCAGCTTCTCGACGTCACCGGCCCGGTCGAGGTCTTCACCACCGCCAACCGCTACGGCGCTCACTACGACGTCCGCGTCGTCTC
Source organism: Streptomyces violaceoruber (assembly GCA_000720805.1). Taxonomy (GTDB): domain Bacteria; phylum Actinomycetota; class Actinomycetes; order Streptomycetales; family Streptomycetaceae; genus Streptomyces; species Streptomyces cellulosae_A. The sequence continues at coordinate 20,958 of JODI01000026.1, forward strand.
GCCCACCGGTGCCGACGTCGTCACCTCCTCGGGACTGGTGATCGGCGCCATGGGCCCGCTCTCCTCGCTTCCGGCCCGGATCGGCACCCTGCTGGTGCCCGGCCGCAGGGACTGGCGGGCCGCCGTCGGCGACACGGACCTGGTGGAGTCACTCACGCGCCTGACCGGCCGGGCCGCGCGCGTCGCCGCGGTGTGCGCGGGAGCGTTCGTCCTGGCCGCGACCGGCACGCTGGACGGCCGGCGCGCCGCGACGCACTGGGAGCTCGCACCGGACCTGGCGGCCGCCTTCCCGGCGGTGCGGGTGGAGGGCGATCCTGTCTTCGTCCGGGACGGCCACGTCATCACGTCGGCCGGGGTGACGGCGGGCATCGACCTCGCGCTGGCCCTGGTCGAGGAGGACTGGGGGGCCGAGGTGGCGCGCAGCGTGGCCAGGCAACTGGTCGTCTTCATGGCCAGGCCCGGTGGGCAGGCGCAGTTCAGCGCCCGCATGGTTCCCGGCCAGCCCCGCCACCCGGCGGTGCGACGGGTGATGGACCACGTGGGCGCCGACCCCGCGGCCGAGCACACCCTCGACTCCCTGGCCGCCGTCGGCGGGGTGAGCACCCGGCATCTGGGACGGCTCTTTCGCAGTGAGACCGGCCTGTCGCCCGGGCAGTACGTCGAATCCATCAGGGTCGAAGCCGCTCAGGCCCTTCTGGAGAACGGCGGCGGCACGGTGGAGGAGGTGGCGCAGCAGGCGGGATTCGGTTCCTCGGAATCCCTGCGCCGGGTCTTCCAGCACACTCTCGGCGTCTCTCCGACGGTGTACCGTGCCCGCTTCAGAAGCACTGTGGGCAGTCGCCGCATCATCGCGGCCTGACGGGAGGGGGACCGCACGGACGTTTTCAGTTTGGACTCCAAACCGAATCGCGTGGCAGTATGGAGACATGGTTACCCGTCGTGATCCCCAGACCCTCGCCGGCCGGCCGTGCGCCGTCGCGGCGTCCGTGCAGCTGATCGGCGACCGCTGGTCGATGCTGGCGATCCGCGAGATCCTCTTCGGCAATCACCAGTTCAGCCAGATCGCCCGCAACACGGGCGCCCCCCGCGACCGGCTGTCCGTGCGGCTGCGCGACCTGGTCGAGGCGGGGGTGCTCGAACAGCGCCCGGTGAGCGAGGGCGCCCGCCACGAGGGCTACTACCTCACGGAGGCCGGCGAGGACCTCCGCCACGTCGTGCGGGCGCTGCTCGCCTGGGGCGACAAGTGGGCCGTGACGGCGCCTCCGATGCGCCTCACCCACCACGATCACCCCCTGCAGTTGGAGAGCCACTGCTCCACCTGCGGGGAGAAGGTCGAAGACGCCGATCTCGCCGAGGAAATGCTCGTGCCCGGGTGGGACATGAGGGGGCGGCAGGACCTGGTGGCCGAAGCGTGACGGTGGCAGCGCCGGCGGCCGTCCAGGGCCTGGCACCTCCACGTCCGGCGGACGGCCGCGACCGTGCGCGGCGGACCAGAGGAGGACCGTCCGGGCGCTAACGCCGCGTCGATCGCACCGTCACCTCCTCGGGCTTGACCTCGTGCCCCGCGGCGCATGCCAGCCGTAGGGCCAACGGCTCTCCGCAGTCCGTGTGGTGCAGCGTCAGCGGGGGCCCGGAGGGCCGGGACAGGTGCTGGTCCCCCCACTGCATGAGCGCGACCAGAACCGGCTGGAAGTCCACGCCGGCCGGCGTCAGCACGTATTCATGACGGGTGCGCTGGCCGGGCTCCTGGTACGGGCGGCGCTCCAGCAGCCCCGCCGCCACCAGTTCCCGCAAGCGCGCCGCTGCGACGGCCTCCGTGATGCCGACACGGTGCACGAAGTCGTCGTACCGGGTGGTCCCGTAGTGCGCCTCGCGCATGATCAGCATGGCGGACCGGGTGCCGAGAACGCGCATGCTCCCGTCGATGGAGCAGTCCTCGGTGGTCCATTGTGATCGGTCGGCCAACTCGCCCACCAACGTCATGTGCGTCGATTCCATGACCACCTCCTCTGGCTGCAATTTTACATAGCCAGCGGAGGGAGGTACGGTCCTGGCTATGGCATCCTCAAGTCAGGTGACCGTGGGGTCACCGCCCGTCCGGGCGCGGCAGCGGCCGGCCCTCGTGCTGACGGTGCTGTGTGCGGCCGGCTTCATGGCGGGCCTGGACGTGTTCATCGTGAACGTGGCGCTCGACGACATCGGCCAGGACTTCCCGGGTGCCTCCCTGGCGGACATGAGCTGGATCCTGAACGCCTACGCCATCACCTACGCCGCGCTGCTGGTGCCCCTGGGCAGCCTTGCCGACCGCTACGGCAGCAAGCGCGGCTTCCTGCTGGGCCTGACGGTGTTCACCTCGGCCAGTGCCGCGTGCGCGGCCAGCCCCGGGCTGTGGGCCCTGGTCGTCTTCCGCGGCCTGCAGGCGGCGGGGGCGGCGGCGCTGACTCCGGCCAGCCTGGGGCTGCTGCTCGCGGCCACGGCTCCCGGGCGGCGCACCAGGGCGGTGCGGATCTGGTCCGCTTCCGCAGCCCTGGCCGCGGCCGCCGGTCCGGGGCTGGGCGGACTGCTGGTGCAGTCGTCCTGGCGATGGATCTTCCTGGTCAACGTGCCCGTGGGCGCAGCGGCACTCGTTGCCGGCGCCCGCTTCCTCCCCGACGTCCGCAGGGCCGGGACGGGCCGGGTCCCGGACGTCGTCGGGGGCCTGGTCCTTGCCCTGTCGATCGCTTCACTCAGCCTGGCCCTCGTCAAGGGGCCCGGCTGGGGCTGGTCATCATCCGCGACCGTGGGGTGCCTTCTGTCGGCCGCCGCGGGGGCCGCGGTGTTCGCCCGCCGCACGGCACACCACACGGCGCCGCTGGTCGCGCCCGCTCTGCTCCGGGTGAAGGCGTTCGCCTGGTCCAACGCCACGGCGCTGCTGTTCTCCGTCGCTTTCGGCGCCAACCTGCTGGCCATCGTCCTGTGGACGCAGCAGGTGTGGCACTACAGCGCTCTGCGGACGGGACTGGCCGTCGCCCTGGGGCCGCTCATGGTGCCGCTGTTCGCCGCGCTCGCGCAGTACGCGACGCGCCGGGTGCCGGCCGGGGTGATCGCCACCGTCGGCAGCCTGCTGTACGGGCTCGCAGCCGTACTGCTGGCACTGCGGATCGGGACAGTTCCCCACTACGCCCCCGAACTGCTGCCCAGCATGCTCATCTCGGGAGCCGGGGTAGGGCTCACCATGCCGACCATCCTGGCCTGCGCCACCACCGACTTGAGCCCCGCCCAGGGCGCCACGGGCTCGGCCATGGTCAACATGAGCCACCAGATCGGCAACAGCCTCGGCGTCGCGGCCCTGGTCGCCACTCTCACGACGGCCACTGCCGGTCACGCCCCCGGTCCCTCCCCGCACGGCTGGTGGCTCGTGTCGGGTGCCGCACTCCTCGCGGCGCTGTGCGCTCCGGGCATGACCCCTCGCGGGCAGACGGCCGGCGCCGTCGCACAGGCGCCCGCCCAGGCCGCCTCCGCCACCACCGTGACCCACTGAGGATCGCTCGCCTCCCGGCACGGTCCGACCAACCCCCGCCATTGCGGGCGGCGTCACGCCTGCCCATGCCGCAATGAAATCGCATCACGACGACAGAATCCGCTGTTTTCTGCCGTTGTTCCCTTCCGCCCCGCACCCCCTGACGCAGACCGCAGAAGAAACCGCAAAAGCCTGAACCGCCGCCCCGCCTGAGCACGTTGGTGTCCACGCAGGGCCGGGAACGAACAACACCAGAAGAGGCAGAAACGATTCATGAGTTCACCCACCGATCTCAAGGATTTCCTCAAGACCCGGCGGTCCAGGCTCACACCGGAAGACATCGGCCTGCCCACCAACGGTGGACTTCGGCGCGTGGCAGGTCTGCGCCGTGAGGAAGTCGCGATGGCCGCCGCGATCAGCCTCGATTACTACACCCGAATGGAACAGGGCCGTGTTTCGGCTGTCTCGGCGGACACCCTGGACGCCCTGGCAGGCGTCCTGCGCCTGGACGAAGAGGAAACCCGCCATCTGCACCGAATCGCCGGCGCCACCCCTCGCTCCGGGTACCGCCAACTGACGGACCGGGACAAGAAGCAGACCGTCCGGCCGGCGCTGCGGAACATGCTGGACTCCCTCATGGGCCAGCCCGCCCTGGTGATGGGACGCGCGATGACGGTACTCGCCTGGAACCGGGCGGCCGCCGTGCTCCTGGGCGACTTCGGCAACCGGGCACCGGCCGACCGCAACATCGCGAAGATGACCTTTCTCGACCACAGGTCCAGGGGGCTCTACGCGGACTGGCGCGAGTGCGCACGGGAAAACGCCGGCACTTTGCGCCTGGAGGCCGGACGTTACCCAGGAGATCCCCTCCTGACATCCGTGATCGGCGAACTGGCCGTCAAGAGTCCTGAATTCCGCACCATGTGGGCAGACCACCGGGTCCGGGACAAGACATCCGGCACCAAGAATTTCCACCACCCGATCGTGGGAGATCTGCGACTGTCCTACGAGACGCTGCGCGTGGCAGATAATCCGCGCCAGGCCCTGGTCGTCTACTCCGCCGAGCCCAGCAGTACTTCCGCGGACGCCCTCCGTCTGCTTCTGGACTGGACGTCCGATTCGCCGCACAACACGGTGAGTTCCTAGCACTCCGCCCTGGACGGCGGATATTGCTGCCGTCCCCCAGCCCTTCCGGGGCCCTTCGGGGGCTCTGTCCCATGCCCACCGGGATCTGATGCCGCGTGCACCCCGCCGGTGCTCCGGCAGGGCCATGTCCGGTGTCGGATCCACCCCGCCCTTTTGTCACCGGCTCACCCCCGGGCCGCGGGCGCGGCACGCACCGTCGGCAGGCTCGCCTCCAGTCCGCAGCGGGCGCACACCAGTCGCGCCCGTGCAGCGGCCGGCCGCACGCGTGCTCGAGCGCCGTGGTGGGTTCGCCCACGGCCCCTCTCGCCATACAGCAGCAGCGCCGCGAAGAAGGGGGGAAGAGCCCGCGTCCGGCCTGCGTGAGAAAGTGCTCGAAGCGCGGCGGACGCCGGCTGTAATGGCGCCGTTCGATCAGGCCCGCCGGGCGAGCCGGGCGCTGAGGACGTCCCGTGAGGACCCGTGAAGCCGAGGATCCGCTCGAAGCCGCGCACACCGCAGGCGAGTTCTCTGATGATCAGAAGTGTCCTAGGTCCGCCGACGAGACCGAGCGCTGCCTCCATGGAGCAGGGCCGGGGTCCCGGCGGCTGATCCGCCATGGCGGGCGAAGCGGCCCACGCTTCTCCCGTCAGGCCATCACCCCGGCATAGTTAGTTTGCTTTTCAAACTGATACTGCTGGCGTCGCCACGTCGCTTTGGGCCTTCGCACCAAAGGGGACGTCATGTCCGGCGCTGTTCGCCGCCTTGGTCGTCCCCACGTCGCTGGCCCTCCTCCTGCCGGAGTTCCCCGGCACCAGGCGGCATGTCGCGGTCGGTACCTGGGGGGCCATGGGCGCCGCCGCCGCGGCCTGCGGGCCGACGCTCGGCGCGCTGCTGGTGCAGTACGCGCCCTGGCGCTGGATCTTCCTGGTCAACGTACCGATCTGCGCGGTCATGATCGTGTTCGGTGCGCGGATCCTGCGCGAGTCCCGCGACCCGCACGCCGAGGGGCTTCCCGATCCCGTCGCCGTAGCGCTGGTGGCCGCTGTGCCCGCAGTGCTGAGCTACGCCATCATCGAGGGGCCCACCAGGGGCTGGAGTTCCAGGGTCGTCCTCGCCGCCTTCGTGGTGGCCGCTGTGCCTGACCCCGCTGCTGCCGTGGCGCTCGGCGACGGCGGCCCGCCCGGTGATCGACCTGTCACTGTTTAGCGACCGGCAGTTCAGCCTGATGAACCTCGCGATCCTGCTGTTCTCCATGTCCTTCTACGGCACGCTGCTGAGCAACGTCATCTTCCTGCAGCAGGTCTGGCGATACTCGGTGCTGCGGGCCGCCCTCGCCGGCGCTCCCGGCCCGCTGCTCGTGGCGCTCATCGCCCGCTCGACCAGCCGCCTGGCGGCACGGATCGGATTCCGGCCCGTTCTTCTCCTCGGCGGCGCGACCTGGATGGCAGGCTCCGTCCTTCTCGCGGCCGGAATCGATGCCTCACCCCACTGGGCCGCGCACTGGCTGCCCCCGTGCTGCTGACCGGTGCCGGCATCGGTCTGACGCTGCCCGTCCAGGCCGGCGCCGCGGTCGCGTCGCTGCCCGACCACAGTTCCGGGACCGGTGCCGCGGTGAGCCAAAGCTCTGCGCCGGCCCGGGATTCCCGACAACGGTGACGAACAGACTGATGCCGAGCACGGCACCCAGTTGCCGGGCGTTCGACGTGATCGGCCTGGTCAGCGGGCTGATCGTCTGGCTCCCCGCGCAGACCCGCAAGGGCGGTGGCCCATCCGGCCGCGCCAAGCCGGCCGGGACCGCCGGCGCATCGGCCGATCGCTCGCGTTGAGCCGTCCCGAGCCACACCAAGCATCTGCGCTAGGTCGGCCGTCCGCAGGGGCACCCGCGGGCGCCCCTGCGGAGAAGGGGGATCCGGGCGGGTGGCCGGACTCTGCCGAGCCCGGCCACCCGCCCGGATCCTGTCACTGCCGCGGTCCCTGGAGCAGCGGTTGCATGCATACCTGGTGCCCGCTGCTCACGAAGGGACGTTGTCCGACCCCTGGTCGGCTGCGCTGGAGTCCTGCGCCTCATCTCCGCTCGTGGCAAGGGGACAAGGACGTCGCTCAGAGGCCCAGCATGCGGCGCACCCAGTTGGTGCGGGCCTCGCGGGACGCGACCGCGATGGCCGTGTCCGCGGCGACGAGCTCGTAGAGGTGGAAACCGCCCGCCCAGACGTGCAGTTCGGCCGAACCGCCGGCCGCCCAGATCGCCGAGGCGTACGCGGCGCTCTCGTCACGGACGAGGTCCACGCTGCCGACCTCGATGTAGGCGGGCGGCAGGTTGGACAGGTCGGTGGCCCGGCTCGGGGACTCGTAGATGGTGACGTCGGCGGTGCCGCGACGCTCGCCGAGGGCGGCGTTCCAGCCGGTGAAGTTGCTGGTGCGGTCCCAGACGCCGATGCCGTCGATCTGGTGGCTGGAGACCGTGTCGTTGCGGTCGTCGAGCATCGGGTAGGTGAGCAGCTGGCCGGCGAGAGCGGGGCCGTCGTTGTCCCGGGCCTTGAGCGCGACGGCGGCCGCCAGGCCGGCGCCCGCGCTCATGCCGGCCGCGATCAGCTTGTCGGGTGCGAAGCCGAGCTCCTCGGCGTGCTCCGCGGTCCACTTCAGGGCGGCGTAGGAGTCCTCGACCTGGGCTGGCGCCGGGTTCTCCGGGGCCAGGCGGTACTCCGCCGTGACGACGACGGCGTCCAGCTGCTCGACGTAGTCGACGATCGGGGCGATGCCGACGAAACGGTCGCCGAAGATCAGACCGCCGACGTGGGTGAAGAAGAAGCCCGGGCCGGGGGTGACGTGGTCGGTGCGGCGGAAGACGGAGACCAGCAGGTCCGGAGCGCCCTCGGGGCCGGGGATCGTGCGCTCGAAGTGCTCGATCGGACGGCCCTTGATGAGCTCCTCGACGCCGGGGGTGAAGCCGCCGGACCGCAGCGCCGGGATGTCCTCGGGGTACAGCGACGAGTTGAACGACTGCAGAACTGCGTCGAGGACGGGCTTGAGCTCGCGGTCGAACGGCGGGGCGGGGTACTTCGCGTTGGACATGGTGACCTCAGGGATACAGGCCGCACGAGAGGCGGCTTCGACGCCTGCTGACTTGCAGGTTGTGAAGTCAGCTTAACAGTGACTGACCGCCAGTCATTCGCGATGAGGGAAGACGCGCTGTGATGCGCGTCACCGGGCCGTCCGGCCGTGGGCCAAACCGGACGGCCCGGCGGGCGCGGGGCGCGCCAAACGCCTGCGGGGTGGCCGGCAGCTGGCTGCCGGCCACCCCGCAGGTGAGGTGCCGAATACGTCCCTGGTGCCGGCTCCGGCGGTTACCCGCGCCCGGTTTCCCTGAGTCCGAACACCGCACGGGTCATGTGACCTGAGGCTGTCACCACTTCCTCGTGGGGGAGGGGGGCATAGCCGGTGATCGCGTCCGTGACGGCTCCGCAGAACCCGTGGAAAAGCGCACGGGCCATCATGTCCGGCTGCTCGCAGACGACGTCGCCGCTCTTGACGCCCTCCTGCGCGGCAGTCGCGATCATGCCGATCAGGCGCTCGTTGGCGGCCGCGTGCACCTCCTGGGCGCCCGCGCCGTCGTACAGGACCCGGTGCAGGTCGGCGTGGTCGAGTGCGAAGCGGCAGAGCGATTCCAGGACGTCCACAAGCCGCCTGGCCAGGGGCACGCCCGCATCGCCGAGGATCTTCTCGCCGACGCCGGCGAAGTTGTCCATGTGGCGCTCCCACAGGGCCGCGGCCGCCTCGTCCTTGGTCTTGAAGTAGAGGTAGAACGTTCCCTTGGAGACCTCGGCGAGGGTCGTGATCTCCTCGATCCTGGAGTCGGCGATGCCCTTGCGGATGAACACGTCGGCCGCGGCGTCGAGGATGTCCTTGCGGCGTTCCTCCGGCGGCTTGGCGACGCGTTTCCGCTTGGTGGTGGCGGGGGTTCCCATTGGCGCTCCTTTTGTCGGCGCGCCCTGTCTGCACGACCGAATGACTGACTGCTAGTCAATCGTACGCTCCTGGTGGAAGCGCCGGTCGTGGGCCGTGCGGACGCCCGCAGCCACGTATCAGCCGTCCGCAGGGCCGGCGCTCAGAGCGCCTTGTGCTGGCCGCCGTCGACCAGGTAGTCGGCCCCCGTGATGCTGGCCGCGGCGTCGGACAGGAGGAAGGCGATGGCGGACGCGATCTCCTCGGGCTCCACGAACCGGCCGGTGGTGATGCCCAGCGCCCCGGGTGCCTGCGTGAGGAAGGTGGGGATGTCCATGCCGAAGGCGGCCGCGATCTGGCCGCCGAACTTCTCCGGGCCGTCGTAGATCGAGCTGCGGACGAACCCGGGGGAGAGGGTGTTCACGCGGACGCCCTGCGGGCCGAACTCCTCCGCGAGGGCCTTGCCGAGCGCGGTGACCGCGGCCTTGGCGGCGGCGTAGGCCACCGGGCCGAGGCCCGGCAGACGGGCGGCCACCGTGGACACGTTCACGATGGCACCCTTGCGCTCCACGAGGCTGGGCAGGGCGGCCCGGGTGACCCGGACCGTGCTGAGCAGGTTGACGTCGAGGATGGCCGTCCACTTCTCGTCATCGGTGTCGAGGAAGCCCTGGACGGCCAGGTCGTCACCGCCGCCGACATTGTTGACGAGCAGATCGATTCCGCCCAGCTCGGCCAGCGCCTGCTCGACCAGAGTGCGCGCACCCTCCGCGGTGGAGAGATCGGCGGCCACCCCGATGGCACCTGTCTCCTTCAGCTCGGTGGTGATCGTGCGGGAGGCGCCGACGACCCGGACGCCCTCGGCGGCGAGTGCCTTGACCGTGGCCAGTCCGATACCGCGGCTGGCGCCGGTGACGACGGCGGTCTTGGAGGCGAGCTTCAGATCCATGAGACATCCTTTTCTTGAACTCTAGGTACAAAATATGGGTATGGGCGCACCCCGCCCCGGCCGCACGTCGCGGAGGTGCGGTCAGAGCAGGTCGATGGTGGTGTCGATCACCCTGATGAGCCGGTCGGGTCCCGGTTCGACCCGCCCTATGAGCCGCATGCCGGTCACCGTGTTGAGCAGCAGGCTGGCCAGCGCTTTCGCGTCAAGCCCGGTGCTGATCTCGCCCGCGCGCTGGCCTTCTTCCAGCAGGGCCTGGAAAGCGTCCTCCGTGCGGTCGAGCATGCCCCGGACCTGGGTCGTCACGGATTCGTCCGTGACGCCGAACTCGGCGGCGCTGTTCATCGCCAGGCAGCCGCGGCGCCCGGGGTCGGCGAGGTCCGTCTCGGCGAGGACGTGCAGCGCCCTGCGCAGGCGCTCCTTCACTGGACCGGAGTCCTCCAGGAGTTCTTTCACGGTCGAGGCCTGGATCTCCAGGTAGCGGCGCATCGCCAGGTCGAACAACTGGCGCTTGCCGCCGAAGGCGTTGTAGAGACTGCCCTTGCCGATGCCCAGGGTGTCGGCAAGACACTGAGGCGTCGTGGCGCCGTATCCCTGACGCCAGAACACCTGCATCGCCTGCTCGACGGCCGTGTCCGGGTCGAACTCCTTGGGCCTTCCCATGGCGAGACCTTAGCAGGATTTCGGACCTGGAGGTCAAATATTTGGACTTCGCTCTCGCGTCGACTCGACGGGGGGTCTGCGTGCGCGGCCGGTGCCCGGCCGGCTGGTTCTGCTCGGCGGCCTCTGCGGCCCGCGGCGGGCATGGTGTTGCCCTTGCCGGTCGCGGGCCGGGTGCCGTTGACGTGACGAGCGAGGGCCCCTAGGTCTGTGACGTGCCGCTTTCCGTAAGCCGCAGTCTCCGTCTGGCTGACTATGGCATACTAAAGTCAGAAGGGGTCGGGTGCGGCTGACACCGCCGGGATGCGTCGGCAAGACCCTGCCCCTGTCCGAGGCAATCAGTTGAAGGGCACGCCGGTCATGGCACCTGAGGTCCGCCCCCCTCCGAGGCGACGGCAGTTTCCGACTGGGGCGATCTTCCCTCCATCGCATCGGCTGCGGCGCGATGCGCGGTCGGCAGTGTCTTGCGCCGGGCTGTAGGGCTGAGTGTCGACTTAACCGGCACGGCCGGACCCCACGGCCCGTCCGCGAGGGAGTGGTGGGGAGCTTGTTCGTGAGACGCGCGCCCCAAGCCATGCGCGTCGATGACGCGTTCGTCATGCAGCACAGCCGCCGCTGCGGTCATCACCAGCCGTGGCGCCTCGGTGGCGGTCGACATCGCCCGCGTGGAGAACGAGCTCCCCGAAGAGCACTGGGGAGAGCTCCAGGACGAGGCCGCCCGTGATCAAAACCTCAGCGGTCTGCCCATGTTCGGCGATGGGTTCACTGAGGAGCGCTGCAGACCGGAAGGGCCCTGGTCCCCAAGTGTGTCCGCGCCGTGCCGAACCCAGGATCAATCGGCAGCCGGACCCTACGTGAGAGAGAAGAGGAGCGTGCCGTGCGGTACGGCAAAGAGCACAAGCAGGCGACGCGACGGCGGATCATCGAGACGGCCGGCCGCCGCTTCAAACGGGACGGCTTCGACGGTTCGGGGATGTCAACGCTCATGGCGGACGCGGGGCTGACCACGGGTGCCTTCTACGGCCACTTCGCATCCAAGGGCGACCTGGTTGCCGCCGTGGTCGCCGACCAGCTGGGCAAGCAGGGTGAGAGCTTCCACTCGCGGGCACCTGGCCGCGCCGGACTTGAGCAGCTTGTGCGTGAGTACCTGTCCGTGCAGCAGCGCGACAACCGTGAGGACGGCTGCCCTTCCGCCGCCCTGCTCGACGAGATCGGGCGCTGCACGGACACCGCCAAGCAGGCATACACCGACGGCATGCTGGCCAGCATCGAGAACATCGCTGCCCGCTTGGCGCCGCACGATCCGCCGTCGGCACGCGTCAAGGCACTCACCGTCTTCGCCATGATGGTCGGGACGCTGCAGCTCTCCAGGGCCCTGACCGACCCACGGCTTGCAGCCGACATCCTCGAACAGGGCATTGACAGCGCCCTCACGCTGTTCGGCGCCGACGAGCATCAGAGTTGATGCGCCGCATCACCGAGGTCTTGTCCGCCCCGGGCCGGAGAGCCGGGGGCCGGGCCTCCGGCCGTGAGCAGGCGTGACCGCGGCTGCTTCGAGTGCCGAGTGCTGCGTGGCCCAACTGCTCGCCTGAACTCTGCGGCCTGGAAATCCCGGCTCCTGGTCAGTGGACGGTGATCTGTGTCAGGTCGATGGTGACGAGAACCGGCGTCGGTAGGGAGCGGCCGTCCTCGCGGACGGGGACGACGTAGCGGCGGGTCGGGAAGACCAGACCGGAGACCTCCTTGTGGGCGTCGCTGTAGTGCGCGGCCGGTGAAGCGCCGAGAACCTCCGCGGCGTAGTCGTGGCGGCGCAGCAGACCGGTGGAGTCGAAGTGGAAGACCTGCTCCCTGCTGTGCGTGGCGATGTTCTCGGGGAACACCGCGCGCAGCCGGCGCCAACTCTCACCGGCCTCCTCCCGCGGCTCCAGCTCCTCCACCTGCACACCGGGCATGGTCAACAGGAAGGGGGCGGTCAGGTAGGTCCACATGGCATAGCCTCCGAAGTAGAGGGCGTGCAGCTGGTCCCACGGTGAGTCGGGGCCGTGTCCCGCGAAGGCCGTTCGCGGGGAACGGCGCTGTGCGAGCACATTGCGTGCGTGATCCTCGATCGACACCCGGCCGGGAGTGAACACCCCGTGCAGCCCGGGTCCGGTGAAGCCGTGGTAGACGAGGTGCTGGCGTCGGACGTCGAGGGTGAAGTCCGCGGCGGCGAAGATCCCTTCCTGTCCGCGCGAGCCCCACAGGAGCCCGCCCACGGAGCCATGTACGTGAATCGACCGAGCCCGGCGCCAGCGGTCGAGACCGCCGTGAGCATCGAGTGCGTGGTCCAGGAGATCGGACATGCCGCGATTCCTCTCGTGTTCATGGTGTCCATGGGGGTGGGATGCCGGCTTCTGCCCAGAAACCCGCCCCTAATTGAGTCAGTTCGATAATCAAACCAGATTTCCTTGACTCGGGTTCCCATGCATGCCTACTGTGTAGGTAGACAGAACGTTCTCCCTCTTGGAGTTGACATGACGTTCAACGATGCCCACGACGCCCCAGCGGTGGTGCTCATCCACGGGTTGTGGGTGACTCCTCGCAGCTGGGAGCACTGGGTCGCGCACTACACCGCCCAGGGGTTCCGGGTGCTGGCTCCGGCCTGGCCCGGAGCGGAGGGGGAGGTCGAGGACTTGAGGCTGGACCCCTCCTCCATGGCCGGCATCGGCCTGGAGGAGGTGGTGAACCACTACGAGGCCATCGTGCGGAACCTGGACCGGCCCGCCATCCTGATCGGTCATTCCTTCGGCGGGACCATCGTCCAGCTCCTCCTCGACCGCGGCCTGGGCGCCGCGGGCGTGGCCATCGACTCGGCGGCGGTCAAGGGGGTCCTTCCCCTGCCGCTGTCCACGCTTCGCTCCACCTGGCCGGTGCTGCGCAGGCCGGCCAACAAGGGCAAGGCAATGGGGCTTTCTGCCCGCCAGTTCCACTACGCGTTCGCCAACACCCTCAGCGAAGAAGAATCACAGGCCGTCTACGACCGGTACCACGTACCCGGCTCCGCCCGGGTGCTGTTCCAGGGGGCCTTCGCGAACTTCAACCCCCGGGCCGTCACCCGTGTCGACTTCCGCAACGACAGACGCGCACCGCTGCTGTTCATCGCAGGCGGTGAGGACCACATCGTGCCGCCCAAGGTGAACCGGGCCAACGCACGCCTGTACCGGAAGTCCGCGGCGCTCACCGACTACCAGGAGTTCGCCGGCCGGTCCCACCTCACGATCGGCCAGGACGGCTGGCAGGAGGTCGCCGACTACGCCATGGCCTGGGCCCTCAACCGCGCTCTGCTCCTGGAGACGCCGCTCACCTGACGCCCCGGCGGCCCCCCAGCACGGAGGCCGGAGTTGCCCGGCCTCTGCCATCCATCGACACAAGGAAGTACTCACCTCATGAATCGTCGTTCCTTCTCGATCGCGGCCGCCGCGACTGCGGCAGCGGGCCTCGCGGCCACCGGGGTGCTCACCCAGACGGCCGACGCCACCACCCCGCAGACGCCCAAGCCCACGGTGGTCCTCGTGCACGGCGCCTGGGCCGACGCCTCCAGCTGGAAGGGCGTGGCCGAGCGGCTGCAGCGCGACGGCTACCCGGTCGTCGCTCCCGCGGTCCCGCTGCGCGGCCTGTCGAGCGACGCCGCTTACCTCGCCGACTACCTCAAGACCGTCAACGGCCCGCTCGTGCTCGCCGGCCACTCCTACGGCGGCTCGGTGATCACCCAGGCCGCCGCCGGCAACTCGCACGTCACCGCCCTCGTCTACCTGGCGGCCTTCGCCCCCGACAAGGACGAGACCGCCTCCGCGCTGACCGCGAAGTTCCCCGGCAGCCACATCAGCGACGACCCGAACGCCTCCATCCCGACGGCCCTGAGCCCGGTGCCCTTCACCCAGAACGGCACCACGAACGTCGACCTCTACATCAAGCCGGACAAGTTCCGCGACGTCTTCCTCAGCAACCGTCGCGGTGCCCAGGAGGCCGCCGTGCTCGCCGCGGCCCAGCGGCCCGTCACGCCCCAGGCGCTCGGCGAGCCCTCCGGGACCCCCGCGTGGAAGACCATCCCCTCCTGGTACCTCGTGGCCGGCGACGACCACCTGATCCCGCCGGCCGCGGAGCGCTTCATGGCCCAGCGCGCCCACTCCCACACGAGCGAGGTCAACGCGCCGCACGACGTACTGCTCACCAACCCCGGCACCGTCACCCACGTGATCGAGGACGCGGCGCACACCACCGCCCACTGATCACCGAGCCCGTCACGGCCTTCCGGCCGCCCATCACCGGGCAGCACCCCGGGGGCCGTGGCGGGGCGAGTACCGCCGCCGGTGACCTGGCGGTCGTCCGCGCCTGAAGGAGGGTCCATACGATATGAGCGTGCCAACTGAACGCGATCACCAGAAAACGCCCCAGCGGTCCGCAGCGCGCGACCGCCTGCTGTCCACGGCCGCCCGGCTGTTCTACGCCGAGGGGATCCGGGCTGTGGGAGTCGACCGGGTCATCGAAGAGGCACAGGTGACGCGGGCCACCTTCTACCGCCACTTCCCCAGCAAGGAGGACCTGGTCTGCTCCTATCTGCAGGCCGAGGACCAGCGCATCCGGGACAGGGTGAAGAGCGGTATGACGCACGCCGGTGCTCCCGCGGACGCGATGGGTCTGCTGATCGACGGCATCGGCCAGGAAATCTGCGCTCCCGGCTTCCGCGGCTGCCCCTTCATCAACGCCGCAGCGGAATACCCGGACAAGCAGAGCCCGGTGCACCAGGCCGTGCTGACGCACCGGACCTGGTTCCACGGCGCCATCGCACAAGCACTGCGCACCGGCGGCCACCCGGAACCGGGCCATACGGCGGATGTGCTGGTGGCGCTCCGCGACGGAGCGATGGTGGCCGGCTATCTCGGCGACAGCGACACGGCCGTGGCCTCGTTCAGCCGGGCCGCCCGCTCGCTGATCCCCGCCTGACGGGCCCGTGCAAGGCCGGCGGCGGTGCCTCGGCCTGCCGTTGAGCGACCCCACCCCCCGACGCATCGACTCCTGGCCTGTCCGGCCGGCTCTGAGCATGCGCCCCGCGGCCATGAATACGCGTACGCACGCAGAGCCCCAGGAATTGACGCAGCGACAAATGCCACCATGCTCCAGCGATGCAGGCGGCGGCATCCGGTTCGCCGCCTCAGGGCGGTGGAGCCGCGCCCGGACACGGGGCACGGCTGCATTGAGTAAAGCGGCTCCTCGAAGCTGATCGCAGCCAGCCTCTCGCAGCACTGGTCTGACGGGCTCGACTCATTCCGTAAGGCCGTTCTCGCTGTTTCCTTCCCGCTGCCGCAGGCAGAGAAGTAATCGAATCGATCCGGTGCGGAGAGATGCCATGGATGAACTGACGCATCCCAAAGTCATTGCCCAGCAGCTTGCCAACGCACGCGAGTTCTGGCTCGGTTACGGCGCGGAAGGAAGACGGCGCGGCGGTCTCTTCATGTACCGAAGCGGCGTCGCCGACGCCCAGTTGAACGGCGTCGTCACCTTTTCCGGCGGCAGTTTCAAGAGTGCCCTGGAAGTGGCGGAAACCGCGTTCTCCGGTCTGCCGTGGCTTTGGTGGGTCGGACCTGACAGCCGACCGGGCGTGGTCGGGGATCTGGAGTCCCACCGGTTCTCGCAGGTCGGCTCGATGCCGGTCCTGGCGATCCGCCTGGACCGCGTCCGCAGACCGTCCCCCGTGCCCGGCCTGGAGGTCAACGTCGTCGCAGACGCGGCCGAGTTGGCGGAATGGGTGCGCTGCTGGACCTGGGCGTTCGGCATGGACACCGACCTGACCGCGAAGGTACTTCGGATCGAGGCGGCGCGGCCCGAGAGTCCTGGCAGCCTGATCCGGTTCGCCGCGCGGCTCGACGGCCGGATCGTCGGCACCGCGGCGCTCTACAGCAGCCAGGGCGTGGTCGGCGTCTACGTGGTCAGCACGCTCAAGGAACACCGTGGCCGGGGGATAGGGACGCAGCTTACGGCGGCCGCTCTGCAGGCAGGACACGAGCAGGGGTTGAGTATCGGCACCCTGCAGGCCAGCAGCCTGGGCCTGCCGGTCTACGAACGGATGGGTTTCGCGGAGGTCTCCCGCTACCGGCTCTTCGCCAAATCCTGACACGGCAGAGTCAACTGAATGGTATCCCGCACTCACCATGTCTGCGCAAACCGCACCAGAGGAAAGCCCGGAATGCGGAGCCGGCGAGGACGCCGAACGCGCCGCGCACAGTTGGGCCGAGGCTGTGACCGGTCTGGCTGCTGCCACGCCCGGTGGCCACTGGCTACTCGGGGACGGGGGATCCGTGCTGGCCTTCACCGGGGCCCCCGTGGCCGGACTGAACGGCGTGTTCAACGTGGCTGCCCGTCCCCGCGCCGACGGAATCGAGGAACTGGCCGCCCTGGCGGCCAGGGAACTGACCACGGTCCCGTGGAGCATCCAGATACGCGGCGAGCCGACCGCCGGCATCGTGTCGGTCGCGGAACGCCATGGGCTGACCGTGAGGTCTCAGCAGCCCTTCATGCTCAGATCATTGTGCGACGACGAGCCGGTGTCATCGTCGCGCAGGGCCTCCGCGAAGGTGCGGCGGGTCTCGGCCGACGATCACCAGGTGTTCAGCGCCGCGCTCGCCGCCGGTTTCGCAGTGCCGCAGCACGTGTTCACCGAGGTCGCCTCTCCGGTGGTGATGGCAGCGGCGGGCATGACGGCGTACCTGGCCGAGGACGAAGGGACCGCGGTGGCCACCGGTACGGCAGCCGTGTTCCAGGACTGCGTCGGAGTGTTCAACATCTCCACGCTTCCGCTCTTCCGCAGCCGCGGATACGCACGGGCGGTGATCGGGCGGATCCTGCGGGAAGGGCGAGCCAGGGGTGCGAGGGCCGCATACCTTCACGCCACCGAGGCGGGTCTGCGCCTGTATGAGTCCATGGGCTTCCGCACGGTCGAGCAGTGGACCACCTTTTCCGCCCCGTGAAGACCAGACGAGCTGCCCGGTTGGTGTCAGACCCACGCCTCCCGCGTGCATAGTTTGAAAATCAAACCAAGAAGTGATTGAGTTCACTCAGGACCGGAGAACAGGCATTCAGGGTCTGACCGCCCACACAAGGGCGCAGCTCTCCGCGTGCCTCACCATCGGCCCCGGCCGGCCCCCCCCCGGGCCGGCCGGGGACCGATCGCCGACAGCGTCCCACCGCCCAGCTGCTGACGAGCGTGAGCCGCGGTGCCCATCGTCTCGGCCACTGCCAGGAATTCGTCGAACCTAGTCCCGAGGAGATGGGACGTCATGAGCACCAGCCGTCTGCTTGCGCCGCCCTCAGCCGACACGGGCGCGCCCTCAGTCCTCTGCGTGATGGCCGCCACCTATGCCGCGGTGCCGGCCCTGCGTGCGTTCACCAGAAGAACGGTGCACGCCTGGCACCCCGGAGAGCGGACGGCGACGGAAGCCATTGCGCTCATCGTCACCGAGCTGGTGACGAACGCCTGCCAGCACAGCGGAAGCCCGCAGGTGAGCGTGTATCTGTTCGCCGACGACCGGACACTGGGAGTGGAGGTCCGCGACAACGGCGCCTGGAAAAGGCCGGCCGGCGACGCGGGCCCCGCCGAAGAGGCCGTGAGCGGCCGTGGACTGCAATTGGTCGAGGCGTACGCCGACACGATCCGAATACGGCGGAGCGGCGGCGGCACCAGTGTGGTGGCCACCGTGGGCATCGAGGCGGATGGCAGCGGCACCGATGAGAACCCTGGAAGGTAACCGCATGCCCGACTGGACCGACGCGCCCGCAGTCACGGAGCTGCTCCACCGGCTGGCCCACGACGTACGCGCCGCATCTGCGCTCCTCGCGGAACTGGACGTCGCGCAACTGCGGGCCGTGTCCGACGCCGCACTGCTCCTGCACGAGGCCGTCGAAGACCACTTGATGTGACCGCTCCCCTGCCTGAGGGAGGGGACCGGCCCGTGGGCGGTACTCCTTCCCCGATGCCAACTGAACCTGCCAGGCCGTTGCTTCGTGCCACCCGACGGCCGGATGGCGTAGGCCAGGGCGTACGGTTACGGCGCGCGGAGGGGCCCGCAGCCGCAGGGGCGCGGAATACCACCGCTTCTTCCGTGTCACGGCGCACTGGTGGCCGGGGCCGGAGGGCATATTTGAAGGCCTCCGAACCCGGACCCGTCCCCTTCGGGCCCGGAAGACATCCTGAAGGCAGGCCCGAAAGGCGGCCGGTTCAGCTTGTTCTTGCGAGGAGCCCCGGACGTTCACGCCCGGAAGGAACCGCATCCTGGGGCAGACTGCGCGGAGCCGCCGGGTCTCTGGTCCGGTCAAAGGGCCCACACACGACCATGCGTGTTACTCGTTCAGGTGATCCACTTCGAACGGGCGGTGGCCGTTCGTGCGGGTGTGTACGTTCGGTGCCGCTCTGCGCCAGCACACATACGACACGGTCAAGTCCCGCTGGGGCCTGGGTGCGCAGGCCGCCCAGCACGTCATCAAGAAGACGTGCGACGCGTACACCATGTTGAAGGCGAACCTGAAGGCCGGAAACCTGGGACGTCCCGGCTCCGAGCGCCACCGTCGGGCGACCGAGAAGCCGGTCTCCTTCCGCCCCCAGGGCGCGCAGCCCTACGACGACCGCATGCTGTCGTGGCAGATCCCGGACCGCACGGTGTCGATCTGGACCACCGGCGGGCGGGTCGAGAGCGTGGCGTTCACCGCCTCCCCGGAGCAGCTGGCCACCCTGACCCTGTACCGCAAGGGCGAGTCCGACCTGCTGGAGCGGGACGGCATGTGGTCCTGAACGCGACCTGCGAGGTCCCCGAAGCGCCGCTGGACATGGAGCCGGTGGACTTCCTCGGGATCGACCTGGGCATCGTGAACATCGCCACCACCTCGGACGGCGAGATCCTGGCCGGACGCGAACTCAACCGGATTCGCAGCCGCGAGCGCGGCCTGCGTGGCAAGCTGCGGAAGAAGAACACCCCGTCCGCCAAGCGCCGGTTGGAGAAGCGGCGGCGCAAGGAGGCCCGTAGGGCCAAGGACATCATCCACAAGATCGCGAAACATGTGGCGGCCGAGGCAGAACGCACCGGTCGCGGGATCGCCCCGGAAGACCTGACGGGCATCCGCGAGCGGGTACGACTCCGCAAGCCTGGGGGTACCTCCCACGCCCTTCGGGCAGTGGGGGAGGGCCACCCACGCCAGCTGGTCCTTCCACCAGCTGGGGCAGTTCATCGCGTACAAGGCCCGCAAAGCGGGGGTGCCGGTGGTGTTCGTCGATCCGGCGTACACCTCCCGCACCTGCGCCGAATGCGGCCACATCGACAAGGCGAACCGGGTCTCCCAGGCCTGGTTCGCCTGCCGGGACTGCGGATTCGTTGATCACGCAGGCCGCAACAGCTCCCGCAACATCCGCGCGAGAGCGGGGGAGTTGTGGCGACGCGGGGCCCAGTCAACGGCCCCTGTCCCACCCCGGACCTCTCGGGGTGGGACTGGACGCAGACGCGGCATCACCGCCAGTGATGCCCGTTGTGCAAGCCCGGCACTTCAGCGCTGGGTAGTTGACTTCTTCTTGACGGGAACGAAGTGCGAGCCGCTCTGCGCGAAGGCGTCCTTGCGGCCGGTGACGAACTCCTCGACGGTCAGGGGAGTGCGGTTGCCGATGACCTCGACGAGGTTGCTCGTGCCCTGGAAGATCCCGTTGCGGTAGTCGATCGCGATGTTGCTCAGGTGCTGGATCAGATGAGCCGGCTTGCCCAGGGAGGCCAGTCCCTCCGCGAACTCCTCCACCTCGGTGGGCTCGTAGGTGACCGGGATGCCCAGAGCGCGGGACATCGCCCCGGCGATCTCGTGGTGGTCCATCTCCACCGGCCCGTGCAGGGGGTACGCCTGCCGGTCATGCGGCGCGGGGTTCTCGAGGACGGCGGCGATGACGTAAGCCTGGTCCACGCCGGCGACGGGGGCGTGCCGGCCGGCACCGAGCGGAAGCCGCAGCACGCCCTCGTTGTCCTGCCGACCCCACCACCAGCTGATCCACTCGGCGAAGAGGGTCGGTCGCAGGTGCGTGGTGAGCAGGGGGGTGCGGTCGAGCAGGCGCTCTGCCAGCCAGTGCTGGCGGGCCGCGTTGCTGGCGGCTTCGCGACGGGCGGAGATCTGGGACATGTTGACCACGGACGTGACGCCGGCCTCGGTGGCGGCCTGGGCGAAGATGACGGTGGCGTCCAGCAGCCCGGCGGCGATCGGGTAGCAAAAGTACGCGCCGCTGACCCCGCGCATCACCGCGCTCACATCGTGGAAGTCGAGCAGATCACCTACGACGATCTCGGCGCCCGCGGCCGCGAGCATGCGCGAGCGGTCGTCCTCCCGGTGTACGAGCGCGCGCACATGGTGCCCGCGCTCCAGCAGCAGCCGCACGGTTTCGGCTCCGGTCGTACCGGTGGCCCCGGTGATGAGGAAGAGTCGGTCGTCCTGGGTGGTCATAGCGGTGTCCCTTCTGAGCGCCAATGGCTCTCGTGATCGTGGGCGGGAATGCGGAAGTGGCGGATCGGGAGGCGGGGCGCCGCCGGGAGCCTGAGGCGAGACCTCGGGCATCAGCGGGCGGGCCGGGGGATGCGGCTGCGGCTTCTGGTGTCCGGCGCAGTCGGACGCGAAGACGCCCTTGTTCTTGCCGACCCCTAACTTCCCTTTCCTGTAGTCAGTAATGTACATGACCCACCTGACTGGGCAAAACGAAAGTCAGGTGGTTAGAGTGTCTCGCGAGTGCGACGGCGACCGCGGGGATCCGGCCTGTCCGCAGGAGGTCGCACCCGCCCGTGCGGGCGGCTCTTTCGAAACAGAAAATCGATCATGATATCCGCAGATTCGCGCCCGGCTGACCACGCAGGGGTCCTGCGGCTCGGAGGGGATCTCCCTGCCGAACCCCGGCACCTCGAAGGTCGCGCACGTGGAAGAGAACACCGCCGCGGCTCTGGTGACGTTGACCGATGCCGAGTCCGAAGCCCCGAGCCGTGCCGTGTGAGGCGTCGCTGTGAACCCGCCCGACGGCTGCGTCCTGGCCTGCCGCGGATGTCCGGCGACATGACCGACTGCCCCGTCGATGGAAGTGAGTGAGAAGCGATGTCCGCCAGCCGGCAGGAAACCAACAAGGCGATGGTCCTTGAAGCACTCGACGTGCTGTTCAACCAACGTGACTTCGCGAGTGCCGAGAAGTTCTGGGCCCCGCACTACATCCAGCACAGTGCGAGCATCGCGCCCGGCCGTGAGGGGCTGTTCAACCTGGTCAAGGCGCTTCCGCGGCTGAGGCACGAAGCGGGGTTCATCTGCGCCGACGGCGACTTGGTCATGCTGCACAGCCGCTACGTGGGCAATGAGCAGCCGTCGGCCTTGGTGGCCGTCGACATCTTCCGCATCGGGAATGGGCTCCTCCAGGAGCACTGGGACGTGCTGCAGGACGAAGCCGCCCGTGGGACGTCCCTGAGCGGGCTGCCCATGTTCGGCGATGCCTTCCCTGACGAAGACTGACGACCCGGCCGTTCAGGCGGACGGATTCGATGCGCCTGGCGCAGGAGCGCCGCGCCGTGCCCAGCACGCCGGTCGACCGCAGGAAACCGCAACCTGGCGAGAGGCGCTGCATGTCTCAGGGGACCAGGAGAGGGGAAAATGGCCAGTCACAGCCAGCACGCGGCCCTCGTGGCCGCCGCGGCGGACCGGTTCCACGCCAAGGGCTACAACGCGACCGGCGTCAGTGACATCACTGCCGCCGCCGGTGTTCCCCGAGGCTCTTTCTACAACCACTGCACGAGCAAGGAAGAACTGGCGGCCATCGTGCTGCAGGAGTACGGTGAGACGCGCCGGCTGGGGGAGCTGAGCGATCCGGCCGTGGCGCCCCTTGAGCGGCTGCGCCGGTACTTCGAGTTCCTGCGCGACGAGCAGGTGGAACATCACTTCACTCGCGGCTGCCTCTTCGGCAACTTCGGGAGCGAGGTGGCAGACCACAGCGAGGTGCTGCGCAGCGGCGTCGAACGCTGCCTGGGGCGATGGCGGGCGGCGCTGACCGAGGTCCTCGCCGAAGCGGTCCGCAGCGGAGCGGTGCGCGCGGGGCTCGATCCCGGGGAGACCGCTCTCTTCATCCTGTGCGCCTGGGAGGGCGCTGTCACCGCCGCCCGTTGCGGTCGTTCGGACGAGGCGTTCACCACGTTCTTCCGCATGGTCTTCGGCAGTCTGCTCCAGTCCGGGCAGGCCGGCTCTCCGCTCTGAGCCTTCACGAGGAGCCGCCGGTCCCGTGGGGCGTCCTCGGCGGCCGGCACGCAAGCGGCGTCTTCGGTAGGCGGAAGGGCCCCGTCTCAGTGCCGGATACCCGACGGCTCCTGGGTGCGCTGGCGGGCGCGGTAGGCGCGCAGGTTGGCGGGGTGACCGCACTTGCGTACGTCGTGCCAGACGCCGCTGTTGTTCCGTGACCGGTCGAAGAACGTCACTCGGCACCGCTCACTGCGGCAGACCTTCAGCCGCCGCCAGGTGTCGGCCCGTTGGGCATGGAGCATCTCGATCAGGATCAGTGAGACCAAGCAGCGCCAGCCGCTGCCGGCCGGCTCCACCTGGACGGTGCCGTCAGGGTCGAGCCGCAGGGCCGCGTCGAACGGCACCTGCGGGAGGGCGTCGCGCTCACCGGCCGGCTCTTCCTCGGCCTTGATGAGCCGGTTGCGCAGTCCGTCGCGGAAGGCGCGCAGGTGCTGCACATCGTCGTCGTCGAGTTGGACCGGCGGCTGGCCCTGCGCCGGGTTGCGGTCGCGCCAGATGGCGTTCAGCCAGGCCTGGGCATCGTCCCGGTCGAGCAGGAGATCTGTTTTCCGGGGTTTGTCGGCCGACAGGGTGTTGAGCAGGTCCTGGACCAGGGCCAGCCCGTCGGGGGCGGGTTCGGTGTCGTATCGGTCGGTGGCGGGCCATGTCATGAGGAAAACGACTCCAGCAGCGACTGCATCAACAGGCGGAAATAGGCGTAGAGCTATCACATATTACCTCATCGTCTCGCCTCTCGGGGCTGTGCGCCGCGGTGAAGGTGTGGCCGTCGGGGCGTTCCGTGTCGGCGGGTCCGGTGGGGCGAGGTGGCCGGCCTTGCGTGGCGGCGCGTGCGCCAGTAGAAAGTAATAGGTGAAAGTGGTTTGCCTATTACGTTCTTGCTTGATCATCTGGCGCCCTTCGCTTCCTGACCTCCTTCCCAGCCTCCGACCAACCAAGGGAGCTCTCATGCCGCAGAGTCAACTCACGTACGAGGTCTTCGTCGCCCCGGGAATCCCCACGACAGTCACGGATCTGCCGCCTGACCTGGACCGTCGGATGTGGTCGCCGATCTCCTCGACCCTCATCCAGGGGGAGAGGGACGCCGTACTCGTCGACCCGCTCATGACGGTCGCCCAGGCCGACGCGCTGAGCGAGTGGGTGGCGGCCCGGGGCAAGCGCCTCACGGCGGTGTACATCACTCACGCACACGGTGACCACTGGTTCGGACTCGCGAAGATCCTTAAGGAGTTCCCGAGGGCCCGTGCGCTGGCCCTCCCGCATGTGGTGGAACGCATGCAGGCGCAATCGAGCCCGGACTTCGTGAAGTCCTTCTGGAACGCCCGTTTCCCCGGCCAGATCCCCGAGAACATCGTGCCGGCACAGCCCATGGACCAGTCGTTCATCGAGCTTGAGGGGCACCGGCTCGAAGCCGTCCCGCTCGGGCACACGGACACCGACGACACCACGTGTCTGCACGTGCCCTCCCTGCAGCTGGTGGTGGCCGGGGACGCCGTGTACAACAACGTCCACCTGTACCTCGCCGAGTCTTCCCAGAAGGGGAGGCAGGAGTGGCTCGCGGCGCTCGACCGCATCGAAACCCTCGCGCCACGGCTGGTCGTGGCCGGCCACAAGGACCCCCAGGCGCCGGACACGGCCGCCGCCATCGAGGAAACACGGGCCTACATA
Source organism: Streptomyces violaceoruber (assembly GCA_000720805.1). Taxonomy (GTDB): domain Bacteria; phylum Actinomycetota; class Actinomycetes; order Streptomycetales; family Streptomycetaceae; genus Streptomyces; species Streptomyces cellulosae_A. The sequence goes on from JODI01000026.1 coordinate 45,110, forward strand.
CACGACTTCGCGCGCCTGGAGCAGGACGCGACCTCAGCCCTGGAGCTCTACGAGGCGATGCTCAAGATCCACCCCGACCGGATCAACCGCGGGGCGTTGTGGGGGTCGGCGCGGTTCGCTCTGGGATGACCGGCGGATGCGCGTGAGGAGCACTGAACGCCGGGGACTGCTCCGGCAGTGCTGACGGGGCCCTGAAGAGCCCGGCCCGCCGCGGGCCAAGTCTTCGGCGCGTCCGCGCCGTGCACACCGGCGGACGGCACGAGCGCCGTACCGCTGCGCGGAGACGATGCCGTGAGGAGCTCGTGCGACGGCGTGGCCGGAGCGAACCGCTCGGCGGTTCGCTCCGGCCACGCCGTGGTCCTGGGCTCGTGGCGTGGTGGTGCCAGATGCCGGCCTGGCGAGAGGACGCCGTCAGCCGGCGGTACTCGTCAGTCCAGAGCGACGGCCCGGACCTCTTCGGGGCTGACCGTGAGGAGCGTCTCCTGCGCCGTCGCACGACGCGCTGACAGGGCCATGAATCCGAGAGCGAGAACGCAGGCGACCGCGCTCGCGACGGTTCCCAGGGCCGCGGAACTGCGGACGCCGACAGCATTGACCGCGACGCCGCTCAGCAGCGAACCGCTGGCGACGGCCACCTGCACCACGGCCGTGAAGGTCGCGTTGACGGCTTCGGTGGAGAACCTGTCCTGCCCGTAGGTGTAGAGCCAGTGCTGCAGCGCCACCGGCGCGTTGCCCCACGCCAGCCCCCACAGGGCGAGCCCCACGCAGACGGACGCCGTCACCGTGCCGCCCGCGCTCAGTGCCAGCAGGCCGCCGGCACCGAAGACGAGAGTGGCGATCACGGTGCCACGGATGCTGCGCCCCAGGAGCGCGCCGCCGCCGAAGTTGCCGACGATGGTCAGCGCGCCGTACCCCAGCAGCAGACCGCTGGCCAGTCCGGCGGCGAGGCCGGTGACGTCGTGCAGGTAGGGCACGACGAAGGTGTAGGCGCTGAACTGGGCGAACACGACGAGGAAGACGACGGCGAGGATGACGTTCGCGGGCACCGAGCGCAGGAGCGGACGGAAATGCGCCATCGTCACGCGGTCCGCGGTCGGTATCTTCGGGATCGCCAGCGCCTGGACGAGGGCGGCGATGACCGCGACCGCGGCGGCTGCGAGAAACGTCGTCCGCCAGCTGGTGTGGGTGGCGATGAGGCTGCTGCTGGGCACACTGACCACGGATCCCACCGCGATGGCGCCGAAGACGACCGACGACGCGGTGTGCACGATCCGCGCGGGGACGAGCCGGGCCGCGGCGGAGACGGACGTGGCCCAGACACCGCCGATGCTGATGCCGAGGATCAGCCGGGAGACCAGCATCATCGTGAAGCCGGTCGTCGCGGCGGACAGGACGCACGACACGGCGATCAGTGCCGTGAGCCCGATGATGGCCAGTCGTCGGTCGAGGCGTCGCATGAGGACGGTCGCGGCGGGTGCGGCGAGAGCGCCGGAGAGGGCGGGCAGGGTCACGAGCAGGCCGGCGGTGCCTTCGGTGACCCCCAGTCCCTCGCTGATCTGGGGCAGCGCGCCGACCGGAACGAACTCCGAGACGACCACGGCGAAGGAGCCCAGGGCGATGGCCACCACCGGTACCAGCGGATGCCTGGAGCGCGGACGGGCGTGGGTGGCGGAGGGCGGTGAGGACATGACGGTGTTGCCTTTCTCGGGGAAACGGTCTTTTGAGACCGATCAGTGCGGAATGAGGGTGTGCGAAAGACGCGACGGACGGGAGTGAGGTGGGCCGGTGGAAGGCGCTGGGTCAGCGCATGGGCGACAGCAGATCGTCCGCGGCCGCGTCGAGCTCCGGCTCCGACGACCCCAGACGCGCCTGCACGCGCAGGCCGAGCCAGCCGTTGTGGACCGCCTGTGCGGCCCGGTCGAGCTGCTGCGGCCGGGCGGTCGCCCACCGCTCCTCCTGGCGCAGGAGCCAGGCGATCCGCTCGGCGGAACGAGTGAAGTACCCGCAGACGGCGGCGTGCACGTCCGGGTCGTCCGGTCGCTCCGTCGCCGCGTTCACCGCGAAGCAGCCCGCCGGACAGCCGGGCAGGGCCACGTGCGACCGCAGCAGTGCGCGTACGCCGACGAGTCCTTTGCCCGGTGCGGCCTCGACCGCCTGCGCGTGGGACTCCTCCGCGTGCTCGATGTAGGTCGTGAGCGTGCGCAGGTAGAGGTCGTGCTTGCTGCCGAAGGTGTCGTACAGGCTGCGCTTGCCGATTCCCATGGCAGCCGCCAGGGCGTCGGTGGAGGTGCGCTCGTAACCGTTCCGCCAGAACTCGAACAGTGCCTTCCGCAGTGCGTAAGCCGGTTCGAAGCTTTTGGTCCGTGCCATGAGAGCCCTCCTGACGAGAACAGTAGGTAATGAGACCGATCGGTGCAATATGTGGCGGGGAGACGGTCGCCACACTTCGCCGCCGGCCCGGCCGGCATGGGGCCGCTCCCGCCGCACCGCGGTCACCACTCGATGGCGACCTTGCCCAGGTGTGCACCGGAGGTGAAGTAGCGCAGCGCTTCACTCAGCTCCTCCAGGGGGAAGGTCCGGTCGATCGCGGGCCGCAGTCCGGAGTCCTCGACCGCGCGGACCAGGTCGCGCTGCTGCTCGTGGTTGCCGACGAGGACGCCGTTCAGCCGGATCTGCTTCATGTTGATGGCGCCGGTCGGGATGTCTCCGGACAGCCCGGTCAGGACGCCGATCACGCTGATGCGGCCACCGACGCGGACCGCCTGGATGGACTGGGGCAGGGTCGACGGACCGCCCACGTCCAGTACGAGATCCGCACCGCTGCCGTCCGTCAGTTCGCGGACCCGGTCCCCCCACTCGGGCTGGGACCGGTAGTTGACGACGTGGTCTGCTCCGAGCGCCTTTGCGCGGTCGAGCTTCTCGTCGGAGGAGGAGGTGACGATCGCGGTGGCACCGGAGAGCTTCGCGAGTTGCAGGGCGAAGACGGAGACACCGCCGGTGCCCTGGAGCACGACCGTGTCACCGGGCCTGATGCCGCCGTTCTCGTGCAGGGCGGCCCATGCCGTGAGCCCGGCCACGGTCAGGGTGGCGGCTTCGGTGTGGGAGTAGCCGCGCGGGGCCCGCTCGAACTGGACGGCGGGCGCGACGACGATCTCACGCGCGTAGCCCGGCACACCTATGCCGGGCGTGGTGCCGAAGTGGTCGATCACCGGCCTGCCCGCCCGCCATCCGGGGAAGAAGCGTGCGAAGACCGCGTCGCCGACGGCCAGTTCGGTGACCCCTTCGCCCACGGCCTCGACCACTCCCGCTCCGTCCGCGAGGGGGACGTGGCCGACCGGAGTGTCCGTGCTGCCCATGACGATGGTGTCGTGATAGTTCAGGGCGCTTGCGTGGACGCGTACCCGCACCTCACTTGGTCCGGGGCGGCCCGGATCCGGGAGGTCGGTGATCTCCAGGACGTCCTTTTGCCCGGGATGCCTGACGATGACGGCCTTCATGGTGCTTCTCCTTCGCATGGCGACAGGTGGGCCGCCGGAGCGCGTGGCGCTGGCACGCCCGACGGCCGAGAAAAATAGATTACATACAAAATCTATTTTGGATGTGAGGGGACTGGGGTTCGGACTGCGGTGCGGTCGGTGGGGAGCGTCAGTGGTCCGGCGTCGCGACTGCCGTGCGAGCCGCGGTCAACAGGCGCTCCGACAGGGGGGATCCGGCCGTCGCGCGGGCCAGTACCAGCGCTCCGACCATGGTGCAGAGCGTCGTGAGGGCGTCGTCGGACACCGACGAGTCGTCGGCCTCGTCCGCGTGCGCGTGTGCCGCGGTGTCCGGCGTGTCCGGCGCCGCACCTGCGAGCCAGCCGGCCAGTTCGCGGACTCCGTGGACGTACCGCTCCTTGGCCGGTGAGCCCGGCGGCTGCCGGGCGACGTCCGCGCCGAGGGCGGAGGCGGGGCACCCGGTTGCCGCGCCGTCGCGGTGCTCGGGTGAGAGGTAGTGGTCGATCAGCGCCTCACGGGCCGCGGCGCGGTCGCCGTCGCTCGCCGCCTCGAACCCGGCCAGGAGCGCCCGCAGTTCCTCGAAGGCGCGCTCCGTGGCCTCGCCCTGGAGAGCGTCCTTGGAGCGGAACTGCCGGTAGAAACCGCCGGGCGTCAGGCCCACCGCGCCGGTCAGCTCCGCGAGGCTGACCTCGAAGCCCTGTTCCCGGAACATCCTCGAAGCGGTGGCGACGATCTGCTCCCGGTGCTCGGCCGCCTGTGCGCGTGATGCCCGGCCCATGGTGCCACCCCTTCCCATCGCGTCGGCCTTCGATCCTACGGCCGACGCATCGGTCGCCCAGCCTTGCGTGAAATAGGCATAGCCAATACAGTTATTTCACTCTGTGGGTGACGGCGACGTTCCCCGTCGGCCCCCCGCTGCGGCGTCGGCAGACGCAACGGCTGCCGCACCGCGCGGGCCGAGGACGCGGACCACGTACATCCCGGAGATTCCGCCGGCAGTCAGGACCGCGCGGGAATCAGCGTGAAAGGTGCACAGATGTTCGTCGATGCCGCAGATCTGGACGCCAAGTCGGCCTACAAACTCCTCATCGGGGGGATCATTCCTCGCGCGATCGCCTGGGTGAGCACGGAGTCCGTCGACGGTGTGGGAAACCTCGCACCGGTGTCCTTCTTCACGGCCGTGGGCCGCAAGCCACCCATGCTGTCGATCTCCCTGCAGCCCCGGGCGGACGGCGTCACGCTCAAGGACACGTTCATCAACATCCGCGACACGGGTGAGTTCGTGGTCAACACGGCGACGCTTCCCCTCGCCGGCCACCTGCACCGTTCGGCTTTCGAGTTCGAGAGCGACGTCGACGAGTTCAGTGCGCTGGAGCTGGAGACCGAGGCCTCGCAGGTGGTACGTCCACGCCGGGTGAAGGACACGCCCATCGCCTTCGAATGCCGACTGCGGCGCATCCTGCCCGTCGAGGGCAGCCTCGACCATGTGGTGTGGGGCGAAGTGGTGCGTTTCTACGTCCGGGACGACCTCTACCTGCCGGGCGGGCGCATCGACACGGCCGCCATTCCGTCCGTCGGCCGCCTGGCGGCGGAGTACACGCTGGTGAACACCGTCTTCACCACACCACTCGACGACGACCTCGTCGCCCGGCATGCGCAGACCCGCATGCACCGTCTCGACGACCACGCCTCCAACTGGTCGCCCATCGACACCGACGCGTGGTCTGCGTCCGGCTCCACCATCACCGAAGGGCCCAAGGCATGACCCAGACAGCGGGTTTGACGAGAACGGAGCGGGTGGCGGACACCGACATCCGGTTCAGGCGGCGGGGCACAGGAGACACGGCTCTCGTGTTCGTCCACGGCTTCCTGGACGACCAGTACGTCTGGGACGGGGTGATCGACGCCCTGACCGTCCCGGACTTCGAGTACGTCCAGCTCGACCTGGCCGGCAGCGGCGACCGCACCGAGTCCGGCGGACCGTTCGACCTGGCCCGCTTCGCGAACGATGTCGGCGCCGTCGTGGAGGCGCTGGACAAGCCGTTCGTCCTCGTGGGCCAGAGCATGGGAACCCTCGTCGCCGAACTGGTCGCGGCGGGCCCCTCCTCCCGTGCGCTCGGCCTGGTGCTGCTCTCGCCCGTACCGCTGGCCGGTGTCGGCCTTCTGGCCGAGGCGGCCGAGCAGTTCCGCTCACTGGGCGGCGACGCCGACAGCCAGCGCGCGGTGCGCCGGCAGCTGTCCGTCGATCTGCCGGAGGCGGAACTCGACCGGCTGGTCGTGACCGGCACCCGTATCCCCAGATCCGTGGTCCGCGATCTGGTTGGCTGCTGGAACGACGGAGACCCGCGCGGGCAGAGACCGAGTGAGTATCAGGGGCCGGTCCTGGTGGGCCGCGGCGCCGCCGACGGCTTCGTCACCGACGCGCTGGTGAAAGCCCACGTGCTGCCCCGGTTCCGGTCACCGGAGTCCTTCGCGGTCCAGGGCGCGGGCCACTGGGCCCACGTGGAGACGCCCGCAGAGGTCGCCGCCCGAATCGAGGCATTCGTCACCGGCCTTCCCACAGCGGCCGGCAGCACGCCGCAGGCGCCCGGCCGGGGCTGGCGGGACGCCTTCGCCAGCAGGACCGACGCCGCCTTCGCCGCCGCGTTCGCTGAGGGCATCGTCCTGGAGGCGAGCGTGCTGGCCATCCCCGTCCAAGGACGCGGCCAGGTCAAGGCCACGATGAGCGCGGCGAGCCGGATCTACGAGTCCCTGGAGTTCGTCCGGGAGACCACCGAGGGCCCGCGCACGTACCTCGAGTGGGAGGCGACCGCCTTCGGCGGTCACGAGATCTTCGGCGTCACGGTCCTCACCAAGGACGACGCGGACCGCATCGCCCACGTGGCCATCCACCACCGGCCCCTGGAGGCGGCCTTGAGGTTCTCCGCCGAACTGGGCGAGCGCCTCGCCGGCACCGTCGACCTCGGCCACTTCTACCACGCCCACTGACGACCCTCGGAACGGAAAGTACGCTCATGGCCACACGCGAAGACGTGGAGTTCGAGGCAGAGCCCGGACTGACCCTGCGCGGATGGATCTACCTGCCCGACTCACCGGGCCCCCATCCGGCGATCACGATGGCGCACGGCTTCGCCGGGGTCAAGGAACAGCGCCTGGCGCAGTTCGCCGAGGTGTTCGCGCAGGCCGGGTTCGCCGTCCTGGTCCACGACCACCGCAACTTCGGCGCCAGCGACGGCACCCCGCGCCACGACATCGACCCCTGGCAGCAGATCAAGGACTGGCGCCGGGCCGTCTCCTACCTGGAGAGCCGCCCGGAGGTCGACCCGCAGCGCATCGGCGTGTGGGGCACCAGTTACTCCGGCGGCCATGCCCTGGTCCTGGGCGCCACCGACCGGCGCCTGCGCTGCGTGGTCGCTCAGGTGCCCACCATCAGCGGATACGAGCAGGGGCTGCGCCGGGTGGCTCCGGACGCCGTCGCGCAGCTGAACGAGGTCTTCGCCGCAGACGAACGCGCCCAGTTCCGCGGCGAGGAACCCCGCACCCAGGCGATCGTCAGCTCCGACCCGTCGGTGCCGGCCTCCTACCGGGCCCCCGACGCCGTCGACTTCTACCTGAGCACGGCCCCCGACGGCTGGGAGAACAAGATCACTCTCCGGTCCAACGCGGCGGCTCGCATGTACGAGCCCGGGGCGTGGATCTCCCGGATCTCGCCGACGCCACTGCTGCTGATCGTCGCGAAGAACGACCCGATCACTCTCACGGATCTGATGCTCTCCGCCTACGAGCGCGCCCTCGAACCCAAGCGACTGCAGCTCGTCGACGGCGGCCACTTCGCGTCCTACCTCTCCCAATTCCCCACGACGAGCACCGCCGCCCGCGACTGGTTCACCCTTCACCTGGGCTGACACGCGGGCCGCTTCCGCATCCCCTCCGCACGCCCGGCCGCCGACAGCCGGCTCATTCCCCGAGAAGGACCTCATGCCCCGTCTCACGTACACGATCGACGACCGTCTGGCGACCGTGGTGCTGCAAAACCCGCCCCAGAACCGCCTGGACAAGCCCCTGGTGGAGGAACTCGCCGAAGCGCTGGCCGCCATAGCGTCCAGTGACGCCCGAGCCGTCCTCCTGCGCGCCGACGGCCCCGACTTCAGCTTCGGCGGCCACATCATGGACTGGCCCGACATGAACGTACGCGAGTTGCGCACCCTGTTCGAGCGGTACATGAACGTCTTCAACGAGTTCGAACGGCTGCCCATCCCCGTCGTCGCCGCCGTGCAGGGTCTGTGCGCCGGCGGCGGATTCGAACTCGCGCTGCGTGCTGATGTCATCTTCGCCGCCCAGAGCGCGCGGTTCGGCCACCCCGAGCAGTCGCTCGGACTCGTCACCCTGCTCGGAGGCATCTACCGGGCCGCCGCGCGGGCAGGGCAGGCCCGCGCCTCCGAGTGGGCCCTGACGTCGGAGCAGATCTCCGCCACGTCCATGGCCGAGGCGGGCGTGGTGAACCGGGTTCTGGCCGACTCCGCCCTGGACAAGGAGGCGACGGCGTTCGCACGCCGGCTCACCAGCGGCCCCACCCGGGCCTACGCCGCGCACAAGGCACTGCTGCGGGCCTGGCGCATGGGCGGAACCGCGGCGGCCGATGAGGCGATGTTCGACATCGCCCTGCCCCTGTTCGAGACCGAGGATGCCCAGGCCGGTCTGGCCTCGGCCGTGAACGCCCTCAGGGCCGGGCAGCCGCGCCCGGTGCTGGACTTCAGCGGGCGCTGACCCGGCCGCCGGGAGGATGAAGCGGCGGACGGCGGGGCGGCGGGCAGCAGGTCCCACCACTGCCCGCCGCCCCGGGACCGACCGCCTGGTGGGGCGGCGATCAGGCCTGGCCGGCGCCCGGCACGGCGAGATCGGACTGGTGCAAGTCCCGGTCCGCTGTGATGACGGACGAGGGGCCCAGGACCTCGCCACACGCGGCACAGTGGCTCTCCGGGTGCAGTGCGGCCCCGCAGCTGTGGCGGAAGGTGACGATGTTCTCGGGATCCGTCCGGGCGTACCGGTCACCCCAGTCGCGGATGGTGTGCAGGATCGTGAACAACTGTTCGCCCGCCTCGGCCAGTGCGTACTCGTAGCGGGCGGGGCTGGTCTCGTACTGCTCCCTGGTGATGATCCCGGCAGCCTCAAGGGACTTGAGCCGACTGGCGAGGATGTTCCGTGCGGCACCGGTGTTGAAGACGATGTCGTCGAAGCGGCGAACGCCGAAGGCGATTTCACGCACGGCCAGCAGGGCCCACTTCTCGCCCAGGATGCGCATCGCCGCGTCGATGGAGCACACGCGGGGGTCTGGTGTCCTGGCTCTTCTCACGCGGCGACAGTAACCCGACCACTTGTGGGTTGTCAAAGGCTACTCAGCAGGTCATCGACTTGACGAACGATGCCGAACGGCCCTTAACTGTAGTGGATAGCAAAATGAAACCCACTAGGGAGGGCCTCATGGCCTACATCTCCGACACCGTGGACACCCACTACGTGGAGGGCCGTCTCGCCCGGTACGCCTACCGGGACTTCGGCAAAGACGCGCCGGTACCCCCGCTGGTCCTGCTGCAGCGCTTCCGCGGCACCCTCGACCACTGGGACCCCGCCTTCCTCGAAGTCCTCGCACAGGACCGGCGGATCATCATCTTCGACAACGCCGGCATCAGCGAGAGCACCGGCACCGTGCCGACGACCATGGAGGGCATGGCCGAGTCCGCGGCCGACTTCCTGACCGCCCTGGGACTCGACGAGGTCGACCTGCTCGGCTGGTCCGTCGGCGGCTTCGTGGCGCAACTCGTGACGCTCGACCGCCCCGACCTCGTCCGCAAGCTGATCGTGGCCGGCAGCGGCCCGGGCGGCGTGCCCGGCACGCCGGAGCTGGAACAGCGCGTCGTGGAGTACATGACCCAGCCGGATCCCTCGGAAGAGGCCTACCTGTACCTCTTCTTCGGCCTCACCGACGAGGGCGTGCGGCTCGGCAAGGAGTCGCTCGCGCGCCTGGAGACCCGTCTTCAGCACTCCAAGGCAGACGTCCCGCCCGAGCAGTGGGCCAACCAGCTCCAGGCCATCCAGCGCTGGGCGGGCGGAACGGGCTCCGCTTGGTCGCGGCTCGAGGAACTGAAGCTGCCAGTCCTGGTGGCCAACGGCTCCCACGACGTCATGGTCGACTCCGGCAACTCCTTCGCCATGGCCCAGAAGCTGCCGAACGCGCGGACCGTGTTCTACAGCGGCGCCGGCCATGCCTTTCTCTTCCAGCACCCCGAGGAATTCGGCGGTGTGGTGCTGGACTTCCTCAACCGACAGGAGAAGTGATCATGCCTGCATACGGATTCCTCGTGGAGTTCGAAGCCAAGCCGGGCAAGGAGGACGACGTAGCCCAGTTCCTCGTCGACGCCAAGGCGCTGGTCGACGCGGAGCCGGGAACCCTGGCCTGGTTCTCCTTCCGGCTCACACCCAGCTCCTTCCGGATCTTCGACGCCTTCGAGACCGAGGAGGATCGCGAAACGCACCTGCAGGGCAAGGTGCGTGAGCAGATCGAAGCCCGGGGCGACGAACTGTTCAGCACGCCCCCCACGATCACCCCGGTGAACCTGCTCGCCTCCAAGCTCCCCGGCCAGGCCGCTGAGTAAGGGATCCGGGCGGGGAGCGGCATGGCCGGCGTCCACTCCGCCCTGCGGGGCCGGGCGTACGGCTGTCCGCCGCACCGTCCCGCTGGAAAGCCTTCATGCGGCCATGGGGGGCACAGCGGTCTGTCGCAACGGCGGGCGGCAGACCGCTGTGCACGCGCTTTTGGCGCCCGCGCGCCGCGCGGCGGCGAGTTGGTCATGGAACGAACCGGACGCTGTGATGGGGTTCCTCGCGGGCGAGGGCAGCCGGTGATGTGCGCCATCAGCGCCGTCGCAACTCCAGCGGGCCGGCTGCGTCGTGAACTGGCACTGCTCGCTGCTCCTGCGTCACCTGCGTGAGCCAGGGGAGCGATGGCGAGGGCTGGGTCCGCTGAGACGGGTGCTCCGGCCGCTTCGAGCTGTGCCCTCACCTGGTGAAGACAGCCGGGCGAGTGCAGCGTGAGCACGCTTCACGCCGCACTCGCCGTCGGGCCGGTTCAGGAGGTCGGGTAAGGCAGGTACTTACCGCTCAGGACGAGTTCGACCCGGTCACCCCTCGGGTCTTCGTGGCGGTTCAGCCTCAGCTGGAAGTCGATGGCGCTCATGATGCCGTCACCGAACTCCTCATGGATCAGCTCCTTGATCGTAGGCCATAGACCGTGACGATCTCGCGGAGACGGTGGATCACCGGATCCGAGGCGATGGCCGCTGCGTCCAGTCCGCGAGTTGGAGGTGTCGGGAGAATGGCGACGGCCTCGACGGGCAGATCGAAGAGTGCCGCGATTTTCTTTGCCTGATCCGCCGAGAAGGTCATCTGGCCGAGACAGGCGGCGGTCAGCCATTCCCTGCTCGCGCCCAGTTCGCCGGTGACGTCAGCCCATGTGAAGCCCTTCCTGATCTTCGTCTCAGTGATCTGTTCGGTCAGGGTCGTCCTGTTCATGATGTGGTGCCCTTGGTGTGGTGTGGTGTGGTGTGGTGTGGTGTGGGGTGAAGGTGTCAGCGACCGCGCAGCACCTCGACGGCCTCGGCCGTCGTCCACGTCGCGGCGGCGAGGTAGCGGAAGTTGATGAGGGCGGAGAGATAGCCGTCGCCTTCGGGGAGCCGGGGGCCGGCCGTGGCGTCGCGGACCACGACCACCTCGAAGCCCTGCTCGACGAGTTCGCGCAAGTGACCCTCGACGCACAGGTTGGCCGCCATTCCGGCGAGCAGCACTTGTGAGACCCCTCGGTTGCGTAGTTGGAGGACGAGGTCGTTGGACTCGGGTCCCACAATCTTGTGCGGCGATGCGATGACGGTGTGCCCGTCGAGGATGTGTGCGCGGTACGCGGGCAGGAAGCCGGCCCCGGAGTCCGCGAACCGGTCAAGAGTGAGGGGCCCTTGGCGCCGGAACATGCCACGCTGTGCATGTACTGCTCGAGCGGACCGCCGAACCGCCAGGCGTCGTCGGACGGGTAGTAGTAATGGGGGGAAATCGCCACGGTGACGCCGGCGGCCTTGGCGGTGTCCAGGAGCCGGCCGATGTGAGTGACGGTGTCATTCTCGGTGACGCTGGCGCCGAAGATCTCCCACGTGGCACCGTCCGGGCTGAGGAAGTCGACTTGGGGGTCGGTGATCACGAGCGCCGTACGCGCCGGTTCGAGCTGGAAGCCGCTTCCCGGAAGCGCGGGCGGGGACGGCTCCGCGTACAGGTCGGCCTTGGATGAGGTCATGGATGGACTCCGAGAGGAATGAGTTCGGGAGTTCAGCGAGACCGGTAATAATTAGTGACCAGTCATCTATAAATGCAGCGGGGGTGGGTCTCGGAGCCGAACTGCGCATGTCCGCAGGAGTGTTGAGGGTTGCTCAGGCGGCGCGGCGCCGCGAACCGGGGCTATGCGGCGCTGATGAGCCGCGGCAGGGACACAGTGAGGAAGCGGTCGTAGGGGGTCCTGCTTCGATCGACGCGCCCGCGCATGGCCGCGCCTTCCCACGCTTCGATGAGCATGGATGCCAACTCGGCGGCCCCGGGCGTCGCGGCCGCCACGCTCTCGTTCCTGGCTTCCTTGAGGCAGGCCGCGACGAGGCTCGACCACCGGGTCATGATGGCGGCCAGCTCCTTGCGTGCCTCTTCGTGCTCGTCGGACAGTTCCAGGGCGAGGTTGCCGATCAGGCAGCCCAGTGCGAACCCCTGCTCGGCGTGGTCCTGGGTCAGGGCCTCGAAGAAGCGAACGACGCGCTGCACCGGGGGAAGGGAATCGTCGCTCAGGATGGTGCCGTGATCGTGGGCGATGCCTGTCCAGTAGCGGCCGAGGACAGCGGCGGCGAAGGCGTTCTTGCTGCTGTAGTAGCTGTAGAAAGAGCCCTTGGGTACGCCCGCCGCATCCGTGATCTCCTTGATGCCCACCGCGTTGAAGCCCTGGGCGTGGAACAGGGCCAGCCCCGCGGTGAGAAGATTCTCGCGGACCAGGGGGTTGGCGGGTCGGGGCACGGCCGTAGTTTACAGAACGCCGTGCGGGGCGAAGCGGGGTATCGCGGCGGCATGTACGGGCGGTGTGCGTTCCGGGCGGTGGCGGGGGCGTGGCGCTCGAAGCCGGCCGGCTACTCAGTCCCTACTGCGTAACCCCAAAGCCGGTATGGGAATCGAACTGATGAGGCTTCGTGAGGTCAGCCGGAGCTGGGGGGCACCTGGGCTGGAGTGGAGGAGCTGTAGAAGACCGACCGGCCCCGCTTCGTTCTCCTGGCTCTGCCTTGTGCAACGAGTGCCTCAAGGGTGGCACGCACCACGGTGGTTTTGGCTCGGCGGTCAGGGTGGGCTTGGGCGATGTCTGTGGAGACCTCGGTCGCCGATCGGGGTTCGGACTGGTTGGCCAGGTGGCTGCACACGAGGTCCACCAGTGTGGTCCTGGGGGCGGTGGGCGCCTCGTGGGTCTCTGGCATGACCGGAGCAGGCTGCCCCCCGTTCGCCGTCTCCCCTGACGCTGCGGCTGGCGCGGGGGCTACGGTCTCCTGCGTGCCCGGACCGGACAGAGCCTGCCTCAGGCTCAGCAATACGTCGCGGTCCCGTTGAAGGGCATCCAACCGCTGTCGCAGCGCCTCCATGTCACGGCCGATGCCTTCCTGTGCCTCGGCGTTGTGCGCCAGGTCCTGCTCCACACGAGCGAGGTACTGCGACGCCAAGTCGTCAGTTTGAACAGCGGCTTCAGGCACGTGCATATGTTCATCCATCCCGTCGTGGCGGCGGCTTGCCCCATTCGGGTGCACGATCCGGGCTCACCGCCGCGCGACACGCCAGCAGGTTCACCACTACAGGATGGGATGGTAGGCGCAACCGACCTGGTCAGCACAGTTCCAGCCCTCACCGCCACACGGGAGGCTCCGCAGCCACCTCCACATCGATGCTGTGCGAGGGGGCCACTTCCCGCATCTGCGGACGCTTCCCGCGCGCCAACGACGACGTCATCCTGCTCCTGCGCTGTGAGGGGCCCGCCCGGGCTGGCGCGTCACTACGTCCACCGCCGGGAACCTCGAGGCGCTCGACGAGAGGGCGCAGCAGCTGCTGCCGAAGCTTGTGAGCAACACGCTCGTCCACGCTGACGGCGACGTGGAACACCGGATTCGCCGGTACCCCGACCACCTGCGGGTGGAGGCCCGGAATTGCGACCGGCTTCCCCCTGACCAGGGTGCACCGCTGGAACGGCTGCCCTGCCGCGCGACCTGTCGGGCGGCCCGGCTGCGCTCGCAGACCCGTGTCCGGCCAGGAGGGGTCAGGTTCGTTCCCGCAGCATGAGTACGCCGAGGGCCGCAAGAACGGCGAGTACGGCCGAGACGATCACGGCGACGTCCGCTCCGTGCGCTGCGGACCCCGCGGAGGTCACGATCGCTATGGTCAGCGCCACCCCGGCGCACGAGCCGATGTAGCGGAAGGTCTGCTGGGCTCCCGATCCCATGGCCGCCCGCTGGGGTGGCACCGACTCGACGGACAGCAGCGGAAGCGCGGCGTTGAGCAGGCCGCTGCCGACCCCGGCCACGACCAGACCCGGCAGCAGCCGCGGCCACGAGCCTGCGGCGACCGAGCCCAGCAGGGCCAGCACGCCGCCGGCGTGCAGCACGAATCCGAGCGCCAGCTGGTAGCGCGGCGAGATCCGTCCGGCCAGTCGCCTGGCCTGCAGTGCCACTGCGAAGGAGATGCCGGACCACAGCATGAGGAGCCATGCCGTGCCTATCGCCGACATCCCGATCGCCTTCTGCAGCAGCGAGGGCATGTAGCTGAACAGGCCGATGACAGCCAGCCCGGTGAACAGACCGGCCACGGAGGAGGCCAGGAAGCGGGGACGGCGCAGCAGGCCGAGGTCGATCATCGGCGTCCGGTTACGGCGTTCGACCACCACGAAAGCAGCGGTGAGCAGTACGGCCACGGCGAGCAGGACACCCACCGGAGCCCGCAGCCATCCGTCACGGCCCAGCGTCAGTGCGGCCACCAGCGCCCCCAGCGCCAGGCTGAACACCACGGCGCCGGCGATGTCCGGACGACCGGGGTCGGACGCGCGTGATTCCGTCAGGGCACGGATGCCGTATGCCGCGACCATCAGCGCCGCCGCGCCCAGCACCGCGTAGGCGATACGCCAGCTCGGCATCGCTCCGGCAATCAGCGGACCCACAGCGATGCCGCCGCTGACACATGCGCCCCACACGCCCGTCGCGTGCAGGCGGCCCCTGGGGGTCGGAAACGCATGCACGATCAGCCCCAGGCTGCTCGCCAGGATGGCCGCACTTGCCGCGCCCTGCGCGATCCTGGCTGCTGTGAACAGCCAGGTCGACGTGGCCAGCGCGCCCAGTGCCGTGGTCAGGCCGAGGGCGGCCGTACCGGCCAGGAACAGCCGGCGCCGGCCGTAGTCGTCGGCGAGGCTGCCGGCCACCAGGAGCAGGGCGGCGAGCCCCAGGGGGGTGCCGTTCAGCAGCCAGGCCTGCGCGGAGAGCGGCGTGTGCAGGGCGGCGGCGGTCTCGGGGAGTGTGACCATCGGCGCCGTGTAGATCATGAGCGCCACCGCGGTCGCTGCACTGGTCACGGCCAGGGTGGACCGGCCCCTGGCCGCCACCGGTGTACCTGGCGGCGCGGACATGCCGGAAGGGGCCGTCGGCGGTGCTGTGTGAGCGCTGGCGTTCTGGTCGAGCCGGGTCATGGCCACCCTTCCGGCGAGGAAGATTCGTTCACTGAACCTTGAGTGGACGCGACTGTACCACTGGTAGATTCAGTCATTGAACCAACCGCTGGAAAAGGACTACGGTGACGGTCATGGCACTGGGCAAGGACTACGCGACACAGGAGTGCTCCATCGCCCGCACACTGGAGATCGTCGGTGAGCGCTGGACCCTGCTCGTCGTGCGCGACGCGCTCTACGGCGTGCGGCGCTACAACGACTTCCTCGCCCACCTAGGCATCCCGCGGGCCGTTCTGGCGGCCCGCCTTCAGGCCCTCACCGACGCCGGCATCCTCGAAAAGCGCCGGTACCAGCAGTCGCCGCCCCGCGACGAGTACGTCCTCACCGACCGCGGCGTCGCCCTGTGGCCGACTGTGCGCTCGCTCAGTTCCTGGGGTCGCGCGCATCTCGCCGATGCCGAGTTGCGTACGTTCCGGCATGCCGCCTGCGGCACCGAACTGGGTTCCTACGGCGAATGCGCCTCCTGCAGCGTGATCGTGCCCGTTCCGGAGGTCGAGATGGTGCCGGGGCCCGGTCTGGATCCGAACCCCGCCGACGCGGTCGGCCGGGCGCTGCTCAAGCCCAGGCGGCTCTTGCAGCCCATCCAGGTGGAACGCACCTGACGCGACCTGCCGGCGGCGCCGCAGGTCCGCCGCCCCGGCAGCTCGCCGAGCGCCGGTACCCGTGTCCCGCACGGTGTTGTCCCGGCAGGAGCTGTGCATGGTGAGGGGGTGCATGTCGAGGCCGGGCTCCAGGTGAATCCATCCGCTGCTCCCCAGGAAGCCCGCATGTGAGGGACGGATGGGCATCGAGACCGGCCTGAGAATGCCGCGCCTCGCAGAAGAGCGAAGGTGCCGGGGCCCCCGCGGCCTTCAGTGAAGGTGGCGCTCCTGGCGACCGGGCTCCTGCCCGGGGAGTGCCGCCGTGGTGCGCCATCCGCAGGCGCCAGACGTGCTCCGCAAGCAGCTCGTTCGAAATACTCAAATGGCTTACGATTATTTCACCCCGTTCCAGGCGGCACCGCGACCACGACAGGCACGGCATCTCCGGCGGAGACCAGTGAAGCCCTGCGACCGCGGGCGGCGGCCGGGTGACGAGCAAGCAGGAGAGGCGGCGATGGCACCAGAGACGATCGGCACGGAACATGGCAGCGCGGCAGGGGAGGACCGGAGGACTTCCGGCCCCGACCGGGCGACGGATCCGGTCTTCGCCCTGCACTGCGGCGGCAAGATGCAGATGGCCTCCACCGTCCCCATCCGGGATGCCTCCGACCTGTCCCTGGCCTACACGCCGGGTGTGGCTGACGTCTGCACGGCCATCGCGGACCGGCCCGAGCTGGTGCACGACTACACCTGGAAGTCGCGGGTGGTCGCGGTCGTCACCGATGGCACGGCAGTGCTGGGCCTCGGCGACATCGGTCCGAAGGCCTCCCTGCCGGTCATGGAGGGCAAGGCCATCCTGTTCAAGCAGTTCGGCGGGGTGGACGCGGTGCCGATCGCGCTCTCCTGCACCGGCGTGGACGAGATCGTGGAGACCGTCGCGCGGCTCTCGCCGTCCTTCGGCGGAGTCAATCGGGAAGACATCTCGGCGCCGCGCTGCTTCGAGATCGAGGACGCGCTCAAGGAACGGCTCGACATCCCGGTCTTCCACGACGACCAGCACGGCACCGCCATCGTCACGCTGGCGCCACTGCGCAACGCCTGCCCCCTGACGGGCCGGTCGCTCGGCGACCTACGGGTCGTGATCTCCGGGGCGGGCGCGGCTCGCCATCGCCAGGATCCTCGTCGAGGCAGGCGGCAGGGGACGTCGCAGTCGCCGACCGCAGGGGAGTGGTGCACCAGGGACGCGAAGACCTCAATCCCGTCAAGCGGGACCTGGCGGCGCGGACCAACAAGGCCGGGCTGACCGGCTCATTGGAGTCGGCACTGGCCGGCGCCGACGTCTTCATCGGCGTCTCCGGCCGTACGGTCCCGGAGCCGGTGGTGGCCACGATGGCTCCGGACGGCTTCATCTTCGCGATGGCCAACCCGACCCCGGAGATCCACCCGGACGTGGCCCGCAAATACGCCGCGGTGGTGGCGACCGGGCGTTCCGACTTCCCCAACCAGATCAACAACGTACTGGCCTTCCCCGGCGTCTTCGCCGGTGCGCTCCAGGTGCGGGCGTCCGCGATCACCGAGGGAATGAAGCTGGCTGCCGCCGAGGCGCTGGCCGCGGTCCTCGCCGGTGAACTCGCCGCCGACCGGGTGGTCCCCTCTCCGTTCGACCCCCGGGTCGCCCCCGCCGTCACCGCGGCAGTGGCCGTGGCCGCGCAGGCGGAAGGTGTGGCGCGTCTGTGACCCACCGCGGGGCTGCGGCCGGCCCGGCAGCGCGACCCCTGCCTGCAATAGCTGTAATGACTACGGTTATAACAATATCGTCGTCATCGAAGAAGGAAACGACAGTGGCACTGCAACTCGGAGACGTCGCCCCCGATTTCACCGCACCGACGGCGACCGGAGAGATCCACTTCCACGACTGGCTCGGCGACAGCTGGGGAGTCCTCTTCTCGCACCCCGCCGACTTCACCCCCGTGTGCACGACGGAACTCGGTACCGTCGCCTCGCTCAGCGACGAGTTCGCGCGGCGCAACACGCGGGTGGCGGCGGTTTCCGTCGACAGCGCCGAAGACCACCGCACGTGGTCCGCGGACATCGCCGAGATCCAGGGCCACAGCGTCGACTACCCGATGATCGCGGACGTGGACCGCACGGTCTCCACGCTGTACGGGATGATCCACCCCAACGCTTCCGACACCTCAACCGTGCGTTCCGTGTTCGTCATCGGCCCGGACAAGCGGATCAAGCTGACGCTCACATACCCGGCCAGCACGGGCCGGAACTTCACCGAGATCCTCCGCGTCATCGACTCCCTCCAGCTCACGGCACAGCACAAGGTCGCCACGCCCGCAGACTGGCAGGACGGCGAGGACGTCATCATCACGCCGGCGGTCAGCGACGCCGACGCCGCCGAACGCTTCCCGGATACCGCACGGTCAAGCCCTACCTGCGCTACACCACGCAGCCGAACCGCGCCTGATGGACAGCCACGGCCCGGCCAAGAGCCTCGCGGTCACGGCGAGCGTTCACGGGCGCCACCCCGGGGAGGGCATCCCTGTGACGCACGCCGAGCACGACCGCAGAACCGATGCCGAGCAAGCCGGGCGAGCGTACGCGGCCCGGGCAGTCAAAGGCGCCGCCGCTGTCGCGGACGCGCCCGACCAGGACATCGACGCCGCACTGCGTCACGTGGCGAAGCGTCTGGAGTAAGCCCATAACACCCGGCTGGCGGCGGAACGACCAGGTCGTCGAAGCGGCGCCATCGGCATGTCGGAGAGCCTCCACGACCGGTTGCGGCTGCCGACACCCGGCTCGACGCCTGCAGGCGCAGTTGCATGCGCTGGCCGCCGTACCGCACGTACCGAGGGACACGATCCGAGACCTGCCTCTGCCACAGTTCGTCGTCGTGCCAGCGGCACAACCACCGGCCGACCAGCCCCGCACCCTCACACACCGACGGGAAGCCGAACGCAGATGACGCCGACAGAACCGGACCATGCCGACCGCCGAACCGGCGCAGGCCCCGTAAGCGGAAATAGCACGACAGGACGCGTCCTCGTCGTGGGCGCCGGGGCGACGGGCGGATACTTCGGTGCCCGGCTCGCCCAAGCGGGGCGCGACGTGACCTTCCTGGTCCGGCCGGGACGCGCCGCCGCCTTGCGGACCACGGGCCTGCGCCTGGCGGGCCCCGACGGTGACGAGGTCCTGATTCCCCGGCTGGTGACGGCGCAGGAACTCGCAGACCCGTACGACGTGATCCTGCTGTCCGTGAAGGCGGACGCCCTGGACGCGGCCCTGACAGACGTTACCCCCGCGGTCGGCGAGAACAGTGTCGTCATTCCCTTCCTCAACGGAATCGACCATGTCCAGACCCTCACCGAGCACTTCCCGGGATCGGTACTCGGAGCAGTGGTCAGGGTCGTCGCCCAACTCGCGGCCGACGGCACTATCACCTTCGGCGGCCCGACAGCCAGCATGGAGATCGGCGATCACCTTGACCCAGACCGAACCGGTCGAGGCGCGCCAGATGATCCGTGCCGGCGAAGCCGATCTCGGGCTGCTGTGCAACTGGGAGAACGAGGAGGTTCCGGAGGGCGAAGAGGCAATGCTCCGAGTGCCACTCATGACCGACCGCCGGTGTGTGCTGATGCGCCACGACCACCCCATGGCAGGGCTGGAAACCATCGGACTTGCCGAACTGGCACACGCCGACTGGGTGATGGAGAGCGTGCGGGACCGATTTCTGGCGGCGTGCACCAGCCTGGGCTTCTCACCGACGATCCATGCGACAGTCGACGATCTGATCGCCACCCAGGCGCTGGTCGCGGCGGGACAAGGCATAAGCCTGATGAGCGAACTGGCCCTACGCGCCTACCTCGACCCGCGGCTGGTGTACCGCCCGATGCGCGACTGGCCCCTGCGTCGTACCTACGCCCTGCTGTGGCCCGACATGGCACAGGTCCCCGCGGTGGCGACCGTCCTGAAGGCGGTGCAGCGGACCGCCCGCGCCATGCAGTCCCGCTCCATTAGCGATCCCACACCGTGAGCAGCAGGTGTAGCTCGGGGCTCGAGGACGATGCTGCGGGAGGCCACCGGACATCACCGCGTTCACCGACTTCCCGCCAGCCCGCTGAAGGTGCAGGCAAAAGCCGTCCGTGACGACTTCCTGCCCGCTACACTCCCACCGCTCGAGGTTTCCCCAGGTCAGGCCACGAAGTGCTGCTGGAGTACTAATCGTCTGTGTCCCATGGAGTCCCCCCTGTGGACGCCCGGCGTGCCGGTGCGCGCGCCTTCAGTGCCTCCAGCAGCAGGTCCAGCGCCTCCTCGAACGAGCTGTCCGCCATGCCCGGCAACTCGCGCCGTACCGCGGTGAGCGCCGGGTACGCCACCGGGTCCAGGTCCTGGTAGACGTCCCGCCACGCCCGCTGGTCGGCCTCGCGCTGCTGCCGGGGGAGTGCCTGGAACGCCGCTTCGGTGGCCGCGTGGCTGAGCACGGTGTCGATGAAGGCCAGGTACAGGCGCGCGGCGGCGGCCCGCTCGAAGCCCGCGGAGAGCAGCAGGCCGATCCCCTTGTCCACCGCCTGGATCTCGCTCCTGCGCCGGGTCACCCGGTGCGCGGCCAGGGCGGCCGCCCGCGGATGGGCGAGGTATCCGGCACGGACCCGCAGGGCCATCTCGCGCAGCGAGGCCACCCAGTCCTCCCCGGGGACGAACCCCGCCATCGCGTCACCGATGATCCGGTCCGCGATGGCGAGCACCAGGTCGTCGGTGTCGTGGAAATAGCGGTAGAGGGCGGTCGGGTCGCAGCCCAGCGCCCCGCCGAGCCGACGCACGCTCAGCGCTTCGGGACCGTGCTCGCCGATCAGCCGCAAGGCCGTCTGCACGATGAGGTCCTCGGACAGCAGGACTCCGGAGCGGGTGGGCCGTCGGCGCCGGCGCTCCTGGGGGACACGGCTGGACATGGGCACGTTCCTCTCGTCCGGGCGCGCTCAGTGAACGCCTCCCATCCGCCTTACGTCAACAGGGTTGACCCAAAGTGGACGTCGGCTGTTCCATCACCTCACCGCGCGGCTCTTCCCCGTCTCCCGTCCCCGAGGAGCCCTCCATGTCGTCCAGACCGCCCCTCTCCTCCGCACCTAGCCCCGATCTGCGCCGTTCTCTGGGCGTAGTCGACGGCGTGGCCATCGCCGCGTCCAGCACCGCGGCCACCACCAGCATCGCCATCGGCATGGGCACGATCGCGACCATCGTGGGCCTCCAGGCCCCGGCGCTGCTACTGCTGGCCTTCCTGCCGGTCCTCGGCATCGCCACCGCCTACGCCCGTCTGAACCGCTCGGAGCCGAACTGCGGCAACGGCTATGTCTGGGTCGGCAGGGCCCTCGGCCCCTGGCCCGGCTTCCTGACCGGCTGGGTCACCCTGGTCGGCTCGATCATCTTCTGCGCCTACACCAGCGCGATCATGGGCTCGGTCGTCCTGGCCTTCGCCAACAAGGCCGGACTGCACAGCCTCGCCGGCATCACCCTCGACCCCACGTCCACCGGTGTCACCACGGCCGTCGGGCTGGTCATCCTCCTCGGCCTCACCGCCCTGGCCGTCACCGGGGTGCGGTCCGCCACCCGCTTCCAGTTCGCCCTGCTGATCTTCGAGTACGCCGTGTTGCTGGCCTTCTGCGGCTGGGCCCTGGTCACCGGGGACCACGCCGTCTCGCTGTCCTGGTTCAACCCCTTCGAGATCTCCAGCGGCACCACCTTCGCCCAGGGCATGGTGCTCGCGGTCTTCTTCTTCTGGGGCTGGGACGCGGCCTTCAGCGTCAACGAGGAGACGAAGAGTCCGGGCGACGCGGCCCGCGGCGGCCTCATCGCACTGTTCGCGATGCTCGGTCTGTTCCTCTTCGCCTCGGTCGCCTTCCAGCGGGAGATGAGCCTGGCCGAACTCGTCAGAAACGGCCCCCAGGCCCTCCCGTACCTCGGCGAGAAGCTGGCCGCCGAACCCTGGGCCACCCTGCCCCTGGTCGCGCTGATGTTCTCCGCCGTCGCCTCCGTGCAGGCCACTCTGATCCCCACGGCACGCGGCCTGTTCGCCATGAGCCGTGACCGCACGATGGGACCGGTGTGGACCCGCATCCACCCGCGCTACGGCACCCCCGCCGCCGGCACGGTCGTCGTGATGGCCATCGCCGGAGTGATCGCCGTGCTCGCCGTCGCGATCCCCAAGCTGAGCGACATGCTGCTGGCCGCCGTCAACGCCATCGGTCTGATCGTCGCCCTCTACTACGGCCTCACCGCGGTGGCCTGCGCCGTGCGCTTCCGCTCCGCCCGTCACGAAGGAGCACGGGAGGCGCTGCTCGCCATCGGTGTGCCCGCCGTGTCCGGCCTGATCCTGCTCGGCCTCGGCGGCTACCTCGGATACTCGTACCTGACCATGAGCGACCACTTCGAACTCAGCCCGGACAACGGCTGGTTCATGTTCTCGCTGCCCGCCGCGATCGTCCTCGCCGGCCTCGGCATGGCCGCCGTCGCCAAGTACGTGAGGCACTCGCCGTACTTCACCACGGGGCGCGGCACCGACGCCGAGTCCCTGACCCTGCCGATGGACCGTACGGCAGTCTGACCCTTTCTGGAGCTCACTCACATGGCACACACCGCGGACCTCGTCCTCACCGGCGGTCCCGTGCACACCGTCGATCCCGCCCGCAGCCGCGCCACCGCCGTGGCCGTGCGCGACGGGCGGATCGTCGCCGTCGGCCACGACGAGGTGCGCGAGCTGATCGGCCCGCGCACCGAAGTCGTCGACCTGGCAGGCAAGTTGTTGCTCCCCGGCTTCCAGGACGCCCACGTCCACCCGCAGGGCGCGGGCCTCGAACTCGGCCTGTGCCACCTCGCCGACACGGTCGACCCGGCCGAGTACCTGCGCAGGATCAAGGCGTACGCCGATCAGCACCCGCACGCAGAGTGGATCACCGGCGGCGGCTGGTCCCTGGAGGCGTTCCCCGGCGGCGCTCCCACCGCTGCGGCCCTCGACGCGATCGTCCCGGACCGACCCGTCTTCCTGCCCAACCGTGACCACCACGGCGCCTGGGTCAACAGCCGGGCCCTGGAGCGCGCGGGCATCGACTCCCGTACGCCGGACCCGGTCGACGGCCGGATCGAACGCGACGTCGATGGCAACCCCACCGGCATGCTCCAGGAGGGCGCGGTCCACCTCGTGGGAAGGCTGGTTCCGGATCCCACGCCGCAGGAGCAACTCGCGGCCCTGCTGAGGGCCCAGGCCGTGCTGCACTCGTACGGCGTCACCGCCTGGCAGGACGCCATCGTCGGCGCCTACGCCAACATGACCGACCCGGCGCCCTCCTATCACGCGGCTCTCGACCGGGGACTGCTCACCGCCCGCGTGGTCGGCGCCCTGTGGTGGGACCGCGAGCGGGGCGCCGAGCAGATCCCCGAACTCGTGGCCCGCCGCGAGGAGTTGAACCGTGGCCGGTTCCGTGCCATCACGGTGAAGGTCATGCAGGACGGCATCGCGGAGAACCACACCGCCGCGATGCTGGATCCGTATCTGACCGGCTGCGGCTGCTCGTCGGACAACAGCGGCATCAGCTTCGTCGAGCCGGGTGAGCTGAGGAAGTACGTCACCGAACTCGACGCGTTCGGGTTCCAGGTCCACTTCCACGCGCTCGGCGACCGCGCGGTGCGTGAGGCCCTCGACGCCGTGGAGTCCGCCCGCGCGGCCAACGGGTGGCGCGACACCCGGCACCACCTCGCACATCTGCAGGTCGTGCACCCGCACGACATCCCCCGGTTCCGCGCCCTGGGCGCGAGCGCCAACCTCCAGATGCTGTGGGCCGCCCACGAACCGCAGATGGACGAACTGACCCTGCCCTTCCTCGGCGCGGAGCGCGGCACACGGCAGTATCCGTTCGGTGATCTGCTGCGCGCGGGCGCGACCCTGGCCGCCGGCAGCGACTGGCCGGTCAGCAGCCCCGATCCCCTCCAGGCCATCCACGTCGCCGTCAACCGGATCGCCTCCGCCGCCCCCGAGGACACGCCGGAGTTCCTTCCGGAGCAGCGCCTCGACCTGGGCACCGCCCTCGCTGCGTACACGGCGGGCAGCGCCTATGTGAACCACCTCGACGACATCACCGGCAGCATCACCGTCGGCAAGTCGGCCGATCTCGTCGTCCTCGACCGCGACCCGTTCGCGGGGCCGCCCGAGGAGATCGCCGCCACCCGGGTCCTGGAGACCTTTGTCGACGGGCAGCGGGTTCACGCGGCGCGGGACGCCTGAGCTGATGTGGGCCGGCTCGACCGACCCTCGGGTGATTTCGATGTCCGGGGAGGGGGAAGGTGGGATGGAGCGCGCGAACCTCCACAACATCTCCCGCCCCGGAAGCCCCTCGACCTGAGGAACGTCATGACACCGCACAGCCCGGCCCGTGCCCACGGAGCGGCCCTGCTCGCCGATCCCCTCCGGAACTAGCGCACCGCGTTCAGCCCCGAGGAGCGCGCCGAACTCGGCCTGGACGGGTTGCTGCCACCGGCGACGGAGACGCTCGATGGGCAGGCGGACCGGGCGTACGAGGCGTTCCTCGGCTACGACAAGCCGCTCAACCGGCACATCTACCTGCGCCAGCTCCAGGACACCAACGAGGTGTTGTTCTACCACCTGCTCACCTGGCACCTGGAGGAGATGCTGCCGGTCGTCTACACGCCGACGGTCGGCGAGGCGTGCCGGCGCTTCAGCGAGATCTACCGCAGGCCGCGCGGTCAGTTCCTGACGTACGAGGACAGTCACCGCTTCCGGGAGATCCTTCGCAACCGGCCCGGCGGCGAGGTCGACGTCATCGTCGTCACCGACGGTTAGCGTATCCTGGGCCTGGGCGACCAGGGCGTCGGCGGCATGGGCATCCCGATCGGCAAGCTCATCCTGTACACCGCCATCGGCGGCATCCACCCCGCGCGGACCCTCCCGGTCCTCCTCGACGCCGGCACGGACGACGAGCAGCTGCTGGCCGGTGAGCACTACCTGGGCCGCAGGCAGCACCGCGTCACCGGGACGCCTACGACGAGATGATCGAGGCGTTCGTGTCCGCCGTGGAGGCCGAACTGCCCGGGACCCTCCTGCGCCCGGCGAGGGCCTCGGTGACACGCCGATCACCACGGATCTGCTCGCTTCCCGCCCGGTGCGGCGCCGTCCTGCCGGCGCCACGCGTACCGGTCACAGCAGCAGCCGGCCCCGACCAGAACCCCGACCACGAAGGCCCGAACACGGTCACGACGCGGCGGCGCCGCCGTGGACCAGGCCCACATCCCCGCCGACAATCCGACCGACAACCGTTCGCATGCCCTGCCGCGCCCGTCCGTGAATCCGCAGCTCACCACGCGTGGTCCTGCCGTGGTCGGGAAGCCGACATCCCCGTTGCGACCCCCTTCGACCATGCCCTGGCTGGAGTTGAGGATGAGGGAGGGCGAGATGGGCGGAGCGGACGCAGCCGGGGATCGGGGCGCGCTCTTCGTGTTGTGCGTCGGCGCGGCCTCCGCGCCGTGCCGCCGTCAGTGCGGCGGTGACGTCAGGCGGGGGACGTCGGCGGGGGAGAGTGGCAGTCGTGCTCAGGGCGCATCGTGGCTTCAAGGCGACCACGCACAGCCAACCGCCCGTCGCCACTCCGCACGGCGAGGCTTGGTCTTCTTGGTCAGCAGTGGGACAGCAGAGGCTGACGGTGTGACGGTGACGCTTCCGCGGGCGTGGACAGACCGCGGCCCCGCTCCGGACGAGCACCGGCTTGCGACCGCCGGGCTCGGTGCGCTGTCTGCGCTGGTAGATGCCCTCATGAGCCGTGGCATCGAGCCGCCGGGCGGAGGATCGTCGTGAAGGGCACCCTTCTTTTCGCGGCCTTGGGTGCCCGGGCATCGGTGACGGGCGGTGACTGCGGTGGAGGACTGGACCGGACCGCCGCGCTGCTGGTGGCGAACTTGGTCCTCTCCGCCCTGAAGGGCGGAGTATCCACGGAGGTAACCAGATGACCTGCCCGTCTGACGGTGGCCATCCACTCCCTACGGGCGTACGCGGATGACTGTCTTCCCGCTGCGTCGCGTGGTCGGGTTCAGGGCACCGATGGCGTCATCGAAGCTCGCGACGTCAACGATGTTGGTCCGCAGCCGTCCGTCCCGCACCCGTTGCACGATCTCACCCAGTTCGGCACGATCGGCCTCGACGACGAAGTCCACCGCCAGGCCGTCAGTGGGCCGCGCCTCGACCGGGCCGACGATACATACCAGCGTTCCTCCGGCCTTGATCAGGGCGGCGGACCGCCTCTGAATGTCGCCACCGATGACATCGAAGACCAGGTCGACGCCGCCGACGTCTTTCAGCGCGTCCTTCTCGAGGTCGACGAACTCATGCGCGCCGAAGTCGAGTGCCTTCTCACGGTCGGCGGCGCGTCCGGTGCCGATGACGTAAGCGCCGGCCTCACGTGCGAGCTGGGTCACCATCGTCCCGACTGCACCGGCTGCGCCATGGGCGAGGACGGTCTGGCCGGCCTGAAGGCGGCCGTGCTGGAACAGCCCCTGCCACGCGGTCAGACCTGAGATCGGCAGGGACGCGCCTACCGTGAAGTCGACGTCGCCGGGCAGCGGTGCGAGGTTGCGTGCTTCGATCGCCACGTACTCCGCAAGGGTGCCGTCGCGGTGCCAGTCGGCGAGGCCGAACACCCGCTGCCCGACCGACAGCCCCGTCGTGCCGTAGCCGAAGGCGGTGACCACTCCGGCCAGCTCGTGGCCGGGGATCGACGGTGTCTTTTCACGGCCGGCGCGATCGGTCCAGGTCGATGGCCACTCCATCTCAGTCGGGACGAAGCCCGATGCATGAATCTGAACGATGACGTCGTTGATCGCTGCGGACGGCTCAGGCCGCTCCGTCAGCGTCATCCCGGCCGTTCCCGCGGCCTGGTCGGTTACCACAATGGCTTTCATGGAGATGATCCCATTCCTCGTAGGTGTGGTGGGTTTTGGTTTCCGGGTGGGTTTTTACATGAAGGTGAACAGCTGGTCGGGGTCGAAGCGGGAGATCGGGGTGGTGTACACCCTCTCCGGGTCGGGGTAGCCGAGGGCCGGCAGCACGGTCGTGTTGTGTCCGGTTTCGCGGATCTTGAACGCCTTGTCGACACTGGTCGGGTCGAAGCCCTCCAGCGGCGTGGCCTCGACGCCGAGCTCAGCGCCGCCATCATGGTCAGGCCCACCGCCATGTAGGTCTGCTTCTCCATCCAGTGGTTCAGGTCCTTGTAGCCATAGTTGCGCAGGCTGAGGAAGTGGAGACGTCGCGGTGGCCGTAGCTCGCCAGTACCAGCACCTTGCCCCGGGCATCGTCGGATTTGACGCCCACCGCCTGCGGGAACAGAGCGCCGAAGGTGTGGGTCTCGGGGTCCACCATCACCGATCAGGAGGGGAAGAAGGAGATCGTGACCGCCGGCCCGAACTGGACCCGGCCTGGTGTCGGAGTGACGAGGTCGTGAATGTGTGCGTGGTGCCGATGGATTCGTCCGGGGGCGTCGACGATGTCCGCGCACGCCAGCGACCGGGCCGCCCGAGCACGCCGCTCGGCCACCGCCTCTCGGTCTTCGCCCGGCGGGGCGGGGGTCACGGCAGCTCCAAGGTACGGATCGACATCAGGGTGAGCTGGAGCCGGCGTGGTCGGTCGACGAGCAGCACCTCGCACTCCGAGCACGCCGGACAGCGCACCACCATGCCGGGACAGCGCAGATAGACCCTGGTCTCGGCGACGCGGTGCCGATCCCCGCACTCGGCACACTCCAGGACGATCGTGGTTGAGTCCCGGCCCAGGGCCAGGGACATCGCCCCGGCGACGGCGTTGCCGTCCACATAGCCGTCCTCCGGGGGCACCGAGAGGAGGTTCTCCTCTGCGTTCACTGCGGGCCTCCTATCCGAACCTCTCGGTCCTTAATGAGTCGGCGTCCAAGCCGGCGCCGATCAGTCCGCGGGCGGCTTCCTCGACGAAGGCGGTCGGGCCGGACACGTAAGCCCGCAGCCGCGGCTCGCGAACACCACCGGGATGAAGCAGCGCGCTCATCTGCTCGGCTCTCAGCCGGCCGTGCTCGAACCCCGCCGCGCGTTCCCGGGTCAGGTGGACGGTGCTCTCCGGCCCGTTGGGACTGCGCAGCTCGTCGGCGAAGATGACCCGGTCCGCGGTGCGCGCGGAGTACACCAGTCGCACCGGAGTGCCGTGAACGCGGGCGGCCCGCCAGATGGCGCGCATCGGCGCGATGCCGGAGCCGCCGGCGACCAGGAGCAGCGGTACGTCGTCGCCGGGCTGCCACACGAAATAGCCCCCCACCGGTCCCATGACCTCAAGGGCATCACCGTCGGTGGCGACGTCGACCAGGTACGGAGACACTTCGCCGTCGTCCACGCGTTCCACGGTGATCTGCGGCGCCTCCCCGGGCGCGGAGGACAGCGAGAAGCTGCGGGTGGCCTGGTACCCGTCCTCGGCGGTGAGCCGGACGTCGATGTGCTGGCCGGCGACATGCCCCGGCCAGCCGGCGACGGCGAGCCGGATGCTGCGCGCCGAGGTGCTCTCACGCGCCGTACCGGCCACAGTGGCGGCTCGCCAGCCGTGAACGGGGCGCACGCGCGGTGGCATGGCTGAACGGTCAATCACCGTAGTAGCGCTGTTCGAGGAACGGGTCACCGCGGTGGTGGTAGCCGGCGTTCTCCCAGAACCCCAGCTCGTCCTCGGGCATCACCCGGATCCCACGCAACCACTTGGCGGACTTCCACAGATACAGGTGCGGCACCAGCAGCCGAACCGGCCCGCCGTGCTCGGCCGGGATCGGACCGCCCTCGTAGCCCACCGCGACCATCGCGTCGCGGTCCACCAGGTCCTCCACCGGGACGTTCGTGGTGTAGCCGCCGTACGAGGACACCAGCGCGTAGGGCTCGTCGGCCACCCCCGCGTCCTCCAGCACGGCCGCCACCGGAACGCCCTGCCAGGTTGTCCCCAGCTTGGACCAGTGCGTGACGCAGTGAATGTCGGTGGTCAGGTCCACCACGCCCAGATCGCGCAGCGATGCCCACGAGTAGGTCCTCTCCGTGGTCCCGTCGGTGACCACCAGCTCCCACGCGCGGGTCGGTACGTGCTGGGTCGGGCCCGCCGTGAGGACCGGGAAGTCACTGGTGACGAACTGCCCCGGCGGGACCGCGCCTTCCGTGCGTCGAGGACGTCCCGTGAATCCGCGCGTGACCATGTGTCGCTCACCACCCATCGTATCGACAGCGTAACCAACCGTGAGCATTCTCGCCTCCGTCACGATCAGCAGCCCGGAAGCCGCCGACCGTGGCGTGCGCGGTGGAATCGGCCACCTTGACGGTCGCACCGACATCATCGTCGACACTGCCGGAGCCTGAACGCTCCACGCCCCGCGTCAGTGAGGCCCACCCACGGATCTCCGTTGGGTACCAGTGAACTTCTCGAGTCGCTCGCACGACGCGGCCGCTCAGGCGCCCGCCATCAATCCCTCGCGCGTGTGGGAAGCCGCCATCCCGGGCGGACAAAGCGGCGGGTGTATCCGTTGGGATAGCGCTCCAAGTAATTTCGGTGCTCGGGCTCGGCCTCCCAGAAGAGACCGACGGGTTCAATCTTTCCTCTGCTCTTTCTCCACGTAATATATCGCCGAGCGGTAGCTGAGACCGACGTCGTTACCCTGGCGGTTCTTCGTCGTTGGATCGTGGATCTGGAGGAAAACTCCAGCAGCGTACGGAAGTCGGTCTGGTCGTGATCGAGCGTGATCTCGATCGCCTCGGCGTGTGTGCCGTTGTTGCGGTACGTGGCGTTGGGCACGTTACCGCCGGTGTAGCCGACGCGAGTCCACGCCACTCCAGGCAGGCGGCGAATGAGGTCCGGCATGCCCCAGAACAATTCGCCGGCCAGAACGGCCCTCTGTGTCCGTCCTGTCATCCCATTTCTCTGCGCTTGTAACCCAAGACGCAGGTGGCGCCCACTATTCCATGCCGCCCTCCTGTGTCACACGGCATTGCTCCTATGGCAGATGGGAGACAACCTCTAGATATTTGCCGTACTCGGACATTGTCCCTCCTTCCGGTCGAGCCGGAAGCGCGGGCTGGCGCATCTCATCACCGGGCTTCGGGACGGACCTGCCACGTTTCTGATTCGCTTACGGATTCCGCGCATCGCAACGTGCGCGGACAGGCGTGATCGCGGATCTGTGGATTGGCGCCCACCAGACAGGCCCGCTGACAAGGGGCCGGGGACGACGAGGCCCGCTACTGGATGCCCCGGAGCATGACCGGACATCGCGTAGATACCAGCGCCGTACATCCGCGCTGCCCGCCCCGCGCGGGAGGCCCGGGACGCCGGGCTGGGCTGGACCGGCTGCTGGAGTCCGCCGTGGAGTCCCATTCCGAGTGGCCGGCGGTGCGCGAGGGGCGGTTGGTCTGGCCCGGCCTCCCCCAGGAGCTCGCCCGTCGTTACCCGCACAAGGCGATTGTCCTGCCGCATCACTATGCGGTGGCCGCGGTGTTCTGGAGTGACCAGCTGGCGCCGACCGCCGAACTGGACCGAGCCCTATCCCGCCTCGCTGGCACGAGCCCTGCTCGCCGAACTGCGCGGAGCAGACCTGTCGGAGCGGCGAGACGCGCCCGTTGATTCTTCGACCGGTCCTAATGCCATCAGATGGGGCAATCTGGGTCAGAACCTTGCCCCGCCGACCGGCCGCCGGAGTCACGATGTCGTACGACAACCTGGTCATCGTTCTCGCGGTAGCCGCCAGCGTCCCCTTCCTCCTCGCCCTGGTGCCCCGCGTCCCTCTCCCGGGCCCGGTCCTCGAGATCGTGGCCGGCGTCGTTCTTGGCCCGGCGGTGCTGAATGTGGTGCAGCCGGACGCCACCGTTCAGGCCTTGTCGATCATTGGACTGAGCTTCCTGTTGTTCCTTGCCGGGCTCGAGATCGACTTCAAGCACCTACGCGGGCTGCGGGCGAGGCTCGTCGGCATTGGTCTGGCCGGCACACTTGCGCTGGCCGCAGCCGTCGGCTGGATGCTGCACATCGCCGGGTTGTTCGAGAGCCCGCTGCTCCTCGGCACCGCGCTGGTGGCCACGTCTCTGGGACTTCTGGTCCCGATCCTCGAGGACGCCGGCACGGTCGACCGGCCAGTTGGCCAGCTGACCATCCGTGGAGGCTCGGCAGGTGAGATCAGCGCTGTGGTGTTGCTGTCGCTGTTCTTCTCCGAGCATGCATCGGGCCCGGCTTCCCGGCTGCTTCTCCTGCTCGGCCTTGCTTGCCTGATGGTGCTCATCGTGGTGGCCTCAATACGCGCAGGACGCTCCATGTGGCTGTCCCAGACGGTAATGAACCTGGCGGACACGAGCGCTCAAGTCCGGGTCCGCTTGACAATGGTTCTGATCGTTGGTCTATCCGCCGTCGCCCTGCATCTCGGATTCGAGGCCGTACTGGGTGCCTTCATCGCAGGGGCCGTGCTACGGCTGGTCGACCCCGACTCCGAACAGACGCACCCGCAGCTCCACGTCAAACTGGAGGGCCTCGGCTACGGCTTTCTCATCCCGGTCTTCTTCGTGACGAGCGGCATCCAGTTCGACCTTGGAGCCCTGTTCGCGGACGCCGGAACGGCGCTGCGGGTACCGATGTTCCTTGCCGCGCTCCTCCTCGTTCGTGGAGTGCCCGCATTGGTCTACCGCAGCGCCGGCCTCTCGCGCGCCGAGGTCATGGCCAGCGGACTCTTGCAGGCCACCTCGCTCCCGGTCATCGTGGCTGCGACGACGATCGGCTTGAAGTTGGAGGCGATCCGACCGGCTAACGCCGCCGCGCTGGTGGCGGCAGGCCTGCTGTCAGTGGTCGTGTTTCCTCTGACGGCCTTGCCATTGCTGAACCGTTCACGAAGATCCGCAAGATCGGGGCCGGAGAAGGAGGCGGATTGATTCGTCGCGACCGCCCACGCGCGGCGCGGGCACCCCCGGTTTCGGAAGAACGTCGACCAGGCGCAGGACCGTGGAGCGCTCGAAGCGCACGTGCAAGGCTCCCAACTCCCCTGCAAAACAAGAGGTGTTCGAGGTGTTCGCGAGGCGTTCGGCTACAGCGTTTCCGTAACGCCGTTCCGCGACGCCCTCCGCTGACGGCAGGCCCGCACCCGGCAACGGAGGGAGCAGTAGACCGACGCCTTCGACCGCTCCACCCCCATCGTCCACGACCGCCCACACACCGGGCACTCCGCCTGCTCTCCCCGCTGCATTGCGGCCACCCGCTGCCGGGTCCGCTGAAGCCTTCGCCACCGCCGTGATCTGCACCGACCCGAGCCAGAACACCGCCTCTGCCGCCATCGTCTGCGGCAGCGGATCACCGCACTCCCGGCAGTACCGCCGGGCCGTCCCGCCAGCCCCACATCCAGGCGCACGCACCTCACGGCCAGGGATCAAGAACACCTACTCAACAATCTGCACCTCACACTCATCTGCCATGGGCCTCGAAACGAAGGGTGAGACCGCCATCGCCTTGCGGGATGACGACTGTGTTGGGAGTGCCCCTACGGCAGGCCCAGCAGGCCCCAGCCGCGGCGGGCGGTCTCGGTCACCACGTCGCCCCATTCGCGGATGAGGGTCGCGAACTCCTCGAAGGTGTCCGGGCGTCCGGCCCAGCCCGCGCATTCCGCGGCGAAGGGTCCGCGCAGCTCCTCCAGGCGCGGTGCGGCGCGCTCCCAGGCACGGGACTTTCCGTGAGCCGCCTCGGGCGGGCAGACGAGAAGTATGTGGGGTCGTCGGCGGTCGGTGACGGGCGGGAAGAAGCCCCCGCCTCCGGTCAGCGCGGGGTCCTCGGCCGGGTCCTCGTCCCAGATCAGGCCGTTCAGGAAGCGGTCCATCGCGTCGCGCAGGGTTGCGTCGGCGAGCACCCGAATGTCGGCCCAGGCATCGCCGGCCTTGGAATGCGACCTGTAGGAGCCGGTGGTGCCGAAGAAGTGGTACTCCGCGCACCACGCCGCACCCTGGTTCGGGGGCCACACCCATCCATCAGCCAAGCCGTACATGCTGTAGTAGGCGTCGTCGAGATCGGACGGCCACATCGTCTCGTCGAGCGCCCGGATCCGGTCCTCGACCGGAATGACGCGCAGCCTTTCCCAGTCAGACATGCGCAGGGTGAGGTCCAGTCCCACAACGACAGGATATGCCGGGCGACGCAGCGGCTGCGGCCAGCCCCCATGGATGATGGGGAGTTGGTGCGCGATATTAACAACGCTCGTGATCAATACACCTAGTCACTGGGCGTAGGAGCCCAGGAGGAGGCCGGCGAACGCCCCGGCGAGGAGGAACGGGCCGAACGGGAACCTGGTCGCCCGGCCGGCCCGACCCGCGAGGATGAGGGCGATGCCGTACAGCGCGCCGAGCAGGTACCCGGCGAAGGTTCCGATCAGGACGATGGGCCAGCCGTACCAGCCCAGGACGGCACCCAGGACGAGGGCGAGTTTCACATCGCCGAATCCGAAGCCCTTGCTGATGAAGGCGACCTGCACCACCACCTTCGACGGTGTCAAGGTCCAATGGGCCGTCACCATCGGCGACAACGCCGCCTGGTCCGACAACTACGTGCAGTACAAGGCGACTCCGAACAAGGGCATCCTCACGCGGGAGGGAGTCGCCAGGTACCTCTATGGGAACCACAAGGGCTACATCGACTACGCCCTGTGCAACAACATCCCCGAAGCCGCGGCAGTCCCCGTGAACGCGAATAGCCAGTACCGCTGTGAGGTCGTGCGCAAGGGCACCAAGCCCACTGGCTATTCGAACCGTGTCTGGGCCACCGAAGCAGGTCCACGGTCGTACTGACCACCTCGGTGTCAGTCGTACGGACGGCCGCCGTTTGCCGACACTCTCGCGTCAGCCGGTCTTCTCCGGGGGCAGGGCCAGGTCGAGGTACGCGTTGAGGCTGGCGCTGTCGAGCTTGCCGTCCATCGACAGGGACCGCAGCAGCGTGTCGGCGACGGCGTCGCGGGGGATCTCGAGACGGCTCTGGGCCTCGCGGACGATGTCGCCGATGGCGTACCAGCCGTAGTCGGGGTGGTGGCGGATGAGCCAGTCCAGGGTCTCGGCGACGGGGTGGTCAGGGCGTAGAAGTGCGTGCGGTCGTCGCCTTCGTCGCTGTCCCAGCCGTGCTGTTCCGTCAGTTCATCGAGGACGGCGTGACGGCCGACACAACCCGGAGGTCCTGCTGGATTGGGGCGTGACCACCACACCGTTCCCGGGGACCCAGCGGTGGTGAGCCCTGTTGCCGGAACTCATGCTCGGCCGAACACCCCGGACCGTGTTGGGAGTTCTGGTTGCCCGCGTTCCCTCCGCGTCGGGGCGGCCCGGATCGGGTCTGCAGTCGGGGGATGCGGGGGCGGCCCGCGGCCGGAGGCCACTGTTCAAAAGCGCCTCATGCCCAGGAACAGCATTGCGCACGTCCCGGCCTGTCGTGCCTCCCTTGGAACTTGGTCCGGAGTGTCTCTCAGCGGCCGCTTGCGCCGGGCCCGGACAGGGCCCGGCGTACAAACTGTTCGCACACCGCGCACGCGGACTCGAAACCGACCTCTTCGGGGGCGACCAGGAGCTGGGCACCGGTACCACGCAACATGCCGGTGATCGCGGTTGCCGCACCGGCGGGGTCGGTGTCGGTCCTGATCGTCCCGTTCCGCTGACCCGAGCGCACGAACTCCTCGATCTTTCCGCGGATGTCGCTGTCGAAGTCCGCGAACACCTCTCGCAGGACCGATTCCTCAGGAAGTGCGGATCCCCACATCGCGAAGAAGGCGCGCGCCTCGTCGGGATTTCGGTCGATCCATGTGAGGTAGGACCGGACCAACGCGACCAGCGACTCCAGCCCATCCCCGGTCAGTCCTTCGACCACCTCGACGAGCCCGCGTTGACTCTCGCGCGCCACACGCTGCAGCAGCGCCACCTTGGTCCCGAAATGGTGGTTGACCAGACCCCGGCTGTACCCGGCCTCCGCACCGACATCCGCGACCGAGGTCTGATCGACCCCACGGCGCGCGACGAGCCGACCGGCGGCTTCCACGAGTGACTGCTCCGCCTGATCACGCCGCTCCTGCTTCGTGCGCGGTTCTGTCCTGTCCGGTCCGACCGAACGGGAAGCAGTGGATGCGGACATACGGGGGGTTGACGACATGCGTCGAGATTACTAGCTTGAATTAGTTGCTAAGCACTTAACAAGCAACTTCGAAGAGAGCTTCGCAGCTTCGAGCCGCACGGCTCGACGGGGCCCTCGGGGACTGATGCGTCTGAGACCGGCCCCCTCGGTCGTCGGATCGGTGAAGAGAAGGAGTTTCGGCATGACTGCCACAGAGAAGGGCGCGGACTCGGTAGGCCGGGTCGACCGAGTCGTCACCAAGGAGCGTCTGCTCGGCACCGAGTCCCGATGGCGGCGGTTCGGCCAGCCGACACCGGCAGGTGGTTCGCTCAAGGAGGACGGGACACCGGACTACGGCGTCTTCGGACCGGGCAGCATCGCGTGGGACGTGCTGCTCCACCCGGCCACGATCTTCTTCCAGAGCCCGGCGCAGTTCGTGCTCCAGCTGACGTACAAGCCGGTCCTGGCGGGCGTACGCGACTGGGATCCGATCTCCCGAAAAGCCCGCAAGGGCGAGCTCACCATCTTCGACAATTTCGACCGCCAGCAGCGCAACTCCGGCATCCACACCCCCATGTGGCTCGGCGACACCGCCACTGCCCGCCGGGTCGCCAAGCATCTGCGCAACATCCACACCAAGGTGGCCGGCGACGTCATCGACATCGCCCATCCCGAGCTCGGCGGCTACGACGCCAACGGCCCGCGCGACGCGATGTGGGCAGCGCTCACGGAGATGCACACCATGCTCTGGGTCTACGAGAACCTTGCCTTCCGAGACGGCAAGCCGCCGCACCGCCTCGCACCGGCGCAGCGTGACCAGTACATTGCCGAGGTCGCCGAGTACTGCCGCCTCTTCGACTCGCCCGAGGGAGAGATCCCCACGACAATGGCCGAGCTGAAGGCGCTGTACGAGAAGTACGACGAACTGTTCAAGCCCAGCTGGACCATGGACGTCATCCCCGCGACCGGGCAGAGCTTCCACAAGGTCACGACGGAGTCGATCAAGAAGAACTTCCACGTCTCCCAGCTGCGGATTCACGCTCAGCTCCTGCTGAGCCAGAAGCTGTTCCAATATCCGATCATGGGTGCCGTCTCCGGGAAGACCCGGCGAAACATGGGCGTCGGGCCGCTGAAGAGCAAGATGGCGGTCGCATCGACGAAGGCCATGCTGCCGCTGATCTGGTTGGCACAGCAACCGGCGGCCGAACAGCGCATGATGCGGATCATGTGGGGTCCCGACGCGGTCAAGCTGATCGAGTCGGCGCGCGACCTGCACCGTCAGGCCAAGGCAGGCCTGCTCGCGGACGCACCGCACAAGGCAACGGCGTAGGCCCTGGCTCCCGCTCACCCTGGGGCGAGCGGGAGCTCCGCACGTTGTCGAGCGACCCGGCAGTGCCAGGTGCGGCCCGTGGGGACTTGGCTTCAGCGCCCTCGACAGCGCGGCGGTCCGGCTCTCCGGCAGGCCTGGTCGCTGATCCGAAATCCCTCGTCCGTTCTGGTCACAAGGACGCGTCAGCTGGGCCAGTACATCGGTCGGGGTGAGAATGCCGATCAAGGGGAGGAGGACGGTGCCGAACGGCTCCTCCATCTCCTGGTCGCCGACACCATGCCGAAGTTCTCCGTGCCGGGGAGAATGAACCGCTTGCGTGGCACTTTCACCTTGAGGGGACCATCCCCGCAGGCCCGGGGATCAGCCGGACTGGCAACGCCCCATCGAGCAGTCGACGGGACCATCCCCGCAGGCGCGGGGAGCAGGTCCGCATCCGGTCCTGGTCCGGGTAGATGCGGGGGCCATCCGCGCAGGCGCGGGGAGCAGGGCGGCATCGCGGGCGACGGTTTCGGCGAAGGTGCCGGCCCCTGGGTGATGGAAGAGCTGACGGCCTCGCGTGTGCCCCAAGTCGGCTCGGACAGGACCGGGACGACAGGCGTATCCGCCTCAGTCACTGCTGATCCTGCGGTCCCACGGCGGCCATCGCCTTGTCGACGGCCGCCGCGAAGGTGCCACTGGAGCCGCTCTCCAGCCACGCCTGCTGTGCGGCGACGAGGCAGCCGAACGCGGCCGCGGTGATCGCTCGCAGGGTCGGGTCCTCGGGCGGGCAGGGGGTTCCGGCCGCTTCGGCGCGTTCGCTCAGCGCGGCGACCACCACCTCCTGCATCTGCTGCTGCTTCTCCAGATAGCTGCCGAGCAGGTTCGGTGTATTGAAGATGACCCGCTGGATCGGTGCGGCGACGGAGTCCTTGTCGAGGTTGTCGACGTGCGGCACCAACACATCGAAGATCGCGCGCAGCGACTGCCAGACGGGCTCACCGGCTGGGCGGGCACGCAGCCCCTGGAGCATTTCCTCGGCCAGGTAGTCGACCTTGCCGACCACCAGGTCCTCCTTGGTGGGGAAGTACCGGAACACGCTTCGCTTCGACATTCCCACCGCCTCGGCGATGTCGTCGATCGTCGTCGCCTCGTAGCCGCGCTCGATGAACAGCGCGTTGGCGGCCTCCGTGATCTCGTGCCGTACCGCCTGTCGCGTGCGCTCCCTCAGTCCGGACTTCGTCTTCTCCATCATCACCTCAGCGTATCACTCGTAGCCAGAGTTGACACTCGATGACATGTTTGTCATCGTGTGATGGCGCCGGTGATCGCCCCGACCACGACGAAAGGACTCGATAGACATGAGCAGGACGTGGTTCATCGCGGGCGCCGGACGCGGCTTCGGCAAGGAGTTCGCGAAGGCGGCCCTGGGGTGCGGTGACCGGGTCGTGGCGATGGCGCGGAACACCGAGACGCTGGCCGACCTCGTCGAGAAGTACGGCGACGCCGTACTGACGCTGGCCCTGGACGTGACCGACCGCGAGGCGGTGTTCGCCGCCGTCGCCTCGGCGAAGGAGCAGTTCGGCGGGCTCGACGTCGTCGTCAACAATGCCGGTTACGGCCTGTTCGGCGCCGTCAAGGAAGTCAGTGCCGAGCAGCTCCGCCAGCAGCTGGAGGTCAACGTCCTCGGGCCGTTCCACGTGACCCCGGCGGTGCTGCCCGTCCTGCGCGAGCAGGGCCGCGGGCACATCATCCAGATCTCCTCGATCGGCGGGGTGGCTGCCTTCCCGCTGCTGGGCGCCTACCACGCCTCCAAGTGGGGACTGGAGGCGTTCAGCGAGTCACTCGCCCAGGAGGTCGCCGGTTTCGGCGTCAAGGTGACCCTCGTCGAGCCCGGCTCCTACGGCACGGACTGGGGCGGCGCGAGCGCCGTCTGGGCCGAGGGCAAGCCGGCGTATCAGCCGGTGCGGGAGGCCATGGTCGCGGCCGCCGCGGACATGCCGCAGTACGACCCCGCCCACGTGGGCGCCGCGATCCTTGCGGTCGCGGACGCCGCCGAGCCGCCGCTGCGGGTCTTCTTCGGCAGTGCGCCCCTCGCGATCTCCGAGCAGGTCTACGCCTCGCGCCTTCAGACGTGGAGCGACAACGCGGCCATCTCCGCTCTGGCCGAGGGCCACTGATCCCAGCCTCAGAACCCCACGGCACCTGCCGAAAGTACTCAAGACGCCAAGACACCAAGAACAAGCGAAAGTCAGGCAACGACATGTCCAGCAACACCAAGGTCGCACTCGTCACCGGCGCCTCCTCCGGCATCGGCGCCGACACCGCGCTCCGCCTGCGGGAAGCGGGTTACACCGTCTACGGCGCCGCACGGCGTATCGAGCGGATGACCGCACTGCGCGACGCGGGCGTGCGCATCCTCAGCCTCGACGTCACCGACGAGGACTCCATCCGCAAGGCGATCGACAGCATCATCTACGAGTCGGGCCGCATCGACGTCCTGGTCAACAACGCCGGCTACGGCTCCTACGGGTCCCTCGAAGACGTCCCCCTGGCCGAAGCCCGCGCCCAGATCGAGGTCAACGTCTTCGGCCTGGCCCACCTGACCCAGCTCGTGCTGCCCCACATGCGGGCCCAGCGCAGCGGCACGATCATCAACATCAGCTCCATGGGCGGCAAGCTGGTCACGCCGCTGGGCGGCTGGTACCACGCCAGCAAGTACGCCGTCGAGGCGCTCAGCGACGCCCTGCGCATGGAGACCAAGCAGTTCGGGATCAACGTCGTGGTCGTCGAGCCCGGCTCGATCCGCACCGAATGGGGTGCCATCGCCGCCGAGACGCTCAAGGAGACCTCCAGCAAGGGCGCGTACTCCAACCTGGCCGAAGGCGTCGCCATGACCCTCGCCGCCAGCTCGCAGCCCGACGCGAAGATGACTTCCGCTCCGTCGGTCATTGGCAAGACCATCGTCAAGGCCGCAGGCGCCCGCCGCCCGCGCACCCGTTACCGGGTCGGCTTCGGCGCCGCCCCCACGATGTTCCTGCGCTGGCTGCTCCCGGACCGCGCCTTCGACTTCGTCGTCCGCCGCGCCTTCGGCATCTGACCCCCATCTGAACCAACGGAATCCATCTGATCCCGGAGGGGATCTGCGGAGGACACGGCCATGTCAGCACTGACCAACAGCGTCGATGTCGTCACGGGCGGACGCATCGGTCTCGGGCGCGCCCTCGGGCTCGAGGCCGCCCGCCGGGGCGCCACCGTCGTCATCGCCTCCCAGAGCGATGCGAGCAGCACCGTCACCGAGATCCAGGAGACCGGCGCCCGCGCCGAATGGATCCGCACGGACGTCTCCGACTACGCCTCCGTCGAGGCCCTCGCCGAGCACGTGCGCACGACCTACGGCGGCACGAACGTGCTCGTCAACAACGCCGCGGCCGGCGGCGACCCCGGCCGACTCGACACCACCGACCCCGCAGCCGCCCGGCGCCTGTTCGAGGTCAACATCACCGGAGTCTTCAACGGTATCCGCGCCTTCCTTCGCCAACGACCTCAAGGCCCGGACAGCCGCCGGAGCCCCGGCCCACATCCTGAACGTCGGCTCGGAACACTCCCTGGGCGTACGGCCGCATGTGGCGCCCCTGAGCGCCTACACGGTCAGCAAGTACGCCACTACGCCACCCTCGCCTTCACCGACACCGCCCGTCGCGACTTCGCCGGCGCCGGCGCCGTCGTCAACGTGTCGCTGCTCGCCCCGGGCTGGGTCCTGACGGAGCGCGTCGCCGAGCTCACGGACGCATCGCCTCAAGCCGTCGGCGCGATCCTGCCGTACGCACAGGACTCGGCCGAGGTCGCGGCACAGGGCATCGACGGCCTCCTGCGCGGCGAGTAGCTGGCGAGCAGCCCCTGCTCCTCGTAGTCACGCACGGACCGGAGACACTGACCCCGGACCGCGATGCCAGCTCCCCGATACGCGTGCAGCCCTCCAGCCCGTGAGCTGCGACACCCGACTTGCCCCTGACATGATGTCAGGTTCTAGCGTAGCCGTCGCGCAGCCGTCTTCGCGCTGCGCGGGACAAGAGGCGTATGCGGGCTGTCGTCGCCCACCGCTACGGCGGGCCGGAGACCCTTGAGCTGACGGAGATCGACAAGCCCGAGCCCGGGCCCGGGTCGATGCTGAGCTGGCAGCAGGCGGCCGGCCTCCCGCTCGTCGGCCTCACCGCGCTGCAGTCACTGTCCCGGGTGGGCGCCGAGGCGGGGGAGACGGTCCTGGTCCACGCGGCAGCCGGCGGTGTTGGTTCCGTCGCCGTCCAGATCGCGGTGGCCAGGGGCGCCCGGGTCATCGGAACGGCAAGTGAACGCAACCATCGCCTCGGCTTCCTCGGCGACCGCATCGGCCTGCGCCCCGCGATGCTCGTCGTCCTCGCCTGCGTCGCCTGCGTCGCCTGCGTCGCCTGCGCCGCATTCCTGGCCCCGCGGTCGAGACCCGGCCCCGAGGCAGTGTCGAAGCATCCACGCGCGACGCGGCCGTCGAGCGCCCCGCCACAGCTGACGACGCCGGACCGGCGTAGGGCGGCCGATCACCTGCGCACCGTCGCCGAGCACGCGTTCGCTCTGCGCCCACCCGAGCTCGCCCCGGCCTGTGCGAATATCTATGCAGGCCTGTTGAAGCAAGCGCCGACAGGCGTGAGCAACAGCGTGAGAAGACTCAAGACGACAGAAGAGGTGTCCCGTGGCGATCGTCGGCGAGGAACTGCGGATGATGACGCACGTGGCCCGGCTGTACCACCTTCAGGGCATACGTCAGCCGGAGATCGCGGCGCGTCTGGATCTGTCGCAGGCGAAGGTGTCCCGTCTGCTGAAGAAGGCGCAGGACCGGGGCATCGTCCGGATCACCGTGACGCCGCCCTCCGGTACCCACCCGGACCTGGAGGACGGCCTGCAGGAGCGGTACGGGCTGAAGCTCGCTCTGGTCGTCGACACCGCTCCGGACAACGAGCGCACGATGCTCGGCGATCTCGGCGCGGCCGCCGCCTACTACCTCCAGACGACGCTGCGCTCCGACGACACCGTGGGCATTTCCTCCTGGAGCGCCAGCCTGCTCGCCACAGTGCAGGCGATGCAGCCGGTCCCCGGGCTGAAGGACGTGCGTATCGTGCAGGCGGTGGGCGGCATCGGTGACCCCGCCGCGGCGGGCCATGCCTCGCGCATGACCGGCCAACTGGCCCAGCTGGTGAACGGCGAGGCCGTCTATCTCCAGGCGCCCGGTGTGGCCGGGTCGGCGCAGAGCGCCCAGGCGCTGCGCGCGGACCCGTTCGTCTCGGCGGCTCTGGGCGAGCTGGGCGACCTGAACGTGGCGCTGGTGGGCATCGGAGAGATCACCCCGTCCAGCACCCTCGCCCGCAGCGGCAACGCCTTCTCCGACCAGGAGCGCGCCGAGCTGGAGAAGCTGGGCGCGGTGGGTGATGTGTGCCTGCGGTTCTACGACGCCGAGGGCCGACCGGTCGAGACCGAGCTGGACTCCCGGGTCGTGGGCATCACCGGTGAGCAGCTTGCCGCCGCCCGCCGCAAGATAGGGGTGGCGGGCGGCAGCCGTAAGCACAGGGCGATCCGGGCGGCCGTGGTGGGCGGCCTGGTAGATGTGCTGGTGACGGATCAGGAGACGGCGGCTGCCTTGATGGCCTGAGCCGCGGGCAACGCCCCGGGCGCGGTCTCGGCCGGATCGGCGTCGGCGCGGTACTGCGGGTCGGCCGGGCTCTTGAGGAAATGCGTCATGCACGCGGCGGCGACGTACAGGGCGATGAAGATCCACACCAGGCCGTGCACGCCCACGAGCGGAGGGAAGAGGGCGGCCAGTCCGGCGCGCGGACTGTAGGCGGCGAAGGCGCTGCCCCGGTCCTCCGGGCGGCGCATGGAGAGCAGCAGAGCGGGCATGGAGGTGAATCCGGACAGCAGGAAGCCCCACAGCATGGCGCACGCTGTGGCGACCCGGAAGTGTCCTCGACCGCCATCGGACCATAGTGAGCAGGAGCGTCGCTGCGGCGCAGCCCACGCAGCCGAACCACATCACACTGCGCCGCCAGCCGACACGGTCGCCCGGGGCGCCGAAGATCAGCCCGGCTGGCAGGTTCGCCGCGAACATCAGCGTCATCATCCGCAGGTACTGGCCGAGGCTGAGGCCGATGGTGGTGGTGAAGAAGACCGGCAGGAAGGCGAAGAAGCCGTACCGGCGCGCGGTGTTGATGACGCGGACGACGCCGGCGAGGGCGACCCTGAGGCTACGCAAGAAGATCTCGATACCGCTGATCATCTGGCGGGTGAAGCTGGTGGCCTCGACAAGGGCCGCTTCCCGGTGGGCTCCTGAAGACCGACCACGCACACGATCGCGCCCGCGGCGACCAGGACGAGGGCGACCCACAGGGTGCCGTGCTGGAACGGGGACAGGTAGTTCGACTCGACGCCTTCGCCGGTCATGACGATGAGCAGGCCGACGTAGCCCCATAGCAGGGGGTGTCCTCGGGAGATCGGGAGGGAGGAAACGCCCCCCAGGGGCTACATGTCGATATGTTGAGAACGTTCCCTGGAACGTAAGGGGTGCTGTCAACCGCTCACCAGCACACGTAGCCGCCGTCGACGATCAGGTCGGAGCCGGTCACGAAGGACGCGGCGTCGGAGGCGAGGAAGACCGCGGGGCCCACCATCTCCTCGACCTCGGCGATACGGCCCAGCGGGGTGTCGGCGGCGTACGCCTTGAGCCGCTCGGCCACCTCGGGCCGCTTGTTCATGGGCGTGAGGGTGTAGCCGGGGCTGATCGAGTTGACCCGGATTTTGCGGTCGGCCCATTCCGTGGCCAGGCTCCTGGTGAGGTGCATGACGCCGGCCTTCGAGGCGTTGTAGTGGGCCTGCAGCAGCCCGCGGTTGGCGATGGTGCCGGACATGGAGGCGATGTTGACGATCGACCCGCCGCCCTGGGCGAGCATCACGCGGGCCTCGGCCTGGGCGCTGAGGAACACGCCGGTGAGGTTGATGTCGACCACGCGGCGGAAGTCCTCGGCGGGCAAGTCCTCGGCGGCCGTGG
This sequence comes from Streptomyces violaceoruber, assembly GCA_000720805.1. GTDB lineage: Bacteria > Actinomycetota > Actinomycetes > Streptomycetales > Streptomycetaceae > Streptomyces > Streptomyces cellulosae_A. The sequence goes on from JODI01000026.1 coordinate 88,546, forward strand.
CACCGGCCACCCCTGCGCAGTTGACGGCGGTACGGATCGGGCCGATCGCTTCGACGGCGGCGTGGACGGCCTCGGCCAGGGAATCGGGGGAGGTGACGTCTCCACCGAGGCCGATGCCTCTGCCGTGGGCCTCGATGATCAGGTCGGCGGTGGCCTGGGCGGCCTCGGCGTCGCGGTCGAAGCAGGCGACGTCGGCGCCGCAGGCGGCGAAGCCCAGGGCGATGGCCCGGCCGATGCCGCTGCCCGCGCCGGTGACGAACGCGGGCTTGTTTTTGAGGGAGAACGCCTCGGGGGTGAAGGTCATGATGCGGCTCTTTCGACAGTGGTCAAGATGGGTGATGCCGAGCGGGCGGCAGGCGTGGGTGCGACTCGGGGGCGGGCCTGTCCGGTCCCAGCCGGTGTCAGGTCCGTTTCCCGCGGGCGCAGGCGATCGCGTCGTGCCAGCCGGCCATGCGGCGGTTGCGCCAGGCGTCGTCCTCGTGCGCGGTGAAGCGGGTGCCCTGAGGCGCGAGCGCGGGCAGGTCGGCGTCGTCCCAGACGCCGAGCGCGGTACCGGCCAGGTACGCGACGCCCAGGGCGGACACCTCCGGTCGGCCGGCCCGGAGCACGGGCCGGCCGATCAGCTCGGCCTGGAGCGCCATGAGGCGGTCGTTGCCCGTCGGACCGCCGTCCGCGCGCAGCTCGGCGACCGGCCCGCCGAGGACGGTGTCGAAACGGGAGAGCGTGTCGGCGACCTGGAAGGCCATCGACTCGACGGCGGCACGCGCCACTTCGGCGGGGCCGGTGTCGAAGTCCATGCCGACCAGCAGCGCACGGGCGCCGCGGTCCCAGTACGGGGCGCCCAGTCCGGAGAACGCAGGGACCAGGTACACCTCGGAGGCCTGCCGTGCGTCGACCGCCAGGGCGGCGATGCCGGCCGAGTCGGTGCCGAGCAGGTGGGCGGCCCAGCGGATCGCCGTGCCCGCGGAGGCGATGTTCGCCTCCAGGGCGTGCGCGGCGCCCGTATCCCGCGTGCGCCGCCACGCCAGGGTGGCGGCGATGCCCTCGGCGGGCCGGCGGCCGTCGGGGTTGAGGACCATGAGCGAGGCGCCGGTGCCGTACGTGGCCTTCACCACGCCGGGCCGGCCGTGGCTCTGGGCGAAGAGCGCGGCGTGCGAGTCCCCGAGCACCGCCGCGATGGGCAGCCCGTCCGCGAGGCCCGGTACGTTCCGGGTGTGGCCCAGCTCCTCGCCCGCACCGTCCGAGGCGGCGACGCGGGGCAGTGCCGCACGGGGAATGCGGAACATCTCGAGCAGGTCGGGGTCCCAGCCGGCGTCGTCCAGGCCCAGGAGCTGGGTGCGCGAGGCGCAGCCGGTCTCGGTGGCGTCGGTGGCACCGCCGGTGAGCCGGTGCAGCAGCCAGGCGTCGACCGTGCCGACGCGCAGCCGGCCGGCGCCGGCAGCCTCGCGGCCGGGGTCGAGCCGGTTCAGCAGCCACTCGGCCTTGGTCGCGGAGAACATCGGGTCGACCGGCAGGCCGGTGCGGCCGCTGATCAGCTCACCCTCGGGCGAGGCGGCCAGCTTGGCGCACCTCTCGGCGGTGCGCCGGTCCTGCCAGCTGACCAGCGGCGACAGCGCTGCGCCGGTGTCCGGGTCCCAGACCAGGACGGCCTCCCGCTGGACGCTCAGCCCCAGGCCGACGACGCGCGTGCCCGCGGTGGCCGCCTGGGCGGCCAGTTCCTCGGCCACCCCGGTGACGCTGCGCCACAGCACGGCCGGGTCCTGCTCGACCCACCCGGGCTCGGGATACTGCTGGGTCAGCGGCCGGTGCGCGGTGGCCACGACCCGGCCGTCCTCGGTGATGAGCAGTCCCTTGGTGCCGCTCGTGCCCTGGTCGAGGGCGAGGACCGCACCTCTGCCCACGGCACTCATGCCGCCGCTCCCTGCCCGGCGCCCGTCAGCTCGCGCGCGGCGCGGACGATGGCCTCGGCGTCGATGCCGAAGTACTCGGACAGGAAGGCCGGGCTGCCGGTCGGGGTGAACTCGTCACGCACGCCGAGCAGCTTCATCGGCACGGGCCCCCGGGCGGCGAGGAACTCCGCGACGGCGCTGCCGAGCCCGCCGTGGACGTTGGCCTCCTCGACGGTGATGATGCGGCCGGTCTCGGCTGCCGCCGCGAGCAGCGCCTCCTCGTCCAGCGGCTTGACGGTGGAGAAGTTCAGCACGCGCGCGTCGATCCCCTCGGCAGCCAGCTTCCCGGCGGCGGCCAGCGCGGCAGAGACCGTCGTGCCCACACCGACCAGCGTAATGTCGCCGCCCTCGCGCAGACACGCGGCACGCCCCACCTCGAAGGGGACGTGGGGGGCCAGGTCCGGCACCTTGGTGCGGCCGATGCGCAGGTAGACGGGCCCGTCGTACTGGTGGGCCCAGCGCAGCGCCTCGCGCGTCTCGGCCGGGTCGGCCGGCGCCAGGACGACCATCTCGGGCAGCGTACGGATCCAGGCGAAGTCCTCCACACCGTGGTGGGTCGGGCCGAGCTGGCCGTAGGCGAAGCCGGGGCTCATCGCGCACAGCTTGACGTTGGTGCGCGAGTAGGCGACGTCCGCCTTGATCTGTTCCAGGGCGCGGCCGGTGAGGAAGGGGGCCGCGGCGCAGACGAAGGGGATGCGGCCGCCGTTCGCGAGGCCGGCGCCCGCGCCGACCATCAGCTGCTCGGCGATACCGACGTTGACCAGCCGGTCCGGGAAGCGCTGCTGGAACTCCTTGAGGTTGGAGGAGCCGACGGAGTCGTTGCAGACGGCCACGGTGCGCTCGTCCGTCTCGGCGAGCTCGATCAGCGTCTGGGCGAACGCCTTGCGGCAGTCGTGCAGCTCGACGGCTGCGGCGGTGGCGGTGCTCGAGGCTGCGGCGGTGGTGGTGCTCATGAGGCGGTCAGCTCCTCGAAGGCGGCGGCGGTCTGTTCAGCGGTGGGCACCTTGTGGTGCCACTCGACGCGGTCCTCGATGAAGGACACGCCCTTGCCCTTGATCGTGTCGGCGATCAGGCACAGGGGATGGTCGTCGAGGGCCCGTTCCTCGCTCAGGGCCCGGTAGAGGGTCTCGTAGTCGTGGCCGTCGACGGCGCGGACGTCGAAGCCGAAGGCGGCCCACTTGGCGTCCAGCGGGTCCAGGCCCGAGGTCTCCTCGGTGGCGGCGCCCTGCTGGAGGCGGTTGCGGTCGACGATCACGGTCAGCCGGCCCAGACGCTGCTGGGACGCGCTCATCGCCGCCTCCCAGTTGCTTCCTTCCTGCAGTTCACCGTCGCCGGTGAGGACGTAGGTGCGCCGGTTGGAGCCGTCCAGCTTGGCGGCGACCGCCATACCCACGGCGACCGGGAAGCCGTGCCCCAGTGGACCGGTGTTGGTCTCGACCCCGGGCACCTTGCGGCGGTTGGGGTGACCGTTGAGCGGCGACAGCGGCTCCATGAACGTGGCCAGCTCCGCCGTGGAGAAGAAGCCGGCCTCCGCCAGGGTGGAGTACAGGATGCCTGCGGCGTGGCCCTTGCTGAGCACGAACCGGTCGCGCTCGGCCCACTCCGGCTCCTCGGGGCGGACGTCGAGGACCGCGAAGTAGAGCGTGGTGACGATGTCGGCGGCGGAGTAGTCACCGCCGATATGCCCCTGACCAGCCCGGCTGATCATCCCCAGATCGTGGCGGCGGATCGAGTAGGCCAGCTCCCTCAGGCGTGCGGAGCGCTCGGCCGGGGACGCCTCGCGCAGCTCGCGCCTGATGTCGGCGAGCCGCGTCGTGGCGCTGGGGACTGGTGCGAGAACCATGGGTGCATATCCATTCAGGTCTGCGTTACGATTCACTCGAAGTGAAGCCCGCGAATCCGAATGAGTCAAGAGGGCCGGGCCCCCGACTAGCACCGGAAACAGCCGGAACACCGGTGAGAACGGCAGGTTCACTGCCTCGGCGCGTGGGCCGAAGCGCTGTGATCCAGTCACCGGGCGTGCCGCCGCACGCGAGTTCCGGGCCGGGGGGTGCGAGATGCCGATGCGCAGGAAGGGACCCCTGGCAGGGTGAGCACCGACGCGACCTCGGAGTTCGAATGGAGTGAGGCACCTTCCTGGTCTTCTCCGACTACATGCGAGGCGCCGTACGGCTCTCGGCCCTGATGCACCTGCCGGTCACCTACGTCTGGACCCGCGACTCCGTCGGCCTGGGCGAGGACGGCCCCACCCACCAGCCCGTCGAACACCTGGCGAGCCTGCGGGCCATCCACGGTCTCACCGTCGTACGCCCCGGACGCCAACGAGACGGCCCTGGCCTGGGCGGAGATCCAGCGACGCCGGACCAAGGAGTACGGCAAGGGCACCCCGCACGCCCTCGCCCTGTCCCGTCAGGGCCTGCCGGTCTACGCGCCCCATCCCGACACCGTGAAGGGCGCCTACGTCCACACCGAAGCCTCCACCGGCACCCCGCAGGTCCTGCTCCTGGCCACCGGCAGCGAGGTCCAGGTCGCTGTCGCCGCCCGGGACCGGCTCGAAGCCCAAGGCATCGCCACCCGTGTCGTGTCCGTGCCGTCCTTCGAATGGTTCGAGGAGCAGGACCAGGACTACACGGACACCGTCCTTCCCCCGGCCGTGACGGCCCGCGTCTCCGTCGAAGCCGGTGTGGCCATGCCCTGGTACCGCTACCTCGGCGACGCCGGCCGCGCCGTCTCACTCGACCACTTCGGCGCCTCCGCCAGTGCCCCGCAGCTCTTCGAGGAGTACGGCTTCACCGCCGACAACGTGGCAGCCCAGGCCAAGGAATCCCTCGCCGCCGCCCGGCGATGAGCAGCAACCCTCCCACGTCCCGTGTCTGCGAAAGAAGTTGATCTGATGGCTGCCACGCTGAAGCAGCTGTCTGAAGACGGTGTAGCGATCTGGCTGGACGACCTGTCCCGCGAGCGGATCACCTCCGGCAATCTCGCCGAACTGATCGCCACCCGGTACGTCGTCGGCGTCACCACCAACCCGGCCATCTTCCAGAAAGCCATCACCAGCGGCACCGGCTACGAAGAGCAGATCACCGACCTTGCCGCCCGAGGCGTCACCGTCGACGAAGCCGTGCGGATGATGACCACCGCCGACGTCCGCGACGCCGCCGACATCCTGCGCCCGGTCCACGGCCGCACCGGCGGTCGCGAGGGCTGGGTGTCCATCGAGGTCGACCCGCGCTTCGTCGACAACACCGAGGCAACCGTCGCCGAGGCCAGGCAACTCGCCTGGCTGGTCGACCGCCCCAACGTGCTGATCAAGATCCCCGCCACCGAGGCCGGCCTGCCCGCGATCACGGAGGTGATCGGCCACGGCATCAGCGTCAACGTCACCCTGATCTTCTCCGTCGACCGCTATCGGGACGTGATGGACGCATACCTGGCCGGGCTGGAGAAGGCCAACGCCAACGGCCTGGAGCTGGCCGGCATCCACTCCGTTGCGTCGTTCTTCGTCTCACGTGTCGACACCGAGTACGACAGGCGGCTGGACGCCATCGGCACCGACGAGGCACGAGCCCTCAAGGGCAAGGCGGCGCTGGCCAACGCGCGCCTCGCCTTTCGCGCGTACGAGACCGTGCTCGGCTTCCGGCGCTGGCAGGACCTGGAGTCCGCCGGGGCCAACCGGCAACGCCCGCTGTGGGCGTCGACCGGCGTCAAGGATCCCACCCTGTCCGACACCCTCTACGTCGATGAGCTGGTGACCGACGGCGTGGTCAACACCATGCCCGAGGCCACGCTGAAAGCCGAGGCGGACCACGGCCGACCGAACGGTGACACCGTCCGCGCCACCTACGACGCCTCGCAGGCGCTGCTCGACAAGCTCACCGCGCTCGGCATCTCCTACGACGAGGTCGTCGCCCAGCTCGAAAAGGAAGGTGTGGACAAGTTCAAGGTCTCCTGGAACGACCTCCTCGCGGCCGTGCGCGCCCGTGGATCCACGGCGTGACAGCGAGACTGCCGTAGATCATGGCCCCGCCCAAGTCTGTGGCGGGGCCGCGGTCGCCCCACAGGCTCCGGATACGCGGGCGTGTTCCCAGGCGGAGCTCACGTCGTGGGAGTACGCCGGTCCGCCGGCTCCGGGCGGTGGACGCCGCGGGGGCGGTAGCCAAGGGCGTCGGAGCAGCCCAGCAGGTCGGCGAGGAGCCAGACGATGGCGAGCCACATTTCGGTGCCCTGGAGTCCGGGTTCCGGCCCGGGGCCAGTGGCACCCGGGCCGAAGCCGAAGCCCTGGCCGTCCTGCCAGCGCAGAAGGGCCGCGGCCAGTTGGCGTTCGGCCCAGGCGCGTATCTCGGCAGACCGGTAGCCCTCACCGTTCGTACCGGCTCCGAGCTGCCGGGTGCACAGCCACAGAGGATGCGCCACATCCAGCACATTGCAGGCGTTCTCCCGCCCGGTGCCGAAGTAGCGAGCGTCTCGGGCGTGGTCCAGGACCGCGTCCACGACCCGCTCCGGGTGCGGCACCGGCAGCCCGAACTGGGCGAACGAGCCGCGCGTGAGCCGGTAGTAGCCGTTGACCACCTGAAGCCGGCTGGCCGACGGTGAGGGAGTGCCCCACATGCCCGTCCATGGGTCGGCATGGGTCAGCAGCCAGCCGAACAGGGCTTCCACGGTACCGGGTGTGACCGAGTCGTCCGCTCGGCGGAGGTTCCAGTGCGCGGCCGTGGCCCATGAGTCGATCCAGGCACCGGCACCCCATGCCCCGTCCTGCCACGGCAGGTGGTCCAGCCGCGTCACGAGCTGCCTGGGCGTCATCTGCCGTACGCCGTGCACCGGATGCGGAAAGGATCCGCCCAGCAAGTCGAGGGCGTAGCCGACGGACAGGACGTGGTAGAGGCCGGATCCGTCGCCGATGAAGCCGTCGGCGTCGACGGCAGGCAGTGGTTCGCCGAACTCCGGTACCAGCCCGGTCTGCGTGTCCTGCAGGGCGGTCAGCCGCTCGACGTGCTCGTCGGCGGTCAGCTGTTCCGGGGCGGTGCCCAGCAGGAGGTCGGCGATCTCCACGGCATCGCAGTGCGCGCGCACTGCGGGCGCCGCTCCGGGGCGGTCGACGTACCGGTCGCCGTTCCAGCACCGGGCGAGGAGATCGGCGGCCTGGGCGCGGGCGGTGTCGGCGAACCGGGTCAGGCGGTCTTTACCGTGGCCTGTCCGGGCTGCGGCAGTCACTTTGTCGTCCAGACGATTGCGAAGTGGCCGTGCGGGGTTGCCGGCGGCCACCGTCCAAGCGGGGAGATCCTTGGTGACCACCGCCCCGGCTCCGATGACGCAGTGGTCGCCGATGGTCACCCCGTCCACGACAACCACGTGCGAGCCGATCCACACATCGTCCCCGACGGTGATCCCCCTGCTGGTCAGCGGCTGTTGGAAGACCGGCCGGTCTGGCGCCATGGTGTGGTTGAAGCCGAGCAGCGAGGTGTGCGCGCCGATGCGCACACCGTCGCCCAGGGTGACGCTGCCCCGCACTGTGGTGAACGGGTTCAGCGAGCAGTCCGAGCCAGTGGCCAAGTCCCCTGTGACGTAGGCGTGAGCGGCGATGTAGGAGTTGTCTCCGAGCCGTAGCCGGTCCGGGAACACCGCGGCGGACTCGGCCACGTAGCACTGCTCGCCGGCCTCGCTGTCCCCGCCCAGCGCCTTTTGCCGCTCCCGCTGGGTGGCCCGCTGTGCCGAGGTCGCCTCCATGGCGAAGAGCCAGGGGCAGTGGTCGAAGTGGCGTATGGATTGCTGCTGCTCATGATCCATAGGACGGAACAGTAGGCGGACCGGCAGGCACCGGGAAGGGGGCCGGGTGCGGCGCACCCGGCCCTCATCGCCTGAGCGTCAGGCCGTGGCGAGGTGCATGACCGCGGAGTTCGTCGCCTCCTCCGCTGACAGGATGCCCTGCTGTTGTCCGCGGCTGAGGACCAGTACACGGTGGGACAGTCCCAGGACCTCGTCGAGGTCGGAGCTGACCACCACGACCGCCATGCCCGACCGGGCCAGATCCGCGATCACCTCGTAGATGGCGGCGCGGGCGCCGACGTCGATGCCGCGGGTGGGTTCGTCGAGGATGATCACCTTGGGCTTGCGTTCCAGCCACTTGGCGATGACGATCTTCTGCTGGTTGCCGCCGGACAGGGTCCGCACCGGCTGTGCGGCCCGTCCCTTGACGGTCATCAACTTGATCGCGTCGGTGGCGACTTCGGTGACGCGCCGCGGAGTCAGCCAGCCCCGCCGGGCGACCCGGTCGAGGTTGGGCAGAACCACGTTGTCGCCTATGGAGAGGTCGAGCACGGCGCCCTGGCCCTTGCGGTCCTCGGGTACGAGAGCCACTCCCGCCTCGATGGCGTCCCGGGGCCCGCGCAGCCGCAGCACCTGGCCGTCGACGGTGACCTTTCCCTCGGTCACCGGGTCGACTCCGGCGATCGCCCGCACGAGTTCGGTACGTCCCGCGCCGACGATCCCGGCGATACCGAACACCTCGCCCGCGCGCACGCCGAAGGAGACGTCCCGGAAGGAGGGGTTGGTCAGGCCCTCCACGCGCAGTACCTCACGCTCCGCAGGTGCTCCCGTTTCGGGGAAGATCCGTTCGACGCTACGCCCCACCATCTCCTCGACGAGCTGGGACACGGGCACCTGTGCGTTCGCATGGGTGGCGACCCTCTGCCCGTCCCGCATCACCACGATGCGGTCGCAGATGCGGGCGATCTCTTCGAGGCGGTGGCTGACGTAGACGAAGGACACGCCTTCCTTGCGCAGCGCGTCGATCCGCTCGAAGAGGTGATCGGTCTCGTCGCCGCCCAGGGCGGCTGTCGGCTCGTCGAGGATGAGCAGTTTCGCGTTGAGGGTGAGGGCTTTGGCGATCTCCACCTGCTGCTGCGCGGCCACCCGGAGCGTGCCGACCAGCCGGGTGGGGGAGATGTCCAGGCCGAGACGGTGCAGCTGTTCCTCCGCGCGGCGGTTCATCTCCGTACGGTCGATGCGTCCGCCGCGGGTGAGGAGCCGGCCCAGGAAGACGTTCTCGGCGATCGACAGGTCCGGCAGCAGGCGCGTCTCCTGATGGATGAGCCCGATGCCGTGAGTGATGGCGTCTCCTGGCGACTTCGGCTCGTACGGTTGTCCCTGCCAGGCCATGTGACCGGTGTCGGAGGGGAACGTGCCGGCGATGATGTTGCCGATGGTGGACTTGCCGGCGCCGTTCTCGCCGAGCAGGGCCACCACCTCGCCGGGGCGGACGTCGAGGTCGATCCGGTCCAGGGCCTGTGTCGCGCCGAAGCGCTTGGACACGCCTCGCACGATCAGGCCCTCGTGTGTCTGGTCCCTCGTGACGTGGCTGACGTTCGTCATGATGACGTTGCTCCCCGGGCTCAGGGGTGGGTCTTGATGTACTGGTCGGCCTTCGCCGTGTCGTCCTTGGTCAGGAGGAACGCGGGCTGCAACTGCGTCGCCGGGACGTCCTTGCCGTCCAGGACTTCCAGCGCGGTGTCCACCGACATCCGCCCCATCTTCTGGGTCTGCTGGACCATGGTGGCGTCGATGGTGCCGTTGCGGACGGCCTTCAGGCCCGCGACGTCGCCGTCGAAGCCGACGATGAGACGCTTCTTGCCGTCGGCGCTCTTGACGGCCTGCGCGGCACCGAGAGCCATCGCGTCGGCCTGTCCCCAGAAGATGTCGATGCCCGGGTGGGCCTGGAGCATGTCCTGGGCCACGGAGTACGCCTTGTCCTGCGCCCAGTCGGCGGTCTGCTGGGTGACCACCTTGATCCCGGGTGCCCCCGCGAGCGCCTGCCCGAAGCCCTTCTGCCGGTCGACCTGCGGGGTGGTGCCGATCTGGCCCTGGAGGATGGCCAGTTGGCCCTTGCCGTCCTTCTGCTTGATCACGTACTCGCCGAGCGTCTTGGCGGCCGCGACGCTGTCGGTGGCGATGAAGGACTTGCCCGGCGCGTCCTCGGGGTTGCGGTCGACCGTGATGACGGGGATCTTCGCGCGTTCCGCGGCCTTCACCGGCACGCCGGCGGCCGTGGCGCCGGCCGGGATGTAGATGATCGCGCTGACCTGCTGGCTGATGAAGTCCTGGATCTGGTTGACCTGGGTCGCGGAGTCACCGCGGGCGTCCGCCACGACGACCTTGACGCCCTTCTTCTTGGCTTCGGCTTCGACGGACTGCTTGATCTGGTTGAAGAAGTCGGCCTGGAGATTGGCGACGGCGAGACCGATCGTCACCGGCTTGCCGTCGGCGGTGGTCGTGCCGGCGCTCTCTCTGTTGCAGGCGGTGGCGGTAAGAGCGAGGGCGGCCACGACGCCGGTGGCGATCCAGCGGTACGGGGACTTCATGACGATGGTGCTCCTTCGGGAAACGGACCCGGCGACTCGGGGGAGAGAGGCGGTTCAGAGGTGAGCGGGGACGAGCCGATCTCTTGGGATCGGGTGAAGCGAGTGGGGGCGAGACGGCCGTGCGGCGGTGGCTGAGCGGTGGGGACCTGTGGTCGGCCGAATCGAGCTGAGGTAGTCAGTGCGCCTTGCGGCGGCGCAGGACGTCGATCATCACGGCCAGTGCGATCACGACGCCGATGACGATCTGCTGAATGAACGGGGAGACTCCGAGCAGGTTGAGCCCGTTGTGCAGGACACCGATGATCAGCACGCCGAACAGGGTTCCGGTGACGGAGCCGACACCGCCGCTCAGGCTCGCGCCGCCGATCACCACGGCGGCGATCGCGTCGAGTTCGTAGCCCGTTCCGGCGCTCGGCTGCGAGGAGTCGAGACGCATGGCGAGGAAGACGCCGGCCAGGCCGACGAGGACGCCGGTCACGGTGTAGACGAGCACCGTCCGCTTGCGCACGCTGATGCCGGCGAGCCTTGCCACCTCCGAGCTGCCGCCGATGGCGTACAGCTCACGCCCACCGGTCCGGTAGCGCATGTAGGCCCACCCCGCCACGTACAGCACGACCAGTACGAAGGTGACGAAGGTGAAGACACCGAGGTAGCGGACGGTGGAGAGGTTGTCGAACCAGCCCGGGTACCCGACGATCTGCTGGCCGTCGGTGATGACGTTGGCCAGGCCACGGGCGATCGACATCATCGCCAACGTGGCGATGAAGGGCGGGAGTTTGGTGAAGGTGACGCCCAGCCCGTTGGCCAGGCCGCACGCCCCCGCGACACCGATCGCGACGAGCGCGCTCAGCCACAGCGGCCAGCCCAGCTCGTGGGAGGTCCACCCCAGCACCATGGTCGCCAGCGCCAGCACGGCGCCGACCGAGAGGTCGATGCCGCCCGTGATGATCACGGCGGTCATACCGAGAGCGAGAAGACCCAGGATCACCGCCTGGTCGACGATGTTCAACAGATTGTTCTGGGTCAGGAAATACGGCGTCGCGATGTAGAAGACGACGCCCATGGCGATCAGGCCCAGTGCCGGACCGCGGGATCCGGTGAGGAGCCCGGTCGCCCAGGACGGCGCTTTCAGCCGCCGCTCGGCCGACGGCGGTGCGTCCACGGGCTTCGCCGCGTTGCTGGTCGTACTCATGGAGGTCTCCGGATAGTGAAAAGAGTGCATCCAGGTCGGAAGGGGTGGCATGGACCGCGTTCGGTCACCTGCGCTGTCGTCACGCGCGTGACGTGCTAGTTCATGAACATCCCTCCGTCGACGTTGATCGTCTGGCCCGTGATGTAGGCCGCCTCCTCGGAGGCGAGGAAAAGGGCGAGGCCGGCGACGTCGTCCTCGGTGCCGGCGCGTCCGAGCGGGATGCCCGCGACCCATTCGGCCATGAGCCCACCCGGCTCGTAGTCACCGAGCAGCCGGCCCCATGCGCGGTCGTTGTAGTCCCACATGTCGCTGCCGACGATGCCGGGGCAGTAGGCGTTCACGGTGATCCGGTCCTTGGCGAGTTCCTTCGCCAGGCTCTGCGTAAGTCCCACGACCCCGAACTTGCTGGCCGCGTAGTGCGGTGTGTAGATGAAGCCCTGACGGGCCTGCCCCGAGGCTGCGTTGAGGATGCGCCCTCCGCGTCCGTGCTTCCGCATGCTGGCGGCGGCGGCCTGGGCGCACAGGAAGGTGCCTGTGGTGTTGACGGCGAGGACCTTCTGCCAGTCGTCGAGGCTCAGGTCCTCCAGTGGGCTGATGGTGATGACGCCGGCGTTGTTGACCAGGACGTCGACACCGTCCCAGGTGCGGTCGGCGAGGTCGAAGGCGCGGGTCACGTCGTGCGGGGAGGTGACATCCGTACGGACGCCGGTCGCGCTGCCGCCGGGGTGCTGGGCGGCGACCTTCTCGGCCGCCTCCTTGACGGCCTCGGACCGGTCGAGCATCAGGACGTTCGCGCCTTCGCCGGCGAACCGCGCGGCCATCCCGCGCCCGATGCCCTGTGCGGCGCCGGTGACGACGACACACTTGCCTGCGAAGCGACGGGACTCATTCCTGTCCATGTGCACCGCCCCCGTGGCCGCCGGCCAGCAACTCCCGTACGGCGGAAGCGATGCCGTCGGCCGTGAGACCGAAGTGCCGCAGCAGGAAGGCGGCACTCCCGGTCGGCGCGAACTCGCGCCGCACCCCGAGGATCCGCATGGGCACGGGATGGTTCTGCGCGACGAGGCTGGCCACCGCCGCGCCGAGGCCGCCCGTGGTGGTCGCCTCCTCGGCGGTGACGATGCCCCGGGTCTCGCGAGCGGCCCGCAGGACGGCTTCCACGTCCAGCGGCTCGACGAAGGTCATGTTCAGCACCCGGAGGCCGACACCCTCGGCGCGCAGTGCCTGGGCGGCGGCCAGGGCGCGGGAGACCATGGTTCCGACGGCCATGACGGTGAGGTCGTCGCCGTCGGTGAGCTGGATGCTGCGGCCGGGTTCGAACGGTGCGTCCTGCGGCGTGACCGACGGGACCTTGAACCGCGGGATGCGCAGGTAGACGGGTCCGTCGTGGGCGGCGGCCCAGCGTACGGCGGCGCGGGTCTGGGCCGGGTCCGCGGGCACGGCGATGGCCAGGTCGGCGATCGCTCGCATCCAGGACAGGTCCTCGATCGAATGGTGGGTGGGCCCCAGTTCCCCGTAGGCCAGACCGGGGCTCTGGCCGCAGAGCACCACCGGGAGTCCGTTGTAGGCGGCGTCGGTCTTGATCTGTTCGGTGGCGCGGCCGGTCAGGAAGGGGCCCGCGGCGCTGACGAACGGGACGAACCCGCCGATCGACAGCCCGGCGGCCACACCGACGAGGTCCTGCTCGGCGATGCCGACGTTGATGAGGCGGTCGGGAAAGAGCTCTCTGAACCGGACGAGGTTGCTCGACCCCACGGAGTCGTTGCACACAGCGACGATCCGCTCGTCCTGGGCGGCCAGCGCGATCAGTTCCTCCGCGAACGCCTGGCGGCAGTCGTAGGTCTGCGCGGTCTCGGGCATGACATCGGCAGTCATCGGCTGAGCTCCTCCAGGGCGGCCTGAACCTGCTCGGGATTCGGCACCTTGTGGTGCCACTCGACGCGGTCCTCGATGAACGACACGCCCTTGCCCTTGACGGTGCGGGCCACGACGGCGACCGGCCGACCGGTCGTGGACGGGCGCAGTGCGGACAGCAGTTGTCCGTGGTCGTGTCCGTCGGCGTCCCGGACCTCCCAGCCGAAGCTGGTCCACTTGTCCGCGAGCGGCTCCAGCCGCTTGGTGTCCTCGGTACGGGCGCCCTGCTGGAGACGGTTGCGGTCGACGATCGCCGTGAGGGAGGCGAGGTCATAGTGCGCGGCGGTCATCGCCGCCTCCCAGTTGCTCCCCTCCTGCAGTTCGCCGTCGCCCAGGACCACGAAGGTGCGGTACGAGCGGCCCGACACCTTGGCCGCCAGGGCACAGCCGACCGCGACGGGGAAGCCGTGTCCAAGGGGCCCGGTATTCGTCTCGACGCCCGGTACCTTCCTGCGGTTCGGGTGGCCGTTGAGCGGGGACAGCGGCGCCATGAACGTGGACAACTCCGACAGCGGGAAGAAGCCGCTGTGAGCGAGCGTCGCGTACAGGGCCGCCGCACAGTGCCCCTTGCTCAGGATGAAACGGTCACGATCGGGATCACGCGGCTTCTCGGGATCCACGGCCAGCACCCCGCCGAACAGGGTGACGAGGATGTCCGTCACCGACAGGTCGCCGCCGATGTGACCGAGCTGGGCGCCGTCGATCATCCGCACGACACTGCGGCGCACGTCGGTGGCCAGCTGCCCCAGCTCCTGGAGCCGACCGGACAGATCTTCATCGGCGATACGCCGACGCCGTTCCCGGAACCGCACGGTCCCGGCTGGGTCTGTGGTGAGCATCTGGATCGTCCTTGATCGCTGGATCTTGAGGTCCGGAGGGTCTCGCACCACCGGCCGCAGGGGGTTCAGCGAGCGAGAGGGGCGGGCTGGGGTGGGACTGCCGGCTGGGCGCCAGAGGTGCGAGCGAATATCTATTCACGACTGAATGGTGACGCTCATCATGCTGGGCGGGTTTCGGCCGCGTGTCAATAGGGTGAATCGATGCCTTTTCAGGGTGTCGTGGCGCGGGCAAAGGGCCCCGAAGTGCGGCTTTGGGGGTGAGACAGGGTGCGTGCTTGCCGGAGCGTGGACTGAGGGGCATGTGCGAGGCGCCCGTAGATGTCCTGCGGACGGTGCGGTCGGCCTGGCTGCTTGTCGAGAAGAACACTCACGTCCTGGACAACATCGCCCCGTCATCACCGCCCTGGCCCCCGAGGCCTCCGACCGCCCGAAGGCCAGGCCGATATCGGCTGACAACACCGCCCACCTGGGTACATCTCCACGTCGGCGCCACGACCTCACCCGCTCCAAGGGCATCCAGGCCTGCGCGAACTCGAGTACGAGGGGACCCCGATCACCTTCGAGAGCGTCGCCCGCACCGCCGCCGTCTCCAGCCCCGGCTCTACACCCAACCCGGTCTTCGAACCGAGATCGAACGACTGAGCCAAACCACCCGACGATCCACGAAGGTTCACACGGCTGCCTCGAAGACACCGTCCACGCCCCGAATTGCCAGGTCAGGGAGGTGCAGGGCACCGAACTCAAGAAGCGACATCGGAAGCAACAGCCACGTCACGTGCGCACGGACCAACTGGCCGAGCCGGATGATCAGGTCGCCGTCCGCGACAAGGCTCCTGACGGCGGACAGGAAACCCCGATGCCATCTTTAGGGCGCTGGCGTAGATCTCGCCCTTGGGCAGCAGCGACGGCAGCCGTCGGGCGGATCAGCCGAGTTCACGCTCGGCCATGGAGACCACGTTGGCGAGCAGCATGGCGCGGGTCATCGGACCCACTCCACCCGGGCCGGATCTGAGCCGGGAGCAGACCGTAGTCAACCCGGAGCACAACACACACCCCCGCGTCCGTCCGACCACCCCACCGCAGCAGTGAGCACTCCGGCGCACTCCACCACGCCGGGGCACACAGCTCGCTGCGAAAGTGCACCTGGCCGCACCGGGCGTCACCTGTCAGGCTCCTGGCGCGAGGCCGCACGGATGGTCACCACGAACAGTTGAGCGCGGCACCTGCTGAGACGGCCACCGCTACCTGATCCGATGGGCTCACGAGCGGGGAGTCAAAGCGATCGGCGCGACTCTCCCGCCTTGCAACTGCACTGGCGGGAACGAAGCCATCTCTAGGCGCAGACCCATGGGCAAACGGCGATCTGACATCGAGCCTCGGGCGAGGTCGAGCATCATCAGGGATCGCTGTGGTCCATGGACTGATCAGGGAAGTCGCGCCACGTTGTGTCGCGTGGACGGTGCTACGAACTGCGTGTCAATCCTCTGTCCGCTTGTTCCCCTTTTTGGGTGGTGTGGCGATGCAGCTCTGGGCGCGCCGCTGCCTTGCCGTCAGATTGTCGGTTGGCAAGCAGTGGGTGCGTGCTGAATGGGATTGGGCTGAGGGGACGCGGTGGAGGTGAAGGATCTGCATCACGCCTACCGTCGGCATGAGGTCCTGCGGGGCGTCACCTTGTATCTCAGCCCCGGTGTGCTGGCCGGGATCGTCGGTGAGAACGGCGCAGGCAAGACGACCCTGTTGAAGATCCTCGCCGGTGAGCTGCGGCCGGATCGTGGCACAGTCCGTCACCAGGGGCGTTTCGGCTACTGTCCCCAGGACGTAATTCTCAACGACGCGCTCACTGTCCGGCAGCATCTGGAGTTCTTCAGGACCGCCTTCGAACTCCCTGACCTGCGGCATGCTGCGGAGATCATGGAGACTCTGCGGTTCTCGGAGTACGCCGATGTCCGCGCCGGAGTGCTCAGCGGCGGAACCCGGCAGAAGCTGAACCTCACCCTAGCGCTCATGCACGACCCGCAAGTTCTGCTGCTGGACGAGCCGTACCAGGGCTTCGACTGGGACACCTACCAGCGTTTCTGGGAGCTGGCGGCCCAACTGCGCGACGCCGGCCGCTCCGTCCTGGTGGTCTCTCACCTGGCCTACGACATCGAACGCCTGGATAACCTTTGGCGCTTGGACTCGGGCACCTTGCACCCGCAGACGGTGGTCTAGGCGTGAGAAGACACCTGAAGCTCTTCACAACGGCTACTCGGTACGACCTGATCGAGCACGCCCGCAACCGGTTCGCCATGCTGCTGGTCGTCGTCTTCATTCCCACCTGGATCACTCTGGTCTACCTGACCATCCCCGACAAAGCCGTCACGATTCGCCTGGCGTCCACCGGAGAGATGGTGCCGCTTCCCGGGAGCCGGCTCACCCAGATCAGCGGCGCCATCAACGCCGTCACTCTGGTCACCGGGTTCATGATGTTCGCCGCCACCTTCACCGGCGGACGCTTCGACCGGCGTCTGGCCATGGCCGGCTATCCCAGAGCCCATCTCGTCCTGGCCAAGACCACCTCGTTGGCTCTCACGTCCGCGGTCCTCGCCGCGTATGCCACCGTCGTCACCAGCACCGCCTGGACACCGCAGCAGCCCTACCTGCTGGCCACCGCTCTGTTCAGCGCGGCCCTGACCTACGGGGCCCTCGGCGTAATCTTCGGATCCCTCCTGCGCCGCGAGGTCGAGGGCATGTTCGCCCTGGTGATGACCAGCGTCATCGACGTCAGTCTGCAAAACCCCGTCCTCAGCTCGGGCGCCGACAGCGCACTGACAGGCCTGCTGCCCACCTACGGCACCGTCCAGGCCGCCACCGCAGCAAGCTTCTCCACCACCCCCGCTCCTTCCTACCTCGCCGTCCAGGCCCTGTGGTTCACCGTTGCAGGGCTTCTGGGCCTCCTCGCCTTCCACCACCGCACCCGCAACGCCCTCCCCAGACGGGGACGGCCGAACCGGCCCGGGCCGCCGGAGCCACGCGACGGCGCGTTCCGCCCAGCCCAGTCGCCATCATCGGCCGATCAGAGCTCTTCAGGTCCCACGCCGTAGGTGACAGCGCCCCAGTTGGCGTCTGGAGCCTGCCGCACCACCCGATTGAAGGAGATTGGCACCTTCTTCGACTGATCACACCGCGGCCGCGCACGGCCACCGTCAGGACGTCGCACCGACGAAGGAGCACGCATGAGCACCAGCACATCGGCAGTGGACCGGTCCGCGATTCCTCAGCGGGGTGGTGCGCCGCGCTTTTACTACCCCGCGCCGATTCCCGAAATCTCGCACTTCCCCAAAGAGATCGGAGCCCAGGTCCAGGCATGGAAAGAGTCGTTCACCTTCTTCTCCAAGCCAACCACCACGGAGCCCGACCAATCCCCAGGAACCGTTCTGGCCTGGGTCCTGGGCAGGTTCTCCACTCCGGACACCAGCAAGGCAGTGCTTCACGGTATCGGCTGCATGATCGAGTGGGCGCTCGTCATCGACGACGACGTACTCGACCATCCCGACGCCGTCGGCCGGCGCAGCGACATCATCCGTCTCGTGGGCCAGATCACGCATGTCCTGGAGTCCCCGGGATACCGCGTGACAGAGAATGACAACCCCTACGTCGCCGCACTATGCGACGTGATGGAACAGCTGCGTGCTGAGTGCACGCCGACCCAGGTGGCCCGCGTGAGCACCGGACTCAGGTGCTTGCTCTCCAGCGGAGTACACAAGCTCCACCTGGACGAGCCCACAGAAGACGAATACCTCGCCTTGCGCATCCACGACGTCGGCAGCTCCGTCTACGCCGCGTGGATCGGACTGTGCGGGCCCGCCCCCATCCCGGACGATGACTGGAACGCGCCGGCCGTCCAGGCCCTGATCGGCTGCGCAACTCTTCTCGTGGGAGTGGAAAACGATGTGGCCTCCTACCACAAGGAAAAAGCAGAAGGCCAGACATCCCCGAACTTTGTGGGCATCTTGCGAGCGACGCGTGGGCTCAACTTCGACCAGGCCGTCGCCGCGGCGATCGAGACGCGCGACCGCCTGATGCTCCTCTTCCTCCGTCTTAGCGAGCGCCTGACACCGTCGGCCGAAGCGCCTTTGCAATACCTCATCGAACGACTCGGTCAGTTCATCGTCGCCAACACCGAAGCCTCCCTGTGCGCGCCGCGCTACCGCCCGGCACAACACATCGCTCTGCAAGATGTCGCCACCACACCCGCCTGCTGGGCACCGTCACCGTCGACCACCGATCCCAGCCCCCTGCCCTACCCCAACATCTCCTGGTGGTGGAACCACTGCTGACAGTCCGTTGACCCTGACTCAATACACCCGACGGCGTCAGCGAACCGCAGTTGAGATAAGGGCTGCGCCCGCTTTCCCCTGTCCGCACCCGAGCCGGCACGGCTAGCCGGGCCAGTCACTCCCTTCGGCCAAGGCGTACGCAGTCGGGGGAAATACGATGCGCTGGGCGGCCGATGCCTCGTTGAAAGCCCGGCCTCGAACCACTCGTTCAGCGGCCGGTCCTGTCGCAGGCCGCCGAGAGTCACGCGCTGCTCTCTGACTACTACCGGCCCAGCTTGGCCGAGGGCTTGGGGCGGGCGGAAGTGACGTAGCGCGGGCCGGTGCGGAGGTCGGGACGACACCGCCCGGCCGCGGCAGCGCATTCTCCCAACCCCAGAGCCCAGTCGGCCTCGTCCTCGGCCCGAATCGCCGGGAGGCACGGCTGCACAGCCGTCCGAGCTGAGACGCCTCTCGTGCCGACGCCGCGGGTCTCGTTCGACGTTCCTCCCGGTATGCCGTCGGTACCGCCAGCGCTGCACCACAATCCGAGGCACTTGGGAACTCGGCCAAGTCATCGAAAGGCAGAGTGTCCTGGACGGTACTCATCGGCTCCGGCCCCCGTGTCCTGGTACCGTCATCGGCCAAGCGGCAACACGCCAGAACCGTCCGCAGAACTTGTGGTTGCCCCCGTGGGCTACGAGCCGCGCGCCGACAGCCTGCAGGGCCTCCTCCAGCCACCCCCGGCCGGGCTCACCCTCGTCACGGGGGCGAGCGCCGAGGGCGACCAGGCGCCGCTCGACACCGCCGCGGCCGCGCTCGCCGTTGCGGACCTTGGACATCGCGCGGTCGTGGAGGACCGAGCCGTCGGGCAGCATGGTCAGGCGCCGCGGGCGCGTCTCGCCCAGGTAGTCCATCCCCTTGGCCTGGTAGATCGTCCCGTAGTGACCGGGAAAGATCAGCTCGGGGCCGTGGGCGGTGAGGCGCGTCCTGGGCTCGTGAGAATGCCAGCCAGACTTGGCACCTCTCGACGAGACCTGGCACCAGCGCACCCACGTACGCCACCACACCACGCTGCGCCCACAGCTGAGCGAGCGTCCGCGCGTCGGCGACCGGCACGCACGCCAGCCTCTGTGCGAAAGACGCCCCTTCCCGACCAACTCAGCGCCGCCCGGCTCGCTGTCCGGGCGGAAGGGCGGGCCCACTGGGGGGCAGCGGCACTCTTCGTCGCACTCCCCGCGACCTCGGCCGGCACCCCACGACGGGTGCCGCAAATATTCCGCCGACTGTCCCCACCGGCACTTTAACGACAAGGAGCACGGCGCCTATTCGAGGCATCGGCCGGCCGCATTGCCCGCAAGGGCATCGAGTCGTCAAAGCGACTGGGCCGACATCGCTGGACCATCGAACGGACCATGGCCTGGCTCGCCGGCTGCCGCCGACT